>NZ_JBXALD010000041.1:0-527 GCF_058799075.1 Cupriavidus sp. GW822-FHT06G04 | reverse complement strand
GACACGGAGGTGCTGGCCGCGCTGTGGAAGCCGTACGCCAAGGCCAGCCAGGACATCCTGGTGACGCCCGTGGCGCAAAACCTCGAATCCACGTTGGTCGATCTTTCGCAATTGCGGACGGATGGATTGAGCGAAGAGACCGCCAAGTGGGCGCTGGATGGCCGCGACACGCTCAAGGCTTACCTGATGCTGGCGCACCCGGAGCGGGTGGAGCCTGCGTTCCTATCGCAGAAATTGGCAGCGCACTGGTCCACCGATGCCAGGATCACCCCGGGCCAGAAGCAGGACCTGGCCGAGCGATTCGGGAAGTT
This sequence comes from Cupriavidus sp. GW822-FHT06G04, assembly GCF_058799075.1. NCBI lineage: Bacteria > Pseudomonadati > Pseudomonadota > Betaproteobacteria > Burkholderiales > Burkholderiaceae > Cupriavidus > Cupriavidus sp. GW822-FHT06G04. Next base: position 216 of record NZ_JBXALD010000041.1, on the reverse strand, counting down.
CTACGCCGAACACCTCAAGGCCCATTCCGACTGGCGTATCGAGCCCCGCCCTGATCTGGTGGCCGGCGCGCGTCAGACGCTGCTGGCCGTTATCGGCGAGCGCAATGCTGTCGATACGGTCTACCAGAACGTCCTCGATGGCGCCGGCACCAAGTATGCCGATCAGACGCTGGCATCGCTGACGGCCGGTACGGACTCGCGTGGCCTGCTGCGCGC
>NZ_JBXALD010000040.1:0-795 GCF_058799075.1 Cupriavidus sp. GW822-FHT06G04 | reverse complement strand
TGTCGCGGTAGGAATGCCCATTACTGGGCACCCCCCGCACAGATCCCGGCGTGCGCGATTCGCGCACCGGGCTCCTGCCTCAGGTATTTGGCGGTGAACCGCACAACCGGCCATGGGTGAAGGACTCGGGGTGGGGGCAGCCAGTCCCTTTCCAGCCTTTTCATCAGGGCCCACGTAGTACCGTCCTTTTGGCTGCGACGCCGTAGCGCCCGCCGCCAGAGGTCAGTCACATGTGCCCGAAAGGCGCGGAGGGACGGGGTGTTTGTTGGCACGGCGTGGTAGTTGAAGTACCCCTGCACCACTCGCCGCAGCCAGCGCCCCTGTTCCGAGATCGGCTGGTGCCATCTACGTCTCAATTCCTCCTTGATCTCCCGCAGCTTGGCCTGCATCCGGTCGCGCCGGGTGCGCCGCCTGAGCATGAACTTGCCATCTTTGGCCCGTCCACCTATGTGAGTGAATCCCAGGAAGTTGAAGGTCTCGGGCTTGCCCAGTCCCCGCCTGGCTCGATTCTCGGCTGCGAAGCGGCCAAACTCGATCAGACGGGTTTTCTCCGGGTGTAGCCCGAGCGCAAACTGCTCCAGCCGTTGCTGCATGGCACGCTTGAAGCGTTTGGCGTCGTCAGCCTTGTCGAAGCCGACGACGATGTCGTCGGCGTAACGCACGATCACGACGTTTCCCTGAGCGTGGCGCTTGCGCCATTGGTTCGCCCAGAGATCGAAGACGTAGTGCAGGTAGATGTTGGCCAGCAAGGGAGAGATGACAGCCCCCTGCGGCGTACCTTCCTCGGTAGCCGTA
>NZ_JBXALD010000039.1:0-1051 GCF_058799075.1 Cupriavidus sp. GW822-FHT06G04 | reverse complement strand
GCGCGCCTCAGTTGCCAGCGTCGACCAGCGTGCGGGCGTCCACCACCTTGTCGCGGTACGCTTCGAAGATCCGCCGCAGCGCCTGCTCCATCGTCACCTCGGGCTTCCACCCCAGCTCATTGATCGTGTTGTCGATCTTCGGCACGCGGTGCTGCACATCCTGGTAGCCCTTGCCATAGAACTCACCCGACGACGTCTCGACGATCTTCGTCTTGCGCGCCTCGTCCGCGTACTCCGGATAGTCGGCCGCCATCTTCAGCATCATCTCCGCCAGTTCGCGCACCGAATGGATATTGGCAGGATTGCCAATATTGAAGATCTTGCCGCTGGCCACGCCGCCCTGGTTCTCGATGATCCGCATCAGCGCCGAGATGCCGTCCGAAATATCGGCAAACGCGCGCTTCTGCTCGCCGCCATCGACCAGCTTGATCGGCTCGCCGCGCACGATATGGCCCAGGAACTGCGTCACCACGCGCGACGATCCTTCCTTCGACTCGAAGATCGAATCGAGTCCCGCGCCGATCCAGTTGAACGGCCGGAACAGCGTGTAGTTCAGGCCCTGCTCCATGCCATAGGCGTGGATCACGCGGTCCATCAGCTGCTTGGAGCACGCATAGATCCAGCGCGGCTTGTTGATCGGGCCGTAGATCAGCGGCGACGCTTCCGGATCGAATTCGTCGTCGGCGCACATGCCGTACACCTCGGACGTCGACGGAAACACCAGGTGCTTGCCGTACTTCACCGCGCTGCGCACGATCGGCAGGTTGGCCTCGAAATCGAGCTCGAACACGCGCAGCGGATTGCGCACGTAAGTGGCCGGCGTGGCAATCGCCACCAGCGGCAGAATCACGTCGCACTTGCGGATGTTGTACTCGATCCACTCCTTGTTGATGGTGATGTCACCTTCGGAGAAGTGCATGCGCGGATGGTTCACCAGATCGCCAAGGCGGTCCGACGACATGTCCATGCCGTAGACCTCCCACGGCGTGGTTTCCAGGATGCGGCGCGTCAGGTGGTGGCCGATGAAGCCGTTGACGCCAAGAATCAGGAC
>NZ_JBXALD010000038.1:0-1051 GCF_058799075.1 Cupriavidus sp. GW822-FHT06G04 | reverse complement strand
GCTTTTCAAAAACCCGTCAGACCCGCGACTTCTGCGCCTATGAAATGGAGTTGCGCCCGAAGGTCGCCTTGCTGACGCTGACCAAGGCAAGCCGTGTCTATCAGAGAAAGACCGCGCCGCAGATTATCGAAGCCATTCTTCGCCGCCACGGCCTGGAAGGCCACCAGTTCGCTTTCAAGATTCGTCGCCAGTATCCGGAACACCCATTCCGGCTCCAGTACCAGATGTCCGACTGGGACTACATCCGGCTACTCATGGAACAGGAGGGGCTATACAGCTATTTCCTGCCGAGTCCGCATGGCGCTGTCTTTGGCGATGTGTTTCAGGTCTGCGACGACATCGACCACTATATTTACCAGCCGGAGCTGCGGGTTCCCTATCGGGAAACGGCTGGTCTGGAATCGGGTATTGAGACGGTATTCGATATTCAGACGCACGTGCATACGGTGCCTGAATCGTTTCGCACGGCCGACTACAACCCGGCGGATTCCTACGAACGCAAGGCAGGCGAGGCGAACGTCGCCCGCAAGGAAACAGGCAACTACGGCCAGTCCTATGTCTACGGCACCCACCACCTCGATATGGCGGGCGCCAAGTGGGAAGCGCAACTGCGCCACGAGGCGGCGCTGGCTGGACAAATCGTCTATGAAGGCCAGAGCAATGTCCTGGGCCTGCGGCCTGCGCGCATCCTGCGCATGGACATCGACCTGCCCGATGCGCCGCACGGTCAGGTAATCACGGAAGTCGTCCATATCGGGGCGCGAGACCAGGCTTACCGCAATACCTACCAGGCCATTCCTTCGGATCGGCGCTTTCGCCTGCCGATCGATGAGAGCAAGTGGCCGCGCATCGCGGGCACCCTGAGCGGACGCGTGACGTCTCCTGGCAAATACAAGTACGCCTATCTGACCCAGCATGGCCTTTACGTCGTGCGCCTGGATCTGGATTTCGAGGATTGGCCCAACGGCGGCGAGAGTGTGCCGATGCGTCTGGCGAAACCGTTTGCCGGAGCGCGGCAGACCGGTTTCCACTTTCCGCTGATCGATGGCAC
>NZ_JBXALD010000037.1:0-1106 GCF_058799075.1 Cupriavidus sp. GW822-FHT06G04 | reverse complement strand
GGCGGTTTCAAGTGCGAAGTGCAACACCCCTCAGTTATTGAACAGGAAGCCGGTCCGTGGGATTGGCCAGAACCTGAGCGAGGACTTGTAGCGGGGAGTGCCAGTTCAGGGTTTTGCGCGGGCGGCCGTTGAGGCTGTCGGCGATGGCGTCAAGTTCCTCCTGCGAGTAGACGGACAGGTCGGTGCCCTTGGGTAAGTACTGGCGCAGCAGACCATTGGTGTTCTCACAGGTGCCGCGCTGCCAGGGGCTATGCGGGTCGCAGAAGTACACGCGCACGCCAGTGGCGGCGCTCAGTTCGGCGTGCCGGGCCATCTCTCGACCCTGGTCGTAGGTCAGGGTCTGGCGCAGCGGGGCCACCAGGGCTTGCAGCTTCCCGGTGAAGCCGGCCAGAGCCGATGCAGCGGTGGCGTCCGGCATCTTGACCAGCAGTACGGCGCGGCTCATACGCTCGACCAGCACACCTACGGCGGATTGGTTGCCCGCACCCTTGATGAGGTCGCCCTCCCAGTGCCCGGGCATGAGCCGGTCGTTGACCTCGGGCGGGCGCACGTGGATGCTGACCATGTCGGGAATCTGGCCGCGCCGGTCGGTTCCACGCGAGCGCGGCACACGTTTGGTTCGGGCCTGTCGCAAGCAGGCGATGAGCTGGCGGCGCAGCTCACCCCGCGGGTATGCGTAGATGGCGTTGTAGATGGTCTCGTGGGACACGTTGAGGTCGGGTTGATCAGGAAAGGCCCGCTTGAGCGTAGCGGAGATTTCCTGGGGCGACCACTTCTGATCGAGGAAGTGGCGCACCACGCCCCACAGTACGCCATCAGGAGCGAGCTTGGCGACTGGACGGCTGGCCTTGAGGCGTTGCGTACGGCAGGCTTGCGCGCTCATTGCGCCATAGCCGCCACGGGCGGTGGCATTGCGGCGAAGCTCCCGCATCAGTGTCGAAGGCGCGCGGCCAAGCCTGCGAGCCATGGCTCGCAGGCTGACATCTTCGGCCTTCCAAATCTCGATGCGCATGCGTTCTTCAGGTTGTAGTTGTTGGTACTTCGTTCTCGTCATTAATCACACCTTACCGAATGGCAAGGTGTTGCACTTCAAATTTGAGGCCGCC
>NZ_JBXALD010000036.1:0-1128 GCF_058799075.1 Cupriavidus sp. GW822-FHT06G04 | reverse complement strand
TACAGTGTGCGCCGGCTAACCGGCAAGGAGTAGAGGGTGAAAGTCCCTGACAGCAGAAGATCTAGCGAATCACGCTGTCCCCGAGTCATGCGCTGCGAACCGCGAGGCGCGCAGCGAAGCGTTGGCAGGGGTGCGTATAGGCCAGCCATTGAGCCGCGAAAAGCATATTCAGTCCCGAGTGCCGACGTACTACTGTATGCGGAAGGCAACACGGATGGGCGCGCTCGCGCGAGCGTCCATTCGACTCGGCGCGGTCTGAGACCCTGGCATGTACGTACGCTCCTTGTGCGGGAACCGGGAGATCTCCTGACCGGCCCGCGGCGGCAGTACAGCCGCGTGGTCCGTATCGGGAAGGCGAGGAGCCGAAGCCGATGATGCACGGTCAGGAGAAGTCGGACTTCCCCATAGTAGCGACGAAGCTGGCGAACAAGTCCGGGCAACCGGAGGCGGAGTCGGTGGAGCCAAGGGGGGAGGCCAAGGGGAACATGGACTGCTCACGCACGTCCCGGACGCTGAGCCGGTTAAGCGTGTCCCAGCGATTGGTCCGTGTGCGGGAAGCCGCAAGGCAAAGGAAGAAGGAGCGGTTCACAGCGCTGTTCCACCTGATCGACCTTGACTTATTGCAGGCGTCGTTCTTCTGGCTGAAACGGAAGGCGGCGGCGGGGGTCGATGGGATGACATGGGGCGACTACGAGCAAGACCTAGAGGCAAACCTGAGCGACTTGCACGGGCGCCTTCACCGCCAAGCCTACCGGGCACAGCCCAGCCGCCGACAGTACATACCGAAGGCGGATGGCAAGCTGCGCCCACTGGGCATTGCCGCGTTGGAGGACAAGATCGTCCAGCGCGCGGTGGTGGAGGTGCTCAACGCGGTCTATGAGACGGACTTCCTAGGGTTCTCGTACGGCTTCAGGCCACGGCGCAGTCAACACGATGCGCTGGATGCACTGGCCACTGGGATAGCGCGAACTTATGTGAACTGGATACTGGACGCCGACATCAGTCGATTCTTCGACACCGTCAGCCATGACTGGCTACTGCGGTTTCTGGAGCATCGCATCGGCGACCGGCGCGTGTTACGCCTGATAGGCAAATGGCTGAAAGCTGGCGCGATGGAAGATGGGGTGG
>NZ_JBXALD010000035.1:0-1228 GCF_058799075.1 Cupriavidus sp. GW822-FHT06G04 | reverse complement strand
TGCGGATTCAACCGGTCGATGCAACACCTAGAATCTGTGTGAGCAGTGGAGGTGTTGCAAATGAAGCAGAGGCCGAGGATCTATTATTCCGAGACGCAGAAGGCACTCATGTGGGATCGCTGGCGCAAGGGAGATACTATTCATGAGATCGCTAGGTTATTTGATCGCGGGCACTCTTCAGTCCAGAGGATCTTGTCGGACGCGGGAGGCATTCGACCGGCACAACGCCATCGCGCTGCGCGAGCGTTGACGTTTGCCGAGCGTGAGGAGATATCGCGCTCGCTGGCGTTAGGGCTTTCGATTCGGGCCATTGCATCGCGGCTGAATCGCGCTCCGTCTACCATTAGTCGTGAGCTCGAGCGCAATGGGGGGCGGCAGAGCTATCGCGCGAGCCAGGCCGACGCACTGGCCTGGGAGCGAGCGCGTCGCCCGAAGCTCTGTAAGCTTGTCAGGAACCGGGTGCTGGCGCGGGTCGTCGCCGGCAAGCTGAGGTTGCAGTGGTCCCCCGAGCAGATTGCGGGCTGGCTAAAGCATGTCTATGCGGTCAACAAGGACTACCAGGTGTCACACGAGGCGATCTATCGTAGCCTTTATATTCAGGCGCGTGGCGCTTTGAAGAAGGAGTTGCTGGAGCATTTGCGGCGATCGAGGGTCATGCGTCGGTCGCGCCAGTACACAATGAAGACTGAGGGACGCACCAACATCGCGGACGCCGTCTCGATCAGTGAACGTCCTGCCACGGCCGAAGATCGTGCGATACCAGGGCACTGGGAGGGTGACCTGCTATTCGGCGACGCTAACAGCCAAATCGCAACGCTGGTTGAACGCCAGAGCCGGTTCGTGATGCTGGTGAAGACGGCTGGCAAGGATTCTGAGGCCGTGGTCAACGCGCTGATCAAGCACGTCAGGAAGCTGCCGCAGGAGCTCTACAAATCGCTGACTTGGGATCGAGGCACAGAAATGGCCGGGCACAAGCGCTTCACTGTGGCGACAAATATTCAAGTCTATTTCTGCGACCCTCAGCATCCCTGGCAACGCGGTTCGAATGAAAACATGAATGGACTGCTGAGGCAGTATTTTCCGAAGGGCACCAACCTCTCAGCATATTCGCAAGCGAAACTCAACGCCGTAGCCAGGCGACTAAACGAGCGCCCTCGCAAGACTTTGAACTTCGATACGCCGGCTGAAAGGTTTCTCCAGTACGTTGCATCGACCGGTTGAATCCGCA
>NZ_JBXALD010000034.1:0-1459 GCF_058799075.1 Cupriavidus sp. GW822-FHT06G04 | reverse complement strand
TTCAAGGGGTTCACCGCAGTGAGCGACGTGAATCTGTGCGTGCGTCGCGGCTCGATCCATGCATTGATCGGACCGAACGGCGCGGGCAAGACCACCTGCTTCAACCTGCTCACGAAATTTCTGGAGCCCACCACGGGCACCATTCTCTTTAACGGCATCGACATCACCCGCGAAAAGCCCGCACAGATTGCGCGGCGCGGCGTGATCCGCTCGTTCCAGATCTCCGCCGTGTTCGCGCACCTGACCGTGCGCGAGAACGTGCGCATCGGCCTGCAGCGGCAACTGGGCACCGCGTTCCAGTTCTGGCGCAGCGAACGCTCGCTCGATGTGCTCGACGCGCGCGCCATGGAACTGCTCGACCAGGTGGGCCTGACCGAATTCGCCGAAACGGTCACCGTCAACCTGCCGTACGGCCGCAAGCGCGCGCTGGAGATCGCCACCACGCTGGCGATGGAACCGGAGCTGATGCTGCTCGACGAGCCCACGCAGGGCATGGGCCACGAGGATGTGGATCGCGTCACGCAGCTGATCAAGAAGGTTTCTGCGGGCCGCACGATCCTGATGGTCGAACACAACATGAACGTGGTGTCGTCGATTGCCGACAAGATCACGGTGCTGCAACGCGGCGCGATCCTGGCCGAAGGCCCGTATGCAGAGGTGTCGAAAGACCCGCGCGTGATGGAGGCCTATATGGGCACGGTGGACGCGGAACTGCAGGGAGCGCACTGATGAGCACGCAATCGAATGTGCCCGCGCTGGAAATCAAGGGCCTGCACGCCTGGTATGGCGAATCGCACATCCTGCACGGTGTAGACCTGACCGTGAACCGCGGCGAGGTGGTGACGCTGCTGGGCCGCAACGGCGCGGGCCGCACCACCACGCTGCGCGCGATCATGGGCCTGACGGGGGCGCGCAAGGGATCGATCAAGGTCAACGGCCACGAGACGATCGGCCTGCCCACGCACAAGATCGCGCACTACGGCATCGGCTATTGCCCGGAAGAGCGCGCGATTTTTTCAAGCCTGTCGTGCGAGGAAAACCTGCTGTTGCCGCCGACGCTGAAGGCATCGGGCGCGGGCACCGGCCAGGGCATGAGCGAGGCCGAGATCTACGAGATGTTCCCGAACCTGAAGGAGCGCAGGCAAAGCCAGGGCACGCGGCTTTCCGGCGGCGAGCAGCAGATGCTGGCGGTGGGACGCATCCTGCGCACCGGCGCCAATCTGCTGCTGCTCGACGAGATTTCGGAAGGGCTCGCGCCGGTCATCGTGCAGGCACTCGCGCGCATGATCCTGATGCTCAAGGCCAAGGGGTACACGGTGGTGATGGTGGAGCAGAACTTCCGCTTTGCCGCGCCGCTGGCCGACCGCTTCTATGTGATGGAACACGGCGCCATCGTCGAGCGCTTTGCCGCCGACGAACTGCAGGACAAGATGCCGGTGCTCAATGAACTGCTTGGCGT
>NZ_JBXALD010000033.1:0-1769 GCF_058799075.1 Cupriavidus sp. GW822-FHT06G04 | reverse complement strand
CGACAAAGCAGGCTCAGCCCCGGAGGCGACGTGTGTCAGTGCGATTCGAGAGACGTTTCCACACGGCCTCGACCCATAGCGGACCGTCGGACTTCTTGAAAACAGACGGTCGGCGACAACGGGTCCAACCTTTATCAGATCAACCCAGCAACTTGCGGGCGAGCAGATACCCAATAAACAAAACGGCCGCACCTACCAATACCAAATAGACTACCTTCTCTGGCGTGCTCATCCGCCGCCATTGCTCGGACGACGGCCCACCTCCGACTGCTGGCATTTCCCCTCCAATATATCGATGTTGCACAGGTGGCGATGCGCCTTCCTTGCTGACGCCGATCGCCATTGTGGATGATCCAACTAGCGACGTCGACCGTCCGTACTTGGCCGAACGCGGAAGTTCGTCGGTCGCCAAGGCCGCCCGAACCGTGGACTTCCGTTCCCGACCCATTGCGGCCCTTCGCGTTTCTCCGAAGCGGTCGTTCCAGGAGTGTGGAGCGGATGGATCGAAGACTGCCTTGACCGATATCGACGGATCCGCTAACTGCTACGAGTATGCATTCGGCAGTGAGAAGACCCGAGGCCGTGATTGGTCGAATTGCTCTTCCAGAGTTATGGAAACTCTAGTTTTTCGTCGGGTGCAGTAGGTCAAGTTGGCCGATGGCTGCTTTGGACTGGCCGCGCAAGGGGTCCCGCGCCAGAGTCGCTTGTAGACTCTACGATCCCTCGCTCGGCTGCTCCGACCGCTTCGCTAGGATGCATGCAGCATCAATTAGGCGCTATCGGCGCCTTCGGCCGCGTCGCCACATAGATTTGCAGCACTACGTTGAAGCGCGGTTCCTCTCCCGGATCTTCGCCCGTGATCGTCTTCACCAGCATTACCCAAGCCTCGTTGCCGTAATCGTCGTACCAGAATTTCTCTACTCCCCTTGCGCCACCGGGTAAGTGAATGTATTGGTTCCGCAGTTCTACAGCAGACCGCGCTCCAGGATTGCGCGCATTTCTCTGTTCGTCCGCGATCCAATTAGCACGCTCCATCTTACTGCTGATGTCTGTCAGACGTTGCCATGTTTCGTCTGCACGAGCTGATTCGCGATATGGGCCGATACCGAAATCAAGAATTCGACGAGTCTCTTGCTTGAAAGCTACGCCAGTGTAACCAACGTTATCGAGCTGCATCCGATGACGCGGATCACGATAGATGAAGGTGTGGGGTTCGTTGATGATCGTTCCGGCGGGTGTCGGCAATGGCCCGAGCTTAAGCGTAGAATGCTGAGTCACCTCGCCCCATGTGTCGCCGATTTGAGCCTCAATCACCGGAAGAGGCCCTTCGTTTCTGCGACTTTCATTCGCAGATCTTCCGCAGGCGGCTAACGCGATCATCGCCAACACTACTGGGAGAAGGGACCACTGGGTCCATGTAGGTTTCATAAGTATCTCTGCACGACCACGCTGTAGGGCGGTCGGTTAACCGCGAACATGAACGTCCACCGCGGGTGAGCTTAAAGGGCAATGCGCTGAGCAGGGCAAGCGCCACGACGGGGGGTATCCGGAGCCTGGGCGAGCGTGGCAAACGGCGGCCTCCCGCCGTGAAGCTGGTGGTTGCCTCCCGTGAGTATCCATTTTTGGTCCCGTCATCGAGTGGCGGCTCTTGGCCGGTCTCCGCCCTCGGGCTGCGGGGCGGCAGGCAACTGCCGACCGAGGGTGTGTGAAAACGCCTTAGTTCAGCTCGCCGAAAGTCTAGGGACGTACCTAGGCCACGTTGGGCGCGA
>NZ_JBXALD010000032.1:0-2012 GCF_058799075.1 Cupriavidus sp. GW822-FHT06G04 | reverse complement strand
CGAGGCCGTGTGGAAACGTCTCTCGAATCGCACTGACACACGTCGCCTCCGGGGCTGAGCCTGCTTTGTCGAATTTTCGGCCAATCCGGTCGCGAGACGACGTCGAACGGGTGCGAGCAGCGCTAGTGGGCTCCTGAGGGCGATCTTTAGCCCATTTTTGGAGTGCAAATGGGTGCTTACGCACCCGCCAGGCGCATGGCCTTCATTGTTTTCGAGAACCCGAGAATTCGAAGGACGCGCTTCAGGTTGTACGCCAGAACATGCAGGCTCATTTCAGTACCCACATTCGGTAGCGCGCGCGTCAGGAAGTGCGTGTAGCCCATCCAATGTTTGAAGGTTCCAAAGACATGCTCGACGGTTCGCCTGCGGACTGTCATTGCATCATGAGTTTTATCGAGCCGGCGCTGGACGGCTTCTAGTACTTCCTCATGCTCCCATCTGGAGATTCGTCGTTCGGAGCTCGGCGTGCACTGAGCCTTTATCGTGCATCGCGAACACGCACTGCTCCAGTAACGGCGCAACTGCAGGCCGTGCTCCTCACGGGTGTATCGGTATATTGCGCGCTCACCAGCAGGACATTGGTATTCGTCATCCCGGGCAATGTAGATGAAGTCTGCTTTATCAAATCGGCCATGTGCTTTTGCCCCTGATGTCGTGGGCTTAGGAAGGAGCACTGCAATACCCGCATCTGTGCATTCCTTGATCTGCGGCGCACTGTAGTAGCCGCGATCAGCTACCGCACGAAGTCTGGTTTTACCCATAGCGTCGCGAGCTGCTTGAGCCATTGAGCTGAGCTGCGCCCGGTCACTGCCGGCATTTGTGACTTCGTGAGCGACGATCAGATGGTGCTTGGCGTCTACGGCCATCTGTACGTTGTAGCCGACCATTCCAGATCCCTTGCCGCTTGTCGCCATCGAGCGCGCATCAGGATCGGTCATCGAGATCTGTCCATCAGGCAGCGTCTTGAGTTCTTCCTTTATCTGGTCAAGGCTATGCATCTGCTTGCGCAGTTGCGCGATCTTCTCGCGCAGTCGAGTTGTCTTGAGTTCTATCTCCGCTGGCTGCGTACGATCCGCAGTCTCCAGCGCGCTCAGATACCGCTGGATGCTTTCCTCGATTTGCCGCTGGCGCTTGTCGACCTTGCCAGCCGTGAAGTTGCGGTCCCTAGTATTGACCGCCTTGAATTTGCTGCCGTCGATGGCCACCATGGCCTGCGAGAACAACTTCAAATCGCGGCACAGAACTACGAAGCGACGACAGACATTGCGAATGCCCGTGCTGTTATCCCGGCGGAAATCCGCAATCGTCTTGAAGTCCGGCGCCAGTCGACCGGTCAGCCACATCAGCTCTATATTGCGCTGGCATTCGCGCTCCAGACGGCGGCTGGACTGGACCCGGTTGAGGTAGCCATAGATGTATATCTTCAACAGGACGGCAGGATGATAAGAGGGGCGACCTGTGGTCGAAGGAGTCGCCCCATCGAAGCCGAGCGATTCTAGTTCTAGTTCCTCAACAAACGCGTCTACGATCCTGGCTGGATTGTCCTCGGCAATGAAGTCATCGAGGCATTCTGGAAGCAGCGTGGCTTGCTTCCGATCTTCTCCCTCTATGAATCGCTTCATCCCATCCCCCTCTGAATTCGTTAATCCAGTTTAGGCAATCGGGTGCGAGAATGCTGGGTCTAGAAGCTATTACGAGAAGCTCGTGAACCTATACGTCATCTATACGCGGAGTAACTTGGTCCTCTTGTCGAGACGACAGTACGCGTCATGGCAACAGATACAGGAAGAGATTGACGACTACATGGCCTCCGTCGGGCCGTGGTCAGCGGAGGAGACTATTGAGTATCTGAGGGAGGAGCATCCTGGTCTTTCGCCAGACTCCTCTGAGCAGGTGCACTCGTTCCTTTCGGGCGGTGGACCGACAGTTGCTCTTCGATTCGCGCCCAACGTGGCCTAGGTACGTCCCTAGACTTTCGGCGAGCTGAACTAAGGCGTTTTCACACACCCTCG
>NZ_JBXALD010000031.1:0-2072 GCF_058799075.1 Cupriavidus sp. GW822-FHT06G04 | reverse complement strand
AGTAGTTTGTGCCATTGAGCTCAGCCGCTTCGCAAAGCCAGAAACGTTCCGTTTGGCTGGTGGAAGATGATTCCGTCCACGACATTCTCCGAAGTCAACCGGAATTCCACGCGATAACCCGCGAGTTTGCCAAGCTCGAAGGTCCTTCCGTCGAGGGGCATTAACTGATGGATCTGTTGCTTCCCGATTTGCAGTGTCAAGCCACCTGCTGCATCCGGGCTGACCTGGATTTCCTGGGATCCATGCGAATAGGTTCCGGCACAACGCGCGCGAAAGCGTCGGTCCATGACGTCGCCGGCGGGCATGCGACTAAAGACAATATCGGCGACCATTGGCTCTAGCGGAGCGGAAATCTTGTCGATGACGCCTTCGCGGTTGTAGCCAAACATCAAAGGCAGCTCGTCGGGATGAATCTTCGACGGCTCGCGCAGGGTCATGAATACGTCGTAGTGGTGGTGCTGGAGCGGGCCCGACATGCCACGCCATCGCCAAGTTAAGGTGTCTCCTTCGTGCGCGATGATCATGCATCCATACGCGGGGTGGTCGTACGTGCCAGCATACTCGTGCAGGGCGTGGCTGGGCTTCGTTTCGGTACGGTGGCTGGTCCTGCTTACGGCTTTGTCAATGCTCCGCTGTGCAACGATCTTCCGGCGCATTTCGCCGAAACGGCCAAACCAGTCAATCGGCTCTTGGCCGCACAGCCTGTCGAGCGCGGCATAGGTCAACAACTCGGTCACCGGACTTGGAGCCTGATTGGTCAAGACGGCTACGGCAATGCGGCGCTCGGGAAGCATAGTCATCAACGTCCCCCAGCCCACCCACGATCCCGAATGCGAAACCTTTCGCTCACCACGATAGTACTCGGTCGCCAAGCCTAGCCCATAGTGAATCTCGCCGATCTCCCCAAACGCTGAGCGGCCAGCATGCACGCACGGAGCGGACATCTGCCGGACGATATCCGCTGACAGTAGCTGCTTGCCGTTGATCTCCCCGTTGTGCAACAGAAAGCGCATCCACTTGGCGAGATCTGAAACGGCGGCATTCAAACCACCAGCCGGCAGCGCCCGTATTGGCGTCAAACTCGCGCGCTGAATTCGGCCTTCCTCCTCAATGTGGGGGTGCGCATGGTCTTGCGTTTCGGCGAGCGCTTCGATGGACAGACTGAAATTCTGGAAGCCCAATGGCTGCAACAGGCGCTCCGCCAGGAAGTCATCCCAGGGCATGCCTGCGATGCGTTCCGCGATGTGTCCGGCCACGAGGTAGGCCAGATTCTGGTACTGATAGGTGTCGCGAACATCGTGGCTTGGTTCCAGATGCCGGAGGGCAGCCAGAATCTGCGCTGTGGAAAGGTCGCCTGGCGAGTGGATCCAGTCGTGCCGAGGAAGGCCGCTATGGTGGCTAAGCAGGTCGCGCACTGTCACACGTTCGGTTGCCACTGGATCGTACAGCCGGAACTCTGGAAGGTACTCGCGCACGGGCCGCGTCCAATCGAGCTTCCCTTCGTCCACCAGGAGCCCCAACCCCGCCGCCGTGAAGGACTTAGTAATCGAACAAAGCAGGAATTGCGTATCGGTGGTCACCGGCAATCGCGAGTCGACGTCGCGAACGCCATAGCCCTTCATCAGGATCGTCTCCTGATCCTTGATCACGGCCAGCGCAAGGCCCGGCAATTGCCATTCAGCCATTGACGCTTCCACAAGGTCATCGAAGTCTTCCAGCATATGGGGCGCTCCCTCTCTCTGCTCGGAGTAGACGCTAAATGTAGCAAATGTGTTAGATGCGCCGGTAACTTTGAGGTGGGGTGTCGTCGTTTGTTTACAGGAAGAGGCTGCTGGTTGGAGGCAGGCACCCTCAGGGGATCACCTGGTCGGGACTCTCGACAACGTCCCGACACGGTACCACTGACTTGGCTCATCAGGTGGTGACCTGCCATCTTCCGCAGCGGCTGAAGTTCAATACACATCGGCCGGTGCAACACAACTGGGGTTCGGCCGCTTCTGGCCGATCCGGGACATAGCCCCATCAGGCTGGCGGATTGGAGTATCGCATGGTGGCCACGGGCTGCTACCGGC
>NZ_JBXALD010000030.1:0-2882 GCF_058799075.1 Cupriavidus sp. GW822-FHT06G04 | reverse complement strand
TCGACAAAGCAGGCTCAGCCCCGGAGGCGACGTGTGTCAGTGCGATTCGAGAGACGTTTCCACACGGCCTCGACCCAAAGCTGACACCGGCCGATCCTGCCGCGCCCGATGCTAGACTTCCAGCGAACCCTCGCTTCTCATCCCGGGTTATAGTCGCTGACGACCGCGCCCGAACAACGCTTCTAGAACGATCAGGAGATAATCGATCTTGTTTGATTTCTTCAAGAAGAGCCAACCATCTGCAGAGTCTCCCGGGCGATTTCCTCCGGTTCCGGATTGGAAGCCAGCCGTCCGGCAGCCACTTGAGCGTATCGTTGAACGCATTCGCTTCTACACCAACAACTCTCGTGATTTTGCCGTATTCGGCTACGGCACCATCGCCATACTCCCGGATGACCTCAGCGACGCTGCGTCCGAACGACACGCAAAGGAATCATTGCATAAGGTCTTTCATGCGCACCCCGACATGAACCCGCTGAACATGAAGGATGGAAATATCCTCGTTCAGTACCAATATGATGTCGCAAGTCTCGTGCTATCTGACATTGCGGATAAACACTGGGCCGAGATTGACAGTCAGCATCAACGGGCCCTCGCCACGTCGGAAGTCCTATTTACGCCGCTCGGTCAAAACACGTTTGACGATTTTGGAAAGAAAGCACTTTTTGGGCGGTGCTATATGTTCATGGACGCGCAGTCGCCTGAAGTCATTCGCATAGAGCGTCGCATGGGATAACCCGGACGCCGAGATGTTGGAGGACGCACAGACGCGGGCTATGGGACAACTTTTCGGCAAGTCGGAGCCGCTGTCGAGCGACCGCTTGTGGCCGGAGGCTGTCTGTCGCAAGAATTAGATTTCCGATCTCGGCCACGTCAGGTACTTAAATCGGTCTCGTCCCAGTCGACTCCTGGTGCCAGCGACCAAGTGAGGGAATGGCGGCGTTCATGAACTGCGCCGCCGTGCGCGATGGGATCGAAGCCTGCGGGGACAGTGGTGCCACCCATTTGGGCGCTGCGAACAGCATTATGAGCACAGTAAAATTTGTATTCCATGTAGACAATTTCGCGCAAAGGGCGCACTGCTACCCTGGCCGCGAAATCAACCGCATTGCCGTCCATGCCGGGCAAGAAGTGAAACAGCATAGCCTGGGTGATCGCATCGGGGATCTGGCCGGAGTCCAGTGATGGGACTTCATCGAAGCCTATGGTCCATGCTAGCGCCCACATGTTCTCTAGCTTCCACCCGACCGTCCCAGCATGCTGCGCCTGCGCCTCATCGCGCGGCAAGTCGATCACCGTGAGTTCGCTCTCCGTCATTGATGCACGCAGATTGTTGCGCTCGATGTAGGCCTGCAGGAGCGCGGACTCGAAAACTCGTTCAGGCGCCGCAGCCCAGGCGAATACAGCGTGCAATGCCATCAGCCGAGTGCATAGCCTGTACGGGGCGCATACATCGGAGTGCTGGTCGGGCAGGGGTAACGAATTCGCCGGTCGAAAGCCGAGCAATCCGAGTTCGTTGAAGACGCGGTGCTTGAGAGCGAGCATCTCATTGTCGGGCGTGCCGGCGGCCAAGGTGGTTGGCGTAGCAGGTGTATATGCCGGCCACCGAGCACCTGCATCGGGCGCCATTCCGCTGGCGGCAAACAGGATTCTGCCCTGTGCGTCGCGCAGGGACGACGGTGTGAACCACACCGCATCGAGCGCTTCGGCGATCTCCGATAACACTGCATATCGCTCGTCACCAGCTTCTGCGTCGGGATCGCAAGTTGTGCCGAGCGCGAAGCCGAATTGCCCTGTCAATGCAAGCGCTTTGGCTTGCTCTGGCGCACTCGGGAATCGCGAAAAATAGCCGTGCATACCCTGCTTCTGTGCCTGCCACCCTTGCCCAGTGTAATAGGCGGGATCATGGGTGATTCTTAGTTGCTTCTTCTTCAGCCATCCACCGGTCGTCACGACGACTTGGCTCCACGCGTCCTCAGGTCCAGCGACTGTGAATTTCGCATTCATCTTCTTTAGCACCTCGATCACAACGCGCGGATTGGGTATCTGGGCGAATAACGTAACGGGCTCGGTCGCCATGGTTTCATTGATCATTGTTTTGTGGGTGTGAATGTAGCCAGCTCAACGTGCCTAGGCCATGGCGAGGGCGATTGCTCTCCTCTTGGAGTTGAACTGCTACGTTGCCATAGGGATATTTAGTTCACGCTCTCTGCGCAGATCTTCGACGTCTGCGTATGTCGGCATCTGGCCGATCTCGGAAGTCCTACCTGAGCTGAGCCCGCAGAGCAGCGCACCTCCGTAACTGATTCGAGTGCACGGCGAGTCAGTTGTTTCGCGATGCAAAGCTGGCCGCGGTCTTGCGAAGTTGCAGGGAACTCGCTGCGGCAGCCAGTTCTCGCAGCGTATCGTTCAACGAGACGCCGCCAACCTCTCGTATGCCTGCATTGATCAACCGGCCAACCATGCGAATGCCGAACTCGCTGGGCTGCCGGGCGAGGGACCGAAGTAGCTCTGGCTCATAGTTTGGCAACGACTCGAGTCCGTGGAGAACGGTCCATACCACCCCAAAGCCGTCTTCCTCTGGGTAGCGCTCAAACACGCTCAGAAGCTGAGGTATTGCTTGCTCGGGATACCCCGCCTGCCAGAGTTCGGCAACGAGCGAATCCAAGGGAAGCCAGTTGTCCTCTTTAGGGACAAAGGTGGCAATGTCGGCGGCGATTTCCACAGTAGTCCGAGGCATAGCGAGAGAGGTGTTTGGCCGTTAGGAGCGAAAGTTGGAGTTTATCCCGACTGTCCGTTTATGGCTGCGGATTCAACCGGTCGATGCAACACCTAGAATCTGTGTGAGCAGTGGAGGTGTTGCAAATGAAGCAGAGGCCGAG
>NZ_JBXALD010000029.1:0-5629 GCF_058799075.1 Cupriavidus sp. GW822-FHT06G04 | reverse complement strand
CAAAAGCAAAACCCCCAAGCTTTTAGGGCTTGGGGGTTTTGGGGATAAGAGCCTGGCGATGACCTACTTTCACACGGGTAGTCCGCACTATCATCGGCGCAAAGTCGTTTCACGGTCCTGTTCGGGATGGGAAGGGGTGGTTCCGACTCGCTATGGTCACCAGGCATGAGGGGTAGCCGGGCTGACGCGGGGGTCAGCGCGGCGAATCTGGGTGTAGTAAAGGGGGGTTGTGGTTGCACACCTTGGGCACAAGGCGAAACACACTGGTTATAGGATCAAGCCTTACGGGCAATTAGTACTGGTTAGCTTAACGCATTACTGCGCTTCCACACCCAGCCTATCAACGTCCTGGTCTCGAACGACCCTTCAAGGAGGTCAAGCCTCCAGGGAATCCTCATCTTCAGGCGAGTTTCCCGCTTAGATGCTTTCAGCGGTTATCTCTTCCGTACATAGCTACCCTGCGATGCCTCTGGCGAGACAACAGGTACACCAGCGGTACGTCCACTCCGGTCCTCTCGTACTAGGAGCAGCCCCCGTCAAGATTCCAACGCCCACGGCAGATAGGGACCAAACTGTCTCACGACGTTTTAAACCCAGCTCACGTACCTCTTTAAATGGCGAACAGCCATACCCTTGGGACCGGCTACAGCCCCAGGATGAGATGAGCCGACATCGAGGTGCCAAACACCGCCGTCGATATGAACTCTTGGGCGGTATCAGCCTGTTATCCCCAGAGTACCTTTTATCCGTTGAGCGATGGCCCTTCCATTCAGAACCACCGGATCACTATGTCCTGCTTTCGCACCTGCTCGACTTGTCGGTCTCGCAGTTAAGCACGCTTTTGCCATTGCACTTTAGGTACGATGTCCGACCGTACCAAGCGTACCTTCGAACTCCTCCGTTACACTTTGGGAGGAGACCGCCCCAGTCAAACTGCCTACCATGCACTGTCCCCGACCCGGATTCACGGGTCAAGGTTAGAACCTCAAACAAACCAGGGTGGTATTTCAAGGACGGCTCCACGTGAACTAGCGTCCACGCTTCAAAGCCTCCCACCTATCCTACACAGATCGGTTCAAAGTCCAATGCAAAGCTACAGTAAAGGTTCATGGGGTCTTTCCGTCTAGCCGCGGGGAGATTGCATCATCACAAACACTTCAACTTCGCTGAGTCTCGGGAGGAGACAGTGTGGCCATCGTTACGCCATTCGTGCAGGTCGGAACTTACCCGACAAGGAATTTCGCTACCTTAGGACCGTTATAGTTACGGCCGCCGTTTACCGGGACTTCAATCAAGAGCTTGCACCCCATCATTTAATCTTCCGGCACCGGGCAGGCGTCACACCCTATACGTCCACTTTCGTGTTTGCAGAGTGCTGTGTTTTTATTAAACAGTCGCAGCCACCATTTTATTGCAACCCCTTCACCCTCCTGGCGCAGGCCAGTCAAGCTACAAGGGCGTACCTTATCCCGAAGTTACGGTACCAATTTGCCGAGTTCCTTCTCCCGAGTTCTCTCAAGCGCCTTAGAATACTCATCTCGCCCACCTGTGTCGGTTTGCGGTACGGTCTCGTATGACTGAAGCTTAGAGGCTTTTCTTGGAACCACTTCCGATTGCTTCGCAGCTTAAAGCCGCTCGCCCCACATCCTTGAATTCCGCGCCCGGATTTGCCTAAGCGCCTTCTCCAATGCAGGGACCGGGACTTCCAACACCCGGACAACCTTCCGCGATCCGTCCCCCCATCGCATCATACGACGGTGCAGGAATATTAACCTGCTTCCCATCAGCTACGCATCTCTGCCTCGCCTTAGGGGCCGACTCACCCTACGCCGATGAACGTTGCGTAGGAAACCTTGGGCTTACGGCGAGGGGGCCTTTCACCCCCTTTATCGCTACTCATGTCAGCATTCGCACTTCTGATACCTCCAGCATCCTTTACAAGACACCTTCACAGGCTTACAGAACGCTCTCCTACCACGCACATTGCTGTGCGTCCGCAGCTTCGGTATATAGCTTAGCCCCGTTACATCTTCCGCGCAGGACGACTCGATCAGTGAGCTATTACGCTTTCTTTAAAGGGTGGCTGCTTCTAAGCCAACCTCCTGACTGTTTTAGCCTTCCCACTTCGTTTCCCACTTAGCTATATTTGGGGACCTTAGCTGGCGGTCTGGGTTGTTTCCCTCTTGACACCGGACGTTAGCACCCGATGTCTGTCTCCCGTGATTGCACTCTTCGGTATTCGGAGTTTGCTATGGCGGGGTAATCAGCAATAGACCCCCCAACCATGACAGTGCTCTACCCCCGAAGGTGAGACACGAGGCACTACCTAAATAGTTTTCGGAGAGAACCAGCTATTTCCAGATTTGTTTAGCCTTTCACCCCTATCCACAGCTCATCCCCTAACTTTTCAACGTTAGTGGGTTCGGTCCTCCAGTACGTGTTACCGCACCTTCAACCTGGCCATGGATAGATCATCTGGTTTCGGGTCTACACCCAGCGACTCAACGCCCTGTTCGGACTCGCTTTCGCTACGCCTTCCCTAATCGGTTAAGCTTGCCACTGAATGTAAGTCGCTGACCCATTATACAAAAGGTACGCCGTCACCCGTTTCCAGGCTCCGACTGTTTGTATGCATGCGGTTTCAGGATCTATTTCACTCCCCTCCCGGGGTTCTTTTCGCCTTTCCCTCACGGTACTGGTTCACTATCGGTCGATTACGAGTATTTAGCCTTGGAGGATGGTCCCCCCATCTTCAGACAGGATTTCACGTGTCCCGCCCTACTTGTCGTACACCTAGTTCCACAACGCTGTTTTCGCATACAGGGCTATCACCTGCTATGGCCGGGCTTTCCATCCCGTTCTGCTAACAATGCTGCTAAAGAGTACAAGGCTCTTCCCATTTCGTTCGCCACTACTTTGGGAATCTCGGTTGATTTCTGTTCCTGCAGCTACTTAGATGTTTCAGTTCGCCGCGTTCGCTTCCGTGACCTATGTATTCAGTCACGGATGACCCATTCGGGCCGGGTTTCCCCATTCGGACATCTCCGGATCAAAGCTCGTTTGCCAGCTCCCCGAAGCTTTTCGCAGGCTACCGCGTCCTTCATCGCCTGTAATCGCCAAGGCATCCACCACATGCACTTGTTCGCTTGACCCTATAACGAGTGTGTCTCGTCGACACCCACCTTATAGGTCTGAGTTCTCGCGTTTGTGCCGTATTCCAAGTCATCTTTCGATCACTTAAATACTTTTTGGTTGATACAATCACAACCCGGTATCGTGTTGGGTACTTCAGCCTCTCATCAAGGCTTCACGACACCTTTACTACATCCCATATTGTTAAAGAACAGCCGACCGTCTCCGGTCGATCTTGGCAATGCCAAACGCAAACATTCGCCATCGAACGCTTGCGTTTGGCCTTCCAATTCCAAGGCCCGCTCACCCTGAGGTGATGGTGGAGGATGACGGGATCGAACCGACGACCCCCTGCTTGCAAAGCAGGTGCTCTCCCAGCTGAGCTAATCCCCCGCGATAACTTGGTGGGTCTGGTAGGACTTGAACCTACGACCCCCGCCTTATCAAGACGGTGCTCTAACCACCTGAGCTACAGACCCTTGGCTGTAACAGCAAACAACCGATAAGTGTGAACGCTTGACTTGTGAACACAAGCCTCTAGAAAGGAGGTGATCCAGCCGCACCTTCCGATACGGCTACCTTGTTACGACTTCACCCCAGTCATGAACCCTGCCGTGGTAATCGCCCTCCTTGCGGTTAGGCTAACTACTTCTGGCAAAACCCACTCCCATGGTGTGACGGGCGGTGTGTACAAGACCCGGGAACGTATTCACCGCGGCATGCTGATCCGCGATTACTAGCGATTCCAGCTTCACGTAGTCGAGTTGCAGACTACGATCCGGACTACGATGCGTTTTCTGGGATTAGCTCCCCCTCGCGGGTTGGCAACCCTCTGTACGCACCATTGTATGACGTGTGAAGCCCTACCCATAAGGGCCATGAGGACTTGACGTCATCCCCACCTTCCTCCGGTTTGTCACCGGCAGTCTCTCTAGAGTGCTCTTGCGTAGCAACTAGAGACAAGGGTTGCGCTCGTTGCGGGACTTAACCCAACATCTCACGACACGAGCTGACGACAGCCATGCAGCACCTGTGTCCACTTTCCCTTTCGGGCACCTAATGCATCTCTGCTTCGTTAGTGGCATGTCAAGGGTAGGTAAGGTTTTTCGCGTTGCATCGAATTAATCCACATCATCCACCGCTTGTGCGGGTCCCCGTCAATTCCTTTGAGTTTTAATCTTGCGACCGTACTCCCCAGGCGGTCAACTTCACGCGTTAGCTACGTTACTGAGAAAATGAATCCCCAACAACTAGTTGACATCGTTTAGGGCGTGGACTACCAGGGTATCTAATCCTGTTTGCTCCCCACGCTTTCGTGCATGAGCGTCAGTCACGTCCCAGGGGGCTGCCTTCGCCATCGGTATTCCTCCACATCTCTACGCATTTCACTGCTACACGTGGAATTCTACCCCCCTCTGACGCACTCTAGCCTTGCAGTCACAAGCGCAATTCCCAGGTTGAGCCCGGGGATTTCACGCCTGTCTTACAAAACCGCCTGCGCACGCTTTACGCCCAGTAATTCCGATTAACGCTCGCACCCTACGTATTACCGCGGCTGCTGGCACGTAGTTAGCCGGTGCTTATTCTTCCGGTACCGTCATCTACCCCAGGTATTAGCCAGAGCAATTTCTTTCCGGACAAAAGTGCTTTACAACCCGAAGGCCTTCTTCACACACGCGGCATTGCTGGATCAGGGTTGCCCCCATTGTCCAAAATTCCCCACTGCTGCCTCCCGTAGGAGTCTGGGCCGTGTCTCAGTCCCAGTGTGGCTGATCGTCCTCTCAGACCAGCTACTGATCGTCGCCTTGGTGGGCCTTTACCCCACCAACTAGCTAATCAGACATCGGCCGCTCCTGCTGCGCGAGGCCTTTCGGTCCCCCGCTTTCACCCTCAGGTCGTATGCGGTATTAGCTAATCTTTCGACTAGTTATCCCCCACAACAGGGTACGTTCCGATGTATTACTCACCCGTTCGCCACTCGCCGCCAGACCGAAGTCCGCGCTGCCGTTCGACTTGCATGTGTAAGGCATGCCGCCAGCGTTCAATCTGAGCCAGGATCAAACTCTTCAGTTCAATCTCTGTTCTGGTGCCGAAGCACCTCGCTCTTTCGAGCGGTCGCTCACTCTCAGAAAACTGACTGGCTCGCATCCGAAGATGCAAACCAACATGTTTTACTGTGCGAGCACTGATAACTTTTGAAGCAGCGCGCTGACCGAAGTCACCGCGGCGTTCGCCATCAAGCGCCCACACTTATCGGTTGTTTGGTTGTTAAAGAACCTCAACGTCCGGCTTTGCCGTCGTTGCCGCCGCGTCGCTTTCGCTGCAGCAGAGAAACGAGATTATGCAGAGCATTCAGCGTTTCGTCAACAGTTTGCAGAAGATTTTTTATCTGCCGTCAGCGCCCTTTCCTGCCCAGACACCAACCACTGCCGCCCCGCAAACCCTTGCCAACACTGCCTTGGCAGCGCGCTTCGTGTTGCGAGGGGGCGAATATTAG
>NZ_JBXALD010000028.1:0-7478 GCF_058799075.1 Cupriavidus sp. GW822-FHT06G04 | reverse complement strand
CGCGTGATGCTGGACGCGGTACTCGTAGCGCAGGATCTGCTGCTGCAGGGTGTCGAGGGCTTTGAGGCGCGCGGCGGCGGTGGGGGCAGACTGGATGTCGTGCACTGCTTGATGGGCGGATTGGAGGTCGTGCTCATTGCGCAGGCCTGAGATGAGCATGCCGACCACCCACAGGCCGATCGCAGTCAGCACGAGTGCTGTGATCACCGTCCTGGGATGGATCCCAACGCGCCGGCCCCGATACCGACTGGTACTCGCACAGATCGCTTGCCACGCTGCCGAGAGCGTCACGGGTTGCGTCGGAGCCGAGACAGGGGCCAGTTGGCTCGACGCGGTACCGGGCTGCGTGGCCATTCCGCCAGCGCCGCCCAGTACTTCCGGGACAACAGGCACGGGCACCGGCGCGCCCGGAACTGGGTATAGCGGCGCAAACACGACGCCAGTCAGCGTCGCGCGACGCCACTTTGATGCGTGCCACGCCGCCCAGCATTCCATAATGCGCGCGCGTTGGCCGCTGACGTAGGACGAGACCAACGCGAGATACGGCATGGACAAAGGCTCGGCGCAACGTCGGACGCCCGCATTGGCCAAACGATTCTCCAGAATCTGCAGGGCCAGGCCAAACGCCTCAGGGTTCGCGTTGGCCGTGCGACGCGGCTCGGCAGGAGCGAAGGCCCCGAGCGCCTCAAATTGTTCTGGACGCTTGCCTTTGACTGCCACGGCGTGAAGGAACGTCACCGGCGCAGCCCAGCCCAGGTCAGCCTCAATGCCGGACAACGTGCGCAGACGCTCCGTCGCCGTCGTCGCGCTTTGATTCTCGCCCACGAATTGCACCACAGCATCGACTGGGCGGCGACGGCGTAGCTGCCGCAGTTGCTTGCGCCACGCCTGAGCGTCGATGCCGTCCGGGCACGGGTGCACCAGAATCGTCTCAGCGACCTGCAGCACACCGGCCTGTTTGAGGCCCGGCGCGACGGCATCGACTTGCGCGTCATCGCCATTCACCAGCAGCCACGACATCCTGTAACGCCAGCGCCAGCCCAGCAACACGCGCAATTCGTCGCACAGGGTCTGCAAGCGCGCATCGCGTTTGAGGGGCCTTATGTGCTGGGTGTCGGATTCTCGCGCAAACAGTCGCTCAGCCATGGCGTAGCCGCCCAGCATCCAGGCAAGAAAATGGAGTACAAGCACAATAGCCAAAGCGATGGCGATCCAGACCACGACCGAGATGCGTTGGGATTCGCTCGGCAGCCCCACATAGTCGCCAGCAAACCAGACGCCGGCGACGGCTGTGATGCTCATGACTAGCGCAATCAGCGCAAGCCCCCAAGGGGCGACGATAGAGAAACGGGACGCATCCGGACTAGTCGCGGCAATGGTCTGTAGATTACTGCTCAATGTTGTCATTGGGGGATGCTGTAACGTAAACCACCGCAGCCTGGGCGCGGTCCATGATCAGTTGTGCCCCGCTCGCGCCGCACGACATAGCGGCGGCGATGGAGAGCCAAGGATTGAGCGGCGCGGCATGCCCGATGATCCGATCGGGGCGGCATTGCGCTTCGGCCTTGGCCAGTTGTTCTAGCGAGGCAGCTTTCCATGCGGCAAGCAGCGCCCGGTCGTGTTCGCTGCCGAGTGCTGTGATCCAGGTGCGCGTGACCGCCGATGCTTCGGCACCGCCCCAAAGCAGGGTCATCGTGAGCAGATCGCCCAAGGCTTCTACATTGCCTACTACGGGACGATGGAGGAAGCCGACCACCCGAACGGACTCAGGGAGATGGTAGAAGCCGGTGTTGAGAAGCACCGCGACGCAGCCCTCGGTGCCATTCTCGGTCGGAGCGCCATCTTGCCAATCGACGGCAATGACCAGCAGCGGGCGTCGTTCACCCGAATCCAACCAAGCGTCGGCGACCATCAGACCCTGGTCGGCGGGCACCGTGGCGCATTCCAGGCCGGGGAGACCATTGCGCTGCAAGGCCTCGAGCACTTGTTGCTCCCTGAGCGGTGCGTCTTCCGGCTGCGCCAACACTCGTACGACCGGCGCATAAGCTGGCCCATACCGAGTCAACGCCTCGAGACTGGGCGTAAGGGGCAGGAGCGCCTCGACAATCTTGAGCACGACCGAGGGGATCTGCTCGGGAGATTCTCGAGGTGTCTCCGTGTCGATGTCGCTCCAGAACTGATCATCATCTTCGGGAAGGACGATTGTCGCCGACGTGTCGTCAAAACGGTTGTGGATGGGAAGCCCAGATCCAAGACGAGCCGGCTGCGCTTTCATCAAAGGCTTACCCGTCGCAATCGCAGCGGCAAGATCCTGAGAGCCCAAAGGCAAGCAATAGCCGATGCCCAGCACCTGCAATGGTCGCTGTCCGCGCTTGATGGCTCCAGCCAACCATCGGATCCTGGCACGATTCCAATGCCAAGCAAGCAGCCATTGGGCTTCGAAGCCGGCCTGCCTGATGCCTAGCAGGAACAGGAATGTGAGATTCGGGATGCTGAAAACGCAGAACCAGAACCGCACTCCGTGCGCAGGAACGCTTCTGGGCCACAGGAGCACCGCCGCGGCTGAACCGAAGACGTTGCAGGCGACCCAGATGCCCAGCCACGGCAGCAGTCGTGGCCTCCGAGGATAGGGGCGGCCCAAACCGGCCGGCGTCAAATCAATCGGCATGCGCTAGCCAATGCGGACATTCTGTAGCGAAGAAATCAGGCGGCAGCCGCATTCGCAGCGATGATGGTGCATCGCCACGGGTTGTCCGCCCTGATCCGGGAAGCGGCCCTCGCCTTCGGCAATCGTGGTCGGGCCATGCTTGAAACACAGTGCTGGATCCCCCTTGCGCGCGAGCGCGCGGCCCATGAAGTTCATGGTTGAGGAGCCGCCTGTGACATGCCCGCCGTTTTCGAGGTCGTCGCCTACTCGGATTGGGGATTTCACTTGCATTTCTTAAAATCCGAACCGGATGATAGTGAAATCATCCAATTTTGCGCGGAGGCTTTGTTGTGCATAGAGTAGCCACATTATTTTTGAAATAAGTAATAATCAATCGTCGCCTTGTTTCATCGACCTTCAGATTGACGAACTCGTCGCCACAATCCGGGAAATATTCTTTGAATGTCGCACGTTTCTTCGAAAAAATAAAAATCCGATGGATGGTGTAAGTGCCTTTGCCCTCATCCCAGTACCACACGGAGTAATCCAAGGCTCCATCAAAATGGTAATCCTTAATCTCGATATGCACGGACGTATCGGCACCCACATTAAGCGAGATAGCCTCGTTCTTTTCTTCCCCCGACCGAACTGTTTTAACCTCTATAACCTGATTTTTAACGACAACGACTGCGGCAGTACCCCCAGCGGGATTGAACCGCCTTGCCTCCTGAGCCATCACAGGTTGAAGATGCAACGCGGCGTCAAGCAATATTATAATTCTGCACATTATTTTCACAGCGTTCAATCGATCTTATTAATTCCTGAATTAAACCCTCACCCCTGAGTCGACAAAATCCCACAACCGGACTATAAAAATAGGTTGGAGAGCTGCGATTTATGCAACATAAAATTTTTTTAGATAAATCAATTATTATCAACAAAATCAACGGTATACAACAAGTCGATGACCTTATCAAAAAAATTCACATTGATATTCAGTGGATCACTACTTTCAGATGCTCCGACAATAACGTTTTTATTATGAATAACGCAGAATTTAATATACTCCAAAGACCGTTTATTCCATTTATTTTTGTATCCAACAACAAATCCACTCCAATCACGACCCATGATCTCTTTGAATAAGACTCCTACCTCTTTACTCTTCAGGACCCATCTTCCGTCAAGAAGATTTGCAGGACACCTACTTGAGTTCGCCTCGAATATCTGAGCAACACCAGGCGAGATATCCCATCCGTCGGAGGACATAGGGAGGTTCCACGCGAAATTCTCAATGCTTTCGCACATCATTCCAAACCACTTATCGCTTAGATTTGAATTTTTTTTGAACGACCAATCATATCCAGCCGACATTCTCGCCTGATCCAAATACGGGAGACGACTATTATCAAATCGGCCTTTAGAATGATAGAAAATAACCTCCGGATCATTGAACCGCACATGATCATGACGACCTAAATTTATTGAAAATCTACAGTCACCAACATTAAAAATTACAGTCCCCGGACCGTCGGCAAATTGTGACTGCCCGGCCTGATTTCCAATATTCTTTACATTTTCGGTTGCAACAGCATTAGAAATGCTCAACAAGAATATTAGATATGTAATTCTACGCATACGATCTACACCTACCTTCTGACATAGTCTTGCGGGATATTCGCCTCCGTACCATCGGCTTGCGTGTACGATCCACCATCGAGCAACATGACTTGAGCATTCCCGAACGCCAAAAAGCGGGCTTGTATACCCCAAATGGCGGAATAGCTACTCGACGGGGACCCTGTATTTACTGTCCCTGCCACGTTTCCGAAGGCTCTGTTTTCGTAATAATGTTTTTTCCCGGCATTTGCGGTAGCAAGCGATTTAATGGTGCTTTCAGGCGTGAGATAGTACTCATCTGCACTCATAGATGCCTTGGACCATGCCCAGTATGCTCCAGCACTATCCGCCGCTTCGAACGCATTCTCGGTACTATCGCGCCTAATAATTAGCTCGATTGGCAAATCAGTAGATGCGTCGCTTAGTGAATTTGTTGGGTCATACATTGCCTTCTTTCCATTCACCAGCAACCTATTGGCATTGGCCTGCTTAGTATGCTCCGTAAGCTTTTTCTCAATACTGACAGGAACTGTAAAGCCACGATATTTCCAGTATTTA
Source organism: Cupriavidus sp. GW822-FHT06G04 (assembly GCF_058799075.1). Classification (NCBI taxonomy): domain Bacteria; kingdom Pseudomonadati; phylum Pseudomonadota; class Betaproteobacteria; order Burkholderiales; family Burkholderiaceae; genus Cupriavidus; species Cupriavidus sp. GW822-FHT06G04. The sequence goes on along the minus strand of NZ_JBXALD010000028.1, from coordinate 2,653 downwards.
ATATAATTACTGGCATGCGATATTTGCAAAAATCCACGACCATCCCACGGCTTATACCAATATGAAGATCTTTCATGAAATTTCTGAAACTATTGAGATTCCTGCGCGGCGTTACCAAAGAAACAGGCCATGCGAGTCGGCGCAGCTATCCCGTATTTTCGTAGGGCCTTATTTAGTTCGATTCTGCGACTAGATGCGATACTGTTCGACTGCGACAAAAATGGGGCTGCCCACGAGAGACGCACCTCCACCCATTTCCAACTTGCTCCGTCCTTATCCAAGATATAGGCCGGCAACAATTGCACAAGTTCAGGCTGACTCAGCCACCCACACCTCCTAAAATGCCGAATAAAAGCCAGCGGATGAAAGAACCAGAACTTCTTGCCACCGCCCAGCGACGGCACTTGATCCAGGAACTGAAGCCTTTCCACGAACTTGATAAAGTCAGCTTACCCATCCGGATCGATGTCCTTGCGCTTGCCAAAGAATCCGTCCGGCTGATTCAGTCGCGCGTAGCGGGCCTCGTTACCCCTCTTGTCCCATTCGCTCGGCGCATGGCACACGAAACCTCTAAGCTTTTCCCGCACCGCATCATTGCCATAGACGTACGCCGTAAGCTGGTCTTCCTGTATGTACGCGGGATCTTTGCGTTGCGCGGGCGTCTCCGATGCCTCCACGACGTCCACGATCTTGCGTAGTTCGTCGTAGTCGCACACACCATCCTGACTAAACGGCGTATTCAATTCGTCAATCTTTTGCCAACCGGTGAAGAACGGGAAGTCTGCGTCGGAGAGCTTCTTTACGGCCGACTGGCTGATGTCGATATAGCCTTGCGCACCACCGTCGTTAAACGTGACGGCGACCCATGCATGATTTTCCGTGGCCGCGAGTGGCGGCAGTTCGGTGCTCAGAACGCGCCCGAAGCGCAATAGCTCATAACCAGCGCTTGGGCACGAGGGGTACAGATCGGTGGCGCGCTGGAACAAGTTGTATTCGTAGTCGCCGCACGAATCTGCCACCGGTCGAGGCGTCAGCAAGGTGAGTTTTCCCGCCGTCTCCATCCACGAGCGCGTGTAGCGCTGCCCCTTGTGGAAATACGCCTCGACGTACAGCTTGCTTTGCGCATCGAGCGTCCCGTCTTTTAGGACCGGGAAATAGGACGAGCCGGCACGACCCGGTGGCACGCTCACAAAAGCCTGGCCGCCGGGGATCACGTAGTAGCTGTGGCCCCAGTAGTCCGTGCTGGCCGGCGTGGTCGGCGCATCGCTGCCGAGCTGGGTATGGCCAAAGTAGGCGTTGAAATCCTCCTCGGTCATGAAGATCTCAAAATGCAGATGCGGCCGCCCGTGACAGTTGCCCCAGTGCCCCAACATGTCCTTGCGGTAGACCTTCAGCTTGTCGTGCCCCAGCTTCACGCCGTCGGTCGGGTGCAGCAGCCACGCAGGCAGGGCGCTCGCCGAACCGGTCGCGGGCGGCTGAATGGGCTGTGGCGCGATGCGCTGCTGCGCGTTCATGTCCAGCAGATGCATGTACAAGGAGTAAAACGTGATCTTTCGCCCCTCGCCGGTGTCGGTTTTGTGCTTGAGCAGGACGAAGCCGTTGTTGGAATTCAACTCCGGGCTGCCATCTTTCTTTTTTACGCCATCAGAGATGGCCATCTGGCTGACCCGGTAGGCCACCACCTCACCATCGGCAATGGCGCGCACCGCGTCGGTTTGATCAAGCGGAGCCAGATGCGTACCACAGTGCCAGCGCCGGTCGAATGCGATTGGATACACGCCGTGGTGTTCCAACTCGAGCTTGTCCACGGCGTCCATCATCGGATCGATCGCAGCGGCGTCGTTCGACGTCAGGCCGGATTCCGGCAGAAACGGAGGGCTGATGATCATGGTTCAACGCGAAGAGGGGTAATGGCTATCGATATTCAGGCTGCTTTTCGGCAGTGCGGGGAGAGAAAGCGATTCGCCGTTCGGCCCCACGAACGTGAACGACGCGGCCTCAATCCTGTAATCGCCAGGACACTTGAACACAATGCCGCCGTTTTCCACGGTGATGGTCGCTCCCGCGGCCGCCACCACCGCCTTCAACTTGGCATTGAGCAGTACGTCCGCATTGGCACTGGCAATATGCAGTCGCTGATCCGCATACAGTTCCATCCCATCGTTCTGCGCCTGGATCTCGATCTTGCCCTTGGCTGCGAAAATCTTGATACCCAGCTTGTGGGCGCATAGCGAAATCAGGTCACCCGCGGCCATGGTGATACGTCGGAGAGCGCTGACATCAACGCTCTCGCCCGCCACAGCTGAGAGGTTTCTGCCGGCGGCCAGTTGGATATTGCGCTCGGACGCGACGCCAATCGATGCGGGAGCGCTGACCAGGAGGCCTGGCGCCGACATCTTTTTCAGATCGCTGTTTGCCTGCTGCTGCGCGTCGATGTCCGCAGGTTCAGCTCGGGCCTGGCGCGTGGAAGCCGCCAGCGACTTGGCAAGGCTCAGTGCGCGCTCCAACTCCGCGATCGTTTCCTGCATATCGAGTTGTTGCCCGGCCGCCGCTTTCTGGTCGTAGGCTGTGATGTACATCCCCCTGCCCGCCCGCAAAGCCCCCCACCCCGACGTCCGCAACTCAAAACCTTCCCCACGCTTCTGGCGCTTGT
>NZ_JBXALD010000027.1:0-8188 GCF_058799075.1 Cupriavidus sp. GW822-FHT06G04 | reverse complement strand
GGAGCCCGGTGCGCGAATCGCGCACGCCGGGATCTGTGCGGGGGGTGCCCAGTAATGGGCATTCCTACCGCGACATAACAAAGCCGGGGCGAAAAAAAGCCCGCAGCCAGAGGCATGCGGGGTTCGGAATGCTTATCGTAGGAAGCCTACGACGGAAACATTGTCTGGCACGGCTGCAGGTGACGTCTGCCCCACTTAAGTAGTGGGGAGGGGGAGAGCGAAGGCACGTGGTAAATTACGCCCGGGTTCCGGCGGCACAAGTGCTCTTGGCGCCATCGCAGCGACTCCCTATTAAAGGCGAACTCCAATGGCGGCGCTCCCCAAGGATCTTCAAAGTCTGCTTGATAGGCCACCTGTCTACCGGCTGCTGAACGTTGCGGATCGCGTCGAAGGTCGTCACCTTAATCACGTATGGAAAGGTTTGGTTGGCACCGGCTATGACGAGCCCGGCCTGCCCGTATTCGTGAAGCTTCTCCCGAGCCAGGCTCAGATTGATATCGAACTGGCTTGCGGGCTCGCATCGCAGGTTCTGAAGTTGCCAGTGCCTATGCCTGGCGTGGTCCTGGCGGACCCGGAGGATTTGCCTGGCTTGCCTCCACGTGACTATGGTTCGGAGGTCGTACTATTCGGTAGCGTCTTTCAGGCTCCCGACCAGTTCCTTGAGCGTCGGAAACGTGAGCTGCAGGCGCACGGAGACGACTACCTTTGGAATCGAGTTTGCAGCAGCGACACAGCTCCGAAGGGCGCTGCCTGGGACGAGCTTGTTGCGAATCCGGACCGACACATCGACAACTTCCTGTTCGATGGAATTAAGTGGTGGCTCTTCGACCATAATCAGGCACTCCAGCCCGTCGCTACGCTATACGCTGAGGTCGTGGGCTCGAATGCTCAGGCACAGGTCGTATCGCATGTGGCACGGGCAAACCAGTTGCTGGAGCAACTGCGCGACAGGCATCTTGAAACTGCTTCGGTCGACATTGAAGCCGAGACCTTTCTCAAGCAAGCGCGCAAGTTGAAGCTGTTGGCAACCGGCATGCGGAGCTGGCGAGTTGAAGGTGACAGAATTTCCCAGATTTTTCAGATGGCGGCTCTTATTGTGGACTTGATCGCGTTACGGCTGGAGCCACTGTCACTGTATATCGCTCAACGGCTTGAGCGTCCGGACGCCGAATCACTATGGTCATGAGTTCTGCTACTACTAGTCTTGCACCGCCTTCGCATACCGCGAGGGCTGCCCCCGTTTTTTGGGAGCCGAACGGTGCACGGTTTGGAGAGCGCCTGGTCGCCATCATTTTGGTTCACTTCGAAAAACCAGAGCTGGTTGCCCCTCTTTCTTACATTGCGTTCAGCGACACCCAGCTTCGAGCGCTTGTAGGGAAGGAGAGGGCCAGGTCGGCGTCGGGCATCCTCGAGCATGCCTCATCGTTCTGTCATCAACAGTTACTGACAGGCGTTCCGCTTACAGAGGTAATTCCGCCGTTCGAAGGGTTCTCTGTGGGAGAGTCGGTCCGCGTTCGGGGGTACTCGACCACGCAAGTCATGGACACGGCGATTCGTACGCTGTCCGCATTTGGGACGCGGAACTACTACGAAGAGGTCGCGGAGCTCGAGGGACGGAACTCGCTCCCGACACGCGCATTTCTCAAATCGCTGCAAAGACAGTTCTCCCAGAGAGACGAGAGCCGCAAGACCAGGTTCAACAAGACCTTTGCATTGGATAGCACTTCCGAGATGACCATTGACTATGCTCATCACCAGCATCTCGTGCAAGTGACCAGTCTTCCGATTTCCGCACACCATTCGGTAACGTTGCAGAAAGAGGCGGAGAGCAAGCTGTTCGAGTTGGACATTGCCGCTGACATCATTCGTCAAGCTAGCGCACGGGCGCGTCCAGCGCTGTTGGTCAATACAGCGCCTCTCAACAGCGACTTGGATGCTGAAGCTCGAGGCTATGCCGAAAGCCTGTTGCAGCGACTTACTCTGATGAGCGAAAAGAAGAATATGGTTATCATGCCGGCGCCGTCGCCCGAGGCTGCGGCGGAGATACTTGAAGGGCTGGCTGCCTAGGGCCGGCTCTCTGGTTCAGGGGCGGTTTCGCCAATCAGTCCCATTGGCTTAGGTTGCGTCTTGCCCCTCTTGGTCAGTCGCTCTGCTGATGTTGATGCGTTTTTCTCGCCTGGCTTAGGTCAACGCCGTCGCGCACTCCGCCTACTGTCGACTGCAAGAAACGCATTGCAAAAATCTCCGTGGTAGGTTGGACTTCGTTGAGTCAATCTGAAAAATGAACGATAGAAACCGAAGCAGCGATGTTGCCCTAGCTTGGCAATCGCTGGTCGCCGAAATGCTCGATTCGAGTACTGTCCGACCTGTGAGTAGGATTATCACTAGTCGTAATACTATCGACATACCCGACACGGCTGGCGTCTACGCGTTTTGGTGGGTAGGCGAAAAAGTCGATTTGATGGCGGCCAATCGACATATCGTGCTTAAAGGACCGGGGCGCAAACCGGTCGATGTGCGGTACCACAATTGGTGGCCGAGCGAGGCTCCGTTCCCTTGCTTGTATGTCGGCAAGGCCACCAATTTGAAGCGTCGATTTGGCCAACATCTTCTGCGAAAAACCGGAGGGCGCGCTCACCAATCGCAACCAGGGAACGCGAAGGCGAAGCCAAAGACTACGTCATGCCAGTTGCGATTTGGCATCGAGCATGTGTTTCCGGCCGAGGCAAATCCGTTAGGTCTGATAGGGCGCGCCGTGGGCTTCTCCTACTATGACGGATTTTCAGAGAACGCGATTGCGGAACGGTTCTATGCTGAGGATAGGCTGGTGGGACACCTCCGGCCATGGTTTAACATCGACTCTGAGCGCTAAGGGCGCTCAGAGTCGCAGTTCGACAGGTAAGTTCTTTAAACGATCGTAGGGATGGGACGGAGGAGATTTGAAATTAGAGGATCTGTTGGAGCGGTCCGTCGAACTACATAGTTGTTTGGCGGACGCTGTGAGCGGCGCCCAAGCCTTCGACTTCCGATGGTCTATTGCACAGCGCGCATGTGCCGTGTCGTGGGACCATGCAACCGGTCTTCGATTGATGCTCGAGCACCAGTTGCTCGTACCGGCGATTGGTTTGCTGCGAACGCAGTATGAAGCGTTCACTCGCGCAGCATGGCTTGGTTACACTGCCTCCGATAGCGAGCTCGCATTGATGTCTGCACCGTTGTCACAGGATTCGGCGGATGCGGCGGCTGGCGTTCCAACGCTTGCTAAGATGATTACCCAACTGGGGAAGACTGACGGAGCTGGTGCCAAATCAGCGCACGAAATGCTTCTCTCGTTCAAAGTGCCAAACTGGGGCGTGCTGAACTCATACGTTCACGCCGGTATCCATCCACTCACCGCAGTGACGGGGGAGTTTCCACCCTCCCTAGCCACTTCCATACTGCGTCTCTCGAATGGCTTGGCGATAGGAAACGGAATGGTAGCAGCGCTTTCCACCGGCGATTCGAAGCGAATTGAGTTGGTGCGATCGTTTCAGCTTCGTTTTCGAGATTGCTGTCCGGATTTATTGACGCGCGAACCCAGCCCACGTTAATAGCGGCGTAGATAAGACCTGGCAAGACACAGTTTGACTAAGCTCACTCCCATTCGTCCGCGGTCACCATCTCGACGAGCACTACACCTTCGTCCTGCATCTCGTACAGCTTCCGGTAGCACCATGGGCACGGCGCCCAGTCGCGCAGGGGCGTACCGCCCAAGTCGTAGGGAATCTCCCGGACTCGTGCTGGCACTCCGCACGCGCACACAACGATTCTGGTGAGTTCCATAAGGTCTCCTTGTCGTTGGGAGATTTCAGCATTGGGTGCAGCGGAATTCCATGGATGAGGAAGGGCAGCCAGGGAGTTGGACTTCATTGCCACGCCAGCCGCGGGTCCGCGCGGGCACACGCCGTTTCCTGGTCAGGCTTCCGAACATCGTAGCGGTCACGGCGGGCTGTAGGTGCAGCAACTGGGAGCGCGACTTTTGTCTTTGCAGAAGCGTATGCGATCGCTCGTGGGGCGACTTGGCCCGTTTGCGTGGAGATGGCCTGAAGAGAGTTCGAATCTATGAGCGCGCCGCGCGAATTGAGGGTGTGGATTGCGCGGGCGTTGCAACGACGCCGCCGCAGTTATCGCAGACCGCAACTAGGATGTTGTTGGCGGAACCCTTCCTGTCGCTGAACTGCAGATCTCGGCGGACGAATGTCGTACTGACCAAGTTGCCGCAACGGGAGCAGATGGCCCGGCTCTTGTCGCCTTCGTGGAAGGTTGTAATGCTCATGGTTGTCTGCGGGCTCCCTCGAGGAATCATCGCTCGAGTGTAGCGCCATGTCGTCTACGGCTGCAGGGCTTCATGTCGGAGCTCGCTGCTGTAAGCGGCAGGAATTTGCCGCATATCGCCAGGAGTCAGCGCAAGGGGAAGAATGATGCCGCTTGCTCGGTGAAGCCGTCATGCATGCCTCGCACAAAGCAGCTCTCAGCGACCTGCCTTGGAGCGTGATTGGAAGCTGCGGTCGCCAAGCATCAACGCTCAGGCACGGCAGATTCGCCTCTGTTACAAAATAGTTTTTTGCCTCGAAAATTCCGCGATATGCGGGCTGATTTCCACATTCACGCTGATGAGCGCCCCGCAAATCGCGCGACGCCGCTCCGTCATCAACGCTCCGTAGAGATATACCTCACCGCATGTCACTTCGCGTGGCGTGCGAGAGCCGAGGCTACAGTCGCTGCGCTACGCGCGCATGGGTTCGTCTGCGTGACACCCAAGGGCTGAGTTCGGCATTGCCAATATTTGATGGAGTGAGAAAGAACGATGCCTACCCAGCACTACATGCTTGTATGCGAAGGCCTAAAGAACCTGGGGCAGCCGCAGAATCGGCTGCGGTGGGATGAGGACCCAGTGACAGGTAAGTCGATGGAGAACGTTGTACTTGCTGTGGCGCCGCCCGACTATCCGCAGTTGACGGAGGGTCTGGAAATTGGAGCCATCTATCAGTACGAGTGGAACAACTTGAGCCACTACTGTCTGTTCGATTACTCGTCCGACGACTACTTCTTCGACTGGTGCGCGAAGCTCGTTGAGTTGACCGCGGAAGTAAAGCTGGGAGGTGGACCTCGGCGCGTCATCGAATTTTGCAACGACGTTTCCGACTTGGTGATGGACAAGGACAAGTATCCGGAAACCGATGGACGAGGGCCGTTCTGGGAGCTGCTGCGGTACGGTGTCAGAGGGATGTGCTTCGGCCCGGCTGCTTGCGCGAAGCTGAGCGCGGACTTTGACGAGTGGGATGCAGAGCTATGGTTTGCGGGAGACAACGAGTTCTACGAGTATTTCTGTAAGCTCCGGGAGTGCTTCAGCTTGGTCAAAGAGGACGGGCTAGTCTACTTTCCGCCTCCCTGGATGACTGAAGACGAGAAAACTGGCATGGGTGTATTCATCATTGAGCCAATGCTGGGCGCGCATCCCGACCGCGTGCATCCGTAAGGGACGAGCCAATTTGAAAGAGCGCCCTCGGGTCGCTCTTTGCCCTTTTGTCGTTGGACCGCAGTATTTGCTCGCTGGTGAGCTGCCGCGTGGAAGGCCGCCCAGACTGAGGTCTGCGTGCACAGGGACGTGCCCCCAGAAGTGAGGGTTCAGAACTCACGTATTGGTCCGATACAACGTCGGTTGGTGTCACTCAATCAAATCTAGGGGAAACGTCATGGCCGAGAAATGTCCGAAGTGTGGAGGCAATACTATTAAGAAGAACCTGGGACAGAAGACTGGCGGCGCGCTTGGATTCGCTGCGGGCGCAGCTGGGGTTGGGGCAGGCGCTGCCGGCGGGGCCGAAGTTGGTGCCGCGGTTGGATTCTTGGGTGGGCCAGTTGGCGCAGCTGTTGGCGCTGCCGCAGGTGGAATCCTCGGAGCGCTCGCGGCGGGTGCGGCCGGCGCACTAGCTGGAGCGACAGCGGGAAAAGCCATCGACGACCACGTACTCGACAACTTGCAGTGTGTCGAGTGTCAATTTACCTTCAGCGCGTCAGAGTAAGCCGCGTGCGATGGTTGAGTCACGCGCCTTAGTGGAGCTGAGGCCAGCGCGCGCCAAGGCGATAGCATTGCAGCTACCAGCATTGAGGTTCGGCAGCTCTTAATGGCGGAGCCGGCGATGCCGGCCCCGCCATTCGACCTTTAGTCTTCAACGCCCTCAGAATCATCATCCATCGGATGAAGCTCATCGTAGGCGGTTTCGATCTCGCCGTCGGTCATAGCTAGATGGTCAGTAAGGCGCTTTGAGCCTAGCTTGACCCAAGACTCCGATTTGTCCAGCGCAATGACTGCGAATTCTCCCGCGAGCCGAAAAAACAGCCAATCCAACTCCTCCAGTTCTGCTCCGAGTTCTTCGAGGAAGCTTCCTCGCAATGCCTTGCGACCCGACAGTCTCCTCAGGGTGGCGTGGGAGAACCGATATCGAGTCACTTGACGGCCACGCTCAGCTTCATAGAGCTTTGCGTTGATGGCGATTAAAAGTGCGGTTTGACTCGCACTGCGACGATTCGTCATGATAGATCCTTGCGATGGGTATCGTGAGCGCACTATGTGGGTGCGGAACGAAGAGGTTTTTGCTGCGAAAGGGCCCGTTGACGGGCAGGTGGCATTATGCTGTGCCTAGAATTCGGTGTCAATGCCTGAAATTAAGTGTCCAGTTCAATGAAATTGGTGGAGGTGTGGGGCGGAATTCGATTGGGAAGCGGCCGCACTGCAGCCCGATGACTATGACTGGAGTGTGGCCGTCAAGGAAGGTGCGACTATTGCTGCGGTACGCAGCGAGATTAATCTTCCCTATTCACAGGGTATCAACAGGTTGTGCACAGGTTATCCACAGGTTATCGCGTGCTGACATTTCGATTGCGAGTTGCATGTCCAAGCGAGTGGATGCCTCAGAATGAGGCGCAGGGGAGCAGATAGAAAGTCCCTAGGCAGATCCCTCTAAAACAAACTTCTTTGTGGAGAGGGTTTTACCGGTACACGGAACAGGTCAGTGCGCAGTTTTCTGCGTTCTTGGTTTAGGCCAAGCCTCTTGCACGCCAGCTCAAACCGCTTTGTCATCAGTTCTGAAAATATCCCGGTGCCGCGCATCCTTCGCCCGAACTCTGCATCGTAATGTTTGCCATCCCTCATGCTCTCAATAATACTGAGGACATGGTTTTTGCGCCCTGGATAATGCTGCTCCAGCCATTCGATAAAGATGTCGTGGACTTCGAGCGGAAGCCTAAGTAATACGTAGGCGGCCGCTGTCGCGCCAGCATTTGCCGATGCCGTTAGGATATTCTCCATCTCATAATCGTTTAGCGCAGGAATCATAGGGGCTGCCAATACCCCGGTGGGTATCCCGGCTGCAGCCAGCATCCGAATAGCTTCCACTCGCTTCGGTGGGGTGCTCGCACGGGGCTCCATCTTTCGCGCAAGCTCCGCGTCCAGCGTGGTGATGGATAGGTAGACGCGGGCCAAGCCCTTCTCAGCCATGCGGGACAGTATGTCGATGTCCCGTGTCACGAGATGCGACTTGGTTGTGATTGCGACAGGGTGGTGGAACGCCTCCAAGACCTCAAGGATTTTGCGCGTGAGTTGATGCTCACGCTCAATGGGCTGATATGGGTCGGTGTTGGTCCCGAGGGCAATTACGCTGGGTGAGTATTTCGGTTTGCTAAGTTCTTTTTCGAGTAACTCGGCCGCATTTGGCTTGGCGATGAGTTTGGTTTCAAAATCGAGGCCAGGGGACAGGCCTAAATACGCATGCGTGGGGCGGGCAAAACAATATGAGCAACCGTGTTCACATCCACGATATGCATTAATCGATTGGTCAAATGGGACGTCAGGGGACTGGTTGCGCGAAATTATTGATTTTGCGTCTTCAAGCGCTACAGTTGTTTTGGGCCCGGGGCGTTCCCCCTCGAGCTCCAAAATGGCTGCAAGGGCCTCGTCGTCTGGCAATCTACCCCAATCATCGAACCTAGATTCCACGTTTGTCAGTGCACCTCGGCCCTTGCGGAGCCCTGGGCGAAGTGACGTCATGAGCGCCTCTGCTAGTTGCAATTTACTGTATATATATACAGTGTGCGCCGGCTAACCGGCAAGGAGTAGAGGGTGAAAGTCCCTGACAGCAGAAGATCTAGC
>NZ_JBXALD010000026.1:0-14448 GCF_058799075.1 Cupriavidus sp. GW822-FHT06G04 | reverse complement strand
CAGCGTGATTCGCTAGATCTTCTGCTGTCAGGGACTTTCACCCTCTACTCCTTGCCGGTTAGCCGGCGCACACTGTACGGATATACAGTACACTGGCTAACAGGAACCCTGTCATGCCAGTTCTCGACCCTGAAACCATCCATCCAGCACTGTGGCGCGCCTCCCAGCTTGCCCGGAGCGCCGGCCGCACTGTCGCCGCGGCTGACAAGGCGCTCGCCGGAGAGTTGCCGGGCGGCGGCTGGCCCCTCGGCACGTTGGTCGAACTGCTGGTGCAGCAACCCGGTGTGGGGGAGCTTCGTTTGCTGCGCGACGCCCTGCTGGCGCTCGGGAAGCGCCCAATCGCGCTGCTCTCCCCGCCCCACCCGCCCCAGGCGCTGGCATGGGGAAATTGGGGTATCCCTGCTGAACGGCTGCTGTGGCTCCGCCCGCAACGCACGGCCGACCTGCTGTGGGCAGCCGAGCAGCTGCTGCGGGCCGGAACGTGCTCTGCGGTGCTGTGCTGGCAGCAACATGTCCGGGGCGAGTCATTGCGTCGTTTGCATCTAGCGGCGCAGGCGAGCGAGACACTGTTCTGTCTGATACGCCCGCTCGCTTGCGCACGCGACAGTTCACCAGCGCCTTTACGCGTGGCCATCGCACCGGCGCCCGGCGGCGTCGATCTGACCTTCGTCAAGCGACGAGGGCCGCAACAGGAGGTGCCGCTCCGGCTCGCCTTGGCGCCGTCACCGATTCTTTTGTCTCGTCATGCAGCACCTGTGGATTTGCCTTCGCCTACCGTCGCTACCCCTCGAAGTCTTCCGGCCGAATTGGTCAATTGAACTCCCGGCGGTTGTCCTGGAACAGGAAAAAGTGGTCCACGCCTCATCGAGCGCTCGAGCCGGCGGCGTGCGGTATCTGATGCGCCGCGGTGGCGTGCAGGCAATCGCGCCCGCTACCCTGCTCTTTGACCGCGCGCCAGCGAAGGAAACGGAGGCCCTGTATCGCGTCGCCATCGCGCTGCTGCAGTATTCCCCGAACGTGGTCCTTGCCGAGGAAGCGGCGGTGCTGGTCGATGTTTACGCAAGCCTTCGGCTTTTCGGCGGCATCCGTAAGCTCCGGGGACGCATGCGTCGAACGGTGGAGACCATGGGATTCTCCTGTTCGCTGGGCTGCGCCCCTACCGCTCAGGGCGCCTGGCTACTGGCGGCGGCCGGTGGCGGCGCGGCACTGTCCGATGCATCCTTGGCTCGGCAACTGACGTCGTTGCCGGCTGCCCTACTGCCCGCAGCACGCGCGCATCGTGACTGGTTCGATGGCTTGGGATGCCGAACACTCGGCCAGATTCGGCGCTTGCCACGCGCAGGCCTGCAGCGCCGTTGCGGCGACGCAATCAATGACGCGCTCGATCGCGCGCTGGGCGAGGCACCCGAAATCTTCGACTGGCTCCAGGCGCCGCCAGCCTTTTCGGCGCGCGTTGAGTTCCCAGACCGAATCGAACAGGCAGAGGCGACGCTCGCCTATGCCAACGGTCTGATCGCGCAGCTGCTCGGCTGGCTGACGGCGCGTCAGTTGGCGCTATCTGGCTTTGTCGTGTCGCTCGAGCACGAGCGCGGCCGAGAAGCGCAGCCGCCCACGAAAGTCGATATCGCACTTGCCGAGCCGGCGTGGCACGACGAGCACCTCACGCGATTGCTGCGCGAACGACTTGCGCGCTTGGAGATCACGGCGCCATTGATCGCGGTTCGGCTGTCGGTCACCGACGTGCAACCCATGGCGCCGCCGAGTGAGACGCTATTCCCCGAGCCCGGCGGCAAGCCGGAGGACCACGCGCGAGTGATGGAGTTGCTGGTCGCGCGGCTGGGCGCGGATCACGTCCTGAAGCCTGCGACGCGTGCCGACTACCGCCCGGAGCATGCGAACGCATGGGTGCCCATCACCGAAGCGGCGGAGCCGGCGCCGCCGCCGTCTGGTCTGCCTCGACCGGCCTGGCTCCTGGCCAAGCCGGGCGCCCTGCTCACTCGTAATAACCGGCCCTTCTATGGCTCCCAGCTACGGCTTGTCTCGCCGCCCGAGCGCATCGAGGCCGGCTGGTGGGATGGCCAGTTGCTGACCCGCGACTACTTTGTCGCGGAGGCCGAGGACCACAGCCACTATTGGATCTACCAGGAACGCCTGGGCAGCCGCGACGGCGACGCGGTGCGCTGGTATTTGCACGGCCTTTTCGGATAGGGATCGACCGTGCCAACCCCCACCACCGGCGAGCTGGGCACCCTGCCCGGCTACGCCGAGCTGCAATGCCGCTCGAATTTCAGTTTCCTCGAGGGCGCCTCTCGCGCCGAAGAGTTGGTCGAACGCGCCGCGGCACTGGGGTACCACGCGCTCGCGATCACGGACGAATGTTCGCTGGCCGGCATCGTTCGAGCGCACACCGAGGCAAAGACGCATGGCCTGAAACTGCTGGTCGGTGCCTCATTCCGGTTGGTGAACGCCGACGGTAGCCCTGCCCTATCCTTCGTTGCGCTAGCCCGCAACCGCGAGGGCTACGGCAACCTATGCGAACTCATTACGCTGGGGCGCACGCGCACCGCCAAGGGCACCTATTGGCTGACGCCACGCGACCTGGAGGCACCAGAAGGCGAGGCGGCGCACCTACGTGGCCTGCCCGACTGCTTGATCGTGTTCACCCCGGAGTACGGCACGGCGCCGGAGCGGTTGCACTCGCAGGCGGCGTGGGTTGCGCGGACCTTTGCCGGCCGCGCATGGATGGGTCTAAGTCTGCTGCATCGGCCACTAGACGATCTGCACCGTGCCGCCGTGTACGAGGCGGCCGCGGCGAATCACCTGCGGCTGGTGGCCACCGGAGACGTGGTGATGCACGTGCGCTCGCGCAAGCCGCTGCAGGATGTGCTTAGCGCGATCCGGATCGGCAAGCCAGTCGGCGATTGCGGCTACGCCCTGATGCCCAATGCGGAGCGCCATCTGCGCTCCCGACTGCGACTAGCGAACCTGTACCCCAGCCGGCTGCTGACCGAGTCAGTCCATATCGCAAATCTGTGCCAGTTCTCGCTGGACGAGCTGCGCTATGAGTATCCCGAAGAGGTGATTCCGGACGGCACCACGCCGACCGATTACCTGCGCCGAGAGACTTATATCGGTGCCCACCGTCGCTTCCCTTTGGGCATCCCGCACGCGGTGCAGGAACAGATCGAGCACGAGCTCGCGCTGATCCGGGACATGGCCTACGAGCCCTACTTCCTGACCGTCTACGATATCGTCCGCTTCGCCCGCTCCAACGGCATCCTGTGCCAGGGCCGTGGCTCGGCCGCCAACTCGGCGGTGTGCTACTGCCTGGGCGTGACGGAGGTCGATCCGGCGCGCGGCAACCTGCTGTTCGAGCGCTTTATTTCCAAGGAGCGCGGCGAGCCTCCCGATATCGACGTTGACTTTGAGCACCAGCGCCGCGAAGAGGTCATCCAGTACCTGTACCGCAAGTACGGGCGGGATCGCGCGGCGCTGGCGGCTGCAGTGTCCACCTACCGGCCGCGAGGGGCGCTGCGCGAAGCTGGCAAGGCGTTGGGTGTCGATCCGGCGATCGTCGACCTGGTGGCGAAGTCCCACCAGTGGTTCGATAGCCAAGCCGACCTGCTCAAGCGCTTTGCCGAGAGTGGCGTCGACATGGAAAGCGAACTGACCCAGCGCTGGGCCGCGATGGCCGTGCAGATGCTAGGCTTTCCGCGACATCTGTCGCAGCATTCTGGCGGCTTCGTGCTAGCGCGCGGCAAGCTGTCACGGCTTGTGCCGATAGAGAACGCGGCCATGCACGAACGCAGCGTCATCCAGTGGGACAAGGACGATCTCGACGCCGTGGGCTTGCTCAAGGTCGATGTGCTGGCGCTGGGCATGCTGTCGGCCATTCGGCGCGCGCTGGATCTTGTTGCTGCCCAGCGGGGTGAGGTTTTCGAACTGCAGGACATCCCCGCCGAGGATCCCGCAACGTATGAGATGCTGTGCCGCGCCGATTCGATGGGCGTGTTTCAGGTGGAATCCCGGGCGCAGATGTCCATGCTGCCGAGGCTGCGACCGCGCACCTTCTACGACCTGGTGATCGAGGTGGCCATCGTCCGCCCCGGGCCCGTGCAGGGCGGGATGGTGCATCCTTACCTGCGCCGGCGCCAAGGAAAGGAGCCGGTCACCTATCCCAGTCCGGCCATGGAGAAGGCGCTATCCCGGACGTTGGGCGTACCGATCTTCCAGGAACAGGTAATGCAGGTGGCCATGCTGGCTGCGGGCTTTTCCGCCGGCGAGGCGGACCAGCTGCGTAGGGCGATGGCAGCGTGGAAGCGCAAGGGCGGACTCGGCGGATACCATGAACGGATCGTGTCCGGCATGCTGGAGCGCGGCTATGACCGCGAGTTCGCCGAAAGCATCTTCCAGCAGATCCAGGGCTTCGGTGAATACGGTTTCCCCGAGAGCCATTCGGCGAGCTTTGCGCTACTGGTGTACGCGAGCGCCTGGCTGAAATGCCATGAACCCGCGGCCTTCCTCTGCGCGCTGCTAAACAGTCAACCGATGGGGTTCTACACACCCTCGCAGCTAGTCCAGGACGCACGACGTCACGGCGTCGAGGCGTTGCCGGCCGATGTCACGGTCAGCGCCTGGGACTCCGCGCTCGAGAGTGGCCCACCGGCGGCGGTGCGGCTGGGCTTGTCGTTGGTGAGAGGCATGCGCCAGGATGCCGCGCAACGGATCGCGGAGGCGCGCGCGGTGCAGCCATTCGTCTCCGTTGGTGACTTGGCGCGTCGTGCCCGGCTCGATCGGCACGACCTGCAGGTGTTGGCCGCGGCCAATGCACTGGAAGGACTGGCTGGCGATCGGCGCCAGGCGCTGTGGCAAGCGACTATCGCGGTGCCCGACAAGGATCTGCTGCGCCCGACGACGATTGCTGAAGATGCCCCTTCCCTCTCCGCCCCAACGGAAGCCGAGGCCATCATTGCAGACTATCGGACGATGGGGCTCACTCTGCGACGTCATCCCCTATCCCTGCTTCGCGGCAGGTTAGCCGCGCAGCGCTTTGAATCGGCGGCAACGCTTTCGGCCTATGGCGACAGGCAGTTCGCCCGCGGCGCCGGCCTGGTGACAGTGCGCCAGCGGCCGGGTACCGCAAATGGGGTCATGTTCATGACGCTCGAGGATGAAACCGGCACGGTCAACGTGATCATATGGCCGAGCATTCTCGAGAAATTCCGCAGGGAGTTCCTTGGGGCATCCCTCATTGGAATCTACGGCCAGTGGCAAGCCGATGGCGACGTGAAACATCTTGTCGCACAGAGGGCCATTGACCTGTCCACGATGTTGGGAGCGCTGGACACGCGCAGCAGAAACTTCTGCTGAAGCTCGCGACGATGTAATCTCGGCCGGAGAGGTTGGTCTAAGGTTCTATGCAAGGCCTGCTTCCGTCGCGACCTTGTGGCGGTAGTCAACACTATCGACAACATGCACGGTCACTGCATCACTCTCTATCGATAGGTGGAATGTTGGACGCCACTCGGGGCGATGAATATGCTCAGGCGCACCTCGATCAAAGAGCGCATAGTTGACTCCCCCCTTGCGCTGCACTGACTGGAATGCAATGCCGTCAAACGACCAATTTTTCTCGTAGCGGATGAACTCCGCTAGCGCCTGAGTCACCACATAGTCCGTGTCGTTGGCTCGGACCGGACGTGAGATTTCTTCGTGTAGATACCGAAGGAGCAGCCGATACTCGCTGCGCTTCTGATAGTTGGGGTCGAAAAGACTCAGAGGCTCGTGCTTTAGCCAACGATTCAGCGCTGTAAAGTCGAAGAACTTCAAAGGTTCCGTAGACTGGAACTGACCAACGACCACGGTGTCCCCGATGGACGGCCGTACTTCAGCGATACACGTATCAAGTTCGCGCGAAACATAAAGCAGTGGGATGCCGGCCGGGCTCATGCGATTGTTCGCGGCTCGTTCCTTAGGTGCTGCACCCAGCGCGACGTCAGGGCTGTCCGCAAACGACTTAGCTTCGTGAGCGCTGTCGGCGATGCGAGATCGGTAGAACCTTGTCCCAACGCCATGAATTGTGACCAAAGCCGGCGTCCCGGGTCGCTTTGGGTCCGTCGCGTTGAGGGCTTCGTCAATCAACCCCTCGAAAAAACTACGCGCCCCATCATTGAAGAAACGTTGGCCATGGGTGAGTTCATCAGCTATGCGGTGCCAGGCCCCCACTACATACCATCGTTCATGCTCTTCCGAATCGAAGGGGCTCCCTGTGCGGCGGTATTCTTGCCCTGGGCAATAAAAGTCCTCTTCAGCGGCACTCGCATCCTCCAGACACTCCGAGACTGCTCTCCTGATAAAGTCCGAACGGCAACCGATGGCCTCGCCCACCACCTCATCAAGTGTCCTTTCGTACCCAGGATAGAGCCCATAGTCTGGCTCAAAGTGGTTTGGCAGGTGTTTTCCGATAAATTCAGCGATGCGTTTTGGCGTCATCGCGTTTATCGTCGCACTATTGCATCCACTACAGACCCGCCTCTCAAATAGTTCCGACGCGAGCATTTTGACGATACGGTCATCTACACAATCTGCACACACCCACGTCGGTTCCGCGCGTTCCCCCTCCAACATGAATTCATGAAATAGGCCCTTCGTTCCTGAGCTCACCTTCGCAATTCCTCATACGGCTAAGCCTGCAGCAGCCTCGCCTATCCGCTGTCAGCGCTCTTCGTTACGCCCTATCACCGATCAAGCGACGGACCAGATCCGCTGCATCGTACATGCCGAGCCGGTCAGCGATTACAGCGAGATCGCGCAACTGATCGTTCGTCGCGTCTTGCCGTTGCGGCTGCTGTTTCAGGCTCGCCAGAATCGCTTTCAAATGCTCAGACATCGACGTCTCCTTGACGGACACCTCATTGAGCCGTAGGGATGCGAAAACGCTCCCTGTTCTTTCCGAGCCAGGACGGCGCGCGACCACGTCCGGACCAAGTCTTTCCGGTTTTCGGATCCTGATACATCGCGACCGACTCGGATCTTGCCTTAGTGCGTGGACGGCCCCGACCGCGCCGGCGGGCCAGGTCGTCGACCGTTAGACCATATTGATCCATCAAATCGTGGATCTGCTGAACCGCCGCGCCGACTTCCGCCTGGCGCGCTTCTTCCAGACGCGCCTCCAACGCTTCCCTTTGCGCCAATAGCTCTTTGTATGTCGTCATTTAATACTCCGAGAGAAAACGAGTTTAGCCACTAGCGAGTCTACGAGAAATCCACCGTGTTGACGGCACATTGCCCGGCCACCAACATCACGGCGGAAGCTGCGGTCCGACTGCCCCGATATTCGTTCGGCAGACTGGAAAGAAGAATGGAGAGCATCGCTCCGCCCTCTGGTGCTTGACATGCCCGCCGGGCCGATACGGCCGACCTTTCGCCCCGCCATCATTCTCCATTTAAGACACAGTCAAACTGCGCGGCTGCGTAAAGCGAGTTGCAACCCCACACTTCCCGACCGGCGCGATAAAAGACGCACCACTTACCATCGCTGACGCACTGAGCCTCGGGAAAGATCTCGCTATGACCGTTCGCTGTTGCCGAAAGAAGCGTGCCCTCCCGGGTCCGGACAAGGTACTTGCCGGCCGGCAATGGCGCTGGCTGTTCCAGTGTTCGTCGCATTCGAGTCCACTCCTACACAAGCTCGTACTTCGCCATCAGTTGGGCCTTTCGCAATTCTTTACGCTGTCGATCCGCAACGGCGCTTTCATGGGGCGCAATGCTACGGTCTGCCGCAAGCGTTGCGTCATATCGCTCCGTCTCGGCGACAATCTGGATCAACTCCCGAAGCTCACGGCGGGCATCGCTGAAGACCATGGTGTGTACTCCACTGAAAGGTTGAAGTGAATTCGAGGAAAGCGTGTTTCGCTGCTTCATAGAATACACGCCGTACCGTTAATTCCAGCTATCATCGCGTTCGGAAGTCAGCCGATAATCTAAGCGATTCACTTTCTAAAGACGGAAAGGTTTCAAAATCGCGTACCCCCTTGGCCGGCACGGCAATGTGTGCTTTCAATCTGTGCTATGGCGCCAGTCCCATCGACGTTGAACGTGCAGCCAGGCGCATTGCCGCCGTAGTCGCAGACACTGAGATGGTCCCGGCGATCCGCGGGTCGCTGGCCCGCAAAGCGCGGACCTGACCAAACCGCTGAACGCCTGCCTCGTAGGGTTGCCGTCGCGTGATGTAGCGGCGAAGCTGGACGATACCCTCGCAGACGACTTTACCGCGGACGAACTGCTATCACTCGCACAGTTCCTGGACACGCCGGCTGGGGCCCGGATCGCACAGGCTCATGCAGAGCGGCTGGGATCGGGAAAACTCGACTTCACACTGAGTCCCGACAGCGCATTCTCAACGCACACCTTGCAACGCTATGAGCCGACCTCGCATTTCGTTGGATCGATCGCGCAATTCTGCAATCTCGGGCTGAAGCAGCTTCTCCAAGGGCGTCGCCCCATCACCGCCGCGTGAGCCAAGATGCCGGGCAACAAAATCGAAGGCCGCCTCCGTCTCGGCTAGACGTCGACCATACACAGGCTCGTGATGCGCAATGCGGTTCCGGGATTGATAGATCGCCTCCAAATGGCGGGCGACCTCCGGCCGGCTAATAGTCTTGTACGGAAAGACGCGTTTTAGCGCGGGCCTCCAGAGCGTCTGTTCGTAATCCGGCGAGAACAAGCGCTTCCAGAAATACATGGTGAGTTGCGCGACCACTTGCCCCATCGGAACTTGAATCGCGGCCTGCCGGGCTTTGACGAGGGCGTCATAAGGAAGAGCTGAAGGAGCCACACCACCGCGCTTCCTGAAGGCGATGGCGTCCAACGCGCGCTTCTGTTCCTGTGTGTGCTTCGCGTAGGCAGCTTGCCGGGCGCTCTTCTCAGCGCTGATGATCTTCTCGCGTTCCTCCCCGCCCCATGCAAACGGTGCGGGCGGGTTTCGCAGCCAATCCGCCGTACCGAAATGTTCGGTGAGCCGGTCACAGACGGCATTGCGCAGCGCGATCTCCACGACGGCGGTGACGGTCATCAGGGCGGCGGCCAGCCGCAGCATCTCCTGATGCAGCGCAATCGCGCCGCGGTTCGAACCTGCAAGGCGCTCGAACGTGCTGAGGCGCTCGCTGGACAGCAATGCTGCCACCGCAGCCAGTTCTTCGTCGTTGAGATGGTCCATTGACTTAGCGGCCCAAATTCCGTATATTAGGAAGCGAAAAGTCGGGATCAGTGTTGGCAGCCGCCTGCAAGGGTGGGCGGACCCCCGACTTCCTGCTTTGGGGGCGCTCTGCGGAGCGCCCTTTTCATTTGTGGCGCCCACGCGACCCCTAGCCCGCACGTGTGTCGCCAGGGAGGCGACTGAAGGGCCACATCCCTCAAGGGAGTTACCAGTTTCGTGAGATCACGCCACGAAAACCGCGCATGAATAGCTCAAGGCGCGGCCGCTGGCGCTTAGCGAAGCCAGAGTCTATCAGCTGGTCGCCCCAGTCCCCGGCTAGCTCATCGAGAATTGGCGCCGAGACTGACTCGCTCCATGACGAGCGCCCGACCGGGGTCCAGTTGTTCCCGCCCGTACTCAACCCCTGCTCGAGCGCCCCGTCCTCGTGCACATCCGTGTAGGCCAATGACGCGAGAATCTCGAAGCGGGCGAAGCACGGTTCGATGTCGGGTAGCACGCCCATAAAGGCCGGAGCCCACGCGCCCAGCGCCGTCAGGATGCGGTCGCTCGATGGTGTCTTGTGATTCTCCTTTCCGGGGAGATGCTTGAAATACTCCGCGCCTGCCCAAGCGAACCCGAACAGACGGTCGACCGTCCGGCGGCGGCCATGATGGTCGCGTTCCAACTCCGCCGTCAGAAACCGATGCAAGGTTTGCCACCGACCGGCCCTGGTGAGCCCAAGACCGTATGCTGCGAACATGAGCACCGCGGGATAGCTGCGGATCTCAAGATAGGGCAGATAGCCGGATTGAACTTCCCGGGCCTTCGCGTCCAAGGCGCGAAGGGCGTCCAGCACCAGCTCCAACTCCTCACCGTTTCCCCAACGCCCGAGCACGCCAGCAACGGTCGCCAGGCCCTCCATTACCGCCTCGTAGGTTTCAACGTACCGGCAAAACACATCCTTTTGATAGTCGCCTGCGGGTGGATTAGCACGGTGCTCATCCAGTGCGGCGGCTACTCTCGCGAGCTGGTCGCGCACCAGATCTTCCAATGGGATACGGAACTCCGACTTGGCCACGTAGCGCCGCGCACTTGCCACGGCCAACGCGACGCTGGCCGGATCCGGCGACTGGCTCTGCGCCAATGTTTCCACCGAGCGCTGCACGCCTTCCAGGAAGCCATCGGCATCGTCGATCGGAATCGTGACGCCCCGCCGATGATCCAGCAACTCCTGGCCGCGGGGCCGAAGCCGTCCGCCCTTTGCCGCCCAAAAGAGCGGGTACCGGCGGTTTGGGGGACCGCAGGATAGCCGCGCGCAGCGCGTGATCCCACTCGCCGGACCAGCCGCACACGATCAATCCGTAGTCGTCGAAGACGCGATCGAGCAGCTGGTCGTATTCGGGGGGGTAGCCCGCCAGTTCGGCGTCGGTATTGAGGATGCGTGCATCCTTGTAGTCGCCGTGCAGCTTGACGAGGTAGCAGCCGGCATGCGACATCGGCACCGAGCCGGCCAGCCCGTCCACTGAAGCGACAACGACCGGCTCGACTCCTTCGTCGCGAAGCGCGTTCTCCATCAGCCGGTCGAAGTTCGTGGTCAGGATGACCTTGATAAAGCCGTCGCGGACCAGGCGTGCGATGGCGCGATGCGCCCGTGTCGGCAGCTTCTTACCGGCGTCCCGCTCCTCCGGCGTGGGCTCGATGTAGCGATCCAGGATGGCCCGTCGCTCGGCCGCGGTGTCAGCCAGTTGCTCCAGCAATCGCGAGTAATTCGGCTCGCCGCCAAACTTGGTTGCATACCAGCGCGCCCAATCCGGCTGCTCCGGCTCCCCTTGCATCAGTGCGACACGGCGCACCAAGTCTAGCGTGATTTCCCAGCCGGTTGGGATCGCGGCGGCGCGAGAGATGCCCGAGCCCAGCAGCACGGCGTGAACGCCGGGGTTCTCGTATAAGGAGAAGGCGAGCTTAGTGGTGGGGTCGATCTTCATGGCTGTCGGCTCGTGAGGGGCGAATTGGCGCCGATTCTAAGGGAAAAGCAAGGCGCCACCTCGAATGCTGCGCTTTTCTTGTTCTTGATAACTACGCTTATCACGAATATCAGGGTATACCTTGGTTGTCAGCGCCCCGGTGGTTGTGCGCAGAACTCATAGCGCCTCACTACAGAGCCTCCGAAAGTGCTCGTTTATACTCACGCATGGCCTACGACCTTACCGACAAGCTTGTTATCGGGATTTCATCTCGCGCGCTGTTCAACCTAGAGTTGGAGAATCGCCTGTTTCAAGAAGGGGTCGCTTCAGAAAACGGAAAATATTGCACGCTAAGCCAGTCGGCACGGACGTCGGCTACCGAGCGGCAAAGGCCTGACCTATTTGGTGTGCCCGCTTGACTTCGTCGCTTTGCAAGTAAATCGAGGTGGTGGCCACCGACGCGTGGCGTAGGTTATCGCGCACGGTGGTCAGTTCCGCGCCGCGAGCGAGGGCGTGTGTAGCGTGGGTATGCCGCGTCCAGTGGGGACTGGCTCGGCGCAGCTTTTCGGCGAGTGTCGGGTGGTCGCCGGCGATGATGTCCGCGGCCTGGCCAAAGAAGCGCCGCATTACCATCCACAGCCGGGTGCCGGTGATGTTAGTGACGCTGTCCTGCTCCAGGCTGGCGATCAAGGGTGTCCTGGGGTCCCAACGGGCTGGTGTCACCGGCAGTCCGCGCTGTACAAGATGCTGATCGAGTGCGGTTCGCGCAAGTGGCGGTAGCGCCACCTTTCCCGGGCGCCCACCTTTGCCGACCAGGTGCAGCCAGCGGTCGTTGCGCTCGTCAGTGCGGATATCGCCCAGCGTCGCGCCAACCAGTTCGCTGGCCCGCAGGCCGGTCGCGTAGGCAAAATCGAGAATGAAGCGCAAGCGCTGCGCTGCGGGCACGTCCCACCCGTACGACCATTCCAGGCCATCGGCAATGGTGCGCACCAGCAGCCATTCGCCCTCAGTAAAGCCACGTGTGGTATCGAGTGGCGCGACCCGCGTGCGGCCGCGGACTTTGATGCCGGCAAACGGGTTGGCCAATACATAGCGCTGCTCGATCAGCCATCGGAACATGGCGCCCAGCACCGTGAGGGCGTAGGCCGTCGATCGTGCCGATAGCCCCCGTGCGAAGGGGCGCCAGTCGGGCGCGCTGCGTGCCCGCGGTGGCCCGATCCAGCGCTCACGCGGAGTTGGTCGCCGCAGGAACCCGCGGTAGGCGATGGCGTCCTCGGTCGTAAGCGACGACAGCGCCCGACCGCGCTCGATAATCGCCCACAGGATCAGGCGTTCCGCCTCCTTGCGATAGGCGCGCTGCGTGGTCTGGGTTTCGTGCAGGGCGAGCCAGGCCTGCACGGCTTCGTAGTCGTTCGATGCGTCGAGCGTGCAGGCCTGTCGCGGTGCCCGGAAGCTGCCTCGCGAGCCGTCCACCTCGTCGGGCAGTTTCAGCCGCTCCCACGGGACCACCTCGCCTGGCGGCGCGCCGACGATCAGGGCACGCGCACGCTCCGTCAACCGCGGATGGGCGTGGAAGAAGGCCTCGATGTGCCGCGCGCTCGCTTGCCCCAGCCCCGGGATCGCGCCCCACCAGCGGCGCCGGCGCGGCACGCGCACGGTCAGGTCCGCCAGTGTGGAAATGCCGTGGGCTCGCAATGCGCGCACGGCCCGCGGTGCCAGCCACAGTTCAATGTCGTCGGTGACCTGTGGCTGCGGCGCAGGCAGAGCACGCAGAACCCTGATGGCCTGGCCATCGGCGAGGCCATCGGGATTGCGGGGACGCTATGCGTCGATTCACCTACAAACTTGGGCGCCAGCGGCCGTCAGCATTTTCGTTAAGTTGCTGAGGTGCGTTGGCCGTAGCGAGCGCAGACAGTTGTGACACAGCCGCAACAGCCCTACCGCGGCGGGGAGGGCTGGCAATCGCAGTGATGATAGTGTGGAACTTGCGGCAGACTGAGACCGCTAACCAACACTCCAGGGAGACCTTTCTTGAAACGGATCACCATCATTCTCACGGCCGTTCTGGCCTGTGCGTCGGGCGGCGTGTGGGCGCATAGTGGTGGGACTGACAGCCAAGGCTGCCATATGGACCACAAGACCGGCATTCGTCACTGCCACTGAAGTCAAGCAGTATTGCGGCGTCCGCCGACATCGCGGACGCCAGCGGCTTAAGGTCTTGAGTAGTTTGCTCGGCCTCAAAAAAGCGAAGCGGGGCTTCCCTTCTTGCGCCGGTCTCCGTCCTTGCCTGACCGCGCCACCCTTGCGGTTACTTCCACCTTCGTAGCACACGTTGAAACACCAGACTGTTCGGCAGCTGCAGCACCACCTCTTGTCCTTCGACTGTTGTTTCCAGTAAGGTGGTATAGACGAGATTTACGTCGAGCACACGGCCCTTAATTCCCGGCTTTTCCCCGTTCTCAAGAAGCTCCACAACATCCCCAATGCGGAACGCACCGGTGACGTATATCAGGAGCGCGCAGAACAGGTTCGAGAGTACACTCCACGCGGCGAAAAACGCGACCGCCCCGACAGTGGCAAATCCCGTGAATGCGGTCCACAGGACGGTTCCAGACACGCCCATTCGCTCCAGAGCCCAGAGCGTGGCAGCTACGTACACGATGGTCGCGACCACACGCAAAGACAGCGCCGCAACTTTTCCTGGCAGAGAATATGTATTGGTCAGCTTTCTAAGCAACCGCCGCGCGATGCGCACTGCTAACCATGCGCCAGCCGCAATCAGCACGACCTCGATAGCGGGAACAAGAATGTCGAACCAATCTGCCAGCCACTGCGGCAAGCTTTCGTGTATAGCTTGAAGAAGTTTGTTCATCGAAATAGAGATACAGCCACAGCACCGTACTGTGGCACAGATACCAATAATCGGATTTTTACCGTTCCGGTCTTTGCTTGAAGGTCAAGCGCGACAACTTACATGCCGGCGTCGTGCCTACACTCACCGGTTTTTGATCGAGGTGCAGGCTCGATCGGCTCAACCAACAGATCACCGAAAAAGTAGGCGGCAAATTGATGGCGATTGCTGAGGTTCGCCTTGGCGAATACGCCCGCGGCAATTGTCCGCACCGTCACATCATGCCACGCTAGCGAGTGAGCGCACTCTTCAAGGGTCAACCCTTTTATGAGAAGCATCGCCACTTCCGTTTCCGATGGCGGGCGGTTTCAAGTGCGAAGTGCAACACCCCTCAGTTATTGAACAGGAAGCCGGTCCGTGGGATTGGCCAGAACCTG
>NZ_JBXALD010000025.1:0-19802 GCF_058799075.1 Cupriavidus sp. GW822-FHT06G04 | reverse complement strand
CAGGAGCCCGGTGCGCGAATCGCGCACGCCGGGATCTGTGCGGGGGGTGCCCAGTAATGGGCATTCCTACCGCGACACAGCCGCCGTCATCATCAAGGCCAAAGGTGACTGGTATCTGGTAGCTATCGGATAGCCATAATAAAGCTTATGTTAAATATCTGATGGGTCAGATTACTTGCTGCTAGGGACACCCGCTCTGATATGGGAATCCGCTCATTCGGATATCAGGATGGTAGGCGGCGCGGGCATGCTGTAGGCACACAAACGACAGCTGCCAGGAACGCGGTGCGCGATACTGAAGGTACGCGACAGGAGCCCCCGCCATGCCACGCCGGCAGCCAGCTGAGCCCGCTCTCCAGCTTCCCGATATCGCGCCCATGCTGGCGCGCCCTGCCCGCCAGCTTCCGCGCAGTGGATCCTGGCACTTCGAATTTAAGCACGATGGTTATAGGGCACTTGCCACGCGCGACCAGGTGCGCACGCGCGGCGGCGCCGACGCTACGGCCTGGTTCCCTGAAATACCGGCCGCGCTGGCCGGCCTGCCTGCTGGGCACCACATCATCGACGGCGAGGTCTGTGTCATGGAGCGCGGCATTTCGAACTTCGTCCTGCTGCATGAGCGAGCCATGCGACGCCGTTGGTACGCCGGCGCGGCGCCCGTGGTGTTTTGCGCGTTCGACCTCCTAGTGCATGCTGGCCATGACGTACGCGGGATGCCCATCGAGGCGCGCAAGGCGCGGCTGGCCGCCCTAGTGGCCGGCCTGCCCAGCGTCCTGTTCGTGAGCGGTATCGATGACGGGCGAGCCGCCTGGGCCGCCGTGGAAGCGCTGCGCCTGGAGGGGATAGTCGCCAAGCGCGCCGGGAGCATCTATGTGGGCGGCCCCTCCCTCGACTGGCTCAAAATCAAACGCCCCGGCGTGCATGATCACGGAGCGTTCAAGCGAGAGCTATAGGCGCCCCTCCCTTCGCTGGATCCGAACCTCACCACCCTGTAGAAAAACGGAATTAGCTGGACTACTTTCGCTTTTGCTGGACTGGAAATCCGGAATTCGCCGGACTGGCGTGCAATCCCGTCACGCTGAGCCAGGACCGGTCCGTTCTAGTTTCGCCAGCGCTCGCGCGGTCTGCCCGGCGGGCCGTTAGCCGACTTGGGTCGGAACGAAGGCTGTTACGTCGCGGGCACGCAGTCGGTCAACAATGCTGAAGACAGCGCCATCAAGCACCACCCCGGCTGCTGTGGCCTTATCCAACGCTTCCTTTAGCATTCGCGGGGAAATCGTAGTATTGCCAAGGAGTTGGTAGACGTCCAGCAACCGAGTCAGGAGCTCACGGTTCTTGCGTCGCGCTTTCCATCGAACAGGAAGGCCGACGAGCTTCCACAAAAGGCCGAATGCCCAGAACCCAGTAAGCAGCCAACCCATAGTTTCATGCCCGCGAGAAAACGCAAGGTACGCGAGTGCGGGCGTTAAGCAGTATTCAAAAGCGAAGCCGACCACCCTAAACAGCGCCAGTACTGCGAAGTACTTGGGCTGGTGTCCATCAGCAATGGTTGCTGCCAGGCCTGTGCTCCACTTCTGGCCCATAACGTAGTTCGCGAAGGCATCCAGTTCCGCGAACACGATAGCATCCAGCAACAACCAGTCAAACTTGTTGGTGCGGATCTCCGGGTGGGCTAGATATTCAGCCGCCGCGCCCACCAGCGCGTCCTTTTGGATGCTGATCCCCCTCTTCGCATCGTTCGTCCTCAAGATGTCGAAACGTTGGTGTATCCAATAGAAGCGCGGCTTCTCGGTCGCTGGCGTGAAGCTCAATTGTGCGTTGTCATGCAGCGCGTCAAACAGATCCACGGCTAGGCGGATGGCGCGAACGCAACTGTCTCGAAACTGTTCGGGGGTCAAGCCGTCCGCACGCGCCTTCTCCTTCAAGGAGGGAAGGATTGAGCCTTCCCAGACAGGGGAGACAAGCTCATGAACATCCTTGCCCAGCTTTTCCGCCCAATGGTTGGTAAGTGGCTCCGCCATCTCGTCCAGTTGATCAAAGTCCACCGGCGCCCTCCCGTGCTTTCTTGTTGCGCTGTATTAGACCCCAGTCCAGCTAATTCGCGCTCCGTTTCACTGTGGTCTGTGTGCTCCCAGCATGACGGCCACATCATAGCGGCCGGTCGCGGGAGTCAAGAAGATGGCCACGTGGGGGACCCACTGGCTACCAGTGTGCAAAAAAATGCCCGCGGATGGGTACGCGGGCTGGATGTCACCGTGGGGTCAATCACGATGGCCGCATTTTGGATTAAAAAGTGCAGTAATGTCATCCCACCACATGGGGGATATAGACAGGCCGCCGCCTGCCGTAGCAGGTCAGATCGGAATTCTTGTCGAGTGTTTGATTGGCACTGTATATTTATACAGGTATGCTATTCGAAGTCATGAAACTCTGTCTGGAAGGTCGCCGGTTACACCGCGGATGGTGGGGCGGGCAACTGCTTTGGCGCGGCCAAGTGGTCATAGAGGACCGCATGGATAAGGGGGCGCACCGCGTCATACCGCATGCCATCATGCTCTACAGCCAGCACCAAGACGTCGCAGAACTCGGAGTGTTGTACGACGCGAAGATCGTCAGAATGACCGCCGACGATTTGATCGTCACGGGATTCGAGCGCGCTGACTTCGAACTGAAGGAATATCGGCAAGCGTGGCTGATGCGGCCGATCACGCGCGAGGAGATGGAAACACCCATTCCAGCCGACGTGGTGCGCGGCCGGCGGAAACCTGACGTCTAAATGGAGGGTAGCGATGTGCGTCAACTATGCGCCGGTGCAACGGCAATTGCTTCGAGACGTGTTTGGCGTCGAACCGCCCGCCGGAGAATGGCGATCGGAAGCGTGGCCGGACTACCCTGCCCCAATCATCCGAGCGACCGAGAGTGGCGATCGTGTGCGCCTGGCTGATTCAGCGCTTCATTGATCCGCACGCGACATTCCTCTGGCTTGCTGATCCGCAGGCGTGTCCCGATGACGCGCTTGGATTCGATTTCGACGGTGCCGCTTTCACGCACGTGGGCCAGCGCGTCAGTTTCGAGGTGTTGTTGGCCAGCTTTGGGCTGGAGGAAGACCGCGCCCTTGCCCGCATCGCCGCGATCGTCCATGCCCTGGATGTCGGCGGGGACCCGCCCGCGGAGGCCGCCGGTCTCGAAGCGATGCTGTCAGGGCTGCGGCAGACCGCTCGGGACGACGACCAATTGCTCGCCGAAGGCATACCGGTTCTGAGCGCGTTGCATCGTCATTTCAGCACCCGGCCCAAGCGCTGATCTCTCACTTACCTATGCACCAATGAAAGCCGATCGCACTACCGTTCCGTCCCCCTCAGGGGGGTCTTACACCCTGTGGCAACTGGTGGCGTACATGCTGCGCCTGGGCACCCTGGGCTTTGGCGGCCCCGTGGCGTTGGCTGGCTATATGCATCGCGACCTTGTCGAGTCGCGCAACTGGTTCACCGAGGCCGACTACAAGGAAGGACTGGCCCTGGCCCAATTGGCGCCCGGCCCGCTGGCAGCACAGCTTGCCATCTATCTCGGTTTTGTCCACTACCGTATTGCCGGCGCGACCCTGGTCGGCATCGCCTTTGTGCTTCCGTCCTTCCTCATGGTGTTGGCGCTGGGTTGGGCATACGTGCGCTTTGGCGGCCTGACGTGGATGCAGTCGGTCTTCTACGGCGTGGGTGCCGCGGTGATCGGAATTATCGCGATCAGTGCGTACAAGCTGACGCGCAAGAGTGTTGGCGGTGACCCCTTGCTCTGGACCATCTATGCCGTCCTGGTCGCGGTCACCATCATCACGGAATCAGAGATCGCGTGGCTGTTCATTGCCGCCGGCGTCCTCGTGTGGTTCTGGCGCGCGCCGCCGAAGTGGTTCAAACAAGGTGGCATGCCGATCGCTGCTGCGTGGCAAATTGCGCCGGGCTCGGGAATTTTGACCAACTTCGATTTGCCGTTGCTGACGCAGATTGGGTTGTTCTTTGCCAAGGCTGGCGCCTTCGTCTTCGGCTCGGGCCTTGCCATCGTTCCGTTCCTGTACGGCGGCGTCGTGACCGAGCATCAATGGCTCAACGAAAAGCAGTTCGTCGATGCGGTAGCGGTGGCGATGATTACGCCGGGTCCCGTCGTCATCACGGTGGGCTTTATCGGCTATCTGGTGGCTGGGCTTCCCGGGGCCATCGTCGCTTCGTTGGCCACCTTCCTGCCGTGCTATCTGTTCACCGTGATTCCGGCGCCCTACTTCAAGAAGTACGGGAAGCTGCCTGCCATTGTCGCCTTCGTGGACGGCGTGACAGCCGCCGCAGTCGGGGCCATCACGGGCGCCGTCGTTGTGCTGGCTAAACGTTCCATTATCGATGCACCCACACTGGTGTTGGCGATCGTGACCGTGCTGCTGCTTTGGCGATTCAAGAAGTTGCCGGAACCGGCGATTGTCGCTGGCGCCGCGGCAGTGGGTCTCCTGGTGTATCCGCTGCTGCGGTCCTGAAACCCTGATGCGGGCGGCCAGGCACCCGTACCCATGAGGAGACGACCATGAAATGGGTCACCCGCGAAAGGCCAAAGATCGACCGCATTGCCTGTCCTTGGCTGATCGCCCGCTATATCGATGAGACGCCTGAGTTTTTGTATGTGCCGCCGGCCGACGTATTGGCTGTTGCACAAAGCACTGGCGCCGTTCCATATGATGTGCCCGATGTGGAGTTGTCGCATGTCGGCGACCATTGCAGCTTCGATGCCTTTCTCGATAAGTACGGATTAGCCGAGCCGGCCCTGCAGCAGCTTGCCGCCATCGTGCGTGGCGCGGACACATCGAGGCTGGACCTCACGCCACAGTCGGCGGGACTTTATGCCATCTCGCTCGGTTTATCGCGGCGCTTTGCCGACGATCACGAGATGCTTCGCCATGGCATGGTTCTCTACGATGCGCTGTACGCCTGGTGCAGGGATTGCCAATCGGAGACGCACAACTGGCCACCAGCGCAACGCATCTGAACGCAGCAGCTGGCAGCCTGCTGCGAGATCAATGGCAATGTCGAATGCCAGTCTTGTGGTCCATATGGCAGCCATTTCGATCGGTGCCGCCGCTATGCGACCACGCCGCAGTAGACGCGAAACCGAGGACCGCAAAGATAAGAACAATGGCGCTGCGCAGCATGATGTCTCCGTCCGTCTAGTGTTGATTTGACGGTAAGGTAGCACCGAAGACGCATTTGGCCATCCCTTCGCAAGGAGGGATGGCCACCTCCTCAAGCGCGGAGGCTTACTTCACCGCGAACCTGACGGTTACGGTTTTGCCATCGGCAAAGGCGACATTTGCCACCACCTTCGCACCGGGAGCCACGGCGATTTGTTCGGCGCCCACCAGCACATTTCCTTCCGCGGGCTTGAGCGCCGTCTCGCTCTTCTTGCTGCCATTGAGCACCGTCAGCTTGCCGCTCGCGCCCGCGACCGACTTCTTCTGGTCATGGTCGTCCACGTACAGGCTGACGTTGCCGTCCTTTGCCACCAGTTCGAACTGCATATCGCTCGCCGTCTGCACGACGCCGCCGTACTGCGCCGGCTTAGCGCCGTGCGCCATCGCCGTGCCCGAGATCGAGATGCAGATTGCGGCCAGCGCCGCGGCAATGCGTTGGTTCATAGTCCACTCCAAAAAACAGTGGGCGGCTCGAGGGCGCCGCCCTGACCCATTTCAATAGGCGTGCGTGCCGGCTTGGCCGGCGAGTTCTTCGATGGATTCACGCCCGAACAGCCATACCGCCAGCGGCGTCAGCACGGTGTCCAGCAAGGTCGAGCTGACCAGCCCCCCGAAGATCACGACGGCCACCGGATGCAAGATCTCCTTGCCGGGCGCATCGGCCGCCACCAATAGCGGCGTCAGAGCGAATGCCGCCACGAGAGCGGTCATGAGCACCGGGGTCAGACGCTCCAGCGAGCCTCTGACGATCATCGGCATGCCGAACGACTCCCCTTCGAGCCGGCAAAGATTGATGTAATGGCTGACCTTGAGAATGCCATTGCGCGTCGCGATGCCGGTCAGCGTGATGAAACCGACCATCGATGCGACGGACAACGTCAGGCCCGCGGCCCACATCGCAATGACGCTGCCAATCAGCGCGAAAGGTATGTTGGCCATGATGATCAGCGTCAGCCGATGCGCGCGATATCGGGAATACAACACCAGGTAGATCAACGCCAATGACATGACGGCCAGGAGAGCAATCAGCTGCGTAG
The DNA here is from genome assembly GCF_058799075.1 of Cupriavidus sp. GW822-FHT06G04. Taxonomy (NCBI): domain Bacteria; kingdom Pseudomonadati; phylum Pseudomonadota; class Betaproteobacteria; order Burkholderiales; family Burkholderiaceae; genus Cupriavidus; species Cupriavidus sp. GW822-FHT06G04. Next base: position 13,541 of record NZ_JBXALD010000025.1, on the reverse strand, counting down.
CCAGCTCCTGCGCCTGGAATTGCCCCTCGATGCTGACGAAGTACCCGCCCGGCAGACTGGACTGCGCGACCGCGCCCCGTACTCCGGCGATGATGCGGCCCATGTCGGAGCCGTCGGTATTGGCGTAGACGACGATTCGTCGCCGGCCATTTTCCCGGCCGATCTGATTGGGGCCATCGCCCTCTTCCACCGATGCGATGGCGGCCAGCGGCACGGGCCCGCGTGGCGACTGGATCATGATGCGCGCCAGATCCTGTGGCGTGCGCTGCGTTTCGGCCAGCCGCACAACGAGATCATGACGTCTCACGCCCTCGATAACCTGGGATGCCCGTGCGCCTTCGGAGAGCGTCTGCATGGCGCCCAGCGCATCGCCGGGCGTGATGCCATACTGCGCGGCCTTTCGATAATCCAGGCGCACGTTCACCTGTGGAATCAATACCTGTCTCTCGACCGTGATGTCGACCAGGCCGGGCACCTGCGCCAGGCGACCGCGGACGGATTCCGCCAAGCCCCGCAGGGTATCGAGGTCGTCGCCGTAGATCTTCAGGGCGATCTGCGCCCGCACGCCCGACAGCAGATGGTCCAGGCGATGAGAGATCGGCTGCCCGATGGCGACGGATGCAGGCAGCGAGGAGAGTTGTGCGCGGATGGCGGCCATGACTTCCTCGCGGCTGCGATCGGAACGCTTCAGGTCGACATCGATCTCGGACGAATGCACCCCTTCGGCATGCTCGTCGAGCTCCGCGCGGCCAGTACGGCGGCCCACCTGCGTGACTTCCGGTACCTGGCGAATCAGCGATTCGGCCAAGGCGCCCATGCGGTTCGCCTCCGTCAGCGATGTGCCCGGATTGAACATCAGGGACATGACCAGCGAGCCCTCGTTGAAAGCCGGCAGGAAGGCCCGCGGAAGCCACGGTATCGATGCCGCCGCGATAAGCGCGGCGATCCCGGCGCCAGCGAGAATGACCCGGGCACGCGGAAACGACCAGTTCAGCACGCGCGTATCGACCCGCTTGAGCCATCGCACCAAGGGACTATCGGGATGGTCCAGGCGCTTCATGCCGGGAAGCAGGTAGTAGGACAGCACCGGTGTGACGGTCATCGACACCAGCATCGACGCAAGGATGGACACGATATAGGCCACGCCCAATGGCGCGAACAACCGGCCCTCGATGCCTGGTAGCGCAAACAGCGGCACGAACACCAGGACGACGATCAACGTGGCATAGACGATGCCCGAGCGCACCTCCACGGACGCGCGCCAGATCGTCTCCAGTACCGCAGGCGCCTCCGTCATGGTCTTGCGCTGCTTGAGCCGGCGCAGGATGTTCTCCACATCGACCACCGCATCGTCGACCAATTCGCCAATGGCGATGGCCAAGCCCCCCAGCGTCATCACGTTGATCGACTGGCCCAACACGTGAAAGGCCAGCGCCGTCACGGCCAGGGACAGCGGAATGGCGATCAGAGAAATGGCGGTCGTGCGAGCACTGAGCAGGAAGGCAAAGAGGATGATCGCGACCATGATGGCGCCGTCGCGCAGTGCCTCAACCACATTACCGATGGAAGCCTCGATGAAATCCGCTTGCCGGAACAGCACGCGCGGCGCTTCCAGGCCCTTGGGCATGCCCTGCTTGAGCTCGGCCAGCGCCGCTTCCAGTTCGCGTGTCAGCTTGACGGTATCGGCGTCCGGTTGCTTTTGCACACTGACAATAACGGCCGGCTTGCCGTTGAACCCGGCGTCGCCGCGTTTGACCGCGGGGGCATGGCGCACACTGGCGACCTGCTGGAGCAGCACCGGGGCACCATCGCGATATGCGACGGCCAGCCCGCCGAGATCATCCAGGCGCGTCGTACGGCCCAGGTTGCGAATCAGATATTCCCGGCCGTTCAGGTCGATGAAGCCGCCACTGCTGTTGCTGGCGAAGTCCCGCAGCGCGTCGGACAACTGGCCGAGCGAGATACCGAACTGCGCCATCCGTGCAGTGTCCGGTTCAACCCGAAGCTGACGGACTTCGCCGCCAATGGGAATCACCTGTGATACGCCCGGCACCGACAGCAGCCGCGGGCGCAGAACGAAATCGGCGTACTCGCGTGCCACCATCGGGCTGACGCTCTGAGCGTCGATCGGCAAGGCGATGAGCATGATCTCGCCCATGATGGACGAAACCGGCCCCATGATGGGCGTCAGTCCACCGGGCAATTGTTCCCGCACCAGCGCCAGGCGCTCCGACACCAATTGCCGGTTGCGATAGACGTCGCTCCCCCAATCGAATTCGGCATAGACAATCGACAGTCCCACGCCGGAGACCGAACGCACTCGCGTCACGCCAGGCATGCCATTGAGCGCGGTTTCGATGGGAAAGGACACCAGCAACTCGACCTCCTGGGGCGCCATGCCGCCTGCCTCCGTGATCACCGTCACCAGGGGCTTGTTGAGGTCCGGAAACACATCCACGGGCGTACGCCAGGCCGTCATGGCCCCGAACGCCATCAAAATCGTAGCCAGGGCCAGCACCACCAGCCGGTTGCCGAGGCTGGCACGAACTATCCAGTTGAACATGCCCGCCCCTACCGAATCTGGTTGATCAACGAGGCACCGCTGACCACCACGCGGTTCTCGGGGGACAGACCGTCAACCACGACGACATTGCGCGCATCCAGGACACGTACCTGGACGGGCTGTGCGATAAAGCGCTGGGTCCCGGACTTGATCCAGACACTGGTCTCATTGTTCTGCCCGCGGACCACCGCTTCGCTTGGCAGCACAATTCCCTTCACCGTGTCGGTCAGGTGCGCAACGACGGTCACGGGTTGCCCGACCGCAAGAGGGAGCGACGTCTGGCCGGCAAGCCGGAACGTCAGCGGTACCGCGCCGTTGCGCAAGCTGCGGCCCGCGCCGACAAACTGCAACGCCCCGCCCTGCACGTTTGCCAGGGCTCCATCCCGGATCCGGCCAGCGAGCGAGGCGTCGGCGCTCTGGGCCTCCACCATCAAGCGGGTCGGGTCGACGATTTCATACAAGACGTCATCACTTGCGGCGACTTGACCTGCGACGACGTTGGCCGAGGCGACAATGCCGCTCGCCGGCGCGCGCAGCGCATCGGTCTGATGCAGGCTGGTTCCCACGGCGGCGCGCTGACCGGACAGGCTCTGGACTTCGGCGCGTGCAGCTTCGATGTCCTTGCGGGGGATGCTGTCCTGCAGCGACTCCAGCCGCTGCAGGCGCTGTTGCGCGAGCTTCAAATTCGCGCTCAGGTTTGCCAGTTGAGCTTGCTGATTGCCGATGTCGAAAGGTTCGTTCTTGTGCCGCAACACCGCCATGACGTCGCCCTTTCGCACACGCTGGCCCAGCACAGGGAATCCGCCCGGCGGCGCCTCAAGCCAGCCGGGGTGTCCGGCCTGCAAGCGGCCACCCGCGTTCGGGTCCATCACCACAGTCGCATTGAGCTCCAGCGACACAGGATGCTCGCCAGCTTGCGGCATGATGGTACGAATGGCCATCCGGCGCTGCGCCAGCTTGGGCACCTGCACGCTGCCATCAGGAAGCCGCGCGAGCCCGGCCGCTGCAGTTGGCGCGGGTCCGTCAAGATGCTCGCCGTCGGGACCATGGGCGCCCGGAGCGGCCCAGGCGGGAACGATGGCGCTGAATTGGGCCGCGGCGGCGGCCACCAGCAGCGCCCGGCAGAATGTCGTGTTTTTCATGTGATGTCGGCCTATCGGTTCATCGCGCCAGTCCGACGGCGATACCGGCGGATCATGACGAACAGCCCCAGTGCGAGGACCACTGCGATCGCAGCGCCGGCCCAGGGCTTCCAGGCAACGTGGTCGTGGCCGTGTTCGTCGCCACCAACGGTGATACGCCCCTCGATCAGATCGGATTCGGCGCCGGCAACCAGCGTAAAGACGAGCGCATGCTGCCCCGGTGCCTGCAGCGCCTTCAGCAGTGCCGCATCGGTGAAGGAAAAGTCCCCCAAATCGGCATGCAGCTTGGCCTGCGCCTTGATTTCCCCTAGCTCGACCTCTAGCGTGCCTGCTGTCACTGGCTCGTTGGTCGCATAGCGATCGACGAGTATGGATAACTCATCGTCGTAGAGCGTCCCGACTAGCTCGAACGCTTCGGTGTTTGCTTCGATGGTCGGCCTTGTGGTCCCGGCCGAAGTTGCGGCCGGGGCGTCAAGATGTTCGCCACTTGGGCCGTGCGCGCCGGGGGCTGCGTATCCAAGGCCGCATCCGAACAGCAGCACAAGCGCGATGAGGCAACGATTCATGGCAATACTCCCAGAGCCTGATTGAGATTGGCGATGGCAGCGCCGCGCCGCGCGCGCTGTCGCGCTGCGTCGGCTTCGGCTTCCAGCGCCTGGTTTTGTGCGCGCAATACCTCGGTCAGGCCGATTTCGCCTGCATCGAAGGTCTTGCGCAGGAGGACCGCGCGCTCGGCGAGCATCGCGCTGCGCTGCTCACTGAGCTTGAGCTGCTGCTCCACCAGCGTGAGAGCCTGTCGCGATGCCTCCGCTTCGGACTGCACCACGCGCTCCATGCGCTCCCGCTCCGCGCGTGCGGTCATGACTTCGGTCTGAGCGGCAGTTTCCCTTGGCAGATTGCGGGCGTCCGTCGCAAACGGAATCCGAATGAACACGCCCACGGTCTGGTCGGACGGCGCGCCGCCACCGGCCGCATCACGGCGATAGGAGACCCCTACCTCCGGAGCGTCCCGGCGGGACTTCTGCAGATACCCGAGTTGTCGTTGCGCGCGGAGCAGGCCTCCGGCGGCGGCTTCCAGCGATGGGTGGGCCGAGACGGCCTCGGGCATGGCAGGTCGCTCCTCGTAGCGCAGCGGCAGCGCGGAGGCACCGGTCAATTGGAACAGCCGTGTTGACAGTTCGGTCATCCGTGCCTGGCTGTCGGTCAACAACGCGCGCGTGGCGAGAAGATCCTGATCCGCTAGCAGCAGATCGGTCCGGGCAAGATCGCCGGCGGAAACCCGTCGTGCCACATCGTCGCGCAAAGATGTGGCGTTTAGCACGCGTCGGCGCAACACTTCCTGCTCGGCCGCAGCCGCCGCAAGCTGCCAGACCCGATCCCGCAATTCGCCGGCAACGGCCAGCCTGGCAAGTCTCGCTCTGGCATCCGCCTCCGCCAGCTGGGCGTCAGCGAGCTCGCCCCTCGCCGCTCGCTGACCCGGCAGCCAGATAGGCACGCCAAGCGCGACTTCGCTTTCTCGAACGCCCCGCCCGTCCGTGAACCGGTCCCCACGATGACGCAGGTCGGCGACGGGAGGTCCGGCGATCAGCGAATCCGCCTGAATACGACTTGCAGCGGCCTCCTGTCGCCGCCCCTCGGCCGTCTGGAGCGCGACCGAACGCTCCCATGCGACCTCGAACAGGGACTGCAGGTCCGCTGGCGCGGATCGCTCAGCGGGCGCTTGGGCGTATGTAAGGGGCGACAGCACGAGCGCTGCCACCAGAAGTAGAAATGATCTCTGCATGAAAAACCCCAACGCGAATGGCTTGAAGAAGCAATGCGACGGGGCGCGACCCGTAAAAAGGCGTCGCAGCAGACGAACAAACGAACGCTACCCCGTCGTCAGACAGGAGCGTGAGGTGGGCGTAATGGTGGTGTGCCGGTAGGATCCGGTATCACAGCGCCGTCAAACAGGGGCGTCTGGTAACGCGGCGGCAGGACGGGAAGCGAGTAAGCCAGGCTTACCGTTCCCAAGAGGTTCGAGGCGAGCTCGAAGTCCAACTGGTGTGACGCCGAGGCGCTGGAGTCGTCCTCGTGGATATCGCCATCGTCGTCATGATGATGCGGCACGTGCTCGGCGTGGACAACCATATGGTCCAGCACCGGGCCGGACGCATGCGCGAATTGCCGCTCCACTGCAGCGAGAGCCTGCAGCGGGAGCATCAGCATCAAAAGGATGGCAACAATTCGCGACATGCGCCGGATTCTACAGGAATATGCCGGCGTCATTGGCGCACCCCTGCCGCGTAAAGGGCCGCCCAATCACCTGGTCGCCTCAATTGTCGGATGCGCGCGACAATGCCATTCCGCTATGCCAACCGCAATACGCCATGTCACTACGCTTAGCATCCCCGGCGCTCGCTGCCGCGATACTTTTTGGAGCCAGCACTCCGCTGGCCAAGGCTTTGACCGGGGGAATATCGCCGCTGATGTTGGCGGGACTGCTTTACTTGGGCAGCGGAATCGGCCTGCTCATCGCAATTGGTGCCCGCCGACTCTTTGGTGCGCGTCAAAGCGCCGAAGGCGGCACGCTTGCCATTCCCCCCGCAGAGTGGCCGTGGCTGCTTGCCGCGATTATTGCCGGGGGCGTCGCCGGCCCGGCCCTATTGATGACGGGCCTGAACGAGACAAGCGCCGCGACCGCGTCGCTGCTGCTGAACGTTGAAGGAGTGTTGACCGCCGTGATTGCCTGGGTGGTCTTCAAGGAAAACGCCGATCGTCAGATCGTTCTAGGGATGGTCGCGATCGTGGCGGGCGGGCTCCTGCTCTCGTGGCAGCCGGGCGAAGTCAGATTCGCATCGGGGGCGATTCTGGTCGTGGCAGCGTGCCTTTGCTGGGCCGTCGACAACAACCTCACACGCAAGGTTTCCAACAACGACGCGCTGGTCATTGCCTGCCTGAAGGGACTGGTAGCCGGCGTCTGCAATACAAGCTTGGCATTTGCCACCGGCGCGGATCTGCCGCCGTTTGCGAGCACACTGGCTGCCATGGTCGTGGGCTTCGCGGGATACGGCGTCAGTCTCGCCCTGTTCGTCATAGCCTTGCGCTGGCTGGGCACTGCGCGGACCGGCGCCTATTTTTCGATTGCGCCGGTATTTGGCGTCGTCATATCGCTGGCGATATGGCCCGACGTGCCAGGCGTCACGTTCTGGCTTGCCGCAGCTTTGATGGCACTCGGCATCTGGTTGCACCTCCGGGAACGGCACGAGCATGAGCATACCCATGACCCGCTCGAGCACAGCCATGCCCACCGGCACGACGCGCACCATCAACATGAGCATGACTTTCCGTGGGAAGGGGCCGAACCGCACCGCCATTGGCATCGGCATGAGGTGCTGATCCATCGGCATCCGCATTATCCGGACACGCACCATAGGCACAGCCATTAGGACACGTTCGAACCCGCCGAAAAGTCGCTATGCGGCGCTGCGTGGATCAACGCCATATTGGCGCACGTGTGTGCGCCACCCCACAGAAGCGAACCGGCGCGGCTACATCGCGCCTGGGCCGCCTCGCCCAACCCGCACAGCCCCACTGTATGGGCGGATTCGGAACCAAGGTACCAGCCCACGGGGAACGGTGGGTGCAGCGTGACGGACCTGTAATACTATGGCTACCCTCACCGCTTAACTGGCATGACTAACTTCGTTTTCGCGCTGACGCCGGCGCAACAGGCTGCGGTGACGGCGCGCCGGATGGCGCTGCAGCTGTCCGCACGCCAAGCGAGGTTCTTGGCCGTGGCTGCTGACCCCGATGACCCGCTCGGCATTGTGCGCGTGTTAGGACTCGACATCTCGACGCTGCAACCCTTGGCACCGCGCCCCTGGCTCGACATGGCTGCCCGCACAGCTAGCGTCAGCTACCGCGGTTCTTTGCCGTCGGACGTGCTGGCCTCCATGCTGGCCGAAGGCCGCGTGGTGTCCGAGTGGTTCCCTCATCTCGGGCACCTGCTGGATGAGACGCCGCTTTCACTGCTGATTCTCGCCATCGAGCAGCTCGCTAACCAGCAACACCTCCCCTTCACAACGCTCTGGCGGAATCTCGGGCAACTAGCGCAGGCGTGTCAGTCCCATCGGCTCGCGGGCTGGCTGGAACTGTTCGCCGAGCATGACACCTGATCGCTGACGGCCTCGTCCAGTCAGCGCCGAAGTCGCTGTCGCACGGTAATTTGCAGCGGACCATCTTTGCCGCGCAATCGTTCGGGTAGCGCCCGTGCCACGACACCATGCGACAAATCGCCAGGCCGTATGTGCGCAGACCACTGACCCAGGTCACGCTCATTGAGGGTGAGAGACGCGTTAAACGCGGACATGGCCCGCCACACCAGTTGCCGAAGGCCACGCGCGCTATAGTGTGATGGTTGCGTAGCAGTCGCGACCATGTTGGTTCGTGGCGCGCGAACGCCCCGCAGATAACCCAACGCATAGCAGAGCGGGTCATCGCGATCGCGCCAGTGAGCGTGCAGCGCCGCAGATAGCCGCCGGCTCACCGGCACCGCCCGCTCGATTTCTGCACAGATTTGTTACAATTTTTAACTCGATGAGCCAGCCCTCTTTTCATTGTGAGCGGCAATGGGAAACCCCGACGAACTAAGCAGAGAAGACCTGTTGCTCCGCCTCATCGAGCGCTACGTCATGATTGGTGGCCGTTACTACCGTGACATACCGGCGGAACAACAGGCGCAATACCTACCCGACGTCTGCGAGAGCGAATCGTATCGATGTGAACGGTTGCGACAGCTGCTATATGAGCACGGCGCATTTCGAGGAGTGCCTTTCCGAAAGGGACCGATCGAGGTGATGGACGCCTTTATTGCTCAAGGTCCGCAGCGGCTTGCGGCAGAGCGCGAGAGACAGCGCGCCAGTGCCGAAGAAGACGAGCAAATGCGGAACCGACTTCTTGCACGGCAAAGAGAGCGGGAACCTGAGATTGACAGGACCGCAGACAAGCACCGCCGGCTGAGCTGGCTACCTTATGAGTCGGGGCCCGAAGGCCAGATTCTCGACCTCGTCAGTGCAAGCGTCAAGAAGTTGCACGCGGTCCAAATCGCCAAGCTGCTCGAGATGGAAGTAGCCGATGTCCTGGAAGGACTGGCGTCGCTGATCAGGTCAGAACGCATTATTGCGAGCGGCGACGGCACGTTTAAACTGGCAGACGAATAACCTGCCGGGGAGACACGCCCCTTCGCACGCTACCTGACAGACTGAAGATGTAACATGGCCGCCGTACATCCAAAGAACACTTTAAGTTGAACCGTTCAACGGAGTAACAATTTTCTGCAAAGTTTGTTCAACTAAATTTGTTACTAGGCAAGCGACAAGCAGCGTCACGCCGTCAGTGTGTGAGTAACAAAATTACGCAAAACAACGAAGGCGACATCGTCAAACTGAAATCTGGTGGCCCTGATATGACGATCAAGTCTGTTGAGGATAACGGGTACGTCAACTGCAACTGGTTCGCTGGAAGGAAGCTGGAGCAAGGCCGGTTCAAGGAGGCTCAAATTCTGCCCGTCGAGGCAGAGGCGCAGTGATGACTGCAAACGATGTCGCTCGCTGGATGCTTGAGCAGATGGGTCGAGATGGCTGCATCTACCAGGACGACGTGGTGGACCACCTTGTGAAGGCCAAGCGCGAGGATCTGTTGAAGGAAAATGCGGACGGCAATCAGGTCGTCGGCACAGAGGCGCTTACGGCCTTCCGCAAGCTGACTGAGGCGACCGTGGTTTGGGTCAAGCCAGATCGTTACTGGCGCTTTCGCGTGTCGGAGGACGAGCCGGGACGAGAAGCTCGGGGATAGTCGAGTCGCTCGCGGAGCTGTCCGAGCCCCCATGCTTCTGTGTGAGCGCAAGGCCGTCCCCACACCGGCAGCCGGCACTACGAGATCAAGCACGACGGCTATTGGATGCTCGCCGGCAATGGTTCGTGCAGGCGGCGGCCGTGATCAGGAAGGGCAACGATCTGGGGAGGGGTACGAAGCAGTAAGTGAGACTTTGCCGTGCGGCGCGCAGCTTCTTGCGATTGCCGCCGGCGGAGGACATGGATACGGAATCACCGGCACCTACGCGCTCGAGCGCGTCGCCCAAGATGCTTCTTATGACAAATAGCGTCACCGCGTGACGCCCCAGCCCACCCGTCGCGGTGGGCTTTTTTTTCGCCCGTGCCGCCGAGGCGCGAGCTGTGGCGGCCGCCGCCACAGGTTACGGCACGACTCGAATTGCTATCGCGTCACTACGATGTGTGCGTTGGAAACCCCCCCGGAGGAATCCCCCGGTGGGCTGCAGAAAGATGGCCGGGCATTAGAACGCCACACCTTGGATACCACGGCGACCCGCCTTTGTGGTTCCCATTCTGATACACACACCAGGAGAGTAACGCCATGCTGTTTCTTCAAATGCTGACTGAACTGTTGAAAGTTGCGGTGTATTTGCTCCGCGCGCTGGAGGTCATCCTGCGCCTGCTGGGCATGCAATGATGACTCGCGGTGTCGGACACAGCCGGATGGTGGCCACCGCCCTACCCGCCACAATGGATTCGCATCTTTACGGAGGCGATCATGGGAAAAAATATCCACGTAGTGCCCAAGGACGGCGGCTGGGACGTGAGCCGCGAAGGCGGCCAGCGCGCCAGCTCGCACCATGCGACGCAGGCCGAGGCCATCGAGGCGGCCACCGCCGCGGCCAAGCGCGACAAGGTCGAGCTGCTAGTGCATGGCAAGGATGGCCAAATCCGCCTGCGCAACAGCTTCGGCAACGATCCCACCCGCTCGAAAGGCTGAGGGCCAGGTGCCCATGCCGCCCGCCCAGGCCGCGCCGCTGGCGGCCTTCGAGCCCATGCTCCTATGCGATCGCAAGACGCTGCCGCGGACGGGCCAGTGGCACTATGAGCTGAAATACGATGGCTACCGCGCGCTGGCCGGCACGTCGCCGGCGGCGCTGAGAACCCGCAACGGCGCGGACGCATCCCGATGGTTCGCCGAGGTCGTCCAGAGCCTCAAGGCGCTGCCGCGCGGCGCGCACGTTCTGGACGGCGAGGTGGTGGTGCTGGACGAGTACGGCCGCCCGGACTTCGACCGGCTGCACCGGCGCGCCAGGCGGCGGGGCTATCAGCCCGGCGACGACCTGGTCGTGTACTGCGTGTTCGACCTGCTGGTCTACCGCGGCCGCGACCTACGCGCCGAGCCTATCGAGGTCCGCCGCGAAAAGCTTCAGCAGCTTCTGGCCGAGCCGCCGCGCGGCATGCTGTGCGTTGGCACTGTGGACGATGGCCACTGGCTCTACCAGCAGGCCGTCGCGCTGCAGCTGGAGGGCATCGTAGCGAAGCGCGCCCACAGCCCCTATGTCGGCGGCCGGTCGTCGGACTGGCTCAAGATCAAGCGGCCCGGCGCCATTCCGCCCGGCCGCTTTCATCGGGCCATCTGATGCACTGGTGTGCAGCACCGCGCGCGGGCCCCGCAAGTGCTTGCGACGAAGTGCGCTTCCGACTACGCTATCTCGCTCACGGCAATGACAATAAGATGTGTGAATGTCCCTTGATGATGTCCGCTCCGTGCGTACAGGACTCCCATGAGATCGCTTGAGCCTGCCCCTTGCCCACTTTGCGCCGCGTTGGCGGAGCGCGGCGAGTTGCCGAGCGGCAACGGGTTCTCGTACCGTTGCGCAACATGCGGAAATGGCGTTTTTGAGGTCGGCACGGGGGCGCTAGCTCGCATCCAGCGTGACGGCGTCCACCCAGACCTCCCCCCAACGATTCGACGGTGGCTGCAAGAGGGGCGACGGCCGCGGATCGAACTGAATGGGGGGAAGCTGAGTTCGTATTGCCTGCCTGTGGCCGGTGGCTGAGCCCGACGTACACCAAGACAGCCGGCATGAAAGCGGAAATCTCTGAAACTCGCCGCGCACTATCCGGACGGGCGACCCTTCACTTCACGAACTGACGGATTTCGATGGAAACAGCGATTGAAATAGGGATTGCAATTCTGGTCGGCGTAGGCTTCGCCGCGTTCCTGGTGGCTTCGTTCCGAGGCGTTCTTGGCGCCGACGACATGGAAGCAATGAAGCACGCAGACTTCGCCATCCAGGATGCAGCAAGGCGGCAAGGCGGCCAGCGCCGTGACAATCTCGGGAAACCATGACGTCGCGGCGCCGTGGCGCGTGCGCGGTTGCGGAACTATCACATGGATCGCGTGCAAATCATCACCGATAACGAAGGAAGACCCGCCTTTGCCGTCATCCCCTATGCCGACTATGTGGCGCTGCGCCACCACACTGACAAGGACTTGGTGCCGCATGCCGTGGTCACGCGTGTTCTAGTTGATGACGTGCCACCCATTCGTGCTTGGCGCGAGCACCTTGGCCTCACGCAACAGGAAGTGGCCGATCGCTTAAGCATCAGCCAGCCGGCTTTCGCCAAGCAGGAAAACGCCCCGCGGGTACGCAAGGCGACGCGCGAAAAGATCGCGGCCGCGCTGGGCATCCATGCGGCGCAGCTGGACATTACGTGAACGGCCCCGGCCGGCGAGGAGATACCATGGACGACCTGCATTCCCGCGAAGGCACGCAGGATCTGATCGCCCGGCTGCGCGCCAGCGAGGCGGGCGCCGAGAGCCCGCACTGGCGCCGCGTCCATGCCGCCAATGTGCAGGCCGCCATCGAGCTGCTGAACGCCTACACCGACCGGCATGCCCGCGCGGGCGCGTTGGATCTGGTTGCCGACCTTCGCGCCAGGATGGCCGGCGTCCCGTACTACGACTGGTGCCGCGTCGAAGTCGCGACGCTGCAGGCGGCCGGCGATCTGCTGGAAACGTATCTGAACGAAGCCGGCCCGCTGAAGCGCGGCCGATAGACAGAACGCCCCCAGGGCACCTGCGCCACCGCGCCCCGCACCGGCCGGCCGCCGGGACCAGAGAAAGCCCATGAACAAAGAAGAAGAAATCAGCCTAAAAATGCGCTTGGTGAACGAGCGCCTGCAACAGATATCCGTCCTGACTGGTCAGATGGCCATGGTAGGGACCGCAGAATCGGGAAATGAACGGTTCGCCGCCTTGATGCAGGACTTCGACCGGATGCTAGACCTCTCCGAAAACCTGATCCGACAGTGGGATGCATTGAAGGCGGGGTAGTCGCCTGAATCGATTCCGCCGGCCGCCCGATGGCGGCTTTTTCATGGGAGCCGCCGGTATGCGACCGGGCGGAGGAAAACGCCCCAATCGGGGAAATCGGGGTGGGGAATAACGGGATCAAAACCCACATGAAATGCCAATGCGACTGCTGCGACTACTTCACGTTGGACACTAAAGGCCATTGGGAAATCTGCCCGGTTTGCTTCTGGGAGGATGAGGCCTGGGGACTCAACAAACCGGACCACGAATCCGGTGCCAACCATGGCCTGACGTTGCGGCAGGCGCGCGAGAACTTTGCCCGCTTGGGGGCCTCCAGCGCGCGGTGGCTCCAGCATGTGCTGCCGGCAGAAGCTCGCGGCCGGTTCCCCCAGGCGGCGCGAACGCTATGACGCCGTAAAGCCGCCCGCGGGCGGCTTTTTTATGGGTGGCGCCTTTGCCGATAACTGTTGTTTTCGGCACGGCGGACAAAGCAACCTGGCCGAAGCCCGTGCGTCACCGCATGCCGGCGCCCCCCCAGGAACCGCACCGACGCAGCTATCAGATAGCTACTTAGTACCATACGGTGCTAGTTTAGGCACGTGTGTGTCTTATGGGCGAGATGATTGTCGCGGTAGGAATGCCCATTACTGGGCACCCCCCGCACAGATCCCGGCGTGCGCGATTCGCGCACCGGGCTCCTG
>NZ_JBXALD010000024.1:0-22242 GCF_058799075.1 Cupriavidus sp. GW822-FHT06G04 | reverse complement strand
TTGTTGGTACTTCGTTCTCGTCATTAATCACACCTTACCGAATGGCAAGGTGTTGCACTTCAAATTTGAGGCCGCCCAGTGCCTTCATTAGTGCTCGCGTCTCCCGAACAATTTGCTCATGCGGCCTTGAGTTCCTGGAGCTATCGGCGTAGATGCGATTTACCGAGAAGCGAACCGGCGTAAGTAACGGCTTCCGACCGTTGTGCAACAAGCCCCACAGCGCAGAGTGCAAGCGGACCAAGAACGTTGACAGGCGCCACAGGTCAGCGACTTTACCGCGCGCAAACAGTGCTTGAACTTTTGTGTTTCCGTGCGCTTGCCGATGAGCGAGATACTGATGGCGAACCGGCATAATGGCGCGCTCATAGACGCACCGGTATTTCTCAATATTTCGCCTCAGGCGTGCAACGTCCGCCTTAGTTGGATAGTGCGCGGCGGAAAGGTAGGCATCCAGCCACGCTGGGTCGCTCGTCGCACCATTGCGCTTGCGGTGAGCAAGAGCATCTCGACCGAAGATCGTCAAATCGCGCTCCATCGAAATCATGAGCGCTTCGAGGTTGTAAGGAGATTTTTGATCGAAAACTCTACCGAGTGCAATATATGCGGCTGATTGTAAGGCGGCGGTGCAGGATATCCAGAAGGTGGGGGTTTCGTTTAAGTGGTCTAGCAGTTTTTTAGATTGCGACGCGGCATGCTGAATGGTCATCTCCGCATACGTATAGTTGGCAATGACGTTGGCCTCATGTTCAAGAGACTTCAACTGATTCTCGAACGAGTAATCTGGTTTCACGCTGCACTCTGCCCTATATAGTTCTAATTCTCAATTAGAGTAGCATACCGCCAGCGTGAGCCTCCTAGCACGAGATCTTTTGCTGGCGGAATTTGCCTACGGTCCGCACTTCGCACCGTTAGCCAGGCGGCGGCTGAACGGGGCGGGGTGGCAGCTCGAGGATCACGATACCGAGGCTGGAACGATTTTTCGCATTTCGTCCGCCATGCCGCCGGAGAAGGGCGATGTGTTGGGAAAGGCGTTGGGTGTAGCGCTTAAGCAGGCCGACGTCGCGCATCTTAGTCTCGCATGCCAGGGGCGCGCTTACCTCGATGGTTTGAAGGACTTTGCGGAGCTGCCTGCTCGGCCGATAGCGGGCAGGCCAGGCTCCAACTCCGAAAGGTTGTGAATTTGGCGGGTCTTTCCAGGCGAGAGATGAGGTCGAGGCGTGCTTGAATACCTCGGCACATCCAACGCGCAAGGAGAATACCCGCATGACGAAATCTGAACTGATTGACGCCGTTGCTCGCGGTGTCGACGGTCTCACGAAGACCAAGGCCGAGCAAGTCCTCAATGCAACGCTCGATGCCATCGTCGAGGCGGTAGGCCGCGGCGAAACCTTGAGCCTGATCGGCTTCGGTACCTTCAGCAAAGGCGAGCGTGGCGAACGCATGGCGCGCAATCCGCGCACCGGCGAGGAAATCCGGGTCGAGGCAGCCAAGACCGTGAAGTTCAAGGCGGGCCAGCGATTCAAGGATGCGGTCAATGGTGGCCGGTGGCCGGTGACGCGATGCATGCGCCCTCCCCACAATACGTGCCGGTCGCGGAGCTGCTCGCCGGCACCGCGGAGATCCCGCAACGCCTCGATGCGGCGACGATCCGATATCGCGGCGTCACTTGCCATGTCTATGGCGTGCTCCATGGTCTGACGGGTGGCACCAATCGCCAGTACAAAGCTCTGGTCGAAGACGCAATCGAGAATGCCCCGGGAGAGCTTGTCTTTGGCGAGACGAAGTTCGCGAAGCTGTACCGGGGCATCCAGGTCGAGATGGACGACTGGACTGAGATCCCACTGCGCGATGCATTCCGGATGCAGTTCAAAGCCGCTCTCACGCCGATGCGCATGTTTATGGTGGCCGCTGGCATGCGGCGCGAGCGGCGGACGATGGCGGACCGCTTCGGAGCGAACGGGTTTCGTCGTCTCCAGGACATCGGTGGCTCTGCCGCCTTCCATGCGCTCTCGCCCGACGAGCGGCGCAGGATTGCTGGCTTTCCGGAGCCGTACGCCTATCTCGTGGAGAATTGCCGGCGGCGGGCGGGCGGGGGTGATCGCTGCGGGCCTGTGTTTCCGGATCCTGATTGGCGCTGGCTTGCGATGATCGAGCCTGAGCTCAACATCCCGTTGCGAAGCGTCTTCATGCTGGAGTTCGCAGTGGAACGGGCGAGGGTGTTTGGGGGCAGCGAGATATCGATTTTCGTGGGCGAGATTCACAACTCCGACATGGTGTGGCTGGCGGGCTTCGACGAGTCCGCGGTGGACCCGAAGGTACGGGACATGGTGGACAATGTCCGCTGGCGCGCTATCGAGCTTGCGCGGGCGCCGCGGCGCCCTTCCCGGCTCCGCTTCGTTCTGGCTTCGCTGGCGGGGGCATCCATCCCGCTATCCTTGTACTTCGGCCTCGGAACGTGGCTTTGGGCACGAGGCTGACTGTAAATCGGCCAGTATGAAAGCGAAAGGCGCGTCAAAAGGCGCGCCTTTCGTCTTTTTTGAAAGGAACATGTTCCTTCCGGCGGGATGCTACCGCGCGTAGGCCAGCATGAGCGTGGCCAGCGCACCGGCGTGCTGAACCAGCCCACCGAGGGATTCAGCCGCATCCCCTGCTTTGTCGTTTCCAACAAGCCTGGCAAATGCGACACGGCGAGCCGCCTTCTCCCCCGGATGCGGTGTCGGCGGCGGTAGATCCAATGCGACGCCTCGCTTTGTCGGCGCCAGAGCGGGGAACGGATCGATGCCGGTGAAGCGCGACAGTTCGCTAATGCTGATGACGCTGTAGGCTTGCGTCGCATCGTTACGGACGACGTAGGCCGCAGCGCCGACGCCCGGCACATAGATTGCCTTCCACAAATAGTCCGGGATGCGCACGCGGCCGTTCAGCATTCGGGCGGCATTGGTGAATGCCGGACCGGTCACGACATGGATGGCGCCATACTGACGCGCGAGCTTGCGCGTCGATGTCTCGATATGGCTCCAGGTCCTCCGGTTCGACGTGCTGTTCTGAGGCACGACGTTGGCGAGGCTGAAGCTTTCGGCCTGAGACGCCTTGTCTCCGAAATCACCGCTCGGGGCAAGGTGGCCACGGTCGTATCCAGATCGTACGAAGTCTCGCCGCTGCGCACGCTCGCCAGCCGGCAAGCGATCTTCTTCATAGAAATCACTGTCGCGCGGCAATGTACGGGCCGCATCCGCCGCGGCGGCGGTCAGGCGTTCGGCGGACCATAGGGCCGTGCGGGTCTGCGGCGAGTAGAGGACTGCGTACGCGCGGTAGCAGAGCAGCTTGGTGTTGGCGGCAGGACGGCTGGCCGCCGGCTTGCCGGCCTCGAGGATGTTTCCGCATTGCGCGGCGTCCTTGGCGGAGGCGGCTGCCGCGGTGACGGCGAGAAGAAGGGCGACTGTAAGTTGACGGATCATTGCTGGGAGGGCGTCATTGAACACGCTCCCAGCTTGCCCTTTCTGGGCCAAAGTCAAGGCTGCCAGTGATCGGGGAGGCCATCGATAGCCTTACCAATGAACTCGTGCAGATCCAGAAGCGGCCAGTCCTTGTCGGCGAGGGATTCTTCGGCGATCTCCGCGCACAGTGCCGGCACATGATCGAAGCGGATCATCGGTGCGCCATCGATATAGATGATCTTCGCGCGCTTCAACAGTTTCTGGTATCTCGCCGCCTGGGAGATCACGGTCTCCGGTGGATCTACGTGCTTGAACTCGTACCCTGGCTGGGCAAGCGCCGCGGCCATGGCGGCAAACTTGGGTCCGACCGTCTCCCAGTCGGAGGTCGTTGCCGCCAGCAGATTCAGGAAGTAGGGGATGTCCGATGCGGTGAGCGCGCGCCGCGACATCATTGAGACCGCGTTCTGGTCGGCTGGGCGGTGCTCGACGCGGCTATTCCAGATCGCGCTGAGCGTCGTGAACGCGGTGTCCTTGTCCGCAGAGTCCAGGCGAACAGGAGGCGTAGAAATGCCGCATTCTTCACATACGATAACTGCCTGGAGCCGGCCAGAGATGTAGGTCGGGGCGCCGTCGCAGTGGGCGCATTGGAGGAGGCCGCTGGGCATGGGGAGAATCAGGATCGGGAAATGCCGGCATTATGCCTGCCCGCATCCTGTGCCCAACGGTCGGGCGCGACTGACTGTGCGAAAGGCGGCCGGGCTAAGGGACGTCGGTCGCCAGATAGTCTGCCGTCGTATTCAGGAGTTCCTGCAGCGCGGTGTCCTCGAAGCCCTGCAGGATTTCGGCATGGTCGCGCAGCGCGGCGCCAATCTGCCAGAATTCATTAAGCCAGTGGCCAGGCGGACCCTTGGGGCCGCCCAGCTGCCCGGTGGCGATGGCACCGCGGATGGCAAGGACGGTTTCGGGTTCGGGGTATTCGCGTTCGTTGTCGTCGTGCTGCGTCATTGTCGTTTGGGTTGAGTGGCCCATTGCATGGCCGGGTGCATCTGAAAGCCGTCGAACTGGCGGAACAGTTCGGCGGCACCGCGCGCGTATTGCAGGATCCATTCCGTTGCGATCCAGCGCCGACCTAACCTCTCGGCGGCCAGGCCGGTGCGAATCGTCCCGCCGAATGGGTCGACCACAAGGTCGCCTGGCTGGGACAGGAACCGCGTGAAGAAGTCGGGGATGTCGGTAGGCTGCATGGCGCCGTGGGTCGGCAAGCCGAGTGCCTGGGCGGCACGGCTCCATCACTTCGCTCCACGCGCCAGTGCGCGTCCGCATGCAGCGCCGACGTCGAGCGACGTCACAGGGAAGGCGTCATGGACCACCCCGTCCAGCAGCCGGCCGGAGGCCTTCTTGCCGACAGCGTGAAAGGCCGCTTTCCCCGTAGACCCATCCACGACCTGCCAGTGCCCCCATTGCTTGAAGAGGAACGGCACGCCAGCCGAGGCGCATTGGTCGCGCAGGGAACGGGCCCATGCCGGGTGCATTGAGCGGGCGCCGGCGCCGCTCTCACCTCCCACGATGATCCAGTCGAGGGCGCCCGGCTCGTAGTCGTTGCCGGACGTGTGCAACAGTTCGCCGGTAGCAGAGGAGAAAACGTCGACATGGCCGAGCAGCGGCTCCATCGAAAGGAACCGCGTCTTGGCAGGCGTGCGCAGCAGCTTGGGGATATCGCGGTCGGCTTCAGCCTGATTCACGATCGTGGCACCGAGCCAGATATCAGCGGGTGCATTGCCGGCGATCCACGTTGCCAGCCAAGGTACGAGCGGATTCTCTGCACAATCGTCGCGCAGCATCAGCGTGTTGAACGCCTCACCGAGCCGCTTCGTAGCGTTGCCGATGCGCTTGGTCAGCACGAGTTTGTCCAGGTGCGGCGTCTGGCGCCAAACATCAAGCACGTCGATAAGCCATTCGATAGGGACGGCGGTATCGAACACGTCGGCCAAGCTCGCGCAGAAGACGCGCTGGCGGCGGCCGTGGACCGCAGCGAACGCGGCGTGGGCAGCGTTCCACCGAAACATTTTTCGCCAGTTGGCTGCGGAGGTGCGGCGGCGCGGCGCCCCTGGTCCCCAGTTCGGGGCAACGCCCCCGCCAGACCGTTGGTTGCGGGTTTCGGCATAGCAATGGTCGCAGCCCGGGCCTACCTTCTGGCAGCCTTCCCACGGGTTCCAGGTGTGGTCGGTCCACTCGATCTTCGTGTTTTCGCTCATGACTGTGCGTCCTCAAACATGTCGATCGTCAGGGGGTCGCGCTCGGGCGCCTCGGTCGCAGGCGGTTGCGCTGCCTCGCATTTGATGCAGGTAGGGGGCACGGCGCCATACGGTAGCCAGCCACTCCGGCGCTTCATGCGCTTGGCCGTATGGCGCGGCTTGTGTCCGCATAGCGCAAGGCCTGTGGCGAGGTCCACCAAATGCACTAGGTAGCCGCCTTTGGCTCGTGCGGCGATGGGCCGGCGGCCGATACTGACAAGCGACGGCGACTCGGCTCCAGAGGGTATGTTTTCTCGTACGGTATGTTTTTCCATATGGTCGGGCTGCGTATGGAGGCGTGGGGTGTTGGGTGCAACGCGCCGGGTTACCTCATCAGCCTATCGAGGCGGCAACGAAGTCAAGACTTGCGGCGTAATGCCGTAACGGTCGGCAGCAGCGCGGAGTTGCTCGGCGTCGATGCGACCTACGGTGATTGCC
Organism: Cupriavidus sp. GW822-FHT06G04; assembly: GCF_058799075.1. Lineage (NCBI taxonomy): Bacteria > Pseudomonadati > Pseudomonadota > Betaproteobacteria > Burkholderiales > Burkholderiaceae > Cupriavidus > Cupriavidus sp. GW822-FHT06G04. The sequence continues at coordinate 16,073 of NZ_JBXALD010000024.1, read as the reverse complement.
GTTAGGACCTCGCGGGCGAAACCGTGGAAAGCCTGCAGTTCGTTGCCGATGATTTCGCCGACGAACAGGTAGAGCCCATCTGGCATCCTGCGCACGAGCGTTGTCTCCCGCGACATGCGCAGCAGCAACGATTCGGCAACATCGGGGCCAATCTGCAAATGCCGCTGCAGCAGCGCTACGGACGCAGCGCGAAAGCGCTGGACCAGATCCAACGCACGTGCGTATTCACGGTCAACCAGCGCTGCCGATGCGATATCAGGCGCCGTCATTGCTTCGGTTCGCGGTTGGCAGACGGACGCTGGCGGCCGGACCGGCCTTGACGTCCCACTCGAGCAACGGGATGCCGGAGGCAAGGTAGTGTGCTCGCTTCTCGGCAATTCGGGCGTCATAGTCTGCATTGCCGGACATGCCGAGGACCTCGATGACCACCTCCGGAGCTACATCGGTCAAGATGAAGTCCGGGTGAGCGGCAGCCCGGCCGATATGGCGCAGCGGCTTGCGAAACGCCCGACGCTCGGCGATCAGGTGATCGGCCATGGCGATTTCATGCGACGAGTCACACGGCACGAAATGGCTGTTGGTCAGCATCGCCGCGATGTCGACCACCCGCAGATAGCCGCCCTTGGACATCTCTACCAGTAGGATTGCAACGCAGCGCTGGTCGTCTCTGCCCACGGCGGACAAGGCGCTGCCAAACGAACTCTGCAGGCACGCATAAAGGTCCGCATTGAGGAAATAGCGTTGCCGGCTCTGTCGCAATACGAGTTTGCCGCCGTACTGTGAGGGTTCGTGGGATTCAAGCTGGCCGATGACGATGCCACGCGGGTTGCCGGCGGCCATGGGGGTGAGCCGGGCCTGCCAAGCGTCGAACTCGGCAAGGATTTCCGCTTTGCGACTGGGATCCCATCGCTGAACGATGTGGAGCAAACCGTCGGCAGACGTGCCGTTGATCCGGCATCCCGCAAGTTCGGCGGTCAGTTGTGACCAGCAAGCAATCCAACCGCGATAGCCGGTTCCGGGCCACACGTTCAGCCCGGCCTGCTCCCAGGCATACTCTAGGAACGCCAGCAGCCCGGCGGAGCGCCGCTGGGGCTTGCTGCTTTGGCCCTGCGCAGACCGCTGGACGGTCGCCGCTGGCGTACGCGTGCTGACGCTCAGCGCTACCCCGAGCCTGATGTCATGATGGCCGTCCTTGAGCCGGAAGGCATCGAGGTTATCGGTTGGCCCCGACTTGGCCAGCGTCGGCCGGTTGAACGGGCAGGCCGCCGCGTGTTGGTGCGCCTGTTCTGGCCATCGGGCAAGCAGAAAAATGTCCCGGTGGCGGCGGATCACGAGCTTCGGCCTGGGCCGTTGCGTGCCGCACCCGCATTCAGCAAAGCCTTGGATTTTCTTGGCGCGCTCGAGGTGGCGCGCGTAGCGGCCAGGGTCGTCCAGTACATCGTCCAGTGGGAACTCGTTCCCGCCAATCCGCACGGTGATCATAGGTTTCCTCTCTAGACGCCGGCTTCACGAAACATCGTGTACAGGTCGCGGCGGATCTCGCTTACATCCAGTACGTGCTTGGCGCGGGTCATGGCGACGTAGAGCAGCCGCATTTCTTCGGGCGCCATGGTCAGCTTCCCGTCGTCGCCATTCTTGAATTTGAAATCCCCGGCTAGTTGCACCCGATCCCACTCAAGGCCCTTGGCACGGTGGATAGTCGAGACGATGTAGTCGGCTTCGTCCTCGGGCGATACGCGGGTGAGGATCAGCCGCAGGTAATCCACTCCCTCGTTGTCGATCAGCGTGACCAGCGGCTTAAGATCCCGGCCAGCGAAAGACTCTGCATACTCCTGCACCTCTTCCCACGTTTCGAAGAGGGCGAGAGTGGCCGGATACCCGATGCGCTGGCCGCGCATGAGCTGCTCCGCCCCGTCCGCAAAGGCCCGCAGTTCGTCGACGTTGGCGCGCACCGCGACGCGATCGCCGCGGCCTATGCCTTGGGCCAGGTGAGTCAGGACCGTGGCGTTCTTCCGGCAGAGGACCGCGTCGAATCGTTCTTGTCCAGCGGACTCGTGCAGGATGCGGGAAGCGACTCCGTCCTGGCCGCGCACGGGCGTGTCTTCGTCCATCAGCGCGAGGACACGACTGGCCAACTGTGCGATCGCAGGCCCGAATCGGAACGACTCGGTGAGGGCGCATTCCGGCGCGCGGATATGGTCCATGGCGTTGACCGCGCCGCGCCATTCGTAGATCTGCTGGTAGGGATCACCGACGTAAATGACCTGGCACTGCTGGGCGCGCAGCACAGAGAGCATCAAGCCGTCGGCATCCTGCGCTTCATCGAACAGGATGAAGTCGGCGCCGATGCGGGGCCGGCTGAGTTGCCAGAGTTTTACGTACGTATCGTGACCGATTGCCGAAGGCGCGGCCGGATCGAGGTATTCCGACCAGAGACGTTTCACCGAAGGCAGGAGGGCTTCGCGCAGGTGCTCGGCTTCATCGTCCTTCACGATCGCGTCGACCGGGATGTGCCATGCCAGCGGCTCGGCCTGGGCCGACCGGCAAAAGCGGGCTGCTCCGTCCATCACCATGCGTGCGACCTTGCTCGGGCTCAGCTCCAGATCCTTGCCGATCGTCGTCGGCAGGTGCAGCTTGCCCAAGCCATAGCGCAGCGCCAGTTGGTGGGGCGGCTCGACGGGATTGCGCAGCTTGCGGGTGATCTCCGGGCGTGTGCCGCTATATGCAAGGGAGTGCACGGTGCGGCAGCGCGTGTTCTGCGGAAACTTGCGGGTCGCCTCGTTGGCGATCTCCTTGTTGAAAGCGAGGTAGAGGCCGCGCGCGCGGCCGCGGGCTTCTGCGGCCATGCGCAACGTCGATGTCTTGCCAGCGCCGGCGTAGGCTTTGACCTTGACGGGGCCACCGCCGCGGACGGTTTCCACAACCTGTTCCTGCTCAGTGGTCGGCGTCATGCCATCTCCAAAGCGACTTGCTCGGGCATGTTCGCGAGGACGCGGCGCCGCACTTCCAGCGTGCGGGCGCGAAGCACCTCGTCGCGCCGTGCGGCCTCGCCACTGATGTTGTCTACGATGTAAGCGAAATAGAACGCGGTGGTGGGGCCGGTCCATGCCAGCCACTTGGCGCGGACTTCGGCTTGCTGTTCTGCGGTGAGAGAGAAGTAGACCGCGCGCTTCTGCCGCCAGACACGGGCCTGGTGGTCACGCGTGGTCGCTTCGAGCCGGTCCGAACGTCGCTGCCGGCGCGCCAACTCGTCATCAGCGGAATGCTGCTCGGCGGCGACGTGCTCGGCGAAGAGCGGGTACCGCTCGCGCTCACGCTGCTGTTTGCGAGCGAAGGCGGCTTGTCGGCGGGTATTGAAGTTGATGGGGGCGTGGCGTCCGAATCGGGTGAATCGCATGGCGGCTAAGGTAAATGGGTCTAAGACCAAGATACCGGGGCCACATCGAAGTCAAGGCCGCCGGCGGGCGAAGTTCGCCGCCAAACATTTTCAAGGCAGAAAAGCGGGCGTAGGCTGCGAAAGGGATAGAATTTCGTGCGCCTTTTACCGAAAACCCATGTCCCAAGTCACTACATCGATGGCCCGCGAGGTATCGCTCGGCAACCGCCCGAAGAACGAGCCGCAGTTCATTGCCCCAGGCGAGCCGCAATATGGCGAGATTGCGCGGTTGGACGCGTTCATCTTCAAGCGCTACCTGGACCGCGTGTTCTGGCATCCGCGGCCCGACGTTCTGCGGTTCGAGGTTCGGGCGAACCCCTCTCCCGTGGGGAGCATCTATGACGTCGTTGCAATCGTGGGGAAGGGCGAAGGCGAGGTTTGGTTCGCGGAGGATGCCGTCCCGACGCGGTGGGACTACGTCGCCATTACAGAGAGTACCGACGGGCTTGGGCGCCTGCAGCGGGAAAAAGCCAAAGCTGACGGTCGGCTTCCCGAAGACTATGTGCCTTTCGTCGGGGACGGTCCTGTGCAGGACTATTCCAATCTGGAGAACCCAGAAGAGGTCGAGCAACGTCGCTGGGCCGTGGTGAATCGCCTCCGTGAGGCAAATCGTCTTGCCCGGCACGCCGCCGGGAAGCGGTAGGCGTCGTGGTGTTGAAGGTTGTCGGAAGGCGAGGTAAGATTCGTCCGATTCTCCGCGCTACTGCGCATCGACACCTGCCGGCGTACCGGCCATCTGCTTTTCTTCCACCCATTGGGGCTTTTGTCCCATTGGGGCATGGCTCCATCTTCCGTATCGGAGCCACCATGTCCATTGCCCACGCTCGTTCCACCTCCTTCGCTCTTGTTGCGCTGGTGGTCATTCTGTTCGTTGCGCTGTTCTTCATCGTTACGACACCGCAGCTTGCTCTTCTGTATGTCCAACTGAGCGCCTTGGCGCCAATGGCCCTTTTGGTCGTTGTGCTTTGGACGCTCAGCAATTTTGAACATCTCTTGGGCCGCCCGGCCTGAGAATTGGTCGAAACGGCCGCATAGTCGCGCTCACCCTTTGGGTGAGTGCGGCCCATCCACTACCCTCCGGGAGACGACCCGGTTAGGGTACCGCTCCCGGCTTCAGACGAAGCTATGTTTCCCAAAACCATCGACATTGAGGTTGGCCCTGTGCCGGCCGAGGAATCCTGTGCTCAGGTTGGTCGCGACGACTACGAAGAGCGCTCGCGGCGCGAATGCGCCGTGTACATTCGCCAGTTGCAAAGAATCTTCCATCATCCCAATCCGGCAGTCCTGAAGTTCGTGCGACGCGGCTTTCCCCATGAGTTGGGGCGCTATCACGAGGTAGTCGCAGTCATGACTGCAGAAGGCGTGGACTTGTTCGACGAGACCAGCTTGCCGCTCGAGTGGGATCACGTTGCGCGCGCCGAACTGACCTGGCTGCGCCTGCAGCAACACTGGTGGGAAACCGTCCAGGCTCGCCCGTCGGCGATTGCCCTCGTGCCGGACATCTTCCAGCGCTCGGACATTCCGGAGTTCCCCAACCACCCCGCCGCATTGTGGTGGGCAATGGGCTTCATGCCCATGCCGGTCGGCCGCGCGCTTTCGATTCACTAGGAGCGCAAGCCGTGAACACAAGCCAGAAGTGCACCGTCATCGTCCACCTTTCTGGTGGCACGGTACCGTACATCGAGAGTGACGGCCACGTGAACGTGGTGATCGTCGACCACGACATCGAAGGTGTCGAGGAAACAGACCTCAAGACCCTGCCGGATCGCAGCCGGGCCACGGTCCGCCAGGAGGAGACAGCCGGTGTGAGCCGCCAGTCCGCTCAACACTGGTTGGATTTGGCCATGTGATTCCCGTAGCGCGGACCCCCGCGCTACTTCCTTCCTTCCCTCGGGAGACCTCCCGAGGGGGTCTCCCTATTCATTTGAGAGACCCCATGTACAACGAAATCATCGAGAAATTCATCGCCGCCCAGCAGGCGGCACGTCAGGCCTATCAAGATGCCGCCAATCTCGAGCGTGCCATGCTCGCCGGCACCGGCACCGAAGAACCATTCTTCGCCGTAGGCGTCCGGTCGGACCACCGCCAGAACAACGAACTGGAGAAGTTCTGCCAATCGTTAGCCGGCAACGTCGTCAGTCGGGCCCGCAGGGAGTTTGCCCCCGCGGGTGCCCGGCTCGATATCGACAATAGCGCCGAGTACGAGCGTGCTGGCCTGGATATCCAAAAAGCGCTGAGAAAGGGGGACATCCCGGATCTCGACAAGCTTTGGGCCTCCCTCACCGCCCATTACAAGGGCGATGGCGGGGCGGCGACGGCTTACCGTCAGGCCGCATCGCGGATCGTCCGCAACTTTGGCCTGCATCGCAATGCTGAGGTAAAGCGTACGGCCGCCGGCGTGGTGTTGAAGAAGACGGTCTATACCGAGGCGTCCTACAGGTCGAGCCGGCGCAGGGTGGGCTATCACAGCACCCAGCCGACGGCGGATTGTCTGATGGGTCTCGCCACTTTCGCGGGCAAAGCTGGCAATGCATTGCTGGCCAAGCAGTTGGGGGGCATCAACCTATACGAGCTGGAGTACGTCTCGCGCGAGAAGATCGCAATGCCAGGACTCGACATCACTTTGTTCAACGACAAGTGGGAGTTCAAATTCTGCAACGAGCTGGCAGAGGCCCTGATGCTCTTCATTGGCGAGTACGGCCAGGACGCCATGCGGGAGCTGCGCTGATGTACAACTCGCTTGTCGAGGCGTTCCGTGCGGCGCAGGCGGCCTCGGCTGAAGCGTTTGCGCGGGTCAGCGTGCTGGCGACGCAGGTTGGCGCCGATTCTGCGATTGTGCCGTTGCCTGTTGACCACGCTGGCGAATATCGTCGCTTCCTACGCCGCCTTGTAGCAAGCCTGATCGATCGGGCGGGCAACGAGTTTGGCATTGCAGGCGCTCCGGTCAGCATTGACGAGACGCGTATCCCGGTGAACGGCTACCCGAACATCTGGGAGGCCCTCCGTGCCGGTGAGACGCCGGACTTGGACCGGTACTGGCGCGTGCTGACGCAACGGTACGAGCATCGCGGCCGCGCGCTGGCGTACCCTCAGGTCGCCCAGACGCTGGCCGTAGCGTTGGAGCTGGATGCACCGAACGCGGTGCGCCGGTTTGCCACGGTCGTGCGCCTGCGCCTCAATGCGCCGTCCGAGCCGTCTGCCGTGCGCCTGTCGCGGCGAGTAACGGCAGACGCGCATGCCGAAGTGCGGGCGGCCTTGTCGGCGTTGTCAGCCTTTGCGCAGGATGCCGGCGAGCCGGCGTTGGCCGGCTGCCTGCGCCAGTTCGATCACGGCGAACCGTTTGCGCCCCAACAGCGGCGGACGTTCCCGGGTCTCGATGTCGTGCAATACAACGAGTACTGGGAGCTGCGGTTCACTCTTTCGCTTGGCGAGCGCCTCCTGGCGTTCGTCGCCCAGCACCTATCCGAGCCAGTATCCGAGCCGATCTCGGCGTAAGCAGCCTGGCGCCTTTCCCTTGCCCCGTTTCGACGGGGCATTTTCTTTTCTGGAATCCCTATGACTCATTGGTACGGGCCCTTGCGGGCCATCGTCAGCCTCGGCTCGCAAGCCGACAAGATCGCTCACATGGGCGAGCTGCACGCTGCGCGGCAGAAGCATTTGTCGCAATTCTTTACCCCGGACGCGATTGCGCGGCTCATGTGGGGCGTCGTCGAGACCTGGCGCCCCGGCCGCAAGATCTCGGTTCTGGACAATTCGGTCGGCTCGGCCCGGCTGATGCAGTACGCCGATCCGGCGCAGCACAGTCTGTATGGTGTTGACGTGCACGAGCCGGTGATCGCGGCAGTCCAGCAGTGCATCGAGGCCGCCGGCTTCGAAGGCAGCTTCCGCATGGCGGGCATGGAGGAAATCCATCCCCGGCGATTTGACGTCGCCATCATTAATCCGCCGTTCTCGATCCATCTGGAATCGCCGCATCTGCAGCCGTTTGGTTGCACGACCTGGGGAAGGTTCGGGCCCAACAGCAGCGCTCTGAGCCATGAATATGCGTTGGCCCAGGCGCTGGAGGCGGCACAACTCGTTGTGGCGCTCTTGCCTACGAGCTTTGTCGACCGTTTCGTCAACGTTCTGGATCACCGGGACGCACACGTTAATGCGGCCCGCCGCGTGGTCGGCATCTTCGACCTGCCGGCCTCGGCCTTCCGGGAGGAAGGCGCGACGGTGCACACCTCCATTGCGGTCTTTGGCCGCTATCGGATGGGCCGAGTTGTGCGGCAGTCGCACAGCGATTTGACCATTCCCTTGCCCGCGCTGGACCTGAATCTCGATGATCGAATCTTCGGAGAGGCACGACTAGGGCACCAAACGCTGGATGACGCGGGCCCTGCCATTACGCGCCCCGTGACCTCGCAGAAACGGGTACGCATTGCCCATGATGGCCGCCGGATTGTCCTGGGATTTGAGTGCGGCTTCGTCGAAGCAATGGTGCTGAACAGTGTCCTCGATTGCAGGATCCGGCCGTTGGATGGCCAGCGCCTGCCGCAAGGCATGCACTACGCCGGCAGCGGCCGCCTCGATCTCGAGGCCTATCTGGTGCAGGACGACCCGATGGCGGCGCTGGATGGCTTGCTGCGGCTGATTCGCGGCGCCGGCGGCGTACCGCAACTGGCCCCGGGGTTCCTCAAGCATTTCGCGAAACGGGTACGGCGCAGCGCGCGCCAGGCTACGCCGCTGCGGCACACGGTCTGGACGACGGGTGTGAACGCAGCGGAAACCATCTGCGGCGTGGCCCTCAAAAGCCATGTTGCAGACCCGCTGAAATGGGGTAGTCCAGTAATCAAGGCCGGCGAGACCGTAGCGTTTGCGCGGCAGGCGGACGGCCGCTATGCCTACCACGCCGGCGGCAGTCAGTTCGTGCTAACGCTGGACGAGCTGATGGGGCGTTTTGCCGTTAGCAGATCAGAGCAGACCTGGGAAACCGTGCACGAAGGCTTGTCGGTGAAATATCCGCAGCAAGCCCTTGGCCTGCGTCGCCGAATGCAGGCGCTGGGTATCGACCGCTGGCTAAACTGGGAATTTCAACAAAATGACCTAGTGGAGCTGCTCCAGAAGCCCTGTGGTGCTGTGGCGGCGTGGGAACAGGGTTGCGGCAAATCGCGGCTCGCGGCGGGCTTGATCCTGCTGTCAGGGGTCAAGCACGGCCTGATCGTGGTCGAGTCGCGGCTGGTCCCGGAAATGCGTGCCGAACTGGCGCAGATCCTGCCGCCGCAGTCGGTGCATGTCATCGACTCGCCGGAAGCACTCGGGAAGCTGGGGCAGATCAATCTCATTGCCTACGAGCGCTTGCGCATGCCGGTGTGTCGGGAGGCTTCGCGGCGGGTCACATACGCTCACCGTCTGCGGCGCCGGATCGGCCTGCTGGTGGCCGACGAGGGGGAGCGACTGTCCAATCCGAACAGCGACCAGAGCCGCGCGCTCTGGCAGTTGTCGGCGCGGCGCCGGTACATTCTGACGGGGAGCCCGATTGCGAACTACCCCCGTGACGTCTTTGGTCTGATCGCCTTTACGGGCGGTGACGGTACGGCGGCTCAGCCCTACGGTTACCGTCGCGGATACCTGGATCGCCAATGGCTGGCCACCGCGCAGCATGCTCAACGCGGCGTAGATCGCTTCCGCGATGACTTCGTCGTGCTGGAATGGGTGACGTGGGAATTCGCGGAGAGCCTGCAGGATGGCGCCAAACGGGAAGTGCCCAAGATCGGCAATCTGCCGCTCTACAGGCAGATGCTGGCGCCGCACACCAAGCGGCGGCTAGTCTGCGAGCCCGACGTGGCCCGGTACATCCAGATCGATCCGCCGGCAGTCGAGGTGGTTGAGACGGATTGGGATCCGAGTCATCTGTCGCTGTACCTGCGCACGGCCGACGAGTTCGCGGAATGGTATCGGGATATCCGTCATACCGACGGACGCTCGAACAACCTGATCGCAATCCTCGCGCGCATCCGAGCAGTGCACTTCGCCGCCAACTACCCGCAGCATGGGGTGGACGGCGTAGGAGCGCTGGGGCAGTTGACCAGCAAGCAGCGTGCCGTGATCGAGCGAATGGAAGCCATCGCCGGTGAAGGAAAGCAGGCGATCCTTTTTGCCGAGAATCCGGGGGTGATCGACCTGCTCGCCGGCCAACTGCAGGCGCGCGGCGTGGAGACCGTACCGTTCCACGGCGGCATTTCGATTGCGAAGCGCGTGGCCGACAAGGACAAGCGGTTCGTGAACGGGGCGGCCTCGGGATTGCTCTGCACCAAAGGATCGGGCAGGGCAGGGTACAACCTCCCGAACGCAGACTATGTTCTCTTCTACGACCGCTCGTGGACATGGCGCATCGAGTATCAGGCGATGCGGCGCGCGCTGCGTTGGAACCGGAGAGGGCAATTGAAGGTGGTGTATTTCCACCTGCCGGGGAGCATCGATGTCTACCAGGACCAAATGGTGGCGCACAAACGCGACGCCATGGAAGCCGGCTTGGACTGGGCGACCCCGGAACTCGAAGACGAGGCGTTTCTGCACATGGACACGCTTCTGGATGCCTTTGTCGACGATCTCGCGGCGCTTCACGGCCGCAAGACCCGCGACCAACGCCAACTTCTTAAGGAGGCAGCATGAAAGCGAATGAAAGCAGCATAGCCCTGGGTGAGGGCGTGGCGACGATCAAGCGTCACGGCACGCGCGCCACCACCGTTGCCAACATCCTGGGCACGCTGGAGGCTGACGGCATCGAGATCATTTGCCTTGATCGCCTGGTACACGGTGTTCTCGAGACGGAAATGGGCGGTTGGCGGGTGAGCGGGCCGGTGACAACCCTGCTGGCTCGGCCGATTGGCCCACTACCGTTGAAAGACACCCTAAATAGCTGAGCTTTCTGGGCGCTACGACGCCCGAAACAACCATAAGATGGTTTCCGTAGCGCCCCGCTACGGAAGCTCTCTCAAGATGGACCCGTTCTCCCAGCCCTCCTCGTGAGGGCTTTTTTTTTGAAGAACCCGGATTCCGTTGGCTGCGTGCCGTCGCGGCTTCTGGGGTAGGGAAAACCCCCGAAAAGCGGGGTGATGGTGGCGGCGAATCCGCCGATATTCAGATGCCGCGTATTGAAGGGTCGCGGCCAACCACAATAAGGAGAAATCATCATGCGCAATCGCGCTTTGTCTTTCCGAGGGTCTCTGGCGGTAGCGTTGCTGACTTCCGCGGTTCTTGCCGCCTGCGGCGGTGGCGGCGACAGTGGCGAGCCCACGCAGGCTGCCACGGGCACCTCTACCGGTGGCACGGCCGCGCCCGTTGCGGGGACGCCTGCCGATCCTGCCGCAAAGCCGACCAGCGTTGTGACGCCAGCCTGTTCGGGCTGCGCCGCGGTCGACGCGAACACCTACGCTGGCTCTGGTGTGGGTGTCTGGCAGAACATGAATGCGACGGCTGCCGCCGTCGATATGCCGATCAGCATCTCCGGATTGGCTGGCCAGGACGTGACGCTGGTGTTCACGAACCAGTCCGGCACCGCTCAGACGATGCCGACGATCCCGCTCACCGCTTCATACCTCCCGACCGTGGCCGCGAGCGCGATCCAGTGGGACGACGGCGTCAATGCAGTCAAGCGCCGCATTGCCGATTTCAACCGCGATGGCTGGGCGGCGCTGGCAGGACCGCGGGGCACCGCGCCGAGCCAGTCATCGTTCGGCGCCACGCCGCCATTGCGTGCCGTAGCCTACGCCGTGGGCGATGCTCGCACCTGGTATCACGAGGACAACTCCGCGCGTAATACCACGCTCGTTCGAACCGACGTGACTTCCGACGGCACGGTCGTGAACTTCTGGGTCGAGAATGGCGAAAACGATCCGACCAAGGTCAGCGCCGCGATTGTCAACCAGCTCTACGCAGGCTTCGTGCCGGGCGGCAAGATCTACGACATGCTCAAGCAGACCGGCGGCCCGGTATGGGGCCCGCACGTCTACAGCGATCTCATCGATGGGGCGGTGCAGCAGCCTATCGATATCGTGATTCTGAACTTCGACAACAATGCGACGCCATTTGGAGTTGTCGGGTACTTCTTTGCGCGCAACGCGATTAAGAAGGATCCCACAACGAACCCTTACAGCAACGAATCCGTGTCGCTCTACCTGGATTCGGAGACACTGTACCGCGGCGGCCCGGAAGGCATGAAGTCGATGTTGCTAACGATGGCGCACGAAGGCATGCACATGCAGAACTTCTATCGGCGTGCAGTGGTAAAAGGTCCGTCCTATGCGTTCGATACCTGGCTGGAAGAGGCAAGCGCCATGATGATGGAAGACTTCGCGAGCCAGTCCATTGACCCGACCTACAACGCGATCCGTGACGTACGGTTCCCAAACTACGTGGGCTACAAGGCCGGATCGTACAACTGCAGCCTGCTGTCATGGGATGCATTTGGCCCTGCGTGCGATAGCTATTCGGTGTCGGGCTCGCTCGGCGGCTTCCTCGATCGCCAACTGGGCCTGGGCTTCTACAAGCATCTCCTTGCCAACGTCAGTAGCACCGATTCGGTGGCCGTCCTCGATTCCTCTATCCGCGCAGCCGCCCCAGCGTCGGGCCTGGGCGAGCAACTGCGCCGGTTCGCGGCGACATCGAGCGCGCTCATGAAGGCGCCAAGTCCCAGTGGCTTCGGCTTCCCTGCCCGTGCAGAAGGCGGATTTACGCTTCCTGTCATTGACCCCCAGCTGTACCTGCCCCTGCGCACGCTGACGCAGTCGGTGCCCGCAACGTTGCAGCCATATGCAAGCCTGCCGGTGGTGCGCAAGGCTGTGAACGGCACGTATAGCGAGACTGTAAAGGTGCCAGCGAACTCGACGCTGTCAGTCGTGATTCAATAAGACCCACGGGGCGGCAAGAGCCGCCCCAATTCCTTGGGAAAGCATGCAGAAATTCATACTCACGGTGCTTATGGCGGTCGGCATCACAGCCTGTGCCGGATCGGTCGCAACCGCTCCCCAGCGACTCACGCTCATTGGCGAAATCCACATCAAGGGCAACGAACCGTTCCCGACCGTGATGCTGGAAACGCGGTCCCATCAGACTTGGGAGCTGATTGGTATGCCGCTCACTGCCGCGCGGTCGCTTGTCGGGCGCGAGTCCATCGTAGAGGGCGTCGTTGAAAGGGAGCCGGGACCTGGAGTGTGGTTGCCATCCATGCGAGTTCAGGGCGAGGCCCGACCGTCAGGCCGATAGACCGATGCAGCGGTTGATGATGAGGCATGGCTCGGCCTCTAGTCCCACTCCGCCTCAGAAACCAGCTCCGCTGAGACGACCCCTTCGACGTTCATCTGGTAGAGCTTCCGGTAGCACAGCGGACATGGCGCCCAGTCCAAGCTCTGATTGCCCCCAATCTCGAAATGCCGTTCTCGAATCCGGACGGGGACGCCGCACTGGCAGACGAGAATTTGAGTATGGTCATCCATCGCGTATCTCCATGTCATGGGGGATGCAGCATGTGACGGCCGGAGATTTGCAAAGATCAGCGAGTTACTGGTCTCCTTAGCAGCGCGCGAAGGCAGCAGCAGGCTCCGAAGAGCGCAAGCATAGGACCAACATTTGCATCTGGGGGCAGTTTCGGACCTTGCCGATTCATTTTTGCGAATTCACTGGCCGAGCCTCTGGCAGGACACAGCCATCGGCCCAGATCCGTTTGAGCATGTGGACGCGGGGGACCGCTTCCGACCCGGAGCGGCCTATCGGCAGGGGCGGTGTTGCCTGCCTGGAAGCGGCCGTTGGATGGGTTGAGCAGCGGAGGTCACCGAACTCGAACAGACGGCGTCCGCGGAAGTTAGTTTCTGACCACCGCACGCTGCGGGACACGTACGGCGAAGATTTAGCACGCGGGCATGGCCTCGAATCTCTGCTGGAGTCTCACCTGTGTGAGTTCCTTGAGCAAGGCTTCGAGGTGGTAGTCGTCCGCGACGCCGCGGCGGGACCAAAGGTGCCCGACGGCGACGGCTACGCGAGCACACTCGTAAACTTCGGCTTCATCGCCAACGGTCTGTGGACGACCGATGAGACGACCGCCAAGTCGCGGGCAAGAAAGTGAGCAAGGGGCCGGCGTGATAGAACAAAGTGCCAGCCCAACGAGTCCTCTTCAGATCTCAAGGACTCTGTCATCGCCTGAGCCAACATCGTCATCGTCCAGGACGGTGGCGGTCGAATCAGCGGCATCGTCCTCGTTGGGGACAAGCATTATCTGCCCCCACTCGTCCTTTCGATAGATAGCGATGTAGTCAGGGACAGGTCGAGGCGGCGGCACGCGCTCCTTTGGAAGCCGCACAAGCGCTTCCGTGCAAGCAGCCTTCAATTTGGCATAGCCCACCCTATCGGCGTACTTCATGGCCTTGACCAGCATGACCTGGTGCATCGTCAGGACGTAGTCGCGCTTGTGCTTTTGCCGGTAGAGGGCGTCGTAAGCGTCGGTGCCCTTCTCCAGGTCCTCCAGCTTGGCCCTGTAGGCCGCAGGATCTTCCATGACAACGCGCTGGCGCATCATGACCATCATCCGTCCGTAGTCGCGAACGATGGTCAACAGGTCCTGCTCGGCCGGCGGAACCTGGTCGGTCAGATCGTCCAGATCGAGCACGTCCGGCATGAAGAAATCGAAGTCGCGCTCAGCGAACTTGGACATCAGATCTCGAGCCAGCCGCCACTGATTGCCGTGGTCGAGGGTATCGCGTGCAAAAGTCAGCCGCTCCTCCTTGCTGAACGCGATCAAGTAGTTCTCGCCCAGATTGAAGGCGATGAACTCGAGCAGGTGATCAACGTTGAACTGTAGCTTGGGGCTCTCCTGGCCTTCAGGCGGTTCGGGCTCACCCGCCTTGCGAAGCGGGTAAAAGGGAAAAAGGTCGAACTCGGTATACAGTGCGGCCCGACACGGCGAAGCGGCGAGCGCTGCAAGCACGTCTCGCAACGCTGTCTTATCAGCGTGGCCAATCGCCATGGTGATCATGTCCCCGATCAGCGCCTTGAACATCAACGTGTTCAGTCCGCCCGTGTGGACGAGTGCCTGCCCAAGGAAGCGAATCGCCGCGTCCACCGCACGGCGGGTATTGAACATATTGTCGCACGCGAACAAAACATAGAGGCACTCGCCAACGTTCTCCGTGAACTGAGCGGCATTGAAGAGCTCCGGCCACCGATCGAGCTCGTCGATCAAGTGCATGTACATGTCACGTTGAACCGCGAACGGGTCCTTCGCACACGGATAGTCTGCAAGGTAGCGGTCAATGGCGTCCAAGTCCGCCGGGGTCGCCCGTATGGCCACTGCTCCCAGGGTCTGCGAACGGGCTGCATTGCGCACGTCGACCGGTGTGGCAAGGCTGCGGTTCCTGCGCGACTTGATGAACTGCGGCGTGCTCGCCAGCAGCGCATCCCGATCGAACCGACCACCCTGGAAGACTGGCCCGAACTCGGGCCGGAAATCCGCAATGTCGACGGTTGACTCGGCGAGCAAGAAGCTGATCGAATGAAAGTGCGAATAGGCCTTGCCATTGTTGCCCGTCCAAGGCTGATCCCACGCGGGAAAGGCAGACATGATCCGATTGCCGCGCATCTGGACGCGAATCAGCATGGCCTTCAACGGGTTAGTCAGCCTGGCGTATCCGTACAACACGCCGTCGGGTTTTTCCGCAGTGATCGAATCCGAGAGCTCCCGGTCGAGGTTTTTGAGCGCCTCATCGAGCACATCTATGATGTCGTCCTCGGTGAACGTCACCGGAAACAGCGTCTTCCAGAGATAGCCAGACTTGTAGTAGTTGTCTGGCTGCTGGGTGATCCCGGCAGCCCCTTTGGTGAACAGCCGTCTGGGGATCTTCAGGGTGATGCACCCGTTCTGAAGCTCCCGCGCGAACCACCAGGCGTCATGGACGCCAAGGCGAAACTCCATCAAGTGAACGACCTTTGGGTGCAGGGCCAGGAATTTCTTCCAGCCGGCGTAGGTGTGCAGGCCACCCGACAGCACCGTCTCTTGGTACTTGCCGGTCGGGGTCACCACAGGACGAATCGTCGTCTCGCCTGCGACGATGTGGTCAAACGAATCTTTGCTGAGCTCGTACTGGCCTTGATCGCCGAAGCGCAACGGGAAGGGTTTCGTCATGGATACGCTGGTTGTGCTCGGGAGATTGCCTGAGGGTATCGGCGAGTGGTGCGAGGAGGGCCAGTAATGATGCTGCATTTGACGGTTACAGCACGGCGCAGGTGTTACGAGTCAGGTAACGGCACATCTGTAACAAACTTAATGCACTGACGCGTCAGGACCGCTGAGAGTGCGTCCGCGCGGCGCTGCGTCGAGCCCGTACCGAGAGCGCACTCACGAGCGTGTGGTAGTCCGGGTCAGCCATTCTTGCGAGCACGCCACACCTACCACGTAACCACTGCAAGCTGCGCGACACGTGTCCGCTATTGACCGATCTCTACCTAAGCGACTGGCCGCTCGTGGCCGGACTCGTCCGCCGGGGTAGCTGGGACGGGGCTCGCCGGCGCCAGCGGCGACTTCCGACCGAGGCCGTGTGGAAACGTCTCTCGAATCGCACTGACACACGTCGCCTCCGGGGCTGAGCCTGCTTTGTCGAATTTT
>NZ_JBXALD010000023.1:0-36505 GCF_058799075.1 Cupriavidus sp. GW822-FHT06G04 | reverse complement strand
GTTGTTGGTACTTCGTTCTCGTCATTAATCACACCTTACCGAATGGCAAGGTGTTGCACTTCAAATTTGAGGCCGCCCTCTTATGCCGTTTTCATACGGGCTGCACTACAACTGCAACGTGCTGGTGCGCAACGTGCTCCGGCGCATCGAACGGATGGCCTTGGGCGGCGCTTCGGCACCGGCCGCGTCGGTCAGTTCCTGAAAACGGTGGTCGACGCGACAGGCCGGCGATTCCATCAGTTTGCCGGTCGCGATTGGGCCATGGACGGCGCGGAAACAGGCGCAGCGGCAGGAGCAGGGGGTGGGGGAGCCGCTGGCACCTGCGCCACGGTCTGCTGCGACCAGCCGCCGCCCAGTGCCTTGTAGAGCTGCGCGCGGCTGGTCAGCCGGGCAAGCTGAATCGTCACCAGCTTCTTCTGCGCATCGTACAGCTGGCGTTGTGCATCGAACACCGGAAAGTAATCGTCGACGCCATTCTTGAAGCGGATCTGCGCCAGCCGCTGCGTTTCGCTGACGTCCTTCTGCAGTGCTTCCTGCGCGGCGGTCTGCCGGTCATAGGTGCCCCGGGCCGCCAAGCCGTCGGCCACATCGCGAAAGGCCGCCTGAATGGTGCGCTCGTACTGCGCCACGTTGATGTCCTTGCGCACCTTGGAAATATCGAGTTGCGCCTGATTGGCGCCGGCATTGAAGATCGGCAGCGTGATCTGGGGCGCAAACGCCCATGCCGCCCCACCGGAAAACAGCCCAGCCAGCGTCGTGCTGGCAAGTCCAATACCGGCAGTCAGCGAGATCTGCGGAAAGAACGCCGCGCGCGCCGCGCCGATGTTGGCGTTGGCGGCTTTCAGGCGGTGTTCGGCCGCCATGATGTCCGGGCGCTGCTCCAGCAGCGCCGAGGGCAGGCCAGCCGGCAGTTCGGCAACATACGAAGTATTGGCAAACGGCTGCGGCTCGGGCAGATCGGCCGGCAGCGGACCGCCGATCAGCAGCGCCAGCGCGTTTTCGTCCTGCGCCACCTGGCGCGTGTATTGCTCGACGTCGACGCGCGCGGTTTCCACCTGTGTCTGCGTGCGGTGCATGTCGATTTCGGCCATGCCGCCCGCCTTCTTGCTGCGGCTCACCATCTCGGCGGCGTCTTGCTGCAGCTTCAGCGTGTCCTGCGAAAGCTGCAGCAGTTGCCGGTCGGCCTGCCACGTCAGGTAGGCGTTGGCGATCTCGCCGACAAGGCTGATCTGGGTGCTGCGTCGGACTTCCTCGATCGCCAGGTATTGCTCCAGCGCCTCGTGCTTGAGGCTGCGCACGCGGCCGAAGACGTCGATCTCGAACGCGCTGAAGCCAACGCCCGCGTTCCACGCATTGATGACCGGATCCTGCCCCGGCGCGCGCAGTTCGCTACTCTGGCGCGAACTGCTGAAGCCGGCGTTGGCGTTGATCGACGGAAACTGGGCTGCGCGCTGGATGCGATATTGCGCGCGCGCCTGTTCGATCGACAGTGTTGCGACTCGCAGGTCGCGATTGTTGGCCAGACCAAGTTCAATCAGCTTGCGCAGCCGTGCGTCGGTAAAGAAATCTTGCCAGCCGAGGTTGGCGGCCGACACCTCCGGCTGCGCCGCGCGATTGTCGGCTGGCTGGCCTTCGCCGCTGGTCGTCTTGCCGTCGCCGCTGCGATAGGCGTCGCCGCTAGGCCATGCATTGGGCACGGGCGAGACGGGGCGTTCGTAGGTCGGTTCCAGTGTGCACGCGGCCAGCGCGAGCGGCAGCAGCGCCGCGGCGCTCCATCGGAAGGCTGGGTGGCGGGGCGGGGCGCGCCGTGTCGTGGTGGTCTTCATATCGTCCTCGGACATTGCTTGATCAGCCAGTGAAGGCGCGTCGCAGCAGTTGGGCCAGCGCCGTGCCCGGAAGGCCGCGATGCGCGATGTTGTGGGGCGGCTCGCTGAAGAGAAGGCGGATCAACCGGTGTCGCACAGCGGTATCCGGCATCAGCGCGATGCCGATCAGATGTTTGTCGATCCGGGCCACACGGCAAGGCACCCAGCCCAGTTGCGCCATCCAGAACGCGCCGACCGCGCCGGGAGCTACTGCGGGCGCCGCCTGGGCTTCGAATCCGGCGCCATTGCAGGACAAGTCTCGCGTCGTGCCGTCGATCTCGCGCGACACGCCGTCGTCGCCGTAGCACTGAAGCCGCGCGGCTGCCCGCAGCGGAAAGCGTTCTTCCTTGCGCGGCCGCGGCAGTTCGAAACACACCAGCAACGACGCCAGATAGAGCACCATCGACATCACCGTCCAGCCGATATTGAACGCGATGCCAGGCGCGGCGCCATCGGCCGCTACGGCACGCGCCAGGCCAAGCGCGGACAACACGAACAGCGCCCCGTACAGCGCGGCAAATTTGCCGTGCACGGTCAGCTTCGATCGGTCCAGCCCCTTGTTGGTCACCTTGAACGGCCGGCCGAACGGTTTGAACATCGCGCTCGCCAGCGTAGCTGTCACCGCCATCGCTGCCACAATCTGCGTGACCTCGGTAAACACCGGCATGGCGCGCGAATCGGTGATCCAGATGCTGTAGGCCCAGTACAGCAGCAGCGCCGGCACGCCATAGGCCAGGAATTGCAGCGGCTCACCATAAAGCGTTGGCACATTGAAGAACCAGTAGAGCAGCGGCCCGGCCAGCAGCATCAGCGTGAACGGCCGGCTCAGCCAATGCAGCAAGCCGTGCACATAGTGCAGGCGCTGGCGCAGCGTGTAGCCGCGACCGCGCAGCGGGCCGTCAGCGGTCAGCGCCACCTGGATCGTGCCCAGGCCCCAGCGGCTGCGCTGACTGATGTATTCAGGCAGACCTTCCGCGGACAGCCCCACGCTGAGGCGCTCGTTAAGCCAGCGCGTGACATAGCCGTGCGGCATCAGCTTGTAGGTCAGGTGGATGTCCTCGGTGACCGTGCCGGTGGGAAATCCGCCGATCCGGCCTAGCGCGTCGCGCCGCACCACAAACGACGTGCCGATGCAGAACGCGGTGTCCCACGCATCCTTGGCCGGCTGCATCACGTCGAAGAACGCGCGCTGTTCGTCGACCCAGCATTTTGTCGAGCGCAGGTTGTACTGGATGGGATCGGCGTTGTAGTAGAACTGGGGCGTTTGCACCACGCCCACCGACGGATCGTCGAACAGGCCGATCACGCGCAGCAGGATATTCCGGTTGGGCGCGAAATCCGCGTCGAGCACCATGATGTATGGCGCGCCGCCATCGAGTTGCGCGCTGCGCTGCAAACCGTTGTTCAGGTTGCCGGCCTTGGCATGCGTGTTGTCGGGCCGTGTGACGTAGTTCACGCCCACCTGTTCGCAGTACTGCTTGAGCCAGCCGCGCCGCGTGTCGTCCAGCACCCAGACGCGGAAGTTCGGATAGTCGATCGCCGTGGCCGAGACGATGGTTTTTTCGAGCACATCGAGCCCTTCGTTGTAGGTGGCGATGAAGATGTCCACGGCAGGCGCGTGGCGGTCGCCGCGCAGGCGCGCCTCGCCCGCGTCGGCCTGCGCGCTGTGGTCGCTGCGGCGCGTCAGCGTGACGATCGAAATCAGCGTGTACGCGATCGTCATCGATTCGAAACCGAAGAACACATACGACCAGAGGCTTGGGAAGTCCATGCGCCATTGGGGCAGCGTCTGCGACATGCGCCACAGGTAGTACACGATCAGCAGCACGCCGGCCGCCAGGCCGAACAGCCAGCGGTCCGCCGTGCGCCCGCGATCGCCGCGCAAACAGAGTAGGGCGATCACAAACGCGCCGACGTTGATTTGCACGACCATATGGCTATCCAGGAAATCGGCGAACATCGTTCAGTCCTTGCTAGGGTTGTCGGACCGCGGGGCGGTGGCGGCGGCATCGCACCGGCGGCCCAGGCAGCCGCCGGGCTGGAACGGATCCCAGCCGACTGCCGCCAGCACGGCCCACGCGGTGGCGCCCAGGTGCGGCAGATGGAAGTAATAGAAGTCGTCGGTCTTCGAGTCGGGACCGATCTGCAGGCCGGTGCGGATGCGCGCCTCCGGCGTGGCGAACAGCAGACCCGACGGCGCGCGCTGCGCCATCAGCACGGGCCATAGCGATGCGGCGTCGCGCTCGCTGGCGCGCAGCACCAGCGCCGCCTGGCCAGTGCCTTCGGTCCAGATGCCGTCGGGGTTCGCGTTGAATCCATAGCCGCCCTGAACGCTGTGTCGGCTGCGCGCCCAGTCGAGCGCGCGTTGCCAGTTACCGGCGGCGTCGGGAATGGCGATCAACGGCCAGAGCGATGCATCGAGCGCCGAGGGTGCGGCGTTGAGCGTGCGGCCATTGTCGCGCGTGCCGATGGCAAAGCGGCCTTCACCGGGCTGCCACATGGATTCGACAAAGCGCCGAGCGCGATCAGCGCCGGCGCGCCAGCGCGGGTCGGGGTCATAGTGAGAAAGCCAGCGAAAGGCCGCATAGGCGTCGACGTTATGCTCGGTCGATTTCCAGCCCTGCCGCTGCGGCGACGGCTCGTGGCCGAAATACCCGCCGACAAATGCGGCTGGCGCATCGGCGTTGAAGGTTTCCTTGTCGATCCACGCCATCATCGTGCGCGTCGTATCGAGATACCGTTGCGCGTGCGTGGCCTCGTAGGTGGCGAGCAACAGCAGCGCGGCCCACGCAACATTGCCGGTGGCGGTGCCTACCTGATAGCGGTCCTCGTACCAGCGTTTGGCCTTGTCGTCCCACCAACCCGGCAATGGCACTGGTCCTTGCAGCACGGCGCCCGCGCGATAGGCGTTGCGGATGCGGCCGTCGTGATAGTGGCGGTCGCGCGTGACGCCGGCGACCACGCCGTCGGCCACGCGACGCGCGGCGTCACGCTGGCCACAGGCGATCAGCGCGATGCCGGCCAGCGCGTTGTCGTAGACGAACGCCGATTGCTGCAGCGGCCCGGGCAGCGGCTGCCCGCCCGGCGCGGCCTCATAGCTCGCGAGCATGACCGGTCCATCGCCGGGAATCGCCGCCACACGGGCGG
Source organism: Cupriavidus sp. GW822-FHT06G04 (assembly GCF_058799075.1). Classification (NCBI taxonomy): domain Bacteria; kingdom Pseudomonadati; phylum Pseudomonadota; class Betaproteobacteria; order Burkholderiales; family Burkholderiaceae; genus Cupriavidus; species Cupriavidus sp. GW822-FHT06G04. The sequence goes on along the minus strand of NZ_JBXALD010000023.1, from coordinate 31,493 downwards.
TCAGCGCCTGGCAGCCGCTCTCGCGCAGCGCCTCGCGCGGATCGACAGCGGCTGCCGCGGATGCCGGCGAGGCGCACAGCGCCAGCGGCGTGGCCAGCATGGCCGTCATTAATGCGTCGATCAGCCGCTTGCGCGCGGCCCGGGATCGTTTTCCTGCGGTAGTACGCTGCACGGTAGTCTCCTTCCTGCGGGCGTTGAATACATGACCAAACGATCGGCTCCGATCAGATCAGCCGGCGAAACCACGGGCGGTCGAGACTGACCTTGGCCCAGTGGCCGAGTGCGCAACGGTCCGTCTTGCCTGCGCCGGGCAGATCGGGCAGCGGCTTGTCGAGCCTGGCAATCAGATAGATTTCGTTTTTCTCGATGGGCGGGAACGGCACGAAATAGCGCGCCTGGTCGCCGTCTGGCGCGCGCGGCAGGATTTCTGCGACCTTGCCGGGCTGCGGCGTGGCGACGCCATCGACCAGCACGGTGACCTTGGCGCCAGGCAACAGGTCCTTGCTGAGGCTGCGCGGGAACACCGCCACCACACTCGGCGCCGCGCAGTTGGTGGCGCGCATCAGCGTGGCGCCGGCCGACACGCGCGTGCCCGGCGGCGCCAGCACGTCTTCGACAATGCCGTCCGCATACGCCTTGATATCGAGATTGGAAACGCGGTCCAGCCGCTGCTGCTCGGCGGCAACCAGCTTGTCGACCTGTGCGTCGTAGTCTTCCAGCTGTTTGACCTCGGCTTCGAGCTGGATGATTTCGGCCTTGAGTTCGTCGGTACGTTGCGTCAGCGCCCCGACGGCGCCATCGGTGCTGGAGCTGTAGACCTTGCTGCGGGCGGCCTCGCTGCTGTTGCGCGCGGTGTCGAGCTCCGCCTGGATCGCCTCGCGCGCGCCGGCTAGCACCGTCAGCTGGTTGCGCGAGGCGTCGGTGTAGGCCTGGCTGACCGCGCCCGCCCACTGCATCGCCTGATTGCGGTTGACCACATCCTGCTGCGCGTCGATCTGTTGTTTGGCGACGGCCAGTCGCGCCTCGATGCCGCGGATCTTCGAGGCATGCTCGCGCTGCGCGGCGGACTGGTAACGCTTGACGTCGTCGCTGGTGGATGCCAGTCGCGCACGGTCGCCGTCCAGCTTGCTGCGGGCAGCCTCCAGCCGCTTCTGGTTATCGAGCTGCTTGCCGGTCAGCTCCATCAGCAACGCGCGATCCAGGTTCGGATTCTGTAGTCCCATCAGGGCCTGGCCCGCCTTGAATGCTGCTCCGACCGGCACGGCCTGTTTGGTAACGATGCCTTCGACAGGTGTGGTGATCAGCGTCACCGGACTATTGACGATGGCCCGCTCCGAAGATCGCGTGAACACGTACGGGAACATCACCGACAGGATGACCCAGATGATGAAGGCGACCATGCCATAGCTGGCAAGCCGCGGCACCACCTGCCACACGGGCCGCAGGCTCAGCGAGCCACCACGGCGCGGCGCCAAGGAATCGCCCTGCGGCTGCGGCCGTTGCGACGGCGGCAGCCGCGTTGGCACAGTCGGCTTGCGGTCGGAATTGTTGTCCATGCGAACTCCCGGGTAAAAGGTGGCCTTCCGCGATCGCCGATACGATTGCGGTTGTGTTTTCGCAGACAGCACTTCCCCGCCGCCCGAGCGGATGGCTCGTTCGGTGCAGAGGTGCCCACGTCCCCCAAGCAGCTGTTATGTGCCGTTGTCCCGGGCCGTTGCTACGTCGCCGGAACAGGCATGAGGATCGTGTTGACCGATCCGTTGATTCGATCGTGCGCGAGCCGCATCGGCGGGCACGAACGAGTACTTCATTGAAGGCGCGAACGCCATGGAAACTACCGTCCAGCGCTGCGCGATTGGTGCATCGCAACGCTGAGTCGCTTCAAAGTTAGACAAGTTGGCGGTGGCTTGCTGTAAGAATGTGTAAGGCCTGTGTATCACCATACTTATATCGCTGCGCGAGTGGACGTCGCGCGCCTTTGCCACGTAAGCAAGCTGCTGATTTCTAAGCGCTTACGTTAATCGGAACTTAATTTTTCAGCGCACGGATCCACCAATTTTGGTTGAACCGGGCGCGTTTTTCTTTTGCGCGCCGCATCGCCTGCTCGCATTGTCAGCCCATCGGCAGGGCCGGGATGGCGACAGTTTTTGCGGCGATGCAGCGACGGGCCTGCCGGTGTTCCGTAGGAGCCCCGCGGAACCGACCCGGTCTACCGACGAGGCCGCGCGCCCGGTTGGGCGAGGCGATATGGGATAATCGCGACTTTTCGCCCAGAGCACAGCTCAAGAGGTTGTTCGCACGGGCGCGCGGCCGTCACCCCGTGGTCCGCAACTCAATCGCGAAATCACTCAGTTCCCACAATGCCCGCATACCGTTCCAAAACATCCACCGCCGGCCGCAACATGGCGGGCGCCCGCTCGCTGTGGCGCGCCACCGGCATGAAAGACGAAGATTTTTCCAAGCCGATCATCGCGGTGGCCAATTCGTTCACCCAGTTCGTGCCCGGACACGTCCATTTGAAGGATCTCGGCCAACTGGTCGCGCGCGAGATCGAGGCCGCCGGTGGCGTTGCCAAAGAATTCAACACCATCGCCGTGGACGACGGCATCGCCATGGGCCATGACGGCATGCTTTATTCGCTGCCGAGCCGCGAAATCATTGCCGATTCCGTCGAGTACATGGTCAATGCGCACTGCGCCGACGCGCTGGTGTGCATTTCCAATTGCGACAAGATCACGCCGGGCATGCTGATGGCCGCCATGCGCCTGAACATCCCCGTGATCTTCGTGTCCGGCGGTCCGATGGAAGCAGGCAAGACGCAGCTGGCCAACCCCGTCACCAAGAAGCTCGAATTCAAGAAGCTCGATTTGGTGGACGCCATGGTGATCGCGGCCGACACGTCGTATTCCGACGCCGATGTGGCCGAAGTGGAACGCTCGGCGTGCCCGACCTGCGGTTCGTGCTCGGGCATGTTCACCGCCAATTCGATGAACTGCCTGACCGAAGCGCTCGGTCTGTCGCTGCCCGGCAACGGCACGGTGGTGGCCACGCACGCGGATCGCGAGCAACTGTTCCGCCGCGCCGGCCGCCGCATCGTCGAACTGGCGCGCCAGTACTACGAAGCCGAAGATGAACGCGTACTGCCGCGCTCGGTCGGATTCAAGGCGTTTGAAAACGCCATGACGCTCGATATCGCCATGGGCGGATCCACCAACACCATCCTGCACTTGCTGGCCATCGCGCAGGAGGCCGGTATCGACTTCACGATGACCGATATCGACCGCCTGTCGCGCGTCGTGCCGCAGTTGTGCAAGGTGGCGCCCAACACCAACAAGTACCACATCGAGGACGTGCACCGCGCCGGCGGCATCATGGCGATCCTGGGCGAGCTGGAGCGCGCCGGAAAGCTGCACACCGACGTGCCGACGGTTCACGCGCCGACGCTCGGGGACGCGCTGGAACAATGGGACATCACGCGCACGCAGGACGACGCCGTCAGGACGTTCTACATGGCGGGTCCGGCCGGCATCCCGACGCAGGTGGCGTTCAGCCAGAGCACGCGTTGGCCGAGCCTGGATACCGATCGCGCCGAGGGTTGCATCCGGTCCTACGAACATGCGTTCTCGAAGGAAGGCGGCCTGGCCGTGCTGACCGGCAATATCGCGCTGGACGGCTGCGTCGTGAAGACCGCGGGCGTGGACGAGAGCATCCTGGTGTTCGAAGGCACCGCGCATGTCACCGAATCGCAAGATGAAGCCGTTGAGAACATTCTCAACGACAAGGTGAAGGCCGGCGACGTGGTGATCGTCCGCTACGAAGGCCCGAAGGGCGGCCCCGGCATGCAGGAAATGCTGTACCCGACCAGCTACATCAAGTCCAAGGGGCTGGGCAAGGCGTGCGCATTGCTGACCGACGGCCGCTTCTCGGGCGGCACGTCGGGCCTGTCGATCGGCCACTGCTCGCCCGAAGCCGCCGCGGGTGGCGCCATCGGGCTGGTGCGCGACGGCGACCGCATCCGCATCGACATCCCGAATCGCACCATCAACGTGCTGCTGTCGGACGACGAACTGGCGCGCCGCCGTGCCGAGCAGGACGCCAAGGGCTGGAAGCCGGCAAAAGCGCGCCCGCGCAACGTATCCGGCGCCCTCAAGGCCTACGCCAAGCTCGTCACATCGGCCGACAAGGGCGCTGTGCGCGATCTGTCGCTGCTGGACGACTGAGGCGGCATGCCCTGACGCCAACGTAGAACGCGCCCGTTGCATGGAGAACGCAATGGGCGCGAGCGGTTGGCCGATGCGAGATCCGATGAGGTGCACCGGCTGCAAGCCGCGCGTCATTCACGCCCATCGCTGCTTTCTCCCCCAGTCGTTACCCCCATTTTCTTGCCCCATACCGCGCACCCTCGTCACCAGAGGGGCATCGCCCTGAATCGCCAGCCCCCTGTATAAATGTGCGGTTTTAGACCTACAGCGATCCGGTCGACGGTTGCTTGCTGCGGCGTACAAAGTTCCGTACAATGTTTGCGCTAGGTGAGCAATCGTAAAACCGATTCGTCGGTCTACGAGAGTTTAGTCCCGACCCCCATACCTTGTTGCGGGATCAAGGCAAGCACAACTGCTTGGGCTGGCGCAGACGACGCCGCTTGGGTGCAGAGAGGTAAGTGTATGAACGTCATGACTTTTAGCGAGGCGCGGGCCTGCTTCAAGCAGGCGTTGGATTCGGTCTGCAAGGACCATGAGCCCACTGTCATTACGCGACAGCGCGGCGAGCATGTCGTGCTGATGTCTCTCGAGGACTACAACAGCATGCAGGAAACACTGCATCTGCTGGGTTCCGAGAAGAACGCGGCACGGCTGCGCGAATCCATCGCCGAGTTTCGAGCTGGCAAGACCTCCATCAAGGAACTGCCGCTAAATGTCTCAAAAGCAAAAGGCGAAGAACAAGGCAGTCGCTGAAAATAGCTGCAAAGTAGGTTTCTCCACACACGCATGGGCTGATTATCTGTACTGGCAGCAGCATGACATGCGGATCGTGGAGGAGATCAACGGACTCCTCGAGGAGATTGCCCGTGACCCATTCAAGGGCACCGGCAAGCCGGAACCTCTGAAAGGCGACTTGACCGGGTTCTGGTCGCGTCGGATCACAAAGTCTGACCGTCTGGTCTACATCGTCCAAGATGGTACGACTTACGTATTGCAGTGCCGTCAGCACTATTGACCCAAGGGGCGCTTCGGCGCCCCTTTTTCATTGGATCTTTCGCGCGACGATAGGGCGACGTCAATAACGTGTGGTTGCGATCCCGCTCAATGCCATTGCGATAAGTTTTCTTATCGCAATGGTGTCTTAACAAACCGAAAGCTGCACGGCCAAAAACTGCGGTGGACGGGGCAGGGGTTCGCGCCAGCGTCGGGGCTTTAGCGCGGCCCGGTTATTCCTTGACGGCGCCGGTCATTCCGGACACGTAGTACTCAACGAAAAACGAGTACACGACGGCCACCGGCAGCGATCCGAGTAGGGCGCCTGCCATGAGCGCGCCCCAGTGGTAGACATCGCCTTCGACCAGTTCGGTGACGATGCCGACCGGCACGGTTTTCACCTCCGAGGACGAAATAAAGGTCAGCGCGTAGATGAATTCATTCCAGGACAGCGTGAAGGCGAAAATCCCGGCCGAGATCAGGCCAGGCACGGCCAGCGGCAGGATGATTTTCACCAGGATTTCCCAGCGCGTGGCGCCGTCGATCAGCGCGCATTCCTCGAGTTCGTAAGGGATCGAGCGGAAATAGCCCATCAACAGCCAGGTGCAGAACGGAATCAGGAAAGTCGGATAGGTCAGGATCAGTGCCCAGCGCGTATCGAACAAACCAAGCTGGAACACGATCGATGCCAGCGGAATAAACAAGATCGAAGGTGGAATCAGATAGGCCAGGAAAATCGCCAGACCCACCTGCTTGGCGCCTTGAAAGCGCAATCGCTCGATCGCGTAGGCGGCCAGCACGCTTGCCGCCAGCGACGCAAATGTCGAGACCGTCGAAACCAGCACGGTGTTGAGCAGCCAGGCCGGGTAGGGCGTGTCGAACAGCAGCTTCTTGAAATGCGCCAGCGTGGGCGCCACCACCAGGAACGGATTGGCGCTTTGCATCAGCAGTTCGCCATCGGGCTTGAATGCCGTAATCGCCATCCAGTAAAACGGAAACAGCAGGACAAACACAAACACCCCAAGCGGGATATAAAGCGTGACCCAGCGGCGCGGCACGGACTGCAAATAATCCATGCCTTGCTGTTCATTGGCCGATGCCGGATCGCGCTTCATTTGTCGCCTCCCTGTTGCCAGCCGCGCCGTTGCAGTCCGAAGTAGGAAAACATGATGGCCGCCAGCAGAAACGGCACCATCATCGTCGCTAGCGCCGCGCCTTCGCCAAGCGATCCGCCCGGAATCGCACGCTGGAAGGAAAGCGTGGCCATCAGGTGCGTGGCATTGAGCGGGCCGCCGCGCGTCAGCACATAGATCAGCTGGAAATCGGTAAAGGTGAACAGCACCGAAAACGTCATGACGACCGCGATAATCGGCGTCAGCAACGGCAAAGTGACATAACGGAATTGCTGCCACGGCGTCACGCCATCTATCGACGCCGCTTCATACAGCGTTGGCGAAATGGTCTGCAAACCGGCCAGCAGCGAAATGGCGACAAAGGGAATGCCGCGCCAGACATTGGCCGCGATGGTGGAAAAGCGCGCCAGCCACGGATCGCCAAGAAAATCGATATAGCGGTCGATCCATCCCAGTTTCACCAGCGTCCAGCTGATAATCGAGAACTGTGCGTCGTAGATCCACCAGAAGGCCAGCGCCGACAGCGCCGTCGGCACGATCCACGGCAGCAACACCACAGCACGGAAAAACGATTTGAACGGCAGGTTCTTGTTCAGAATCAGCGCCAGCCACAGCCCGAGTACAAACTTGAGTACGCTCGCGATCAGCGTGTAGAAAATGGTGTTGAACAGCGCCAGTTGCGTCAGCGAATCGCCGGCCAGATAGGTGTAATTGGCCATGCCGATCCACTCGCCGATCCGTCCGATCTTGGTATCGGTAAAACCGAGCCAGACGCCCAGCCCAAGCGGATACGTCAGAAAGACCAGCAGTAGCAATGCGGTGGGCAGCATAAACAGCAGGCCCAATGCGTGACGATTGTTTGCCAGGCGCGACAGCATGGTGTTTCTCTCCGACCGCCGCGATGCGCGCACCGCGGCGGATATCTGCACGACGTTTTCGGCCCATCGGGATGGAGCCGCCAGGGCGTCACGCCTTGTAATAGCGCTCCGCCCGCTGCGCCGCGCGTGCCGCCGCTTCCTTAGGCGTCTTGGAGCCGCTGGCGGCTTCGGCCACCATGTCCAGCACGATGTAGTCGGCCATCGACGCCGCCGACGCCGTGCCCAGCGGGCCGGCGTGGCCGTTATCGAGCATCAGCGATGCGGCATCGCGATAGACGGTGTGCTTCGGGTCGGCCGTCCAGATCGGATTCGCTTCGTACTCCTTGAGCGGCTGGCTGACATAACCGATGGCTGCTTCCATCCACGGGTTGTATTGCTCCGGCTCCATCATGAATTGCAGGTAGGCCTTGGCCGCGTTCGGATATTTGCAGTATTTGAAAATCATCATCTGGGTGATCTGCATGAGCTCCGTAGGTTTGCCGCTCTTGCCGATCGGAAAGTGCGCGTGCTGGATATCGCGCGCCATTTCCTGCAGTTTCGGTTCTTTAGAATTCTTGGCCGCGTAGTAGACCGATATGCCGTTTGCGGTCAGGCTCACCTGTCCATCGAGAAACGCCTTGTTGTTGGAGGGGTCCTGCCACGACAGCGTGCCGGGCACGAAAGTCGCGTAAAGCTGCTTCGCATATTCCAGCGCCGCCCAGGTTTCGGGCGAGTTCACCACTACCTTGCCCTTGGTGTCGACCAGCATGCCGCCGTGCGACCACAGCAGCCAGTGCGCCCAGTTGTTGCCATCGCCTACGGCCTTGCCCAGCGCAAAGCCGCACGGCGTGTTCTTGGCCTTGAGCGCCTGGCACAGCTTCAGAAAACCGGCGGTGTCCTTCGGAATGCTGTCGAAGCCCGCGGCTTTCACATGGCTTTCGCGATAAACCAGCGCATTGCCGACCACGCCCAGCGGCACGGCGATCCACTTGCCGTCGTACGTGCCGTATTTCTTGCAGACGTCATACCAGCCGCCGTGCTTGCCGCCCAGGTAATTGGCCACGTCGGATACATCGACGAGCTTTGCCGGATATTGCTGCGGATCGTCGAACCAGCCGAGCACGATGTCCGGGCCGGTGCCAACGCTGGCCGCAACAGCTGCCTTGGGCCGCACGTCTTCCCAGCCTTCGTTGTCGACGCGCACCTCCACGCCGGTGAGTTCGGAGAATTTCTTCGTGTTTGCGTTCCAAAGGTCTTCGTCGCCCTGCACGAACCGCTTCCAGCGCAGCACGCGCAGCTTGGCGCCGGCCTCCGGCTTGTATTGCAGCGCGGTGGCGGCCTGGGCATGGCCACCCAGCGCCGTAGTGGCGGCCACCGCCGCCGTGGATACCAGGAAATCGCGTCTTGTGAAGGGTCCGGATTGGCTCATCGCATTGTCTCCTTGTGGTCAGCGTGGCGCGCTGTGTAGTTGCTGCCGTTGATGCTGTGCTGCCTGAAACCTGTGCCGTGTCGTCTGTATGCCGCGCGGCGTGGCGATTCACTGACGCGGCAGTGCCTGTCCCGTTTCCGCATCGAACAAGTGGGAATGGAGATGATCGGGTACCAGATGCAGCGCATCGCCGGCCGCGAAGTCATGCCGCTCCCGGAATATCGAAATGAATTCGGTGTCGCCAAAGCGCGAGTACACCTCGGTATTGGCCCCGGTCGGCTCCACCACCGCCACGCGCGTGGGAAATCCTTCGCCCGGACTGCCGCAGCGCAGATGCTCCGGCCTGGTTCCGTAGATCACGCGCTGGCCATCGGAGCCTGCGCCGTGCGCGAGGCGGGCAGGGGGATGCAGCCGCGTGCCGTCGGCAAATTCGACCCTCGCCTCGCCGTTTTGCCGCCGCAGTATGCCCGGCACGAAATTCATCGCCGGCGATCCAATAAAGCCCGCCACGAACAGATTCTCCGGATCGTCATACAGCGCCAGCGGCTTGCCGCGTTGTTCGACACGCCCGTCGCGCATGACGACAATCTGGTCGGCCATCGTCATTGCCTCGATCTGGTCGTGCGTGACATACACCGATGTGGTGCGCAGGCGCTGGTGCAGTTCCTTGATCTCCGCGCGCATCTGCACGCGCAGCTTGGCGTCCAGATTGGACAGCGGCTCGTCGAACAGGAATACCTGCGGATCGCGCACGATGGCCCGTCCCATCGCCACGCGCTGGCGCTGGCCGCCGGACAGCTGACGTGGATAGCGATCGAGCAACTGGCCGAGCCCGAGAATGCCGGATGCCTTGTCGACCTTCTGCTTGATGACGTCCTTGGCCATGCCAGACAGCTTCAGCGAAAACGCCATGTTGTCGTACACGGTCATATGCGGATAAAGCGCATAGTTCTGGAACACCATCGCGATGTCGCGCTCCTTGGGCGGCAGCTGGTTGACCACGCGGTCGCCGATGGAAATCTCGCCGGCGCTGATCTCCTCCAGTCCCGCCAGCATGCGCAGTAGCGTCGATTTTCCGCAGCCCGACGGCCCCACCAGCACCGTGAACTGGCCGTCCGCGATGTCGATGCTGACGCCACGAATGACCTGGGCGCCGGCGAAATATTTCTGCACATCCCGAATCTGTACAGATGCCATGCGTCGCGTCTCCTTGTGTGTCGCGCTGCGCTGCAGCCGGTTGACCGGCGGTGAGTGTCGTCGCGCCGCACGACGGCGGCGCCAAACCATCGAATCAGTGGTTGTCCTTGGGCACGCCGGCGCCGCTCTTGCCGACGAGAAAATCGAGATCGGCGCCGCGATTGGCCTGCTGCACATGCTCGACGTATAGCCGCGTCCAGCCACGCGACATCGGCAATTCCGGTGCCTGCCACGCCGCACGGCGGCGCGCCAGTTCCTCGTCGGAAACATGCAGATGGAGCTTGCGCGCCTGCACGTCGAGTTCGATCTGGTCGCCGTCTTGCACCAGCGCCAGTGGGCCGCCCGCCGCCGCCTCGGGCGCCACGTGCAGCACGACGGTGCCGTAGGCCGTACCGCTCATGCGCGCGTCCGAGATGCGCACCATGTCGGTAATGCCCTTGCGCAGCAGTTTGGGCGGCAGCGGCATGTTGCCGGCCTCGGCCATGCCGGGATAGCCGCGCGGCCCGCAATTCTTTAGCACCAGCACGCAGGTTTCATCGACATCGAGCGATTCGTCGTCGAGTCGCGCATGCATGTGGTCGCTGTTCTCGAATACCACCGCGCGGCCGGTATGCTTGAGCAGCGCCGGCGTGGCGGCCGATGGCTTGATCACCGCGCCGTCCGGGCACAGGTTGCCGTACAGCACCGCGATGCCCGCGCCCGCCTTGAACGGCGCATCAAACGCGTGAATCACCTCGCGATTCCAGTTCGGGGCGTCCTTGCAGTTGTCCCACAGCGACTTGCCGTTGACGGTCAGCGCATCGCGCGCCAGCACGTCGCGCAGTTCGCGGATCACCGCCGGCAGGCCGCCCGCATAGTAGAAGTCCTCCATCAGATGTCGCCCGGAGGGTTGCAGATCGAGCAGGCAGGGCAGGGTATGGCCAAGCTTGTCCCAATCGTCGAGGTGCAGCTCCACGCCCATGCGTCCGGCGATCGCCAGCAGGTGGATGACCGCATTGGTGGATCCGCCAATCGCCGCGTTAACCTTGATCGCATTTTCGAAAGCCTGCCGCGTCAGGATTTTCGACATCACGAGATTGTCGTTGACCATCTGCACGATGCGTCGTCCGGATGCGCGCGCAAGGATGTTGCGGCGGCCGTCCACGGCGGGGATCGCGGCGTTGCCGGGCAGGCTCATGCCAAGCGCTTCGACCATGCAGGCCATGGTGGACGCCGTGCCCATCGTCATGCAATGGCCGTGCGAGCGATGCATGCAACTTTCGGCCTCGAAGAATTCTTCCTGCGACATATGGCCGGCGCGGACTTCCTCCGACATCTTCCAAACATCGGTGCCCGAGCCAAGCTCCTGGCCGCGGTATTTGCCGCTCAGCATCGGCCCGCCGGAAACGCCGATGGTCGGCAAGTCGCACGACGCAGCGCCCATCATCAACGCCGGCGTAGTCTTGTCGCAGCCCATCAGCAACACCACGCCATCGATCGGATTGCCGCGAATCGACTCTTCTACGTCCATGCTGGCCAGATTGCGGAACAGCATGGCGGTGGGACGCAGCAGCGTTTCCCCGAGCGACATCACGGGAAATTCGAGCGGAAACCCTCCGGCTTCCCATACTCCGGTCTTGACCTGATCGGCCAGCGTGCGGAAATGGGAATTACAGGGGGTGAGTTCCGAATAGGTATTGCAGATGCCGATGACCGGGCGGCCATCGAACTGGTCGTGCGGAATGCCGCGATTCTTCAGCCAGGACCGATAAATAAAGCCATCGCGGTCCAGCCGTCCAAACCATGCCTGACTGCGGCGCTTCGGTGGCGCCGGCGGATTATCTTCGTCGTGCACTCGGGTCTCCTGCGTTCTGCTTTTTTGGGGGATGCAGATCCGGATGCCCGCGACCACACTGCCGCGCCGCACGCATGCCGAGTGAAGGCAGTCTAGGTCAGGCCCTCGGACAGGTAAACTGGTATTACCAATATCCAGTATTTACCCCGATGCAGCCTCGCATGCTTCTGCGCCGCCGTGCTGCGCACGACGGCGGTGCGGACATGCCGCAGGGCCACTCAAAACGGTTTGGAAACCGCTACATAGAAGCTTCGACGCGGCGCATACTGCGGCGCACCAACGCCAATTCCCGTGCCATCGCGCAACTGGTAGGAACGATCGAACAGGTTGATCACCGTGAAGCGCGTCTTGAGTTTGCCGATAGTGGGCAGATCAAAGGTGTGCGCGATGCCAACATTTACCTGGAAGTAAGCCGACAAGTGCGACGTATTGGCAAAGCCATTGCGCAACCCGCTGCCATACAGCGCATCGGCAGTCAGCAGAGTGCCCTGCCACAGGTAAGAAGCGCCAAGCGAGCCCGCCACGGTCTGGTCGTGATCGAGGTGCACCCAATTGTTGGCAATGTAGGCCAGCTCGTCCGGGCCGAAGTTGAACTGGCCGGTCTCGATGCCCTTGCCCATCGCACGCGATACGCCGACGTTCAGATAGGCGCCGAAATTTCCCTGGCGATAATTGGCCGTGCCCTCCACACCGTAGATCTTGCCCTGATCGTAGTTGAACGTGGAGAAGATCAGCGCATTGCCGAACTGGCCTTCGTCCTGGAGATGGCGCACCTTCCGATAGTAGGCATCGAGACCCAACGTCAGGTTCGCGGTCGCCTGGTGCGAAACGCCGACATCGAAGTAGTCGGAACGTTCCGAGCGCACGGCCGTATTGGCGTCGGAAGGTAATGCATTCGTGGTACCGCTGAATTTGTCCACCGTGGTGGTATCGATCTTCTCCGTTGCAGGCGGCGTGAAGTACCGCGCGTAGCCGGCATGCAGCCGGGTCGAGTTGGTCACGTCATAGGTCAGTCCCAGGCGGGGACTGAGCTGCTGCTCGCTGACCACCGTATTGACGTGGTCATACCGGGCACCGAAGTTGACCGTCAGCTTGTCGGTGGCCTTCCACTCGTCCTGCAGGTAAAAGCCAAGCGTGGTGCCTGAGCGACTGTTGTTGTCGACGATGGTGAACGGCACGCCGCTGGTCTGGTTGCCGTCGGCATCGGCAGGAAATACGCTCGAGGTGTTATCCACCCCAAAGTGTTCGCGCTGCACGAAGACCCCGGTGCGCAGCGTGTGGCGTGGATTCAGGATGTAGCTGGAATCGGCCTGCAGGCCGGTGGCTTCGTTGCGCCGGGTGATGTTGGAAGCGACGCCGTTGTAGACGAGGTCGCCAATCGGATCGGGCGAGTAGTCGATCCGGCTGGTTCGGTGGAACAGCGAGACCTGGTAGTCAAGCGCGGACGAGACCTTGCTCTGATACGACAAGATCTGGAAGTCGTTCTTTTCACGCTGGTTGGCGTTCAGGTTTTCCGACGCGGGCGGCGTGACGCCGTCGAGGGTGAACTGCGGTGCCAGCCCCGGCCGGTTCGGGATCTCGAAGCGGTTGTTGGCCGTCCCGAACATGAAACTGACGCGATTATCGGCATTCAGCAGATAAGACAGCATGCCGAAACCCTTGCTCTGATCGGTGTGATCATGAATCGCGTTCCTGCTGCTGGTGGGATTCTCGATGCCGAGGTTGTTCTCGACGAACGATCCACTGAGGTAGTAGCTGAACGGGCCCTTGGCGCCCTGGATCTGCGCGTTGACCTCATGATCAGCGTGACTGCCGATCACCGTGCCGATCTCGCCGCCGAACGTCTTCGGTTTGCCGCTTTCGTCGGTTGCCGCGCCCTTGGTGGTGATATCGATCACGCCTGCGGTGCGGTAGCCGTACTGCGCCGGCAGCGCCCCGGTGACAAGCTTGATCTCATCGGCGAAGCGCGTGTCGAGCATCTGCCCGAAGCCGCTGATCGGCTCTGGCACGATGACGCCGTTGATGCGGTACTGGAGATTGGCATGATCGCCACGGACGTGCAGTTGCCCGAATGAGTCCTGCACAACGCCGGGCGCCTGCAGCAGAACCTGGTTCAGGCTAGTGTTCTCCCCCAGCGGTAGCGCTTCGATATCCGTACTGTCGAAGCTGTAGACGGAACTGCCGGTCTGTGGCGATAGCGCGTTGCGCGCCGCATCCAGTCGCTTGACGGAGACGACGACGGCGTTCAGCGTCTTTTCGCTGCCGGCCGCGGCAGGCTGCTGCGTGGCGGCATTGGGCGACGGCTGAGTGGCGGGAGTGGATTCGGCCGATTGCGCGTGCGCGTTGAGTGCGAACGCCGACGCGGCGCCGGCCGCGATGGCTCGAAGCGGAATATTGGGCATGGTTGACCTCTGCGAAACAGGACGGACCGGGCGGCAGAGCTTTAGCCCGGCGCCCGTGAACTAGCGGAAGAATCCGTCTGGCAGAGGGGGGCCGCGACTACGGGCAGAAGGCGTGAATACCGGCGCCAGAGGGCGCCTGGAGCTTTCGGGATAGTGCCAGCGGCGTCCGCATTCGGCGATCAGCCAGCCGGCAACGGCCGGAACGGCGGCCGCAAGCGCGGCAAGCGCGTGGCAGGTGGGACAAACATCATGCGCGGGGCCGCATCGGTCGACATCGGTCGGTGCCGCGCACGGATTCGCTTGCTGGTGCGCCTGCAAGTGACCGACCGCATGGACGACCGCCGCCGACTGCCCGAACAGCAGGAACAGAACCAGCAGGATCGACAACCAGCGCTGCGGCATGGCGTGCAATGGAATGAACGGGCACCTGATGCCAAGTGGCGAATCTTCTTTGCAACTTCGTTGCAAGTCTGCCACCAGCGAATCAGGCGAGCAATCACCCGATTGCGTAGCCCTGTTGCGTGGCACCGACGGGCCGTCAGTTGTGCCTTGTGAGGCATGCCGAAGGCGCTGACCCATCGATCAAGTGTCAGGGCGGGCAAGCGCTTCGGTTGCCGGCGAACCGCGTTGTCGCGCAGGCGAAGGAAGGTCCGTGGAAATTCGTATTCAAATATTTTTACGGGATTTTTATCGGCCGCATGCCAGCCTTGACGCCGGTTCTAGCTGCCGTTGCCTAGCATCCAGTCATGGAGAGTCGACGTGCGATTGCGTTGGCTCGCGGAACAGGAAACGGTTCGATATGATCAAGATACTTGTGCCGGTCGACGGCACCGAATGCGCGTTGAATGCGCTTCGGCACGCTGCCTTTCTCGCTCGGGAAGGGGGGCGTTCGGAGGTTGTGCTGCTGAATGTCCAGGCCCCACTCGAGCGCGGCCGGGCCAGTGCATTTCATTCGCTGGCGGCGCTCAGGGAGCAAGAGCGCCGCGATGGCGAATCCGCGCTAGCGACGGCTTGCGAACTGCTCGACGAAGCCG
Source organism: Cupriavidus sp. GW822-FHT06G04 (assembly GCF_058799075.1). NCBI lineage: Bacteria > Pseudomonadati > Pseudomonadota > Betaproteobacteria > Burkholderiales > Burkholderiaceae > Cupriavidus > Cupriavidus sp. GW822-FHT06G04. Next base: position 16,412 of record NZ_JBXALD010000023.1, on the reverse strand, counting down.
GCGTACGGTATTCGACGCTGATCGGCCTTGGCCATACCGCCAGGACGATTGTGTCTGCGGCAGAGGACAATTCTTGCGACAGCATTGTGATGGGCGCGAGCCTTTGGTCGCAGATAAAGGCCGCCGTTGGAGGCGGGTTACCTGCGCAGGTCATACGGCGGGCCTCGGTGCCGGTGACGGTCGTCAAGGCTGGCCGCACCGCTGGAAAGGCGATTGCAGCGCAAGGTCCGTTGCCTCGGCCTGATCATCCCCACCATGCTCGGGTTGTCGACTATCTGTCGACATACCGTTCGTGATTTCAAGGGAGTCCAGCATGTGGTTACGCCTTGTCTGGGCAGGACTGGCCCTGCTGGCGCTAATTGCGCTGTTCGGTTTTCAGTACAGGTTGACCGACAATCTCAGGCAAAAAGAGGAGGAGGCCGACCATCACCTCGACGAAAGAAAATAAAAGCGCCGGCTGCGATGGCGATGCCTTTTTGCTACTTTGTCGCGCTCGTTCATTGAGGATGTTGCCGCCACGTGCATGGACGACTTGCTCGACTATGCAGGCGTGTCGCCCGTCAGAATAGCCGTCGCCATCCAACGACGATGCCGATGACCGATATCGCCCGTAAGTTCTCGTTATTTCGAAGTCAGGTTTTCCATTGATTAAGCGATGGGAAACCTGCCATGACCCGGACAAAAGTGGGGTATGTCGTGGCCGCGCAACATTGATCCCCTCGATAGTCGAATCAGGTAGATTTGTCGGCCAACAGAACAATAAACACGGGTTGGTCATGAGGGCGAGCATGTTGGTCCGCGGCACGCGGACGCTGAATGTCATTCTTCTGGTGGTAGCGGTTATCGGCTTGGTGGCCACGCTTGGGGAATGGCGGGCAGGTGGGGGCGCATTCCCCTTGCTGGCGTCCCTGGTATGGCTGGCGCCGCTGTTCCAGACTTGGCGCGCGCTTGGGGAATCGGCGACGGCGCGGTCTGTCAAAGCGGCGACCATCGCCAATTTCGTGCTGCTCGCATTTTTCGCGGTGGGCGTACTTCGCCTTCTGGTGCGTGACGAGTCCGGGATGTCGATGGTGGTGCCAGCGGTGGTAGTCGCCGCGATCATCGCGCTGAACCTGCGCGCGCTGTCGAGACGCGTGGAAGAATTGACCGCGAGCCCATCGATCTCGCCAATCGCGCGCCGGGACGCGGTCTTCACCATCGGCGAGGATGTCCAGGAAAACGACGGCGCAACGCCTGCTTCGGCAGATGCGCCGTACGTCGAGCCGGAGGTCAAGGGCCTCTACGTGATGCGCCACTGGCGCGGCCAGCTTTCACTGCCGGTGTCTTACTGGATCAACGGCACCTTGCTTGGCATGCTGCTGGGTGCCGCGCTGCCGGCGCTCAAGGGATTGTTGGGCATTAGCGATTCGCTGCGCCAAGTGGCCCTGTTTTTCGTCGCCACGATCTGCATCGTCTATCTGTCTTGGTTATGGTCGTTCGTCGGCATCTGGCGCTCCGCTGGCCGGCACGCGCAGCGCGGAGGCAGTGCGTTCTGGGGATACGCCGCACGTGGCAGCGTGATGCTCGGAGTGTTCGGGGCCGTCGTGCAGATGGTGACGATCTACGGTCCCCAACTGCGCGAATTCACCATGCTAGCAATGGGAAAGGACACCTTGGGCGAGATCCAGGCAACGCCATCGCCCAATGGCGACGCGGTGATGGTCTGGGGCACGCTGCGCGAAGGCTCGGCCAAGCAGGTGCTGCGCGTGCTCGACAACACTCCGGGTGCGCGGACCGTGATCCTGAACTCGAATGGCGGGCGCCTGCTCGAGGGCCGTGTGCTAGCCGATGGCGTGCGGCAACGCAAGCTGAATACTTATGTGGAAGGGGAGTGCAGCAGCGCCTGCACGTACGTGCTGATGGCGGGTGTCGACCGGGTTGCCACGCCCAACGCAAAGATCGGCTTCCATCGCGCCAGTTTTGGTGGCGGCATGGACTCGGCGGTAGAGAGCGCGGCGGTGACGTCAATGCTGAATTACTATCGCAAAGCCGGCCTCCCAGATAATTTCGTACAGCGTGTGGGCGCGACACCCGCGAGCGCGGTCTGGTATCCGAGCCGCGAGGAGCTGTTGCAGGCACGTGTTCTCACTCGAATTGCCCTGCGCAGCGAATCGCCCGGCATGTTGCAGGTGGAATCGCGCGCCGTACTCGCGGAGCGCCTCAAGGAGTCTGCGCTTTATCGCGCGTTCGACCAACGGTTCCCCGGCGCAATCAGCCGGGCCGCGGAACGCGGCTGGGCCGTCAAGACACGCGGAGGCAGTGATGCAGAGATCTTTGCCGCGCTACGTAGCGAGATGAAGCAGGCGTTGCCGGGCGTGCTCAAGAACGCAAGCGACGAGGCGCTCGCAGAGTTCGTCAAGCTGCTGGCAGCCGAGACCAACGCGGCGCGCAATATCAGCGTGGATGCTTGCTCGCAGTTCCTCGACGGCACGCTGGACACTTCCAGTGCATTGCCGCCGGTACTTGTCGAGGAAGAGCGCAAGACCATCGTCCAGTTACTAAAGTCCCCGCCTCACAAGGGTCGGCAACCAGATCCATATATGGCCGACGCCATGATGCGCGTGGCCTTTCAGAACCTGTCGAAAGACCAGGCGCGCGCGCTGACCGACAAGACCTTCGGCACGCGCCAACCTGCGGTGCGATGCGATGCCACGCTGAAGTTCTACCAGAACGTGGCGTCGATGCAGCAATCGGCGCAGAGCGCGGTGTTGTGGTCGATGTACCGGCGCTGATCCGGAGCGGGCAAACCAGTTTGTCCCCCGGGGTCAGAGGGCGGCGAACGCGATGACATGGCGGGCTTCGCGAAATTTGTAATTGCTACATCGGGCTTCACATCGCTGTCTCCCCAGTCAGCCGCGACATATCGCGCACTTTTTCCGGAATCCTCCTCCTCGAGACGTATTGGCACGCTTACTGCGTGCTGAGGACCCGTCAGCGCACTGCCTCCTTTGTGGAGACGCACGCGCGGGAGAGCGCGGAATAAGCGGCTGACGGCGCCATGGCTGCCGGCGAGCGAGTAAGCTTCAAGCACGTAGATTCCGCCGGGAATATTTGCAAGATCGACGGTCCCGAACGAGCGTAGCGAATATGCCCCCAATCGATACGAGCCCATCGCATGAACGATGAAGACCGCCAGCGCGCATTGATACCCGACGACACGTTGCCCGCCCCGGCGAGCGGCTGGGCAGACAACTTCGTCCGCGTGCGGGGCGCGCGCGTGCACAATCTCAAGAACGTGGATGTCGATATCCCACGCAACGCGTTGGTGGTATTTACCGGCGTGTCAGGTTCCGGCAAGTCGTCCCTGGCATTCGGCACGCTCTACGCGGAAGCCCAGCGGCGTTACTTCGAATCCGTTGCCCCCTATGCCAGAAGGTTGATCGAGCAGGTCGGCGTGCCGGAGGTGGATGCGATCGAAGGGCTGCCGCCTGCAGTGGCGCTGCAGCAGCAGCGCGGCACGCCGAATGCACGCTCCACCGTGGCTAGCGTCGCCACGCTGGGAAGTCTCGTCCGCATGCTCTATTCGCGTGCGGGCACCTATCCGCCCCGGCAGCCGATGCTGTACGCGGAGGACTTTTCGCCTAACACGGTCGAGGGCGCCTGCCCCACGTGTCATGGTCTGGGGCGCATCTATGACGTCACCGAGCAGTCGATGGTGCCCGACGATTCCTTGTCGATACGCGAGCGCGCGATTGCTGCTTGGCCGCCCGCATGGCACGGGCAGAACTTGCGCGACATCCTGGTCACGCTCGGCTACGACGTGGACAAGCCGTGGCGCGAACTGCCGAAGAAAGATCGTGACTGGATCCTGTTTACCGACGAGCAACCCACGGTGCCGGTGTACGCAGGATTTACGCCCAAGGAGGTACGCGCGGCGCTCAAGCGCAAGCTGGAGCCCAGCTACCAGGGCACGTTCACGGGCGCCCGTCGCTACGTCTTGCAGACCTTTGCCACGACGCAGAGCGCGCTGATGAAGAAGCGGGTTGCACAGTACATGATCGGGCGCGAATGCCCGACATGTCACGGCAAGCGCCTCAAAAAGGAAGCGTTGTCAGTGACGTTTGCGGGCATGGACATCGGCGAGTTCGCGAAACTGCCTCTTGGCCGCGTGGCGGAGATCATGCGCCCGATTGCGCACGGAGAATGGGCCAGCCCGGAGACCGCACCCGGCGCGGTGCTGAGCACGAAGGCGATGCGCGCCGCCACGGCGCGGCGTGTCGCGGCGGGCGGATCCGCGCACAAGGCGGCGCCCGACGTGCGACGCACGCCTAACCTTTCCGACGAAAAGCGGCTGGCTGCGCAGCGCATTGGGGAAGAGCTGGTGGAACGGCTTTCCACGCTCATCGATCTCGGCCTGGGCTATCTTTCGCTGGACCGCAGCACGCCGACGCTCTCATCGGGCGAATTGCAACGGTTGCGGCTGGCCACGCAGTTGTCTTCCCAACTGTTCGGCGTGGTCTATGTGCTCGACGAGCCATCGGCGGGGCTGCATCCTGCCGATGGCGAAGCGCTGCTGGTGGCATTGCGACGATTGAAGGCGGCTGGCAACTCGCTGTTCGTGGTCGAACACGACACGCAGACCATGCGACACGCAGACTGGATCGTAGACGTAGGGCCAGCAGCGGGCGAAGGCGGCGGGCACGTGCTCTACAGCGGGCCGCTTGACGGACTTGCCGCGGTGGATAGATCGCTTACCGCGGCCTATCTGTTTGGCGAGCAGCACGTATCGCCACGAAAGCCCCGCGACCCGGCAGGCTGGCTCAAGCTCGTGAATGTTTCTCGCAACAATCTCCATAAGATCGACGGCGCGATACCTTTGGGCTGTTTTGTGGCAGTGACGGGCGTCTCGGGGTCCGGGAAATCGAGCCTGATCAGCCAGGCCCTCCCGGAGCTGGTGAACCGGCATCTCGGCCGCACAAACGACAGCGATGCCGACGAGGAACGCGATCCGTTGTTCGCCGTCACGGACGCGCCAATTACGGGGCGTGTCGCGGGTGACACCGAAACGGTGCGCCGTCTGGTGCGCGTCGATCAGAAGCCGATTGGGCGCACGCCTCGATCGAATCTGGCCACCTATACCGGCCTGTTCGATCATGTACGCAAGCTATTTGCCGACACCCCCGCTGCGCGCAAACGACGCTATACGCCGGGACGCTTCTCCTTCAACGTGGCCCAGGGCCGTTGCCCGACATGCGAAGGCGAGGGCTTTGTCAGCGTTGAGCTGCTGTTTCTGCCCAGCGTGTATGCACCGTGTACCGTTTGCCACGGCACGCGCTACCAGGCGCAGACGCTGGAAATTACCTGGCAGGGGAGGAATATCGCCGAGATCCTCGACCTGACCGTCGATGCGGCATGCGAAGTCTTTGCGAACGAACCGCCGGTGATGCGATCGCTGAAGGCATTGCGCGACATCGGACTGGGATACCTGCGATTGGGGCAGCCAGCCACCGAACTGTCGGGTGGCGAGGCACAACGGATCAAGCTGGCCACCGAGCTGCAACGCGCCCAGCGCGGCGACACGCTCTACGTGCTGGACGAACCGACCAACGGCCTGCATCCGGCTGATGTGGACCGCCTGCTCGTGCAACTTCAGGAACTGGTGGATGCGGGTAACACCGTAGTCGTTGTCGAGCACGACATGCGCGTCGTGGCCCAGGCGGACTGGGTGATCGACATGGGTCCCGGCGCCGGGGAAGAGGGCGGCCGCATCGTGGCTTGCGGCCGTCCTACCGAGATCACAGGCGCGGCGTCGAGTCGCACTGGGGAATATCTGGCAAAGGCTTTGGGTCGATCGGGGCCGTGACGCGAGCACCCTTGCTTAAGGAACGGCAATTTTTCATCCAGATTTTTGCCTGGATGGCACAGATATTATTCCCATCGCTCATTTCATGACGTCGGCGGAAGGGTTAGTCTTCCGACCCTACGCCACGCTGTTGCCGGCCTGACCGAATTGTCATTCAGCGCCTATCAGATTTCTGTTAGAAACGATGTCCGGAACTGCGATTCCTATTGAAGAGACATCAAATGAAAATTCTGATTGTCGAAGACGAAATCAAGACAGCGGACTACTTGCGCAAAGGTTTGACAGAGAGCGGCTGCGTCGTCGATGTGGCAAACAATGGCATCGATGGCAGGCATCTGGCGGTGCAGAACGAATACGATGCGATTGTGCTTGACGTCATGCTTCCCGGTATCGATGGATTCGCCGTGCTGGAAGCGCTCAAGGCCTGCCGACAGACACCGGTGATCATGCTGACCGCGCGTGACAGGATCGAAGACCGCGTGAAAGGGCTGCAAGCGGGCGCCGATGACTACTTGATCAAGCCCTTTTCATTCCTGGAACTGCAGGCACGATTGCATGTGCTGGTCCGACGTGGCAGGCCGCAGGAAATGGTGCAGCTTCAAATCGCGGACCTCCATGTGGATCTGTTGGCGCGCAAGGCTTATCGCGGCAACGTCCGGCTCGATTTGACCGCCAAGGAATTCAATTTGCTCACCACGCTGGGCAGGCGCAAGGGAAAAATCCTGTCGAAGACAGAGATTGCGGAACTGGTTTGGGATATGAACTTTGACAGTCATACCAACGTGGTCGAGGTTGCGATCAAGCGGCTGCGGGACAAGATCGATGGACCGTATGACAACAAGCTGCTACATACCATTCGTGGCATGGGATACGTTCTGGAATCTCGGATCAACGATGTGACGCAATGATCCGCTCGATTGCATTCCGGCTCTCGTTGCTGTTCGGTCTGGTCGGCCTTTTAGTGTTTGCGCTTTCCGGCATCGCCCTGTATCAAGGACTCCGTCATACGCTGGACCGGCAATTGGAAAGCGACCTGCGCGCGAAGCTGGAGGTGGTCCAGAATCTCGTCGACAAAGTGCAGTCAGTCGAGCAGTGGGGCGAGTTGCGCGAAACGCTGACGATGTTGACCACCACGGATGGAAACACCCGATTCTGGATTTCCTGCAAGGATCCGTCCCTGAATTATGGGAAGAACTTTCCATCCGCGCTTCATACGCCAGGCGACAGCCGCATCAAGCAATGGGTGCTGGATGATCCGCGGCACCCGCTCAGAACCCTCGGGAAAATGCTGAAACCCCTGGTGGACCATCCCGAGATCCATCTGGTGGTGGGGGTCAGCACGACGCCGATAGCAGAGACGATGCACGCTTTCGCCGTGGGGCTGACGATCATCTGTTTATGCGGCATCGTACTGGTCAGCGGACTCGGCTACTGGGTGGCGCGCGTTGGACTGCATCCGGTAGCGCAACTGTCTGCTTCCGCGCAGGCACTCAGCGCGAGCAATCGGTCTCAACGTTTGCACCTCGTTCCGGCAGTCAGTGAGCTGACGCCGTTGGTCTCATCGTTCAATGGTGCGCTAGACCGGCTTGAATCAGCCTACGCGCAGCTGGAAGGCTTCAGCGCCGATGTGGCACACGAGTTGCGCACACCAATAGGAAACATGCTCGGCGCCACGCAGGTCATGCTCACGCGCGAACGCAGCGCGGCAGATCTGCGCGATGTCTTGCAGTCAAATCTCGAAGAGCTCGAACGTCTGCGTGCCATCGTCAATGACATGCTGTTTTTGGCCCGAGCGGACCAGGGAGAGGCGGCACAAACATTGAGGCAGACCAGGCTGTCCGACGAAGTGAAAAAGACGGTTGAATTCCTGGCGCCATTGATCGACGAGAAGGCGTTAACGGTTCAAACAAACGGAGACGTTGAAGCACTGGTGGACCAAGCGCTGTTCCGGCGAGCGATGACCAACCTGCTGCACAACGCTATCCAGTACTCGTCCCCCGGGTCCGATGTGCGTGTAACGATGCGGGCGGGCGGCGAGGGCGCTGAAATTGCGGTGTCGAACGTGGGTACCCAAATCGCAACGGAGCACCTGAATCGTTTGTTCGACCGCTTCTACCGCATCGACTCATCGCGAGCGAGCGGTGCAGACAGCCACGGCCTCGGCCTCGCGATCGTGAAGGCGATAGCACACATGCATGGCGGCACCGTTTTCGCCAGCAGTAGCGAAGGCATCAACACCTTTGGTATGAGAATTTGAGCCAGTATGTTTGCTCCTCGTGCCTTGCCGTCGCACTATTCCGTGGCTATTGATGTCTGCTGCGATGGCACGGGTTTCCGACGGTAGCGCGATAGCCTGTCAAGTCCCAGGTAGACCACTGGCGTGCTGAAGAGCGTCAGCATCTGGCTCAACAACAAGCCCCCGACCACGGCCACGCCGAGCGGCTGGCGCAGCTCCGCGCCGGTGCCAACGCCGAGCATTAGCGGTACGGCGCCGAGCAACGCTGCCAACGTGGTCATCATGATGGGACGAAAGCGTGTGAGCGCGGCCTCATAGATGGCCTGTCCAGGACTGATACTGCGCGCGCGCCGCGCTTCGAGCGCAAAATCGATAAGCAGGATGCCGTTCTTCTTGACGATGCCGATCAGCAGGATCACGCCGATCAGCGCCATGATCGAGAAGTCAAAGCCGCCGAGCCACAGGAAGGCGAGCGCGCCAATGGCGGCCGACGGCAACGTGGACAGGATGGTGAGCGGATGGACCAGGCTCTCGTACAGGACCCCGAGGATCAGGTACACGGCGAGCAGCGCGGCCAGGATCAGTCCCGCCTGACCAGCCAGCGCTTCCTGGAATGCCTGCGCAGAACCGAGGAATGTGCCCTGGATTGAGGCGGGCATGCCGATGCGCCGACGTATCTCATCGATCCGCGTCACGGCGTCGCCGAGCGGCGCTCCCGGCGCCAGGTTGAACGATATGTTCACGGCGGGCAACAAGCCGTGGTGCAGGATCGAAACCGGCCCGGCCCTTGGCGCGGCGATGGTGACGATGGCCGACAGCGGCACCATTTCGCCGGAAACGGGCGAGCGCAGGCGCAGCGATTGAAGCGTCTCGATATTGCCCCGGCCGTCGCCGTCCACTTCCAGTACCACCTGGTACTGGTTGGTATCGGTCTGGAATTCATTGATCTGGCGCTGGCCGAATGCGTTGTATAGCGCCTCGTCGACATCGCTTGCGGTAAGACCTAGACGCGCGGCAGCTGCGCGATCAATTTGCAGATGAATGACATTGGCGCCAAGCTGGAGATCGCTGGACAAGTCTCGGTAAAGAGGCTCCTTCTGTAGTGCAGCGACCAGGCGCTGCGACCATGCGTACAGGTCGCCCGTATCGTTCGCCTTCAACACATATTGATACTGGGCGCGCGGCTGGCCCGCGCCGATGTTGATGTCCTGCGCGGCGCGCAGGAAGAGCTGGATGCCGGGAATGGCGGCCAGCTTGGGCCGCAGCCGATCGATCAGCGCACTAGCGGAAACATCGCGGTCCGAGCGGTCCTTGAGCACGATCCAGAAGCGCCCGTTGGCCAGTGTCTGACTGCCACCGGTCATGCCCACTGACTGGGTGACCGTGAGCACGGCAGGATCGGCACGGATAACGTCGGTCAGCGCACGGTGCTTCTCAAGCATGGCTGTGTATGGCACATCGGCGGCAGCCTGGGAGGTGCCTACGATAAACGCCGTGTCCTGCAGCGGAAAAAAGCCCTTTGGCATCAGCACGAAGCCGGCTGCACTGAGGCATACGGTGATGCCGAACACGCCCAGCATCAGGCCTTGTCGGCGCAGGCACCAGCGCAGTCCAGTGGCGTATCGCTGCACCAGCCATGCGGACAGCCGGGACTCCTTGAACTCAACGCCATGCGCACTCCGCCGCATGCCCACCGCAGCCAGCGATGGTGCCAGCGTCAGTGAAATGACCACCGAGATCAGGATGGCCACGGCAGAGGTCAGCGCGAACTCGCGGAACAGTCTGCCGACCACGCCGGACATGAACAGGAGCGGAATGAACACCGCTATCAGTGACAGGCTGATTGTTGAAATGGTCGAGCCGACTTCTTCTACACCGCGCAGCGCGGCTTGTCGCATGCTCAGGCCGGCTTCCTGGTAGCGATGAATGTTCTCGATCACGACAATGGCGTCATCGACGATAAATCCCACCGCCACCACCACAGCGACGAGTGTCAGGTTGTTCAGGCTGAAACCCATCACGTACATGGCCGCAAAGGTGCCCGCCAGGGACACGACCAGCACCGCCGCGACGACCAGTGTGGCAGCCAACTGGCGCAGGAACAGCGCCATCACGCCGACTACCAACGCGATGGTGATCAGCAGTGTCAACTCGACCTCGTGCAGGGACGCGCGAATGGTGCGGGTGCGGTTGTTGGTGATCTCGACTTGAATGGCCGCGGGCAGCGCTGCGCGCAGGGCAGGGAGCGCGCGTGAGATGCGGTCATATGTGGCGACGATGTTGGCGCCCGGTTGGCGCATGATCGACAAGGCGACACCTGGCCGGCCGTTGGGAAACGCGTTCACATAGGCATCCTCCGGGCCCAGCGTGACCTGTGCCACATCCTTCAGGTATACCGGGCTGCCTCCGCGCCAGGCCACCACGAGGTCGCCGTAGGCGCCCGGCTCGAGCAACTGGCCGTTGGTGTGGAGCGTGCTCACGCGCGTGTTGCCATACAGGGCGCCTTTCGGCGCATTGCGGCTGGCGGCGCGTACGGCGGCGCGGATGTCCGCCAGCGTCAGGCCAATGCCCGCGAGCGCCACGGGCGACGCCTGCACGCGAATCGCCGGTCTGCGCAGGCCGGTGGTCGTGATCATTCCCACGCCGGGCAATTGGCCGAGTTCGCGCACCAGAACACGTTCGGCATAGTCGCTGACCTCGGTCAGCGACAGCGAGTCGGAATGCACGCCAATGATCGCGACCGGGCTGTCGGCTGGGTTGACCTTGCGCCAGGTCGGCATGGACGGCATGTCAGGCGGCAACCTGCTGCTAGCGCGGTTGATCGCCGCCTGTACCTCCTGCACGGCGCTGTCGAGCCGTGTATCCAGCGTGAATTGGAGGACGATGCTGGCCGATCCCAACGCGCTGGTTGAGGTCATCTCCGCAATGCCGGGTATCGCACTGAACTGGACCTCAAGCGGGGTGGCGACTGACGACGCTATGGTGTCGGGACTGGCTCCGGGCAGTAGCGCGTTGACCTGGATGGTTGGCACTTCCACCTCGGGAAGCGGTGCGACGGGCAACTGGAAGTAGCTGACGACGCCCAGCAAAACCAGCGCTATGGCGAGCAAGACGGTGCCGATCGGATGATCGACGAACCAGCGATAAAGGGTGGCGCGTTCTGTCACGTCAGATTCTCGCCTTCGTGGTGGCAATTGGAACGGTCACGCGCGCGCCAGGGCGCAGACGCGACTGTCCGTCCGATACCAGTTGGTCGCCGGCGGTCACACCCTCGATCACGACTTGCTGCCGGTCCTGGTAGAGGACGTTGACCGGTACGATTTCCACTGTGCTGTCTTGCTTCAGGCGGAACACATACGGTTTGTCCTGCTCGCCGTAGCGGAGCACCGCAGGCGTGGCAACCAGCGCGTCGCGCAGAATTCCCGTCTGCAGATGCACGGTCACGAACTGGCCAGGCCAGAGCTGACCAGCACTGTTATCGAACTCAGCCTTGACGCGTACCGCGCCATTGCCTGCTCCCACGCGGCTGTCGATCACCAGCAGTCGACCGTGCGCGACGGGCGCCCCGGCTTGGCGAGATATCGCTTGCACACTGGCCGGCTTGTCTGCGTGAATCAGACTCTGTAGGACAGGAAGCGCCGACTGCGGCATGGCGAACTCCACCGTTATCGGTGTGATCTGCGTGACTGAGAACAGCCCCTCGGTGTCATTCATCCGGACCAGATTCCCTTCATCGACATTGCGCAAACCGACCCGTCCAGAAATGGGCGAGCGTATCCGCGTGTAAGACAGCCGCACTTCCTCGGCGGCTATCGCGGCGCGGTTGCCTTGCGCAGTCGCCCGAAGCTGTTCCACCAAGGCGAGTTGCCGTTCGAGTGTCTGGCGCGGGATAGCGTCGTCGCCGATCAAAGTCTGGTAGCGCTTCAGATCCAGTTCTGCTATCCGCAGTTGTGCCTGGGTCATCTCCAGCGTGGCACGGGCTTGCTTGAGTGCCGCCTGGATAGGGCGGTCGTCCAGGGACGCCAGCAACTCCCCCTTTGTGACCTGCTGACCCTCGACCACATGGAGGCCTGTGAGATGGCCATCGATTTGCGCCCGTACCACGACGTCGCGCAGCGAACGTACCGTGCCGACACTCTCCGCCTGGCGCGGCACATCGCGAACCTCCACGCGAGACAGCAGTACGGGAACGGGTGGCGGCAACGCAGCGGGCGCGGGCGACCGGCTCGATTGGCTGCGCTTGGCCAGGCCCAGCGTGCCGAGCAGGATCAGTGCGAGGGCGGAGAACGCCAGCGCCGCGCGACGCGAGCGGAGGGCGATCGGGAGGGTCGACAATTGCATTTTGGGCAGGCCATTGCGGGCATGAGTCGTTAGCCAGCAACTTATAACGGAAGCCCGCTGACGCTACGCTGACGTCACGTTGACAGTTGTGATGGGCGGCGGCCAGCGCGTGGCGATGTGAACGATGTAGGCGGATATCGCCGGATCGCCACGCGGGATATGCGTCGGGTTCCTACCGCAAAAACTGCGATACAGAGCTACCAAACCGAGTCTTGCGGAAAGCGCGGAAACGCGGAAAGCGCGGAAACCAAGGAGGAATGTCGTCGCGCCCGACCCAGACGGCACGATATTTCTACCGCAAAAGCTCGACTATCACGACATCGGTGTCATCTCGCGCAACGATCGTAAGCTGCGCTTCATCGCTGACGACGACGCCATCGCGCGGCGCGAGCCGGACCGGCCCTACGTCAACCCGACCATGATCGGCAACCAGATACGCCGAACCTGACGTTGACAACCTGTGATGCACCACCGTGCCTTCGCGTAGCGTGGCGATGCGCACACGCGCGTCGGCATTGACTGGAAGCGCCCCCGCGCACACATCTTCTGGGTCGCCACTCGCCAGTGTGACGAAGCGACCTTCGCGACAACCGCGCGAACAGATACGTGCCCCCCAACGCGGCGTGCCACCCGGCGTACGCGGATGCAGCCAGATCTGGAATAGCAGCGCTGGCACATCCCCCTCGTTGCGCTCGGTATGATGGATCGCGGCGCCCGCACTGATCGTCTGCACGGAATCGGCAACGAGCCGCGCGCGATTGCCCGCGTCGTCTTCATACGTGATCGCACCCGAACGCACCCACGTCACGATCTCCACGCCGCGGTGAGCATGGAGGTCGAAGCCCGAGTGCGGCGCGAACGCATCGTCGTTCCACACGTAGAGCGCGCCGAGCGGCGTATGGTCGGCGCGTCCGCATTCGCCGAAGCGGAAATGCAGTCGCGTATCGAGCCAGTCGCGTCTCACTGCGCCAAGCGAAAGGTACGGACGATGTTCGAACATGACGTGTATCCGCTCAAGCCGCGCGTACGCGCGTCGGGCGTGGATGCGATCGGCGAAGACCGCATCCACGCCCTTGGGCTGCGCTTAGATCTGCTGCTGCCCGCCATCGACAAACAACTCGATGCCGTTCACAAAGCTCGCGTCGTCGGACGCAAGGAACAGCGCAGCGCTCGCGATCTCGCCGGGCTCGCCGAGGCGCCCCATGGGGATCTGGGCAGCCAGGTAATCGGCAAGACCCTGGCGTTGGGCTGCATCGTCACCGGCGAGGTCGAGCAGGCCGGGCGTGCGCGTCGCACCCGGGCTGATTGTATTCACGCGGATGCGGCGATCCTTCAGATCGAGAATCCAGCTGCGTACGAAGGCGCGCACCGCAGCTTTCGAGGCCGAATACACGCTGAATGCAGCCGTGCCCGCGCTGCCTGCCGTTGAACCGGTAAGAATCACCGACGCTCCCTCGGCGAGCAGCGGCAACGCTTTTTGCACCGTAAAGAGCACGCCCTTCACATTGCGATCAAAGGTGTCGTCGTAGTGTTCTTCGGTGATGCTGCCAAGCGGCAGCATCGTACCGCCGCCAGCGTTCGCGAACAGCACGTGCAGATGCCCCTGTTCTTCCTTGATTTGCGCGTAGAGCGCGTCGAGTTCACCCAGCTTTGTGGAATCGACACGTACCCCCGTCGCATTTCCGCCTGCTTCGCGGATGCTCTTCACCGCGGCATCCAGTTCGGCCTGACGGCGGCCGGTGAGGTAGACGTGTGCGCCTTCTGCCGCGAAACGCTGCGCGGTGGCAAGGCCGATGCCGCTGGTTGCGCCGGTAACGAGTGCAATTTTGTTGTCGAGCTTGCGTGCCATGGTGCTTCTCCTTTCGTTTGGTAAATGGATGACTGCGTTCGGTGTTGCGTGCTGCGATGTAAGGAGAATATCGACGCCCAGAGCTTTTCGAAATAGAATTGATTGCAATCCAACGTTGCAAAAATGAAAAGATGAGAGAGGGAAATGGCGAAGCTGCCTGATTTCGAAGGACTTGCCATGTTCGCGAAGGTCGCCGAGGAAGGATCGTTCGCGGCAGCGGCGCGCGCGATGGGCGTGTCGGTGGCGACGGTCTCGCGCGGCGTGGCCCGTCTCGAAGACCGGCTGGGCGCGCGGCTCTTCAACCGTACGTCGCGCCAGCTCTCGCTCACCGAGTTCGGCCGGACGATCTGCGAGAAGGCAGGGGAGATCTACCGTCAGGCCGAAGAAGCAGAAAGCGCCGCGCGTGAGATGTCGGTGCAGCCGCGCGGACTGGTGCGGCTGGCTGTACCGATGTCGTTCGGGCTGCGCTGGGTCGCGCCCCTGTTGCCCGCGTTCTTTCGCGCGTACCCGGAGGTGTCGATCGACCTGCATCTTTCGGATGCGTCGGTCGATCTGGTTGCCGATGGATTTGACGCCGCACTGCGCATTGCCGCGCTGCCTGATTCGTCGCTGGTGGCGCGTCGCCTGTGCGCGGTGACACAATTCGTGGTTGCGTCGCCCGCGTACCTGAAGCGCGAAGGGCGGCCCGCGCATCCGCGTGAACTGGCGGACCGGCCATGCCTTTCATACGCGTATCGCGCGCGCAGCGATGTGTGGCGCTTCACGAACGCTGCGGGCGAGGAAGAGCCGGTCATGCCGACCGGTCCGTTGCGCGTAACGAATTCCGATGCGCTGCTTCCCACGCTGCTCGACGGCCTGGCAATCGCCGAGCTGCCCGAATTCATCGCCGGCGAATATCTGGCCGACGGCCGCCTCGAAGCGGTCCTCACCGACTGGTCGCTGACGAAGGGCGGTCTTTACTTCGTCACGCCATCGGCGCGCGCACGTCCTGCAAAGGTGGCCGCGCTGTCCGACTATTTCGCGGAGCATCTCTCGGAGCCGTCATGGCGATGGCCAAAGTAACGCGTTGGCGAGGTTGAGCCCACTGGCGGGATGGCGGAACATCATTGCGGTTTTGCAATGATGGGTCCAGGCTAATCCGCTGCCGGGGTGTGACAACAAACGCAAATCTTATTTCCGTCGGGGTCGCGAAAGTACGCGCCATAGTAGTGTGCGTGGTACTGGGGCCGCGGGCCAGGTGCTCCTTCGCAGGACCCGCCATTTGCCAGCGCGCTGGCATGCACCTTGTCGACAGTGCGGCGATCGGGAGCAAGCAACGCGACCATCTGGCCATTTCCACAACGTGCAGGATTTCCATCATATGGCGTGCCGATCAGGAATAGCGGGCGCGGGGCGTCTGCCGCCATCCAGCCTGCCATAGGGGTATCTCTCTCGCAGAACTTCAGCGTCAGGCCGATTTCTTCCATCACGGCCAAATAGAATTTGAAGGCACGGTCAAAGTCGGTAATGCCAACGAAAACGTGTGAAATCATCTCGATCTTCCCGGAATGTGAACAGTACTATTGAGCATCATAACGGCGTCCGTCATTTCGGAGTTTCAGTCGCGTCGCTCGCGCATTGAACGCCCGATATCGGTGAATTCCGAGGGCTGCTCAGGGTCGCAAGGCCGCGCCCGGCGCTTCAAGTTGTCCCTGCAGGCGATGAACCCGGTCGACTACCGGCACCGCTTGGGAATCGGAAACTGAATCAGTCCAAGAAATCGTCCGCACCCCGGAACCGGACATTACAACTTTGCCGCTACATCTCTTGTCTAGGCTTTGCTCAAATGTCGTAGGGCTGGCCAGATCCAGATGTCGGCACGGGCGTGCGATTTGTGCGGGGTTGAATGCTTGCTGTGGGGGTGAGGGTGGGGCGGTAGTGCTGGCCGGCAGCGGTCGAGTCCGGATGCAGGGTGGGGCGCATGCAGATTGCCTCCGCGGCGCCGGCGTCGACGGATAGCTGGTAGCTACCAGATACTGGCGGGGGAGACCAGCCGCCGAAGTTGTCCGACGCCGTGACCGTCGCAGAACGACCGAGGGTGTGTGAAAACGCCTTAGTTCAGCTCGCCGAAAGTCTAGGGACGTACCTAGGCCACGTTGGGCGCG
>NZ_JBXALD010000022.1:0-38194 GCF_058799075.1 Cupriavidus sp. GW822-FHT06G04 | reverse complement strand
GAGAAGACGATGCTGCGCTGGATCTACAAGCTCGACCACATCTACGGCCTGCTGCTGACGCTGGGCATCACGCTGGTCATCGAGGGCGTGCTGCGATCGGTCTACGGCGTCTCCGGCCTGCCCTATTCGCCGCCCGATGCCCTGCAGGGCGCCACCGATCTCGGCTTTATGGTGATGCCGAACTATCGCGCCTGGGTAGTGGCCGCGTCGGTGGTGGTGTGTCTGGGGACATGGTTCACGATCGAGAAGACCAAGCTCGGCGCGTACCTGCGGGCCGGCACGGAAAACCCCAAGATCGTCGAAGCGTTTGGCGTCAACGTGCCGCTGATGGTGACGCTGACCTACGGCTTCGGCGTGGCGCTGGCCGCGTTTGCCGGCGTGCTGGCCGCGCCGGTAATTCAGGTATCGCCGCTGATGGGACAGAACCTGATCATCGTCGTGTTTGCGGTGGTGGTGATCGGCGGCATGGGCTCGATCATGGGGTCGATCGTCACCGGCCTTGGCCTCGGCGTCATCGAGGGCCTGACCAAGGTGTTCTACCCGCAGGCATCGTCGACCGTGGTGTTCTTCATCATGGTGATCGTGCTGATGTTGCGGCCCGCAGGTTTGTTTGGGAAGGAAAAATAATGCTGCAGAAATCTTCCGGCCGCGGCCGGTTCGCGGTGTACGGCGTGCTGCTGTTGCTGGCGCTGCTGGCTCCGGCGCTGGGCGCCTATCCGATGTTCGTCCTCAAGGTGCTGTGCTTTGCGCTGTTTGCGTGCGCCTTCAATCTGTTGATCGGCTATACCGGGCTGCTTTCGTTCGGACACGCCGCGTTCTTCGGCGGCGCGGGTTATGTGGCCGGGCACGCGATGAAGCAATGGGGACTGACCCCGGAGCTTGGCCTGCTGCTGGGGACCGCTTTTGCGGCGCTCACCGGCGCGGCCATGGGCGCACTGGCCATTCGCCGCCAGGGCATCTATTTTTCGATGATCACGCTCGCGCTGGCCCAGATGCTCTACTTCTTCTGCCTGCAGGCGCCGTTTACCGGCGGCGAGGATGGAATCCAGGGCATTCCGCGCGGAAAGCTGCTCGGCATGCTGCCGCTCGATAGCGATCTCGTGCTCTATTACTTTGTGCTGATGGTCGTGATCGCCGCGTTCGCACTGATCGTGCGCACTATCCATTCGCCATTCGGACAAATCCTCAAGGCGATCAAGGAAAACGAGCCGCGCGCGATGTCGCTGGGCTATGACGTGGACCGCTTCAAACTGACCGCGTTCGTACTGTCCGCCGCGCTGTCGGGGCTGGCCGGGTCCCTCAAGGCGCTGGTGCTTGGCTTCGAGACGCTGACCGACGTGCACTGGTCGATGTCCGGCGCGGTCATCCTGATGACGCTGGTGGGCGGGCTGGGCACGCTGACAGGACCAATCGCCGGCGCGTTCGTGGTGATTGCGCTGGAAAACAAGCTCGGCGACGCCGGCACGTTCCTGGCCGGCGCGACGGGCATCGACTGGTTCAACACGCTCGGCGAATCGGTCACCATGGTGACCGGCGTGATCTTCGTGATCTGCGTGCTGACCTTTCGCCGCGGCATCGTCGGCGAAATCATCGGCATGGCCGGACAGTGGCAGGCGCGACGCGGACCGTCCGCGCCGCACCGCTCACATCTCGTCGATCGCGGTTGACGCGGTGACCACGCCCGACTCCTTTTCCAGCGAGAAGCGGTCGCGCGTGGTCACGTAGAAGCTGGCGCCAAAGCGTCCCACGGGGAAGTAGTCCTGCAGACGCACGCGCCAGCGCTCCGTGTCGATCAAGCCGTCGCGCGCATGCAGGCGCAGCACGCGGCCGATGAAGATCTGGCGGCTGTCGGTCTCCAGCGTCTCCCACAGCTTGCATTCGAAGGCTACCGGCGCTTCGGCGATACGCGGCGGCGCCACCTGGGTGCACGGCGCGCTGGTCAGTCCCACGTGCTCGAGCTCGCTCATATGCGGCGGCAGCCTTTCGCCGCAGCGATGCATCTTCTCGGCCATCGCCTCATCGCTCAGATGCACGACGAACTCGCCGGTGCGCACGATATTGGCTGCCGTGTCCTTCAGCGCGCCGTCGCCAAGCCGGTTCACGCTGATCATCACGATCGGCGGTTCTTCGCCCAGCATGTTGAACATCGAGAATGGCGCCGCATTGGCTGTGCCATCCTCGCCCAGCGTGGTCACCAGCGCGATCGGGCGCGGCACGATCAGGCTGGCCATGAGCTTGTAGCGCTGATATTCGGTAATGGCGCTGAAATCGATTTCCATGCGTTTCCTTGTTCAAGCCTGCGGCTGCGCCAATCCCAGCATCTGGGCCAGGCTCTTCTCGCCCTGCATGCGCGAGGTTTCGATCCTCTGTTCCAGCTCGCACAGATGGGCCTCCATCAGCGCCACGGCGCCCGCGGCATCGCGCGCCTCGATGCAGGCCACGATGGCGGCGTGCTCGTCGTGCTCGCACGGCGCGTGTCCCGGCGGTTCATATAAACCGACAATCAGCGAGCAGCGCGAGACCAGTTCGGTCAGGTAGCGCTGCAGCACCGCATTGCGCGCCAGCGCGGCAATGCGCAGATGAAAACCGCTGGCCAGCCGCGCCCAGGATGGTTGATCGAAGCGATGCATCGCGTCGTGCTCGTCGGCCAACTGGCGGCGCAGGTCGCGCAAATCCTCTTCGGTCACGCGTGCGACGGCCAGTTCCACCAGCACGCGCTCCATGGCGCGGCGCGCCTCGAATATCTGGCTTGTCTCTTCCGGCGTCGGCTCGGCGATCACGGCGCCCTTGTTCGGGCGCAGCGCCACGATGCCGTCGTGCGCCAGTTTCTCGAGCACACGCCTCACCACGGCGCGTCCGACGCCGAACAGATTGCACAGTTCGGGCTCGGGCAGCTTGGTGCCTGGCGTGAGCCGGTGATTGAGCACGCCGTCAAAGATCGCGCGATAGATGCGCGTGTCGGCATCCTGCCCATCGTCTTGCGGATCCTGCGGCTCGGGCGCCATTTCCGCCGGGGTTGCGGCACGTTTGGCCGCGGCGCGCGCGGGCGCCTTGTGTGCAGCGTTGCTTGACATGAAATCGCTCAAGGAAACAATGGCCATGAATGTTAACGCGAAGCGTGCGGATTGCTGGCGGCTGGCGACGGCAACGCATCCATCGCTGTGCAGATCGCGCCGGGCGTTGTCAGCCAGACATCGCCATGCGCGCGACGTGCGGCAATGTGCGCGAGCGCGCGGCGCAGATGCCGCAGTCGATACGGCTGCCCCACCAGATACGGATGCAGCGCAATGCCCATCACCAGCGGCTGCGGATGCAGCGCGTGGTTGGCCTGTGCCAGCATTTCGTCGAACTGGTCGATGATCATGTCGGCAAACGCCGCACCATCGAGCTGTCGCCCGATGATCATCGGGATGTCGTTGAGTTCCTGCGGATACGGGATCGACCACAGCGACGAACCGTTGCGGGTGCGCATGCGCACGGGCCGGTCGTCGTGCGCCCAGTTCAGCGTGTAGCGATAACCAGCCTCGGCCAACAGGTCGGGGGTGGTCATCGTCTCCGATATCCACGGCGAAAGCCATCCACTCGGCGCGTGTCCGCAATGTTCGCGGATACGGTCGCGGCAATGCTCGATCAGCGCCCGCTCGCCGGCCTCGTCGAATTCGCTCTGGCGGTGCGCATTGGTATGGCCGTGGCCGATCAGTTCGTCGCCGCGCGCCAGGCATGCGTCGAGCACTTCGGGGCAGTGGTCATACAGCGCGGTGTTGAGCAGCACGCCGGCCGGCATTTCGAGTTGGTCGAACAGATCCAGGCAGCGCCATACGCCCACGCGATTGCCGTATTCGCGCCAGCTGTAGTTCAGCACGTCCGGCTGCGGCGATACCGGCCCGAGGTTGGCGCCAAGCCCCTCGCCAAACGCAAAATGCTCGACGTTGAAGCCGAGATAGACAGCCAGCCGCGCGCCGTTGGGCCAACGGAAATCGTCGACATCGGTGATAGGCCGATACGGAAATCTGCCGTGATGGCGCAACGGGCCAAACGTGGGCGCGGCGGCGGCCTGTGCGGCTGCCAGCGGGCTCGGGTTGAAGGTCATGAACGATTGCCTCTCTTCTGGTTGGTGCATCCGCTCCGCAAACGGCACCGTCTTCGTGCGCGACGCCCCGTTTCAGATCGTATGCATGCATGCTGGCAAATCGTTCGCAATATCTGCGCCATATCGTCTACGTGTTGCCTGTGGCGATGTCGCGGCTCACAGCGACGATTCGTCGACATCGTGGCACGGGTCTTGCGAGTCAGCGGCTCCGAAACCAACCCCCATCCGGAGATCCGCCATGTTTCGTCCCCAACGCCGTGCACTGATCGCAGCCGCTGCCGCTGCCTGTGTCATGACCGCCCTGCCCGCGCATGCGGCCGACACCATCAAGATCGGTCTGATTACGGCGCTGTCCGGCCAATCGGCGCGCGCCGGCGAAGCGCTGACGCGCGGCATGACCGTGGCGATCGACGACATCAACGCGCGCGGCGGCCTGCTGGGCGGCCGCAAGCTGGAACTGGTGCGCCGCGACGACGAAGGCAACCCGGCCAAGGGTGTGCTCGCCGCGCGCGAGCTGATCTACAAGGAAAAGGTAGCGGTGCTGTTTGGCGGGCTCGATACGCCGGTGTCGATGGCCATCGTGCCGATCGCCAACCAGGAAGAGGTGCCGTTCATGGGACCGTGGGCCGCGGGCACGCCGATCACGCACAACGGCGCCAATCCGAATTTCGCGTTCCGTGTGTCGGCCGTCGACGAAGTGGTCGACAAGGCAATGCTGCAGTACGCACAGAAAGCATTCGGCGCCACCAAGCCGGGCCTGATCCTGGTGAACAACCCATGGGGCGAATCGAACGAAAAAGGCATTGTCGCCGCGCTGGCGGCAAAGGGCAGCAAGCCGGTAGGCGTGGAGAAATTCGAAGCCAACGACGTCGACGTGGTGCCGCAGTTGGGCCGCCTGAAGGCGGCCGGCGCCGATGTGCTGCTGATGGTCGGCAACGTCGGGCCGTCGGCGCAGGTAGTGAAATCGCTCGACCGCATGGGCTGGAAGGTGCCGGTGGTATCGCACTGGGGCCCGGCTGGCGGCCGCTTTACCGAACTGGCCGGCCCGAACGCGCGCAATGTCCACTTCGTGCAGACCTACAGCTTCTTTGGCACGCAGACGCCGGTCAGCACGCGCGTGATCAATGAGCTGAAGGCCAAGTACAGCGATGTGAAGGGGCCGGACGACATCACTCCGGCGGTGGGCGTGGCCAACGCGTACGACGCCACGCAACTGGCGGCGCTGGCCATCGCCCGTGCGGGCAGCACCAAGGGCGATGCGGTGCGCGAAGGCTTCTACAAAATCGACCGCTACGAAGGACTGATCAAGACCTACGTGAAGCCGTTCTCGCCGCAGCAGCACGACGCGCTGACCGAAAACGACTACGTGTGGGCGCAGTTCATCGACAACCGCATCGTGCCGGTGCAGAAGTAAGGCAGGCGCCGGCGCCGCCGGCTTCCGCCCTGGCTCCTCCCGCGGCGACGCAACGTGGCCGCAGGAGGAGCGCAACCGAATCAAGGACTCACCATGTTATGGATATCCGCCCTCATCAGCGGGCTTGGCCTGGGCAGCATGTACGGGCTGATGGCGCTGGGGTTTCACATCACCTATGCGGTATCGGCCACGGTCAACTTTGCGCAGGGCAGTTCGATGATGCTGGGCGCCGTGCTCACCTACGCGTTTGCACAGACACTGGGATGGCCGATGCCGCTGGCCATCGTGCTGGCGTTGGCGCTGTGCGCGCTGTACGGCCTGGCCGTCGAATTCCTGGCGGTGCGCCCGTTTGCCAGCCGCGGCTCCAATGCGTGGCTGATGGCAACGGTGGCGCTGGGCATCGTGCTCGATAACGTGGTGATGCTGTGGTTCGGCACCGAGCCGCGCAGCCTGCCGTCGCCGCTGGCCGCGCAATCGATGCAACTGGGCAGCACCGGCGTGGGCGTGTACCCGCTGCAACTCGTGATTCCCGTAGTGGGGCTGTTGCTCGCGGCGCTGCTTCACTACGTGCTGCGCAAATCGCGCTGGGGCGTGGCGATGCTGGCCGTGGTGCAGAACCGCGATGCCGCGCGCCTGATGGGTATTCCGATCCGCCGCACGATTGCCGGAGCGTTCGCGATTTCCACCTTGCTGGCGGGCATTGCCGGCGTACTGATCGCCCCGCTGTTCAATGTGCAGGCGGACATGGGCACCGTGTTTGGCCTGAAGGCATTCGCGGTGGCCATCCTCGGCGGGCTTTCCAGCGCCTGGGGCGTGATGATTGCCGGATTGATCTTCGGTGTGGCCGAAGCGCTGGTCACCGCATCGCTGGGCTCCAGCTACACCCAGATCATCACGTTCGCGCTGGTGATCGCCCTGCTGGCCTTGCGGCCGGATGGGCTGTTCGGTCGCGCGGAGGTGCGCAAGGTATGAGCAAATCCATGGTGTCTTCCGTTTCCGCCGCGCCGCCGGCCAATGCGCCGCGCGCAGCCGCGCCCGTGCTCGGGCTGGGTACGCCGCTGCAGATCGTGGCGATGATCGCCGTGCTGGTCGTCTCGGCTGTGCTGGCGCTGACGCTGAACGGCTATTTCGTCTTCGTCATCGCCGGCGTGGCGATGCTGGCCATCTGCGGCGTGGGGCTCAACCTGCTGTTGGGGCTTACCGGCCAGGTTTCGTTCGGACATGTGGGCTTCTACGCGATCGGCGCGTACACGGTAGCCATCCTGACCGGGCAAGCGGGATGGAGCTTCTGGGCGGCGTGGCCGGTGGGCGCGCTGATCGCAGCCGTGCTAGGCGCGCTGCTGGCGCTGCCGGCACTGCGCGTGAAAGGCCCAGGCCTGGCGATGGTGACGATTGCATTCGGCTTTATCGTCGAGCACGGCGCCGTGGAGTGGCGCACGCTGACCGGCGGACAGAACGGCCTGATGGGCATTGCGCAGCCGTCGCTGCCCGGCGTGGACGGCGGCGAGCGCGCGCTGGCGCTGATCGCCATCGCCGTGCTTGGGCTTGCGGTAGCAGCCTATGCGCGGATCGCGCGCGGCAGTTGGGGCGCGGCGATGCGTGCCGTGCGCGACAGCGAAACCGCCGCCGCCTCGATCGGCATCGACCCGCTGGTGGTCAAGACCGTCGGCTTCGCGTTTTCCGCAGCGCTGGCCGGCCTGGCGGGCGGACTGTTCGCGCCGCTGCAGGGCATGGTCACGCCCGGCATGTTCTCGTTCCTGCAATCGATCCTGTTCGTGCTGGTGGTGATGATCGGCGGTGCGGGCACGGTCGCCGGACCGCTGGTGGGCGCGGTGATCGTCGGCCTGCTGCCCGAAATGTTGTCGAGCCTGGAGAACCTGCGGCTGCTGTGCTTCGGCGTGTTGCTGCTGGTGGTGCTGTGGGTGGCACCGACCGGCATCACCGGTGTGGTGACGACGGCGCTGCGACGGCTGCTTCCGGCGCGGCCGGCCGTGGTCGACGCGGTGGGCGGCGCCACGCTTCCCGTGCGCGATGCCGCAGCGCGGCGCGGACTTTCCGCTGTCGGGCTGTCGATGGTGTTTGGCGGCGTGCGCGCGGTGGACGACCTGTCGTTCGATTTGCCGCCGGGACAGGTGACCAGCCTGATCGGTCCCAATGGCGCGGGCAAGTCGACGGTGCTCAACATGCTTTCCGGCTACTACCGCCCGCGCTCGGGCGCGCGCCGGCTCGGCGCGCAAGCGCTGCCGGCGCGTGGCGCGTGTCATAGCGCGCGGCACGGCATTTCGCGCACCTATCAGACCACGCAACTATTTGCCGGCATGAGCGCGGTCGACAACGTGGCCATCGCGCTCACGCGCGGCAAGCTCGGCGCGCTGCTCGGCATCGCCGGATTCACCGCGCCGTCAGTGCGCAACGAAGCGCGCGCGCTGCTGGCAGCGTGCGGCTACACCGGCAACCCCGACGCCAGCGCCGCCGACCTGGCCCACGTGGATCGCCGCCTGGTGGAAATCGCGCGCGGATTGGCGACGCGCCCGGCGGTGCTGCTGCTAGACGAGCCGGCGGCTGGGCTGTCTCGCGAAGACAAGGCGACACTGGGTCGGCTGCTGCGCCGGATCGCCGACAGCGGTGTGGCGGTGGGCCTGGTCGAACACGACATGTCGCTGGTGATGGACGTCTCCGACAACATTGTCGTGATCGATGCGGGACAGCATCTGGCGGCGGGCACGCCGGACGCGGTACGCACCAACCCGGCCGTAATGCGCGCCTATCTGGGCGAAGCGTCGGACGCGCCGGCGCGCAGCCGCCCCGCCACGGCGCAGGCCAAGCTGCCGCTTCCCGAAGTGATTGGCGTATCGGCATTGCGGGCCGGATATGGCGCGGCCCCGGTGCTGCACGATGTCGACCTGCAGGTGCGCGAAGGCGAAATGGTGGCCCTGCTGGGAGCCAATGGCGCGGGCAAATCGACCCTGATGCGCGCCATGGCCGGCCTGCATCGGCCGGTGCAAGGCGGCATCACGTTCGATGGCACCGACCTCGCGCGGCTCGACGCCGCGAGGATTGCGGAAATGGGTGTGGTGCTGGTGCCCGAAGGCCGTCAGGTGTTTGCGGAGCTGTCGGTGCTGGACAACCTGCGGCTGGGCGCCTTCCCATCGGGCCGCATCACGCGCGCCGAGATGATGCAGCGGATCGAAGCGATGTTCATGCGCTTTCCGCGCCTGCGCGAGCGGCAACATCAGCGTGCGGGCCTGCTCTCCGGCGGCGAACAGCAGATGCTGGCCGTGGCGCGCGGGCTGATGTCCAAGCCGGCCGTGCTACTGCTTGACGAACCGTCGCTGGGCCTGGCGCCGAAGGTCATCGACGAACTGTTCGCTTCGCTCGACAAGCTGCGCGAAGCGTCGATCACGATCCTGCTGGTCGACCAGATGGCCGCGCTGGCGCTGTCGCTGGCAGACCGCGCCTATGTGCTGGAGGAAGGCCGCGTGGTGGCCAGCGGCGATGCGCAATCGCTGGCCGCGGATCCGGCCCTGGTGCAAGCCTATCTCGGAGGACAGCACGCATGAGTGCGCTGGCCACTTCAAGCGCGGGCATGGTCACCAGCCCTCATGCGCTGGCAAGCGAAGCCGGCCTGGAAGTGCTGCGCGCGGGCGGCAACGCAATCGAAGCCGCCATCGCCATCGGCGCCACGCTGGCCGTTACCTATCCGCATTTCACCGGCCTGGGCGGCGACGCGTTCTGGATCGTCAGCGACGGTGCGGGCAACGTACGCACGCTATCGGGCATCGGCCAGGCGGCGCAGACGCTGCCGGCCTATGCGCAGGCGATTCCCACGCGCGGCGCCGCGGCTGCGATCACGACGGCCGCCACGGTCGACACGTGGGATCGCGCCTTCGCCATCAGCCGCGATCTGTGGGGCGGCACGCAGGCGTGGGGCAGCCTGTTCCAGCGCGCCATCGGCCACGCGCACGACGGCTTCGAGGTGACGCCGTCGCAGCGCTTCTGGCAGGCCTTCCGCCAGGACGAACTACGCGACTGGCACGGCTTTGCCGCCACGTTCATGCCGCACGACCGGCTGCCCGAGCCGGGCGACCGTCTGCATCAACCGGCGCTGGCGCGCAGCCTCGATCGCATTGCCACGCATGGCGCGCGCGACTTTTACGAAGGCGACCTGGCCGAACGCATCGTCGCCGGCCTGCGCGAAGCGGGCTCGCCGCTGACGCTGCAAGACCTGCGACACACGGCCGCACGCGACGAAGCACCGCTGCGCGTGGCATATCGCGGCGGCGAACTGCTGAGCCTGCCGCCGCCCACGCAAGGCGTGACCACGCTGCAGATCATGGGCATGCTGGAGCGCTTCGACTTCACCGATACCGCCGAAGGCAGCGCGCCCTTCTATCACCTGCTGGTGGAGGCCGTGAAACAGGCCTTCATCGAACGCAACCGCTACGTGGCCGATCCTGATTTCGTCGACGTCCCCGCACGCGCGATGCTCGCGCCGGACCGGCTCGACGCGCTGGCGGCCCGTATCGACACGGCCAGCGCGCTGCCGTGGCCGCATGTCTACCAGCATGGCGACACGGTCTACCTTGGCGCGGTCGATAGCCAGGGCCGCTGCGCAAGCGTGCTGCAAACCGTGTATTTCGATTGGGGCAGCGGCGTGGTGGCCGGCGATACGGGCATCCTCTGGCACAACCGCGGCGCGGCATTCAGCACCGCGCCAGGCCATCACAACGTCATTCAGCCCGGCAAGCGGCCGTTCCATACCCTGAATCCGGGCATGTACCTGCGCAACGGCAAGCCCTGCCTGCTATACGGCACCCAGGGCGCCGACGGCCAGCCGCAAACGCTGGCGGCCGTGCTCACGCGTCTGATCGATTACGGCATGGATCCGCTCGACGCGCTGTCGCGCCCGCGATTCCTGCTGGGCCGCACGTTCTCCGACGCGCGCGATTCGCTCAAGATCGAAGCCGACGCCGGCGACGATGTGATCGCTGCGCTTATCGCGCTGGGGCACGAGGTCAGCGTGATCCCCGCGCAAAGCCCGCTGGCGGGACACCCAGGCGCTATCGCGTTGTATGACGACGGACGCTGCGCGGGCGCGCACGATCCGCGCAGCGACGGCATTGCCATGGCCGTGTGAGGGACATCGCGCAACGCAGCGCGAAGGTGGGGCATCATGCGCGGTATCGACATGCCGCCTGCATGACGAGGCGGTGAAAGCCCCGCGTTTTGTAGTGGTTTTGTATCGGCACGGAACCCGTGCCGCAGCGACCCGTCCAACGCAGTGACTGTCGACTTGCCATCACGATGCATTGCAGCGTGCATGGTCCGGGGCGATGGTCCACAATCCCGTCGGAGGGGCGTCTGGCTGCACCGGTCAAGGCGCCCCCCAGTCCCCAGCAACCGCTCCCCTTTACCAAAGGAGAACACCGTGCTGAGCCCACATGAACTGGCCACGCTGATGTTGATCGGCAATGGCCCGCATACCCGCGATGACACCACCGCCACCGCGCCGCGCGAAATCGATCCCGTCGATCTCGACGCATTGATCACAAAGCAGCTTGTTGTTCTGCATGGCGACCAAGGCCAGCGTCCCAGCCCGCGCATCACCGACCATGGCCGCCTGATGCTCGACGCCATGGGCCGCGCGGGCTGAGCCCGCCAGGCGCACGCCCGCAGGCTACGACGCTACAGGTACACCAGCGACACCGTAGCAATGCCTTCCAGCGGCACGCGGGCCATTACGGTTGGCAACGCGCTACGCGCGACCACTGCCGCCGTCACCGTCATCGGCACGATGACGGTCGTGAAGGCGCCCGGCATATAGCCGGCATCCTGCGTCCACGAGTAGTACACGCCGTCCAACGTATAGGCAAATCCCCCCGATTGGTCGGACGCCGTACCAACCCTGCTCCATCCCGACGCCAGATTTGCGCTGAACAGCATCGACCCGGGCTCGCCGTCGACCAGCGGCGACGCATAGCGAATGCCGTAGCCGCCAAGATTGGTGCCACCCAATGCGCCAAGCCCGAACACGCTGTAGACGCTTGGCGCGCCGACCGCTTCGTCCATTTCGGCTGCGGCCGTGCCGGCACGCGATTCGCGCGTGGCGATGGCCAGCCGTGTCGGGCCGTCGCACGCCACGGTCAGCGTCACCGTGCGCGCGGCAAGATGCGTGGGTGACGATGGCTGGAGCGCATCGGCAAGCACCAGGCCAAAATCGACGCGACCGTTGCCGCTCAGCGAGACATCACACGCCGATGGCAGCGACTTGCCGCCCATCGTCAGGTTCATGGTGTCTTCCGGCAGCCCCGCCAGGGGAACCATCGCTGCCCCGATCGCCAGGACGCTCCGCCACGTCAACGGTTTACGCATGTTCGCACTCTGCCTCATCTGACTGAACAGGCCGCGCGCGACATTGCGCGGCGCCACGATTTCGCTCCTCTCATAAGCTAGGCCAAAGAAGTGCGATCGGCCAGATCGTCATTGCGCAGGCGCGCGAATTCCCCGCGCAACCGTGGAAAATCGGCGCAGCGGCGCAGGTTCTGCGCGTGTGATGTCTGGCGCGATGGTGTCGCGCTCAGTCAGTGCGCGGTGGGCAACTGGTAACCATCGGTCAGCGTCTTCAGGAATGCGATCACATCGCGCATCTCGCCTTCCGTCATCCGCGGCTTGTCGCCGGGCTTTCCGCCGAATGGCGCTTCCATGTTGACGTTGTCGTGGTATTGCGCGGGCAGGTCGTCGAACTTGCGGACCTTGCCGTCGGGGCCGCGCGGATACCACTTCTGCGGCTTGACGTCTCGCTCGGCATAGAAGTGCATGACCTCGTCGAGCGAATGGAACACGCCGTTGTGGAAGAACGCCTGGCGCAGTGCCACATTGCGCAGCGAAGGCGTGCGGAACAGACCGCAGTAGTCGGCGCGGTCCTTGAGGTCAGTGCGATCGGGTCCGCACAGGCCCAGGTCGTGGAATGCCGGGTCGGCATTGCCCGCCAGCTTGCGGTTGCGCGGCACCCCCAACGCGATAAATCCAAAATCGGAGAAGGCAGGGAACGCGCCTTCACGGATATCGCCCGGATGGCAGGCGGCGCAGTTGCCCTTGTCGGGATCGTTGAAGACCCGCAGGCCGCGTTGTTCCTGCGCGGTCAGCTTTGCCTGCCCGCGCAGCACCGCGTCGTACTTGCTGGTGTACGGATAGAACTCCGCCGGCGTCTGCTGGAACACTTCCAGTGCCATCAGTGCCGCATTGAAGGCCGTCGCGTCGTCATCGAGTACATCGTTGCCCAGCACGGCGCGGAATGCCTGCGCGTGCGGGCCCTTGCGGATCTTTTCGACCACGACGATCGGTTCGCCATTAGCCATCTCGTGCGCGGACAGCAGAGGAATGCGCGCCTGCTCGTGCGTGGAATTCGCGCGGCCATCCCAGTTGTGCCCACCCGTCGGACCCTGGTCCTCGGCGTCGTTGCCGTCGTTCTCGTGATAGTGATCGGTGTAGGCGGGCACGTTCTGCACGTAGCGCAGTGAGGGTGCGGCGCGTACGCCGGTCAACGTCATATCGGCACCGCCCAGCTGCACCGACAGCGCATTGGGCGGCCCGTATGCGTGCTCGGGACTATGACAGCTCGCGCACGACTGCTTGCCAGACGCGGACAGCGACGGGTCGTGAAACAGCGCCTTGCCCAGTGCATTGAGCGCCGCCATGTTGGGGCGCCGTTCCGCCATCATCGCGTAGAACGGCTTTGCTGCGGGCTGCCGCGCGGCGGGCGCGCTTGTGGCGATGGGCGCCTGTGCAGCCTGCGCACCCGCGGCCGGGTCGGCCTTGCCACAACCGCCGATCAGGCTCGCCAGCATGACCATCAGCAGGCCGCCGGCGATGCGCATCCAGGTAAAGAGCGATGGGGATGCAACGCTCCACAGCAGCGGTGGCAGGGTCATGACGGCGTGACGACGGCGAGGGTGACGAAGGAATGGCGCAACAGCCTAAGCACCATTTATGACAGCGCCATGTCGA
Organism: Cupriavidus sp. GW822-FHT06G04; assembly: GCF_058799075.1. Taxonomy (NCBI): domain Bacteria; kingdom Pseudomonadati; phylum Pseudomonadota; class Betaproteobacteria; order Burkholderiales; family Burkholderiaceae; genus Cupriavidus; species Cupriavidus sp. GW822-FHT06G04. The sequence continues at coordinate 24,683 of NZ_JBXALD010000022.1, read as the reverse complement.
TTCATCGAAATGACACCAGCGGCGGCCGTTGACGCGCGGCATGCCGACGATCACGCGCACCGAGGCCGCGTGCGCCGCATCATCAATCTGACATATACGCGGATCACACTCGCGGCGCACCCCGCAGTACTCATGTTTGTCGACGCATCGCAATTCCCACATATAAGAAAGAGGAAAGCCATGAGCAGTTTCAACCGTCTGTGGCCCCTGGCCGCAATAGCCGCCGCATGCCTGTCCGCCTGTGGCGGCAGCGATTCCGGCAGCGCCGCAACGCCGGCCGCCACCACGTCCGGCGTGGTCACCGGCAGCTACTTCGAGCATGCCAAGGTCTGTATCGACGCCAACAACAATTCGCAATGCGATAGCGGCGAAGTATCGGCCTATACCGACGCCAAGGGCGCGTTCACGCTGACGGGCCAGGGCCCGGTGGTGGCCGTGATCGACACCGATGCGTTCCGCAACGACGATGCCGGCGGCCATAACGCCGTGACGCGCAAGCTCGTGTTCCGCGCACCAGCCGGCGCCAACGCCGTGATCAGCGCGATTTCCACCGAACTGACCGCGCTGATGGACGCCAATGGCGGCAACCTCGACAACGCCCGCACCCAGTTGGCCACGCGCCTGGGCGTTGCCGCCGACAAGCTGCTGGAAGACCACAACAAGGAAACGGACAGCACGATCAAGGCTGCGCTGCAGGCCGAAATCGAACAGGCCATCGACCTGATTGCCACGGCGGTGGCGTCTGGCGGCGACATCGGCGCGGCAATCCGCGACGGCGTGACCAAGCGCCTGGCGTTGAACAACATCCAGAACGTAGTGGTGATCTACGCGGAGAACCGCGGCTTCGACAACCTGTACGGCCTGTTTCCCGGCGCCAACGGCATTCCGGGCGTGAATCCGAGCTCGGTCGGCACAGCCGAACCTCAGAAGGATTTCGACGGCAGCACGTTGGCATCGCTGCCGCCCACCTGGGGCGGCCTGACCGCCGCGGGCCAGAGCGTGACGCTGCCGCAGGACAGCACCGTGGGCTGGGCCAACAAGCCGTTCCGCATCGACGATCCGGCCGGCGTGAACGGTACGGGCACGGTGGTTGGCCAGAACGTGGTCACGCGCGATCTCGTGCACCGCTTCTACAACAACCAGATGCAGATCAACGGCGGCAAGAACGACAAATTCGCCGCGTTCTCCGATGCCGGCGGCCTGACGATGGGCTACTACGACGGCAGCAGCATGGCGATGTGGAAGCTGGCGCAGGACTACGTGCTGGCCGACAACTTCTTCATGGGCGCATTCGGCGGCTCGTTCCTGAACCACCAGTATCTGGTCTGCGCATGTGCGCCCCAGTATCCGAATGCCGATAAATCGGTGGCTTCAGGGTCGATCTCGGCCATCGACACCGACGCCAACGGCAATTTCAAGAACCTGACGCTGAAGGCCACCAGCCCGGCCAGCGTGCTCACCGGTACTGCGCAATACCAGAACGACAGCACGCTGACGCCAAAGGACAGCAGCGGCATGTACTACGCCGTCAACACGATGCAGCCACCGTACCAGCCCAGCGGCAACGCGCCGGCGGCAGCGGATGGCACCAAGCTGCTGGCCGATCCGGCCAAGGCCAGCACGCTGCCTGAGCAGACGCAGGACACCATCGCCACGCTGCTGGACCAACGCGGTGTGAGCTGGGCGTGGTATGCGGGTGCGTGGAAGGCCGTGTCGGCCAACAGCTCGCTGATCTACAACAACACGACGCCCAACTTCCAGGCGCATCACCAGCCGTTCAATTACTACGCGGCCTTCAATCCGCTCAATCACGCCGACTATCGCGCATCGCACCTGAAGGACTTCGATTCGCAGTTCCTGGCGGATGCCGCGGCAGGCAAGCTGCCGGCGGTAGCGTTCTACAAGCCGCAAGGCAACCTGAACCAGCACCCAGGCTATGCCAACGTTGCCGACGGCGATGCCCACATTGCCAGCGTGATCGCGCAACTGCAGAAGAGCCCGCAGTACAAGAACATGCTGATCGTGGTGACGTACGACGAGAACGGCGGCTTCTATGATCACGCACCCGTGCCGAAGGCCGATCGCTGGGGTCCGGGGACGCGCATCCCGGCCATCATCGTGTCACCGTTCGCCAAGCGCGGCTTCGTCGATCACACGCAGTACGACACCGCTTCGGTGTTGCGCTTCATCACGCACCGCTTTGCGCTGCCGACGCTGCCTGGCCTGAAGCTGCGTGACGATGCGCTGATCGCCAACGGCAAGCCGGCGATGGGCGACCTGAGCAACGCGCTGACGTTCCCGGCGCAGTAAGGCGCAGTAAGGCCCACTCAGCCCGCAAGCCAGCGCGGCCAGCCGGGCCAGCCAGAAAAGGGAGTTCCATCGCGGAACTCCCTTTTTTCTATGGCATCGCGCGATACGCCGATACGCGCTGCCGTCACGCGCAACGTGCGACCGCCGCTTACCCCGGATTCCGCTTTCCCCTGCTGCGCTGTCCCCAGGGGTCGCAGCGCATCGATCATGGGTCGAACGCGCGTCGGCCAGGCGCCGACAGCCAGCCGTATCCTGACGGGCTATGATCGCCGCAGCCCTCCGCACGATGCGCTGCAGGCGCTGGACCCGGCCACTGCGCGGCGCGTGCGGCATGACGAACAAGGAGACCGCCATCGCTGCCTGGCATTCCGATATTCCCGCGCGTCTGGATCGACTGCCGTGGTCGGCGTGGCACTGGCGCGTCGCCATCGCGCTTGGCATTGCCTGGGTGCTCGACGGCCTTGAGGTCACGCTGGTCGGGTCGGTGGGCGCCGTGCTCGAGCGGCCCGACACGCTCGCGCTGAGCGCCACGCAGGTCGGCTGGTCGGGCTCGCTGTATATCCTCGGCGCGGTGTGCGGAGCGCTGGTATTCGGGCGCATGGCGGACCGTCTTGGCCGCAAGCGGCTGTTCCTGGCCACGCTGGCCGTCTATATGGCCGCGACGCTGGCTACCGCGTTTTCGCCGAATTTCGCGTTTTTTGCGGTATGCCGTTTTGCCACCGGGCTCGGCATCGGGGGCGAATACGCGGCGATCAATTCCGCCATCGACGAACTTATTCCCGCGCGCGTGCGCGGCCGCGTCAATCTGGCCATCAACGGCAGCTTCTGGCTCGGCGCTGCGCTGGGGGCCGGGCTCAGTCTGGTATTGCTGGATCCGCGCGTGTTCGGTCCCGTGCATGGCTGGCGCGTGTGTTTCGCACTCGGCGCCGTGCTGGCCGTGGCGATCGTATTGATCCGCCGCCATGTGCCGGAAAGCCCGCGCTGGCTGACCACGCACGGCCGTCACGACGAAGCCGCGCGGGTGATCGACGAGATCGAAGCCGAGATATCGCGCCGACACGGCAAGCTGCCGACCGTTGCCGCGCATGCCACCGTGGCCTACGCCGGCAAACCCGTCCCGGCGCTCAAGGACATCGTGCCGTTGCTGTTGCGCCGCTATCGCACGCGCAGCATCGTCACGTTCGCGCTGATGGTGGCGCAGGCGTTTTTCTACAACGCCATCTTCTTCACATACGCGTTGGTACTGACGCGCTTCCAGGGCGTGCCCGAAGAACGCGTGGCGCTTTATATCTTCCCGTTTGCGCTCGGCAATGCATTGGGGCCGCTGGTATTGGGCCCGCTGTTCGACCGCATCGGCCGGCGCAAGATGATCGCGGTCACGTACGTGCTCTCGGGCGTGGGGCTGGCCGCCACGGGCTGGGCATTCATGCAGGGCTGGCTCGATGCGCGGTCGCAGGCGCTGTGTTGGTCGGCCGTGTTTTTTCTGGCCTCGGCTGCCGCCAGTTCGGCCTACCTGACCGCCAGCGAGGTGTTTCCGCTGGAAATGCGCGCGCTGGCGATTTCGGTGTTCTATGCCATCGGCACCGGCACCGGCGGATTCGTCGCCCCGCTGCTGTTCGGCATGCTGATCGAAACCGGCAGTCGCGGCGCCGTGGCGATCGGCTATGGCATTGGCGCCGCGCTGGTGATCATCGCCGGAACGATGGCGCTGCGCTACGGTGTCGATGCGGAAAGGCGACCGCTCGAAGAGGTCGCGCCGCCTTTGGGAACGGAGCGGTAGCCGTTTTGGGGCGGTCTGGCGTGCGGGTTCGTTTTTCGCCGCATCGCGTCCTTTTATTATGTAATAGCATATCTACACCATTATTTATATGTTATTTCATAATTTCAAAACCGATGCTATGCTTTGTCATAACCACATCGACCACGCATGGCTTCCTTCTACCAATCCCTCCAACAACTGCGCCGCCGCCGGGCCCTATCGCTGGCCGAAGTCGGGCGTCTGATCGGCATGGCGCCGTCGAACCTGTCGGTCGCGCTAAGCGGCAAGCAGGATGTGCGCGCATCGACACTCAGCTCCGTAGCCGCCGCACTCGACGCCGAATGGGTGCTCGTTCCCAAAGAGCAACTGGAAGCCGTGCAGCAGGTGCTGGCCGGCAAATCGACCGGACCGGACCGCGCGGCGCCTACGTCGATCGATCTGTTGCTGGGAGATGAATCGTGACGGACGGCCTTCGCCCACGCTATCTCGCCGTCCACCTGCACGGCATACTCTGCGGCTACCTGTGCGAAGCCGGCCGCACCACGCGCTTCGTACCCAGCGAGCAGTTCCGCGGCGACAGCGCACGCCCCACGCTCAGTCTTTCGCTGACCATCCCTGGCAACGAAGCGCTGACTGCCACGATTCTGTCCAATCCATTTCATCCGGCGCTCTACAACACCCAGGGCGAATTGCCGCCCTACTTCGCCGGGTTGCTGCCCGAAGGGGAACTGCGCAAGCGCCTGGAAGCAACCCGCCACCATCCCGATGACCGCGACGATTTCGGCGTGCTGGCGGCCGCCGGCGAGGACTTGCCCGGCGCACTGATCGTGCGGCCCGCCGATATCGCGACGCTGCCGGACCACGTGCGCACGGTCGGTGTGACCGGCGGCGCGGACAATCTGGAAGTGGCCGTGGTGGAAGGCGCAACCGAAGGCGCGGCGTCGGTTTCCGGCGTGCAGAACAAGCTGGCCCTGTCCACCGCGCATGCCGGCAAGCGCTATACGATGCCGGCGCACGGCCGGCTTTCGGACCTGATCGCAAAGCTGCCGGCGCGCAACGACGACAGCCAGATCTTCAATGAATACGTGTCGATGCAGCTGGCGCAGGCGGCCGGCATCGCGGTGGCCGTGTGCCGGCCGCAACCGCTCAGGGCCATCGACGTGCCCGGGCTGGCCGACGCGCTTGGCGCCGACCTGCACTTCCTGGCCGTGGATCGCTTCGACCGTGAACCGGGCGGCCGCGTGCACGCCGAAGACGGCTGCCAGGTGTTGACGCGCATGCCGGCTCGAAAATACGCGGGTAACGACGCCTACGTGGCCATCGTGCGTCTGCTGGAACGCCTAAGCGTGCGCGGCATCGAGGACGTGCGGCAGTTTTTCATGCGGCAAGCCGTCAACACGCTGATCGGCAACAGCGACGCGCACTTAAAAAACTTCTCGTTCCTCTATCGAAACGGCACGATGCCCGAACTGTCGCCGGCCTACGACATTGTCTGCGTGGCCGCGCTGCCCGGTTTCCAGGCGTTCGGCCAGAACGTGGCCATCGATGTGCTGCAGCGTCAACAAACCCTGGAAACGTACCGCCGCTTCGCGCAGGAAGCGCGCATCGCCGAACGGATTGCGCTGGCGGCCGTAAAAGATGCGGTCTCGCTGGCGCAGGATCGGTGGCCGGCGTTGCTCGATTCGCTGCCCACCCCGCCCGCCATGAAGACCGCGGTGCTCGACCGCCTGCGCACGCTGCCGCTGGCGCGCCTCAGCCGGCGCTAGCCCCGGCAGTCGACGCGCGGCCCGGCGTCGCATCGCGCCGCACCAGGTCCCGCATTTTGAGAATCGTCGCATATCCGCGGGCTTGCGTCCGGCCGACAATCGATGGGTCGGTCGGCGGTGCAGGCAGTTGCAACGCTGGCGCCTGCTTCGCTAACTCAACCCGTCCAAGACCAGATGCTGCCCATGAATCGCGTCCGCCGCGTCGGAAGCCAGGAACGCCACCGCGCGCGCCGCGGCGCCGGTCGACACCCACATCGCAGGGTTGGCGGACGGCATGGCGTGCCGGTTTGCCGGTGTGTCCAGGATGCTGGGCGCAATGCTGTTAACGCTGATACCGGCGCCGCGCACTTCGTGCGAAAGGCTCTCCACCAGCCGCTGCAACGCACTCTTGGATGCGGCATAGGCACCCATGGTCGCGGCGCCCGTCGATGCGCCCCGCGCGGACACGGCCACCACCTTGCCGCGGCGCTGGAACATCATCGCGGGGATGAAGTGCCCGGTCACCGCGATAAACGACCATGCGTTCAAGTCCATCATGCGCATCCACGATTCCCGGCTCAGCGCGTGCGTGGGCTCGCCCATTTCAAACCCGCCCGCCACGTGCACCAGCACATCAACCGTGCCAAACGCATCGAGGATGGCCGCCGCCACCGGCGCCATGGCGGTGTCCGACGTCACATCGGCCGCATGCAGCAAGGTGCCGCCGTGATCGGGTTCGGGATGGGCAAAGACGCTCTGCAGTTGCTGCAGCTCGCGGTCGATCAGCGCCAGCCGCGCGCCCTCCGCGGCAAACCGCGCCGCAATTGCGCGGCCCAGCGCACCGGCGGCGCCCGTGATCACGACATGACGGCGTGCGGCATTGGCTTGCATGGCGAACTCCGGAAACGGGGTTCCTCAACCATAGTGCCTGCGCCCGGCACGCGCCAAATGCCGCGGCGCGCGCAACTGTACAGCGCCATGTGCCGTGATCTGTGTATGGCCGACCATGCGCCTTTGGGGCAAGATGCGCCACCGCCCGGCACCGGGCCCTTTGTTTTCAGGACGCGAATTGCCCTTCAGCCGCATCAAACAAAGCGACACCCTGCTGGCCGTGCTGGCCCTGATCGGCTCGATGGCATCGCTATGCGTCGGCACATCATTTGCCAAAAGCCTGTTCGGCGCGATTGGCGCGCAAGGCACGGTGGCGCTGCGCGTGGGGTTCGCGGCGCTGATCCTGATCTGCGTATGGCGGCCATGGCGCATTGCGCTGTCCGGCGCGCACGCGCGCGCCATTGCCCTGTACGGCGCGGCGCTGGGCGCAACGAACCTGCTGTTCTACATGTCGCTGCGCACCATACCGCTGGGCCTGGCCATCGCCATCGAATTCACTGGTCCGCTGGCCGTGGCGGTGTTGTCGTCGCGCCGCGCCATCGACTTCCTCTGGATCGCCTGTGCTGTCGCAGGACTGATTCTGCTGTTGCCGCTTGGCCAGGCGTCCACGCATCTCGATCCCGTCGGGATCGGCTTCGCGCTGGCGGCGGGCGTGGGCTGGGCCCTCTATATCGTATTTGGCCAGATGGCCGGCAGCGCGCACGGCGGACAGGCCACCTCGCTGGGGATGACGATGGCCGCGTTGGTGGCATTTCCGTTTGGCGTCGCCCACGCAGGCGTCGAGTTATTCAGCCCCGCGTTGCTGCTGTCCGGGCTGGCGGTGGGCCTGCTGTCCAGCGCCATCCCGTATTCGCTGGAAATGGTGGCACTGAAACGCCTGCCGCGCCGCACCTTCGGCATCCTGCTAAGCCTCGAACCGGCAATGGGCGCGCTGGCCGGTCTGGCGTTCCTGCACGAACAACTGACGCCGGTTCAGTGGGTGGCCATCGCGGCGATCATCACCGCGTCGATCGGCTGCACGGCGACATCGCGCGGCAAATCGCAGGCTTGACCGCGGTCCGCCGCGGCGCTGCAGAGTCGCGCGGCGCATCCTTGGGCTCGGGTAACCGGGGCGAAGAAATGCGGCGGAGACAGCGGTTTCGTGGCTTACCTCGCCGCAAACCAGTCCAGGGGCAGCCAGTCGTTGCGCACGCGCTTGGGGGTCTCGTGCAGCGTCAGGCTGACTTCATGCAGACGGCTGTCCTCAGGGTTGCGTCGGGCGGAAAAGCCGCAGTCGCGCATGATGGCCAGCATGCGACGGTTCTCGCTGAGCACATCACCACGCATGCCATGCAGACGGCCAGCACGCGCCAGTTGTTGCAAGCGCTGGATCAGCCGGCGGCCAAGTCCCTGGCCCTGCCAGTCGTCGGAGACCACTACCGCAAGCTCGGCCACGCCGTCCGGGTTGACCACATACTCGGCGTTGGCCACGATCGATTCGCGCCCGTCGGCGGCACGGTGGGTCACCACCACTGCCACATCGCGCCCAGGGCGATGGTGGACAAATCCGCGGATGGTGTCATCGGCCACGCGTCCGCCGGTCAGGAATCGGAAATATCGGCTTTCCATGGACAGGGCGTCGACAAATGCACGTAGTCCTGCATAGTCGCCAGAGCGTGCCGGCCGCATTGTCACCGAGACGCCGCCGCGCACCGTCCAGTTCTCTTCGGCAACCGCTTCGGCAACCGCTTCGGCAATCGGCCCGCCTGCGGCGTCGTCATTTCCCGGGTATCCCATCGCCCACCCCTAACTACATTTTTAATAGTCAGAACTATAGTCGAAACCCTGACTTTTGCAAATGAAGTTAGCCTGCTATGCTGAAACGCATGACGACCGAATCGCCACCCACTTCTGAGCCTACCTCCTCTGCGGCCACCACCTCTGCGCCGACCACCGCTCCGTCGACGCCCATCATCGCGCAGTTCGCCGACTGCTCGATCGCGGCGGCGCTGTCGCTGATCGGTGAAAAGTGGACGATGCTCATCTTGCGGGACGTGTTTTCGGGCGTGCGCCGATTTGACGATTTTCTTACCCGCCTTCAATGCTCGCCGGCCGTGCTGTCGGCGCGCCTGAAGACGCTGACCGACGCCGGACTTCTGCGCAAGGTCGGATACCGGCAGCCGGGCGAGCGTGAGCGCTTTGCCTATCACCCCACGCGCGCGGCAGTGGAACTGCTGCCGGTGCTGGTCGGGCTGATGCAATGGGGCGACGCCCATATGAAAGCCGACGGCCAGGGACCGGCCGAGGTCCGGTCGCGCGTGAGCGGCCTCAGGGTGCGCGCGGCACTGATTGATGAAGCGGGCGAACCGGTTGCGCCGTCCGACATGCAATTGATGGCGAGGCCTGTCGCCGGCACCGGCCGGGATTAAGCCGGACCAGGTCTGGCGCCAGACCCGCCGCTGAACGGCACGCACTGCGCACCGCCGACGCACATTGCACTGCACCATCCCCGTGCGGGCGCCCCAGTCTGGCGCCGCACCAGGATGCGCTCAAGCGTATCGATCGGCACAATTTCGCCGGTCATCCGTGGCTTCCCCTCCTGAAAGTTCCCAGAACGATACGCGCTACCGCTGGCACAACGCTTGCGTGATAGAGCGCGGGCCGATCAACGGCGATCCGCCCACCCCACACAGCGCGGCCGCTATGCCATGTAGCGGTCGTCAGGACAACGGCGTCCCCAGAACTGGCCCCATGCGGCCAGGCTCTCGGGACGCCATTTGTTTTTGGAGCCCAAGGATGAACGGCAAAGCCACCCGGATCGATCTGCTCAGTCTCAAGACGCCGCAGATGCGCGCCTTCCATCTGACCTGGATGGCCTTTTTCGTCTGCTTCTTTGCGTGGTTTGCGTGCGCGCCGCTGATGCCGGTGCTGAAGGGCGAATTCGGCCTGACGCCGGGCCAGATCGCCAATATCAATATTGCCGCCGTAGCGGTGACCATCCTGGTGCGCCTCGTGATCGGGCCGATGTGCGATCGCTTCGGCCCCCGCAAGACCTACACCGGCCTCCTCGCCATCGGCGCCATCCCCGTAATCGGCGTGGCCTTTGCGCAAAACTACGAGACGTTCCTGTTCTTCCGTCTGCTGATCGGCGCGGTGGGCGCCAGTTTCGTAATCACGCAGTACCACACGTCGGTGATGTTCGCGCCCAACGTGGTGGGCACCGCCAATGCGGCGTCGGCCGGCTGGGGCAACGCGGGCGGTGGCGCCGCGCAAGGCGCGATGCCGCTGCTGCTGGCCGCCGTGCTGTTCCTTGGCGTCGATCATGCGCTCGGCTGGCGCATCGCGCTGATCGTGCCGGGCGTGCTGATGCTGGTCATGGCCGTTCTCTACTGGCGTTTCACACAGGACTGCCCCGAAGGCAATTTCTCGGACCTGCGCGCACGCGGCGTCGCCGTCAGCGGCGGCAAGGGCGGCGGCGGTTGGGCAAGCTTCCGCGCGGCCAGCGCCAACTATCGCGTGTGGATGCTGTTTGTCACGTACGGCGCCTGCTTTGGTGTCGAGATCTTCATCCATAACGTCGCCGCCACGTTCTATGTCGACCGCTTCGGCCTGTCGCTGTCCGCCGCGGGCATGGCCGCCGCCAGCTTTGGCCTGCTGGCCCTGTTTGCCCGTGCGCTGGGCGGCTATGTGTCCGACAAGGTGGCAAAGCGCAGCGGACTCGATGCGCGCGCGGTCGTGTTGTTCGTCTTCATCCTGGGCGAAGGGCTTGGGCTGCTGGCCTTTGCCCACGCATCGGGCGTGGCCACCGCGCTGGCCGCCATGCTGATGTTCGGCCTGTTCACCCATATGGCATGCGGCGCCACCTACGCGCTGGTGCCGTTCATCGATCGCAAGGCACTTGGCGGTGTGGCCGGCATCATCGGCGCTGGCGGCAATGTCGGCGCGGTGGCGGCTGGCTTCCTGATGAAGGGCCTTGGCGATCTGCAGTTGACGCTGACGTATCTGGGCGTTGCCGCCACGCTGGCCGCACTGTGCGCGATTGCCGTGCGCTTCAGCGCGGAGCACAAGGCTCAGGAACAGGCGCTGTACGACAGCGCGCTGGCCAACTGAATCACGTTACGACACTTCGGGACAAGGAAAGCATCATGAAGATCATCATCGTCGGGCATGGCATGGTCGGCCACAAGTTGCTGGAATGCCTGGCCGAGGCCGGCGCTCGTGACCTCCACGTGACGGTGCTCTGCGAAGAGCCCCGCCCCGCCTACGATCGCGTCCATCTTTCCGAATTCTTCGCCGGCAAGTCGGCCGACGACCTCTCGCTGGTAGCGCCGGGCTTCTTCGATGCGCACGACAACATGGTGCTGCGGCTCAACGCCCGAGCCACCGCCATCGACACCGCTGCCAGGACGGTGACCACGTCCACCGGCGAGACGCTGCCCTACGACAAGCTCGTGCTGGCCACCGGGTCGTATCCGTTCGTGCCGCCGCTGCCCGGCAACGATCGCAAGGACACCTTCGTCTATCGCACCATCGAGGATCTGGAAGCGATGCGCGAATGCGGACAGCGCGCCAAAACCGGTGTGGTGATCGGCGGCGGCCTGCTGGGGCTGGAATGCGCCAAGGCGCTGCGCGACATGGGCCTGGCCACGCACGTGGTGGAATTTGCGCCGCGCCTGATGGCCGTGCAGGTCGACGACGGCGGCGCCCGCGTGCTGCGCCAGAAGATCGAGGCGCTGGGCGTAAAGGCCCACACCGGCAAGAACACCGTCGACATCGTCGATGGCGTGGACGGCACGCACCGGATGAATTTCGCCGACGGCACGCATCTGGATACCGACATGATCGTATTCTCGGCCGGCATCCGTCCGCGCGATGAACTGGCGCGCAGCAGCGGTCTCGCCGTAGGCCCGCGCGGCGGCATCGTGATCGACAATCACTGCCTGACATCCGATCCGAACATCTACGCGATTGGCGAATGCGCGCTGTGGGACGGCAAGATCTACGGGCTGGTGGCGCCCGGCTATGACATGGCGCGCGTCGTGGCGCGACATCTGCGCGGCGACATCGCGGATGGCGTGGCGTTTGCCGGCGCCGACATGAGCACCAAGCTCAAGCTGATGGGCGTGGACGTGGCCAGCATCGGCGATCCGCATGGCAATGTGCCGGGTAGCCGCTCATACCAGTTCACCGACGAACGCAAGCAGGTCTACAAGAAGCTCGTGGTGTCCGATTGCGGCAAGTATCTGCTCGGCGGTGTGCTGGTTGGCGATGCTGCCGAATATGGCACCTTGCTGCAAATGATGCTGAATCGCATCGAACTGCCGGAATCGCCGGAATTCCTGATCCTGCCTTCATCCGACGGCAAGGCAAAGCCTGCGCTGGGCGCCGACGCATTGCCAGACACCGCGCAGATCTGCTCGTGCAACAACGTCAGCAAGGGCCAGATCTGCGCGGCCGTGGGCGACGGCGCCACCAGCATCGGCGCGATGAAGTCGTGCACCAAGGCCGGCACCGCGTGCGGCGGCTGCGTGCCGCTGGTCACGCAAATCATGAAAGCCGAGATGAAAAAGCAGGGCATGGCCGTCAACAACCATGTCTGCGAACACTTCCCGTACTCGCGCCAGGAGCTGTATCACCTGGTGCGTGTAGGCAAGTTCAAGACCTTCGACGACCTGCTGGCCGCCCATGGCAAGGGGCTTGGATGCGATATCTGCAAGCCCACCGTGGGCAGCATCCTGGCCTCGTGCTGGAATGAATTCGTGCTCAAGGAAGAACACGCCAGCCTGCAGGATTCCAACGATTACTTCCTGGCCAACATCCAGAAGGACGGCACGTATTCGGTGGTGCCGCGCATGCCGGGCGGCGAAGTGACACCCGACGGCCTGATCGCCGTGGGCCAGGTCGCCAAGAAATACGGCCTCTACACCAAGATCACCGGCGGCGCGCGCGTCGACATGTTTGGCGCCAGACTCGAAGAACTGCCGATGATCTGGGAAGAACTGATCGCCGCGGGCTTCGAATCGGGCCACGCCTATGGCAAGTCGCTGCGCACAGTGAAGTCCTGCGTGGGCTCCACCTGGTGCCGCTATGGCGTCGACGATTCGGTGGGGCTCGCGATCGACATCGAGAACCGCTACAAGGGCCTGCGCGCGCCGCACAAGATCAAGTTCGGCGTATCGGGCTGCACGCGCGAATGCGCCGAAGCGCAAGGCAAGGACGTCGGCATCATCGCGACGGAAAAGGGCTGGAACCTTTACGTGTGCGGTAATGGCGGCATGAAACCGCGCCACGCGGAACTGCTGGCCGGCGACCTCGATCGCGCCACGCTGATCCGCTACGTCGACCGCTTCCTGATGTTCTACGTGCGCACCGCGGACCGGCTGCAACGCACCAGCACATGGCGCGACAACCTCGAAGGCGGGCTTGACTACCTGAAGTCGGTGGTGATCGACGACAAGCTCGGCATCGGCGCCGACCTGGAAGCCGAGATGCAGCACGTGGTCAACACCTACGAGGACGAGTGGAAGCGGGCCATCACCGATCCGCAAACCCGCCAGCGCTTCCGCCACTTCGTCAACAGCGACCTGCGCGACGACAACCTCGTGTTCCTGGAAGCGCGCGGGCAGATTCGCCCGGCAACGCCGGAGGAACGGAAATTGCAGCGGTCCCGCCTGAGCCACATCCCCGTGGTTGCCGTGCCCGCAAATGCAGCTTGATACGAGGAGAACGTGATGAGCCAAGCCCACCATCCCGAGACCTGGACCGCGATTTGCACCTTGCGCGATATCGTGCCCAATACTGGTGTCTGCGCGCTGGTCGGCCGCCAGCAGGTTGCGGTGTTCCGCATCGGCCGCGGCGAAGACGTGTATGCGATCGCCAATTTCGATCCCAACGCGCAGGCCAACGTGCTGTCGCGCGGCCTGGTTGGCAGCCTCGGCGACCGCTTGGTGGTGGCCTCGCCGATCTACAAGCACCATTTCGACCTGCGCACCGGCGAATGCCTTGAAGCCCCCGAACACGCCGTTGATGCGTATGCCGCGCGCGTCTACGACGGCAAGGTGTGGGTGGCGACGTCGGCGACGCAACGCGCCGCGGAAGAAGAGCTGGCCGCCTGAAGCGCAAGCCTCATCCCACCCAGCACAACGCAGCCCTTTTCGCACTTCTCGCCCCACAGGAAGCCGCCCATGACGTCGCACGCTATGTCCCATGCCAAACCCAGACTGGTCGTTGTCGGCAACGGCATGGCCGGCATGCGCACGGTCGAGGAACTGCTGAAGCTGGCGCCGGACCTGTATGACATCACGGTGTTCGGCGCCGAGCCACACGGCAACTACAACCGCATCCTGCTGTCGCCGGTGCTGGCCGGCGAGAAGACCGTCGACGACATCATGCTGAACTCGCGCGAATGGTACGCGCAGCACGGCATCGAACTGCTGGCTGGCGATCCGGTCGTGTCGATCGACCGCCCACGCCGCAGCGTGCGGTCGGCATCCGGCCGCGAAGTGCGCTACGACCGCCTGCTGCTGGCCACCGGATCGAAGCCGTTCATCATCCCGGTGCCCGGCCACACGCTCGACGGCGTGATCGCCTTTCGCGACATCCAGGATGTGCAGGCCATGCTCGATGCGGCGCGCAATCATCGCCACGCGGTGGTGATCGGCGGCGGCCTGCTCGGGCTTGAGGCGGCCAACGGGCTGATGCGCCAGGGCATGGACGTGACCGTGGTGCACCTGTCCGACTGCCTGATGGAGCGCCAGCTCGACAAGCCCGCCGCCGCGCTGCTCAAGGGCGCGTTGGAACGCAAGGGCCTGCGCTTTCTGCTGAACGCGCAGACCGCCGGAATTCTCGGCGCGGACCGCGTGACCGGCGTGCTGTTCAAGGACGGCACGCAAATTCCGGCGGACCTGGTGGTGATGACGGCAGGCGTGCGCCCCAATATCGAACTGGCCGCCAGCGCCGGCCTGCGCTGCGAGCGCGCCATCGTGGTCGACGACACGCTGCAGACATTCGATCCGCGCATCTACGCGGTAGGCGAATGCGTGCAGCATCGCCAGGCCACGTTCGGTCTGGTGGCGCCGATCTGGGACCAGGCGCGGGTGTGCGCCGCGCATCTGGCCGGCGCCGGACATCGCCGCTATGTGCAGCAGGCCACGGCCACCAAGCTCAAGGTGACCGGCGTCGACCTGTATTCGGCAGGCGATTTCATCGGCGGCGAAGGCAGCGAAGACCTGGTGCTGCGCGATCCGCGCCGTGGCATCTACAAGCGCCTGGTGCTGCAGGACGGGCGGCTGGTAGGCGCGGTGCTGTATGGCGATGTGCGGGACGGGCCGTGGTATTTCGAGCTGATCCAGTCCGCCCGTCCGGTGGGCGCGCTGCGCCAGCGGCTGCTGTTCGGCCAGGCACAGTGCGAGGCGCTAGCCGCCTGATCCCCCTCATAACCAGGGCGCTTTCGTCGCCCAGCGAGACCGACCCGTGAACCTGTCCGATATCTCCGTGGTTGCCACCACCGCCACTGACACCGTGCGCACCACCTGCCCATACTGCGGCGTCGGCTGCGGCGTGCGCGCCACGGTGCGCGCCGACGGCCAGGTCGAGGTGCAGGGCGATGCGGATCACGCATCGAATTTCGGGCGCCTGTGCGTCAAGGGATCCGCGCTTGGCGAAACCGTCGACCTGAACGGCCGCCTTCTCCATCCGCAGGTGCGCGACGCCGATGGATCGCTGCGGCGCGTCAGTTGGGACTCCGCGCTCGACAAGGTCGCGCGTGGCTTTGCCGACGTCATCGCCAAACACGGTGCCGACGCCGTCGCGCTGTACGTGTCAGGGCAGATCCTGACCGAGGACTACTACGTCGCCAACAAGCTGATGAAGGGCTTCATCGGCTCGGCCAATATAGACACCAATTCGCGCCTGTGCATGTCGTCGGCCGTGGCGGGCCACAAGCGCGCGTTTGGCGAGGATCTGGTGCCCTGCAACTACGAGGATCTGGATCAGGCCGATCTGGTGGTGCTGGTGGGATCGAACACCGCGTGGTGCCATCCGATCCTGTTCCAGCGCCTGACGCGCGCCAAGGAAGCGCGGCCCGCCATGAAGATCGTGGCGATCGATCCACGCCGCACCGCAACGTGCGAGCTGGCCGATTTGCACCTGCCGCTGCGCGCGGGCAGCGATGTGCGCCTCTTCAATGGGCTGCTCAGCTATCTGGCGCGTCACGGGCACACCGATGAGGCATTTGTGCAGACCCACACCGAAGCGCTGGGCGACACGCTTGCCGTGGCCGATGCCGATGGCGCCGACATGGACGCGCTGGCGCGCGCGTGCAAGCTCGATGCGCAAGACGTGCGGGCCTTCTTTGAGATGTTCGCCGGCACGCAAAAGGTCGTGACCGCGTTCTCGATGGGCGTGAACCAGTCGTCGTCGGGCACCGACAAGGTCAACAGCATCATCAATTGCCATCTGCTGAGCGGACGCATCGGCAGGCCCGGCATGGGCCCGTTCTCTCTGACCGGCCAGCCCAACGCGATGGGCGGGCGCGAAGTGGGCGGACTGGCAAATATGCTGGCCGCGCATATGGAACTGGCCAACCCGATGCATCGCGATATCGTGCAGGATTTCTGGGGGTCTCCGGCCATGGCGGACAAGCCCGGCCTCAAGGCGGTGGACCTGTTCGAGGCTATCGAGCAAGGCAGGATCAAGGCCGTCTGGGTGATCGGCACCAACCCGTTGGTCAGCCTGCCCGCTGCCGACCAGGCCCGTCGTGCGCTGGCCGCCTGCGAGCTGGTGGTGGCATCGGACATCGTCGCCGACACCGACACCAACGCTGCCGCGCATGTGCTGCTGCCCGCGCTGGGTTGGGGCGAAAAGGACGGCACCGTGACCAACTCGGAGCGCCGCATTTCGCGCCAGCGCGCATTCCTGCCAGCGCCCGGCGAAGCGCGCGCCGACTGGGACATCCTGTGCGACGTTGCGCGGCGCATGGGCTTTGCCGGCTTCGACTATGCGGGGCCGCACGAGATTTTCGACGAACATGCGCGACTCAGTGCGTGGCGCAACGGCGCCGACGACGCGCGACACGCGCCGCGCATGTTCGATATCGGCGGCTTGGCCGGATTGGACAAGGCCGCCTACGACGACTTCGAACCACGGCAATGGCCGGTCCGCGCCGCCGCACCCGGGCAGACGGCGCAAATGCCGGAACTATCCGGACTGCCGGAAACATCGGGAACGTCGCGTCTGTTCGAGGATGGGCGCTACGCATTTGCCGATGGCCGCGCGCGTTTCGTGCCGACCG
The DNA here is from genome assembly GCF_058799075.1 of Cupriavidus sp. GW822-FHT06G04. Taxonomy (NCBI): domain Bacteria; kingdom Pseudomonadati; phylum Pseudomonadota; class Betaproteobacteria; order Burkholderiales; family Burkholderiaceae; genus Cupriavidus; species Cupriavidus sp. GW822-FHT06G04. The sequence goes on along the minus strand of NZ_JBXALD010000022.1, from coordinate 7,708 downwards.
CATCGCGCGCACCAGCCCACGCGGCCGACGACGACTTCCCGCTGATACTCAATACGGGCCGCGTGCGCGACCAGTGGCACACCATGACGCGCACCGGCAAGGCAGCGCGGCTGAGCGACCATATCCCCGAGCCGTTCGTCGACATGCACCCGCAAGACGCGCTGCTGTGCGGCGTGGGCGAAGGCAAGCTGGCGCGCGTGACCAGCCGCTGGGGTGCGATGGTGGCACGCGTGCGCTGTGGCGGCGGCATTGCACGCGGCAATGTGTTCGTGCCGATTCACTGGAACGACCAGTTCAGTTCGGACGCCCGCGTCGGCGCGGTGGTCAATCCCGCGGTGGACCCGGTGTCCGGCGAGCCGGAGTTCAAGCACACGCCAGTGCGCGTCGAGGAATTCCGGGTCTCGTGGCATGGCTTCGTACTGAGCCGCCAGCCCGTTGACACCGATACGCTGACGTACTGGACGCGCATCCAGGGCCGGCAATTCCAGCGCCACGAATTTGCCGGACGCGACGCCATCGCCGACCGCGGCGCATGGGCGCGCCAGTTGCTTGGCGTACACGACGCCGAAGCGGACTGGCTCGAATACGAAGACCGCGCCGCCGGCGTCTATCACGCGGGCTATGTGGTCGATGACAAGATCGAGGCTTGCATCTACGTCTCGACCCGTGCTGAGCTGCCGTCGCGCGCATGGCTGTCGCAGTTGTTCGGGCAGAGCCGGCTCGAAGACAGCGATCGCATCGGCCTGCTGCTGGGCCAGCCGCTGGAAGAAACCGCCGATGCCGGGCCAACCGTTTGTTCGTGCTTCGGCGTGGGCCGCAACATGATCTGCGATGCCGTGCGCAAGCACGATCTCAAGACAGCCGCCGAAATCACTGCCTGCGTAAAGGCAGGCGGCAACTGCGGCTCGTGCGTGCCGGAACTGCGCAGGCTGCTGGTGGAAATCCGCGTGGCCGAAGAAACCGCCTGATCCACCACTTCCGCCACTTCCACCCCACCCACCGAATCCATCGCATCCACCGGATCCACCGGATCCACCCGATCCGGCTAAGTCTGCACGCGCTACCGGCGCGACACGGGCCCCGGCGCCTGTCGCGCCTTTTTCATGCCCGAACCTTGACATTTCGTCCACCTCTATACAAACTGTCCAGCATCATTGATGTCAGGGATGGGCAGCGCTCATGGCAAAACGCACCGCTGAACAGCGTGTATTGCTGGACCAGGTCAAGCAGATCGCCGACGGGCTGGGTCAGACGCTCGCGCCCTTTTGCGAGGTCGTGGTGCACGACCTGCTCGATCCGGAGCAATCGATCCTGGCAATCCACAACAACCTGTCGGGCCGCGAGGTGGGCGATCCCACCACCGAACTCGGCCAGGCGCGCATTACCGACCCGGATTACCCGCAGGTACTGGCCAACTATGCGAACCAGTTTGCCGATGGACGGCAGGCCAAAAGCACGTCGATTGGCATCAAGGACGGCAGCGGTCGCTATATCGCCGCGCTGTGCATGAATGTCGATCTGACGCTGTTTCGCAGCCTGCAGATGGCCATGGGCCAGTTCGTGCAGACTGCCGCCGAAGGCCCGAAGGAAACGCTCGACCCCACCGGCGCCGACGCACTGCGCGCCCGCATCGATGCCTTCGCGGCGCGCCTTGCTACCACGCCGCGCGCATTGAAGACCGAAGAGCGGCGCGCGCTGCTGGGCGAACTGAAGACCTCGGGTCTGCTCGATGTGCGCCGCGCCATGGAAACCATCGCGGCGCATCTCGGTGTGTCGCGCGCCACCGTCTACAGTTATGCACGCTGACATGCCCGCCACTTCCCACCCGCACGGCAACCACGCCGACACCGCCGCCGCGCAGTTGCTGCTGCTGGACAAGCACGCCGTCGAAGCGGCGCTGCTGCCCGACGACGTCATGGCAGCCGTGCGCGAAGCATTCGTGCTGCACAGCCATCGCGAAGGCCGGGTGTTCCCGGTGATCCGCGAAAAACTCGCCACCGGCGGCGTGTTCGGCATCAAGGCGGGCGACGTCGGCAAGCAGAACCTGCTTGGCTTCAAAGCCGCAGGATTCTGGCCCGGCAATCGCGCGCGCGGCGGCGAACCGCATCAGGCCACCATCGTGCTGATCGATCCGGCCACCGGACGCCCGCTCTGCGTGCTTGACGGCAACGCCATCACCACCGCGCGCACGGGCGCGGCGGGCGGCCTCGGCCTCACTGCGCTGGCGCGCGCCGACAGCCGGCGTTTGTGCGTGTTTGGCACGGGCGTACAGGCGCGCGTGCAGGTCAGCTACGCGCTGCGCCTGATGCCGTCGCTTGCCGAGCTGCGATACGTAAGCGCCAACGGCGCGCGCAGCGCCGCTTTCGAAGCGCTGTTTGCCGATCGTTGCCGTGTGACGCTGGCCACCGACCGCAACGCCGCAGTGGCCGATAGCGACGTGGTCATCACCGCCACGCCCGGCGGCGGCCCGCTGTTCGATGCGCACGCCGTGCAGCCGGGCACGCATCTGACCTGTGTGGGCGCCGATACCACCGGCAAGCGCGAGCTGCCCGAAGGCCTGCTGGAACGCGCGCTGATCGTGGTTGACGACCTCGACCAGGCACGCAGCATCGGCGAATGCCAGTGGGCGCCGGAGCTGCCTTGCGCCGAGTTCGGCGACGTGCTGACCGGCGCGGCGACGATTACGCGCAAGCCCACCGACATCACCGTTTTCGACATGACCGGACTGGCGCTGCAAGACCTGACGGTCGCACGCTTCCTGCATGAACGGGCCCTGGCCGATGGCGCCGGCACGCGCATGGCCTGGCCCTGGTAAATCCACCGCACTGCAACCCTGACCAACATGACGACCATTTCCCTGCCCACCTACGCGGATGTCGAAGCCGCTGCCCAGCGCATCGCCGGCCACGCCAATCGCACGCCAGTCAATACGTCGCGTACGCTCAACGACATGCTCGGCGCCGAGGTGTTTTTCAAATGCGAGAACTTCCAGCGCATGGGCGCCTTCAAGTTCCGCGGCGCCTTCAACGCGCTGTCAAAGTTCACGCCCGAACAGCGCAAGGGCGGCGTGGTGGCATTTTCGTCGGGCAATCACGCGCAGGGCATCGCACTGTCGGCCAAACTGCTGGGCATGCCGGCCACGATCGTGATGCCGCACGACGCGCCCGCGGCAAAGATCGCTGCCACCAAGGGCTACGGTGCCAACGTGGTGGTCTATGACCGCTACAAGGAAGACCGCGAGGCGATTGGCCGCAACCTCGCCGAGAAAAACGGCATGACGCTGATTCCGCCCTACGATCATCCCGATGTGCTGGCCGGCCAGGGCACGGCGGCGAAGGAACTGTTCGAGGAAGTGGGCACGCTCGACGCGCTGTTCACGCCGCTCGGCGGCGGCGGCCTGCTTTCGGGCACGGCGCTGGCCACGCGCGCACTGGCGCCGCAGTGCAAGTTGTACGGTGTCGAACCGGAAGCCGGCAACGACGGCCAGCAATCGCTGCGCAGCGGCTCGATCGTCCATATCGACACGCCCAAGACGATTGCCGACGGGGCGCAGACGCAGTATCTCGGCAACTACACGTTCGGCATCATCAAGCGCGACGTCACCGACATCGTCACCGCATCGGACGCCCAGCTGGTGCAGGCGATGCGCTTCTTTGCCGAGCGCATGAAGATGATCGTCGAGCCGACCGGCTGCCTTGGCCTGGCGGCCGTCACGCAGATGAAGGACGCGCTGAAAGGCAAACGCGTCGGCGTCATCATCAGTGGCGGAAATGTCGATATCGCCCGCTTTTGCGAATTGATGGGCGGCTAAATGAATGGGGCGGCAGGCGGCTGGTGGCGTCTGCGCCCTACACTTCTTCCGACGGCTGGGCGGGGGCCGGGGCCGTTTGCTCCGGGTCCAGCTGCATGAAGATCCACGCCGATGCGGAGGTGATCAGTCCCACGCAGATAAAGGTGGCGTGGAACGCGGGCAGCACGTCGAAGTGATGCGATCCGATGCCGGCCTGGAAGGTGGCCAGCAGCGCGCCCGCCGAGGTCACGGCCAGGCTCATCGACAGCATCTGCACCATCGACAGCATGCTGTTGCCGCTGCTGGCGTTCACGCCGCTCAGGTCCTTCAGCGTGACCGTGTTCATGGCAGTGAACTGCACCGAGTTCACCGCGCCGAAAATGGCCAGTTGCACCAGTACAATCGGCAGCGGCAGCGTTGGGGAAATCAGCGCGAATGACGCCATCACCAGTCCCACCACGAACGTGTTGGTCACCAGCACGCGACGATAACCGAAGCGTTCGATCAGGCGCGTGGCCAGCCGCTTGGACGCCATGCCCGCCACGGTGGTCGGCACCATCATCATGCCGGCGTTCAGCGGCGAATAACCGAGACTGACCTGCAAGGTCAGCGGAATCAGGAACGGCATCGCGCCGTTGCCGATGCGCGCAAACAGGTTGCCCAGCAGGCCCACGCTGAACGCGTGAATGCGGAACAGCTTCAGCGGGAACAACGGCGTCTGACTCTTGTTGGCGTGCAGGACATAGGCGGTCAGCGCCGCCATGCTGGCAATCAGCAGCATCAGCACAGTGGCGTGCTGGAAGCCCATCTCGGCCAAACCATCCAGCGAAAACGACAGCGTGACCATCGCAATCGCCAGGAACGCATAGCCGGTGGCGTCGAAGCGGCCGATGCCCGGCAACCGCGCGTTGGGCATGTACCGCACCGTGGCCAGCGCGCCAATGATGCCGACAGGCACGTTGATCAGGAAGATCCAGTGCCACGAAAACGTCTGCGTGATCCAGCCGCCCAGCGTCGGTCCGATCAGCGGACCGATCATGCCCGGGATGGCGACAAAGCTGAGCGCCTGCAGATATTGTTCGCGCGGAAATGTGCGCAGCACGGATAGCCGTCCCACCGGCAACAGCATCGCCCCGCCCGCGCCCTGCACCACGCGCGCGGCGGTCAGGAACGGCAGCGTGGGCGCCCACGCGCACAGCAGCGATCCCAGCACGAACAGCCCGATGGCAACCTGAAAAATGGTGCGCGTGCCAAAGCGGTCCGCCAGCCAGCCGGACGCCGGGATGATCACGGCCATCGTCAGCGAGTACGCGATGATCACCGACTGCATGCGCAGCGGGCTTTCGCCAAGGCTGCGCGCCATCGACGGCAAGGCGGTGTTGACGATCGTCGAGTCGAGCGTCTGCATGAAAAAGCCGACGGCCACCACCCACAGCATGATGCGCAGCTTGGGGTCCTGGGGCATGGTGTCGGTCTGGGCGGGGGGCGTGGCTAGCGACATGGCGTCGACACGGGGGCAGCGGCTAAAGGTGCAACCTTAGGCCCGTGGCGCGCGGCTGGCAAGTACGGGTGGCGAAGATCGCCCGCTTCGCACGCCGGACCGATGCGCGGCGCGCTCACATCGAGGCGCGCATGCCCACGAAGAAACGGCGTCCCGGCGCGGGTTCGTAGTAGCGGCCGTTGGCTTCGTTGACGATCACCGAGCCGATGTAGTGGCGGTCGGCCACGTTGTCGATACGGCCAAACACATAGAGTTGCGTGCCGCCGAGCTTGAACGTGTAGCCGGTCTTCAGGTTAAAGATGAAGTAGCCCGGCGCGGCCTGCGTGTTGAGATCGTCGGCGTATACCTTGCTGTCGGCCTTGGCTTCCACGCCAACCATCCACTGTCCCCAGGGACGGTAGGTGATATCCGCGCCGAAGCTGTGGCGCGCCGTGCCGGGCAGCCGATTGCCGGCCGCGACGGTTGCGCCCTGCGCGTTGACGAACGACTCGCCGAAATACGCATCGAGATAGGTGTAGCCGAGCCCCGCCGTGAAGCGCTGCGCGGCGCCGAACACACCGCGCCATCCGAGTTCGAGGCCGCGGCGGCGCACGCCGTCGACATTCTGGTAGACCGTGCGGCCGTTGTCGTTCGATAGCGGCACCACTTCGTTGTGACTGTCCGCATCGAACAGCGCCGCTTCCAGCCGCTGACCACCTGACTGCCATTTCATGCCGATTTCACCCTGGCGGCTGGTTGATGCCTGCAACCCCAGATTGGCGCCAGTGCCGCCGGGGCCATAGGCCACTTCGGTCAGCGTCGGCGTTTCGAAGCCGCGGCCAAGATTGGCGTAGACGTTGAGCGTTTCATGCGCGTGCCATACCGCGCCCAACACGGGGCTGACATTGTGATACGTCGACGTGCCGCTGTCATCGGGACTTGCCGCCGTGATGAAATGATCGTCGATGCGCAACCGCACCATGCTGGCCCGCACGCCGCCCACCAGTTCCCAGGCCGGATGCACGGTCCAGTTAAATTGCGCATACGCGCCATAGTCGGCAGCTTCGTCGGTTTCGTCCCGCCGCAGAGCGCCCTGTTGCCCGTTGTTGTTGACGTAGCCATGGCGCGCATCGCGCATGCCATTGGCTTCGATGCCGGCGGTCCACTGCAGTGGCAGGCCGTTGGCGGTAGTCTTGCGCGTCCATGACAGCGCGCCTCCGCCATAGGTGCGATCCAGATCGACGATGCCGCCCGCCGACGACGGCGCCGCGCCGCTAAAACCGAGCCGCTGCGTCAACTGGCGGCCGCCGCCGTAGAGCCGAAAGCTAAGGCTGTCGCGCTCGCCGAGTCGATGGTCGACGACCACACCGGCCTGCGTCTGCTCCACTTCCTTGCCGGTGTTGAACTGCGTGGCGGCGGCCACGGACTGGCGCGGATTGGCTTCGGCTTGCGCACGGGTCAGTCCGAGCGGATCCTCGGCCAGTGGCTGGTTGAAGTAGTTGAATTGTCCGGTGATGCGGGTCGCGGACGTCGGCTGCGCGACGATCTTCGCATTGAGCTGATAGCGCCGGGCGGCGCTGTGATCGCGATAACCGTCGGTCTGATAGGTCCACGCGTCGAGTGTGCCGCCAAGCTTGTCGTTGCCGCCGCCTAGCGACACGCCGGCCTGCCATTGCCCATCGGAACCGAAGCCCGACGAAGCCCTGCCGGTGAAACCCTTGGTGGGAGGATCAGGTGTGAATACCTGCACGACGCCGCCCGATGCGTTGCCGTACATCTGCGCGAACGGTCCGCGCAAAATCTCCACGCGCTCCGCATTGGCCAGGTCGAAGGTGGACGCTTGTCCCTGCCCATCGGGCATGGTGGCCGGGATGCCATCGACGAACAGACGCACGCCGCGCACGCCGAAAGTGGATCGGCTGCCAAAGCCGCGCACGGCGATCTGCAGGTCCTGCGAATAGTTCTGGCGATCGCGTACGGCAATGCCGGGGCTGGTCAGCGTCAGTTCGGAAAGATTGACCAGAGGCGACGTGGCCGTGAACGGGTTGACCGCGATGCTGTCGATGGCGGCTGGCGCATCGAAGCGGCGCTGCTCGTTGCGGCTGGCGCTGACCACGACGTCGGGCAGCGTGGCGGTTTCCTGCGCATCGGCGGGCGAACAGACCGCCAGCGCCGACGGCACGAGCCAGCTGGCGATGGCCAGGCAGCGGCGTTCGAGAATGAATGACAGGGTGCTGCCGGTAGCGTGCATGGGGGCGCGTTCCGAAAGATAGACACCTCGCACGCGCGACCATCGCGCGTGGCGCATAGTCTACCCTCAGTCGCCGCGCCCCTGCCCTACAGGCAAATACCGACTGCGCCGCGCGCCTCAGTTGCCAGCGTCGACCAGCGTGCGGGCGTCCACCACCTTGTCGCGGTACGCTTCGAAGATCCGCCGC
>NZ_JBXALD010000021.1:0-43477 GCF_058799075.1 Cupriavidus sp. GW822-FHT06G04 | reverse complement strand
ACCCCGCAATCCGAGTCCACAAGCGGCATGCAAGGAAATATCAGGCCCCGCCGGATTTCCGTGGCCCCCATGATGGATTGGACGAACTAAAAACGGTACAGGCAAGCCCAGAAAGGCAAAGCGGGGAGACGTTGCTCCCCGCGTAGCACTGAAGTAGCACTTCGATCAGCTGTTCAGCTGCTCGCACTCCTTCTTCGCGGCGGCGCGACGCTCGTCGATATAGCCCGCCAGATCCTCCACGTGTACCCCCTTCGCGCTCTTGTTTGAACCCTCGATCCGGACCACGGGCAGGCGGATTTCGCCTAGGCTGATCTTCCGTAGCAGCTTCTCGGGGCTGAGATGGGGGAAGTAGTCTCTGGCCACCACATCGATAGGGATCACGGCGGTGGCGCCGTACTGGGCCAGCAGAAGGAAGATCGTGGTCATTTGAGTCCCCACAGGATTCGGGTTTGTTCGATGATGCGTTGCGCTGCTTCGTGCATTTGATGGTCGATTCACGATGGCAATCCCGCGGCAGCTGCGCGCAGTGATTCGAGGAAAGGCGCCGCTTTAGCTGCCCGGCGAGCGATCTCCGCCTTGATGGCGGCGTCCAGGGCGGCAGGTTCATCCGCCAGGCCCCTGTGGCGCTCGCACAGCTCCGCACGGTGGTCTGTCACCGGATTCCAGTTCCGGGCCAAATAGACGATCAGGGCGCCGGGCTGGGCATTCTCGGGCGGGCAGAGGCGGCACTTGTTCTGATGGCGGCGCTCGCCCACCGGGCGGGAGTTCCGGATCTGCGGATACTTCGCCCGCTCGGCGGCCACCTGGTCGTCTGTCAGCGCCTCAGCGGCCAGCTGCAGGGCGAGGAGGGTGGGGAAGCGTTTATTGGGCAGTGCATCGAGCCAATACGATTCCTCGAAGGGTTTGCCAAACGACTCGCGCCGCGCGTCCAGGTGAACACCAAAGCCATCTCGGTCGGCATAGCGGTAGAAGGCCAAGCCGTTGGCGCCGTGGCCGTGCACAGTCGAGTAGAGGGTGAGGTTGTCAGGAATGTTCATGCGAGCTATCCCTCCCTCCGCCCGTCCAGCGAAGCGCGGGCTGTGCATATTGCGGCGTCTTGCTCATCTAGCGCTGCACTCAATGCAGAACCAGCGCCATCAAATGCAGCGGTCACCCCCTCTACGGCAGCGACTAGGCGGCGCAAGACATCATCGCTATGCGCCTTTTCCCTGCTTGCCTTCAGTGCGTGAGCTTGATTTGCTAGTGCCAACCATTCGGCACCGCTCACAGCCTCCCCGCTGCCAGGCTGGCTGGCGCGCTCCAGTTCCGGGTTGGCTGCGGGATCGCGGTCCAGATAGTGGCGGTAGGCACCCTCGATGAATGCCTGCTCAATAAACGCTGCGATAGCCTTGGCGCGCTCTGCGTCGGGTTTCGCGGCCAGCCTTTGCGCTACGTCATGGATGCGAATCTCCGCGCCCCACATCGCAGCCATCGTTTCTAGGGCGGCCAGCGCCTTATCCAGCGCGCGGCGCTGGTTCGGCGTCAGCTCTTCAAGATTTTCACTCATTGCTTCCCGCCCTCCGGTTCGGTGCGCGCACGTTCGTCTACCGCCAAGGAAGCGCGGTACTCAATGCTGAGTCGACTTTGATCGCCGTGACGGCCCTGTGACCAGTTCATAGTCACATCTTCGGAATTCCACTTATCGCCCCTAGCCCATGCGGCGCCCACGTTTTCGCGGTAGGTCATGCGGAGGTTATCCATGCCGTGCTGACGGGCCAACGCGACGACAGCGCGAGCAAAATCCACATGCCTTTCTGTAACGGTCTGGTCAGCCACGGTCCGCCCCCTGTTGCCGCTCGCGCTGGATGGCGGCGTCGACCTTTGGCAGAACTTCGCCTTGCGCCCACTCCACCCATTCCTTGCGCTGCCAAAAAACAGGCTCGTCGTTCACGATGACCTCGTGATGCTTTGCCGCATTGATGCTGGACAGCACGCTGCGCGCATCCTTCAGGGCTTCCAACAGCGCATCCCTCTTGTCCGCCTCGCTCGCCGCGTCTGCCGGGGTGGCGACAGGGGCCACGTGCATCTTGGCGACTTCGTTGGCGAACACGCAGCACATACGACCGAACGAGGCATTACTCGTCGCGCTCCAAAGTCGCAAGGCCGTCGCAACAGCTACGCGGGTATCGCCCTGATAGAGATCGAGATTGCGGTCAAAGGCTGCCCGCTCGCATGCGTCCTCTGGCATCGGCTCCCATTCAATCGCCATAGGCACAGGCTCTGCCGGGGTGGCGGGCGCCGCGAGCATGGCGCGGATTGCAGCCATGTGCTTATCGGCCTCCCCGTCTTGCTTGTGAGCGAACGCCACGGCGAATGCTCCGATCCGCTGGACGATCTCATCCGCCTGCGCAACGGGTGCAGGTGAGCACGGCTCGCTGCATTCGTTCGGGCAATTACCCGCTGTTCCGTCACACTTCGGCGCTGGTGCGGCGGGTGCCGGGGCTGCATAACATGGGCCGTCGGTGCGATGCACAGCGTTCAACGTTTCAGGCTGACCGCAGACACAATTCGGCGCTGGTGCGGCGGGCGCGGCGAGTAGGGCGCGGGCCTTGTCCTTCAATGCCATGAACTCGGCCAAGTACTCATCCGCGCGAGTCGTGGAGACGCGCGACGTCTGCGTTTCCTTCTCCCATGCGTCGTCGTGCGCAATGATCTCGCGCAGCACCTGCATTGCCACCGCCTCCCCACTGCGGGCATCCGCAGAATGGGCGGCGAGTATGGCGCGCAGTTCGGTTGCGTGCAGGTCAAGGCCGCGATTGTCGGCTTCTGAGGCGGCCCAAAGCAGCGCAATTTGCGCCGCACTCGTCAGCCCCGCTTGGCGTGCGTTGTGGTCGGTCATTTTGCTTCGCTCCATTTCGCGTCAGCCTCAGGTTTCTTGAAAGACCCCGACCATCCATGGAGCTTCCCGCAATCGCACGGATGCTCGTCTCGCGTCAGAGATTTGGGGTTGTCGGAATAGCGCCCGCAGTAAGAGCATCGCGCATACGCGCCAGCGTCATGGTGCCAAGTAGCTTTGATTTCGCTCCCTCGCTGCGGGCCGGTCATGATTGGTCCTTTGCAGTCGTTGTGGGCGGTGGCGGCAGGGGCATCCAGTGAGTGGGACCGCCATCAAAATCACTGATCGGCATGTTGTATGAACCAACCCATCCCTTATCGAGCCCGTGCCAGTCGCTATCGCATAGCGATCCCATTTCCCCGCAGCAGTGGTCTGGGAGGCCCCAATAGCAATCTGGCTCGCGACGTGGAAATTCGCCACCGATCCACAGATCAATGAAGGTCCCATCCTTCGGCGCAGTATCAATCGGCTGCCACACCCCCTCCACATTGCGGGCATCCGCAGAATGTGCGGCGAGGACCATCGGGCCGATAGCGTCCACGATGTCTTCTGCAAGGATTTCTACTTCCTCCTTGCCTGTTTTAATGCTGTCGTCGCCCGGCGCGCACAACTTGTCCACGAGCGGATATTTCTCGCCGCTACCCGTATCTTCGGTGTGCTGCATTCCATGATTCATGAGGCAATCAAGCACGGCTTGATATAGCGTCTCAGTCGTCAGCCCCGCTTTGCGTGCGGTGCGGTCGATCATGATTGGTCCCCGGTCGATTTTCCGCAGAACGGGCAGAAGCTCGCCATCATCGATACTTCCTTGCCCTTCTGACTGCGATACCCGGGTTTGTCAGCCTTGATGAAGAAGGTCTGTCGGAGCGCCGTGCCGCCACCGTTGCCCAAGACGAATACCGCATCCGCCGCGCAGATCTCGACGTCAGTACCCAGTAGGGTCCGATAATGGTCGCGCAGTTTGCCCTCGACTTCGTTGAGGCATTTGCATTGGAGGGCAGTCATGGAATCTCCCGCGCAATCTGAGCCGCGGCGTACTTCACCTCACCGCACTCGCATCGATATTTCCCTCGCAGGCTGATGCTGACGCGCGAACCGCCTGGGCCGTGGCTGGCGCGTGTGAACTTCACGTTCGACACGAACGTCCATGAGTGCTTCGGGGTCACGGTGCAGGGCTTCTGTTTGGTTGCCATACGAACGTTCCTCGTTCAGTTGGGTTGGCGGCCGGCAGCGTGGCGGCCTTTCGGAGCGTGCTTCCACCACTGCGCAGGCTTGCCGCCGGTGCCATAGTCGAACGGCGTGAACACCTGGCCCATCTGACCCTTGTCGCGCAGGAAGCCCCACACCTTCACGTCCTTAGCAGGAACGATGAAGAGCGACCAGACTTCGGCTGGCGTGTGAACTCCGGCCAGCGGGCCCGGACTGAGGATCACGCGGTGGAACGTGTCGCCGGTCAAGAAGTTGAACCAGCGCACCTTGCGCATCCCCATGCGCGTCGCTTCGTAGTACCAGCCTCGCAGGATGATGGACACGGCCCAGCGCCACGGGTGGTCGTGCAGGCCGCGGTCGGGATCGGAGCCGACGAAGCGGTGCAGGTAGACGCGGATCCCGAGGAAGGCGCACACAAAGTAGCGCTCCAGATAAGGACGACCGGCCTCGCTGATGATTTTGCAGGGGCGGCTGGCGGAGTACGCCAGGAGAAGGTGACGGATCATTCTTATCTTCCCGGGTGTTTTTCGAAGTGGTTGCCGGCGCAGATTTGGCGAGCAGGGTTGACGTTGAGGCCCCACGAGAATGCTCGATTGAACTTCGCCTTGGCGGCCTCAATAACATCGACTTGGACACAGAATGGCTCGAGATCCATGTCCATGCCGCAATGCGCGCACTTGTCGCAGCCCGGCTTTACGTGCTCGATCGCTTTGTTCGGATCGGCCGTGCGCCAATCAGGCCAGACACGACCTTCGTTTTTGGTCTGCTTCGCGACGATCGTTGCAACGATCTGCTCCGGGCTCGCGCCAGCCCGCCACGCGCCGTCCAGCGCAAGGATTACGACGTCGATCCATTCGGTAATGTCCGTCGGGTCCGCTTCAATCTCGCGCAGCTCTTTACGGATGTGGTCGATCACGCCTGCGGCACGCGCGCCCGGACCGAATGTGCGCTCGGACCATTCGCGCTGACGTTGCAGGTGAGCGTAGATGTCGAAGCTCTCAATGCGGGTGTGAAGGGCAGTTTGTGTAGTCATCGAAAGAGTCTCCCGTGGATTTCATCGAGCTTCTCCACTTCGTCCGCCGTGAGGTCGACGATGCGAGAGCGTCTGACTTTCTCTTTGAGGGCTCGCATGAAGATGACTTCATCAATACGAAGTTCGCGCGTGTCGATCAGTCCGACCAGGCGATCAATCATCGTCGCGGTGCTGACGATTCCCATCTTGGACATTCCTTTTTCGAACCGCTGCAGCCAGCGGTGGTGGGCATAAGCCGCCAGGCCGAGCGCGACAAAAGGCGCGACTAGCGCTGGTAAGGCGGCGAGAACGGCGATCAGCGTAGGCATGGCTTAGGCTTGGTATGGAGCCCAACCAAGCGTTGGGAGCCCCGTCGTTTTGCTCACGACGGGATTGCCGTGCTTGTCGATTTTTTGCTTTCGAACCATGACCTTCGGCGCGTAGATCTTCGAGGTGCGTTGCGCAACCTCGATCCATTCCCGCGCAAACTGAGGGGCGTCAAACGTGGGGCTGACTTGCACAGGCGCATGGCTGACGAGAATGGTCTCCGCGACTTCCCCTACCTTCTCTTTCCATTCCTCTTTGGTCTTGCAGTCGTGACCGCGCTCCAGGCGCTTTTCTGCAAGCTTCATGGCATGAGTGATCGTCATGCCGTAGACACAAAATGCGGACATGAGGCTCTTCTCCTTTTCAATGAAGGCGTACCAGAACCGGTGCGCCGTTGATCCAGCGGCCGGTGACCTTGAAGCCTTCGGCGCGACGAGCGCGCACGTACTCCTCCCATGTGATGTCGGGACTCATGACTGCCTCCAAATCGGGGTGGTGGTGGGCGCATCGGGGTTGAACGCTGCGTAGAGGCCGGAGAGGGCGATCACGCCGGCGGCCGTGGCAAACCAGAAGGCGATGGCGCGGAGCAGCTTCATGCGCAGGCCCTCTCGTACTCGCGCTGGCGCTGCAGATAGTCCTTCAGCGCGGCCTTGTAGCTCGCCTTGGCAGCCTTCCTCGTCGGAGCCCAATCCCCTTCAACCTCGCGCCGATAGTCGTAGGGAAACGCCTGATGCCGGTACATCCTGTACTCATTGCCATAGCGATCGCGCGGGCTCTTTCCATAGGCCGTCCGGTACTCGATTTGCGGCAACCGGCCGCCGCAGAGGAACTCGGCAAATGAGTCGCCCGCGCAGCCGTCGGCGTCGAGGTATTCCTCGTACCGGGAGCGTTTGCGGGGCGGCGGCGCTGGCGGCAGGTGGCGCAGCGCATAGACGCGGCCGGCGTCGGTGACGCGGAACACGGTGTCATCGGCAGCCAGGAATCCAGGCTTCGGGCTACGCTCCATCAGGCCAGCGTCCACCAGCACCTGCAGGTCTGGCAGGTCGCTATGTCCACGTCCAGCCACGAAGTGATTGCGGTAGGGCTCGCGCCGCTCCGGGGTCACGCCGAGCGTGTGGTGCAGCAGGCCAAGCTGGTATTGGGTAGGCGCGATCATGCTGCGACTCCGCAGGACTTGACCAGCAGCATCACGACCAGCACGAGCGGCGGCAGGACGAAATAGAGCATTGTGGCGACGAGAAGGGCGCGGGCGTTCATGCTGCTTCCCCAGTTGCGCGGTAGACCTCGCGGGCCCAGAGTTTCGCGTCGAACTTCTCGCGCAACGCCTTCATGCTCCGGCCAATCGAGCATGCCAGATGGGTATCGCCGTCTTCGGTGGCCGAGAGCTGCTCGTCCCGCCAATCGAGATATATGGCCACGGCCATCTGCAGTTCTTCCTTCGCGTAGAAGGCAGCGCTAGCACGGCTCAGGTCCTGAACTCGGTGGAGTGCCGCGCTCATGCCACGCTCCCGGAGGCGCGCTCAATGACCGCCGCGCGCTCATGGAAGCGGGTGGTGCCTTCGCCGTCCACGCCATCACGCGCATTGCGCTCAGCCCAGACTGATTTCTGGAGCACGGACATGATCTGCAATCCGTTCTGGATGATGCGGTGGGCATGCTGCAGTTCGCGCAGCAGCTCAGCCTGGCAATTGACGGCGGTGGCCTGCCGCTGGGTGGCTTGATCGGGCGTCATGCTGCCTCCTTCAACTGCCGAGAGGCCGCATATTCCTGTTCCGCGCGCGTCAGGTGCTCGACCGAGGTGAACACCTGCAGATTCAGACGCCCCTTCTTGAACACAACGGTTCGGAGAGTGGTGCGGCTGGTGTCGTCCCGGTCGATGATCACGAAGCCCACTGTCAGCAGTGCCTTCATCAGAGAGATCTCCGACGACGTCGTTAAGACAGAGATGCGAAGCGTGTTGCGCTTGCCGTATGCGGGCGAGAGGCTGCCTGCGTAGAGGGTGTGCCCGGCGGCCTGAATGGCGGACTGCATCGGCTGGAGCATGGCCAAGGCGGAGGCCATCTGCTTGATCTCCTGCAGGCGCGCGCGGTTGCGCTGGTCTTCCCATGCAAGCGCCTGCTGATGCAGCGGCAGCGCCAAGATCTGTTGGGGGGTCAGTGCCTTTGCCATGGCTTAGCCCTCACCACCAACACGGAACAGCTGCACCACAACGATGAGCAGCAGCGTCCAGGCCATGATTCCGATAGGTACGAGCAGTTCCATCCCTCTATCTCCCGATATGCGCCGTGGCGCGTCGATGGAGGGAACTATACACAAACGAATAGAAATAGCAATACGCGAATGAATAGATTCGAGCGCTATGTTCCTTCGAGTCGTTTGGCTCGCGCCAGGCGGCGCGCCAGGTCAGTTAGGTGTTCGACCGATAGCAGGTCGTCTTCCAGATAGGCGCCGTTAACGAAGGCCTTGTAGGTGCCGTCGTCTTGGCGGAACAGGTGGATGGAATCGTCTCGATTGGTGCGCGGCAGTGCGTCGGCACGGTCAATTCGCCCCGTCCGGCGCTTGTGCTCGGCGAGGCTAACTACGTTGCTCATGTGACCCCTCATGCGCAAGCTTTGAGTTTTGGCCTGCAGTTCTGAGGTACTCACTTAACTCTGATGGGGTGCTGTATTAACCCCACGTTAGACGGATGCTGTGTAGTCAGCCGCACTCGAGGCAAAGGTGTCTGCCAGTCGGGGCGAAAAAAAGCCCGCTAGCGCGGGCCCAGTCTGAACGTAGAGGTGTCAACGGGTTTTTCCCCGTTTGTTGCGTACCGGCACGGGATCGGGCTCCCCGCCGTGTATCTCCCGCGCGCCGCTGTCCCGCCTGACTTCTGGGCGGTGGGCCAGCCTGGGCTGGAATAGGGCGAAGTCCCCTGTAGCGCTTGCTTCCTGCAAAACGCCGAGCAATTGGGAAAGGACTGCACTAGGCAGCTTGTGGATCAGTGCCTGGGCCGCCTCGAGTTGTGCGGCGCGAACACGCTCCTCGATCGACAGATGCGAATGCGCTGCGGCTAGAAATGCTGCGCTTCCTTCGGCCGGATCTGCCGGCGCCTCGGGCGGCGCATCTCCAGGCCCTTCTGCCAGCCAAGTTGCCGGCACGTTGAGTGCCGCGGCGATCTTCTTAATCGTGCCGAGTTCTGGAGTGTCGGTCTGGCCCTTGAGGATGCGATTGATCGTCGGCTGCGGGACGCCCGTCATCCTGGCGAGAGCGCTTTGGCTCTTCACCTTCCGGGTTTGCATCAGGCGATCAAGGCGGGTTGCGATTGTCATGTTTCTCGATATACGGCGGCGAATAGCTACGGTCAAACAGCTATTCATGGGCGCATTGACAAGCTATGCGGCAATGTATAGTCTTGAGGGCATGGACAAGACCCACCAAGTCAAGCTTGCCGAACTGAAGGCTCACACCGGGATGAGCGAGGTAGCCCTTAGCCGCCGCCTGCAAATCTCCCAGCCGACGGTCAACCGGATCCTGAACGGCCAAGGGGACTGCAAAGGCAGCACCTTGGTCGCAATCGACCGGATGTATGTCGAGGTGTTTGGCCGGCCGTTGGCCGCCTGATCAATTTCCGCTCTGGCCGTCTTCCAGTGCTTGTGCGATGCGTTCCAGTCGCGCAAGGAGTTCGCGCGTCGCGCGAATGCAGTCCTGAAGTGCCGGGCGCTGGTCAGGTGGGAGGCGGCGACCGCGGTGGGGTTTGCCTTTTCCAGTAGCGAGCCATTGGGCAGAAACGCCGAGGGCGCGCGCAATGGCTTCTGTGTGGCGGCTGCCGGTCGCATTGCGGTTCGGATCCGCGAGGTACTGGATGGACTGGTACTCGACGCCGACGAGCCGAGCCAGGGCGCGCCGAGAGGTCGGCGGATCTGTCTGTTGCATGGCCCAGCGGAGGCGTTCGGCGTACGTGTACATGCGGTCGAGTGTGTCATTGCCTCTGTGCAGATGTGTCTGTGTTTTGCCGGTAGAAGCTTCTGCCGGGCTGGGCGAAGTGATCGCCTGGCAAAAAAATTTTCGGTTCCGCGCGACCGTGGAAGCAACCGTGGAACCGATTGAATTTCGCAATCAGGAGAAGAAGAAATGCGGGTAGCCGATCAGTCTGAAAGTGGCGCCAGTAAAGCGATTCGAGGCCTTTACGTTGAAGGGAAGGGGCGGTTTTTCCCAGACGAGGCTATCGCCAGCTGCAGCAGCTTTCGAGACGCGTGCGCGCTGGCGTGGGCGAACCGCGCAAATCCTGATCTGACTTTTCAGATGCTGGCGGTGCTGGCGGGGCTTCAGCACCAGCACGTGGGCGACTACTTCAACCGGGACGAGCGCACCGAGAAGGGCCATCCGCGCCGCTCGTTGCCGGCCGAGAAGCTCGACGCGGTCGAAGCGGTGCTCGGCAACCGGATCCTGAGCCAGTTCCTGATGTACCGCGGGGCGCTGACCATCATGGAGGCGGTACTGGCTCAGAGGGCTGCATGAAGGATGCCGAAGCACTAAAGGCGATCGACGTGGCCACCAGAGCCATGCAAAACGCGCTGGAGACGAGTGGGGGTGACGACGTACGGCTGACGAAGGCGCTGGCGGAGTCGATGCAGGACCCGGTGGTGGCAAGGGCGTTCAGGACGGTCGGCTACCTCACCTCGATGTCAGAGATCAACACGAAGCACTGAGGGGCAGACATGTACGAAATCATGAGCCGCGCTGCGGTGCGCGAGCAGGGCGCAGAGGCGTTCCGGCGGGGCAGCGCGGCGGTGGACAACCCGTACATGCCCGGTACCGACGCCCACCTTGAGTGGAACGCCGGATACAAGGACGAGAAGTACACGCCGACCAGACAGCAGGCGTAGGGGAGAGGGCATGCACACACAAGTCGCGCACACCAGTATCCGGACCTACCGGGACATCAAGAAGGACGGCACTCTCAGTGCCAGACAGCGCCAGGTGATGCTGGCGATCCAGCCGTACCCGGCGGATTACTCGCTGCAGGAGTTGTGCGAGCTGACCGGGCTGCCGGTCAACATCGTCAGTGGCCGCGTCAATGAGCTGCGGGAGGAATTGGGCGAGTTGGAGCGAGCACCGGCGCGCAAGTGCCGCATCACCGGACGCACCATCCGTCCGGTGCGTCGCCCGCATCCGCAGATGGGGCTGTTCTGATGCAGGTCGTCGTCATTGCGAACGGCAAGGCCGTCCGCGTCAACCCGCTGCTGCACCCGGACCTCCTGTGTCACGGCCAGCAGTGCTATCTCCGCTTTCCCGGCATTTGCCGCAACAACCCAGACACGGTGGTGCCGGCTCATTCCAACCAACTGAAGCACGGCAAGGGGAAGGGCATCAAGGCGGACGACCGCATGACGGTTCCTGGCTGCTTCCAATGCCATGCCGAGCTTGACCAGGGTGGACGCTTCACGAAGGAACAGAAGCGCCTGCGCTGGGACCAGGCATATGACCGGTGGGCGGCTTACCGCTTGAAGAAATTCGGCGTGCCGGCGGCGCGCATCGAGGAGGCCGCATGAGCAAGTCGAAAATCACCAAACCTATGCGCCGAGCGCTCGAAGTGCAAGCCGAGAAGGAGCGGGGCGGCGCTTTCCGCAGCTTCTGTACTGCCACGCTGCACGCGTGCATCGAGGCTGGACTGATGCGCTGGAGCACTAATGGCGGGCTGGAGATTACGGATGCCGGCTATAGGGCGATCGGGCAGGACAACCGGCGCGCCGAATATCCGTGCGGCTACATGGAAGGGCGAGGGGCCGCATGAGCACCATCATCATGTCCCAGTGCTGGCCGCTGGAGGGGATGTCCATCGCGCAGAAGGCGGTTCTGATCTCGCTGGCGGACAACGCCAATGACCAGGGCGTTTGCTGGCCGTCTATTCCGACCATCGCGAAGCGGGTTTGCGCGTCCGAGCGAGCGGTGCAGAACGCCATCAAGTGGCTCGAGGCGGCAAAGGTGGTCACGGCCAACCGGTCCAATGGC
Organism: Cupriavidus sp. GW822-FHT06G04; assembly: GCF_058799075.1. NCBI lineage: Bacteria > Pseudomonadati > Pseudomonadota > Betaproteobacteria > Burkholderiales > Burkholderiaceae > Cupriavidus > Cupriavidus sp. GW822-FHT06G04. The sequence goes on along the minus strand of NZ_JBXALD010000021.1, from coordinate 32,063 downwards.
CGGCACACGAGTTATTCCGTAACCCCCGCAGCATATTCACCCCCGCAGGAGATTCACCCCCGCACCAAATGCACCGGCGAAGGAGATGCACCGGCGCAGGAGATTCACCACACCCCCGCAGGAAATGCCGGGGTACCCCCGCAGGAGATGCACCAACCCCCGCACCAGGTGCCGTCTAACCGTAAAGAACCATCAACTGAACCGTCAGGGAACCGTCAAGGCGCGACCGCGAAGAAGGCGAAAGGCGAAAAGCCAGGAACCGGGTTTGAGTCGCTGTGGGCGATCTATCCCCGGAAGGTGGCGAAGGCCGATGCCGAGAAGGCGTTTCGCAAGCTGGCGCCGGATGCCGCGTTGCTGGAGGTCCTGCTGGCAGCGGTAACGACGCAGGCCGCATGGCCGAAGTGGCGGGAGAACAGCGGCGAGTTCGTACCGCACCTCGCGACCTGGCTGAACGGCAAGCGCTGGGAGGACCAGGCACCGGCGGCGCCGGCGGAAGCAGGGGGCCAGACCGGCGGCGGCGAGGGGGCGAGCTGGTGGCAGAGCGCCACAGGCATTGAGGCAAAGGGTGCGGACTGCTGGCGTCCGCGAAAGGCCGGCGAGGAATTCCAGCGCTACAAGGTCGGCGTCTTCAAGGTGGCGGGCGAGGGACCGTGGCGCCAGGCGCTGCTGGCCGACATGCTGCGGACCAAGAACACGGCCTACGCCGCGGTGCACGAGTTTTTCTACGGCCATCCGCCGGTCGAGGGGGCGCTATGACGAGCATGTGGGGGCGGTATGCGAACGGACGAAGCCTGGCGCCACGAGTGCGAGGTGCGGTGGCTGGCGGGAAGGTCGGACGCGGACGTGACGGCGTATCTGGTGAAGGTGGAAAAGCACCGGGGGCGGCCGGCAGCGGTGCAACTGGCATCGGACATCCGAGCGCACCGACGCGCAAGGCGAGCAAGTACGGCAACGAGCGGCTGACGGTGAATGGCGAGACGTTCGACAGCCGGCGCGAGATGGAGCGGTACTTCCATCTTCTGGTGTTGCAGCGGGCCGGACACATTTCGCAGCTGGAGCGCCAGGTGGTTTTCATCCTCGCGCCCGCGGTGGTCATCGGCGGCCGGAAACGTCCCCCGCTGAAGTACGTGGCGGACTTCGCCTACGTCGAGCGCGGCGCAAAGGTGAAGACGGTGGAGGACGTGAAGGGCGTCATCACCAAGGAATACCGGATCAAGCGCCACCTGATGGCGGTCATGGGGTTTGAGATCAAGGAGACGAAATGAGCGAGATAAACGTGCACGAGTCGTCGGTAGACGAGCGCCGCGTGCGCGCCACTATCGAGGAGAAGCAGTTATTGGATATGGTCGCGGAGGCAGTTGCCGCGAAAGCCGGCCTCAGTCTTGCGGCGCCGAATGTCTATATCAGGACGCTGCACATCTCCAGCCGTGGCGGTGGTCTCAACACAACCAAGTACGACGTCGTGTGCGAGATCGTGGAGGATCGCCGCCCCAAAAGCCGCCAAAGGTGATGCATGAGCGCCGCAGACATCTGTGACTGGTTCGCAGCCGTCGTGATGGCGGGCGTTGCGCTTCCAATTCTGTGGGGGATGGTTCGATGACCATGCTATGGACGGAGGCAGAAATGGTGAAGCTGGCCGATCTGGTCAGCCAAGGGCTGAAGTGGTCGGAGATCGGCTTCCGGTTGGGACGGAGCGGCAATGCCGTCCAGATGAAGGCGGCAAGCATGAATCTCGGGCCGAAGCCGTTCAAGGGCAAGCGGTCACCGGTGTGGCGACTGATCGTGAAGATCTGTGCAGATGGGCGGCCTCGCACCGTCCACGAGCTGGCTGCCGTCACCGGTGTGAGCCGCGTCCGCATCGACTGCCTTATGAGAGAGCACCACGCGGCAGGCGAAGCGCACCGGGCGGCCTGGCTGAAAAGTCGTCGAGGACAGCCTAAGCCGCTGTGGTTGCCCGTAGCCGGGAAGGACGCCGCGAAGCCCTATGTGCCGACCGCCTCCGAGCGACAGCGCGCCCGCATGCGCCGAATGAAGGAAGAAGACCCTCTCCGCTACAAGGCAATCGTCGACCGTTGCACGTTGCGGCGGAAGCTGAAGCGCGGCGCCGTGTCGCAGCAGCATCCTGTGGTGCAGGCGCTCTTTGGCATGGGGATGTCGGCATGACAGAGAAGCGGAAGGGCGGCCCTCTGTCCATCCTGGCGGCGAGGCTCTGCGATAACCCCGAATTCCGCCGGATGGTGGCCGTCCGCACCGGCAGGCCGTGCGAGACGCCGAACGACGCGCGAGCCCGCATCCTGGAGCGATGCGGCGTCACGTCCCGGGCGGACATCGACCACGTGCCGGAAGCGGAAGCGGAATTCCACGCCGCATTCCGACTGCCATGGATGCGGTGGCAGCAAGGCGCAAGAAAACAGAATCAGTTCACGAGATAACCGGGGAGCCACAGAGATGAACGAGACCGAGATCCTTTTCAACAGCGCGGACAGCGCACTCCGCTTTGCGTTCTCGTACTCGACGCAGCAGTACAGCCCGACGCCCATGGCGCGCGCGATGCGCGGCGGCAACGTTGGCACGGGGAAAGGGTTGGCAGGGGTAGACGGCGCTGGGCAGGCCGGCATGGTGCGCGCAGAGCTGCGGGACTTCAGCCTCTTGCACCAGGCCGTGTTGATTGCACAGTTCGCGCCGGCGGAACTGCCGTGCGATTGCACCGCGCCATGTTGCTCTGGGAGGAAGCCAAACCGGGAATGGGGTGAGGCCGTGTCGTTCCTGACGGAACATACCGCGCACCTGTTCGCGGGATCGCTCTCGCACTACAGGCTGAGACGAATCCTGATCGAGAGACACTTCGGCGCGCACCGCGGCGCGGACGGCAAGAAGATCACGCTCGAGCGGGTGGCCGAACATTGCGGCGTTCACCGGCAAACGGCGTCGACGCATCACCTGAAGCTGCTGACGTATTTGCGCGGCAAGAAAGGCGTGGGCGGCGAAGTAGGGATCCAGGCGATCGCCCTGCAGCGTGCCGACGAGCTGCTGCGCGATCGTGGCCTTGTGGGGATGGAGGAGGCGGCATGAGCCAAGACGCGGTTTCGGAAGTTTCCGAAAGGATCTGCCGGGCGCTGCTGGGTGATGCGCGGAAGGTGGACTGCGACATCATCGAAAGCCACATCCGCGAACTGCTCTGCGCCACGGCGCCAGAACCCCAATCAGCCATTGGCGTGGGGGACGGCTCCGGTGCCCTGTTCGTCCATGGGTCGTATGAAGCGATTCGACGAGTCCGCTCGTTCATTTTCGACGCTGAGAAATGGCGCACCCAAAGCGCCGTGCCGGCACAAGACACGGCGCGACTGGATTTCCTCGACCGCCTCAACGCCGGCCTGAACCAGCACTACGGCACCGAATACGGCTGGGAGTTGATCCAGAGCCCGAACATCGTCCGGCTGATGAGCGGACCGGGCGGTCGTGGGCGCGTCGCAGCCATTGACCTCAACGACAGCAAAGCTCGGGGTGCGAAGTCTTGCCGCGCGGTCATCGATGACGCCATGAAGCGCAGCGGGGAGCAGAAGGCGTGATTCCGGACACACGGCAAACGTCGGTCGACACCTTCTATGCCAAGAATGGGCCATGTTGCGCCGGCTGCGATCACTGGAGATGGATCAACAGCCTGGTGGGGGAATGCCGCCGGTCAGCGCCGGTCAGCGGCTTCGAGCGAGCCGACATGCTCCAGACGAAGATACTCGGCCACGCTGTGGAAGCCGGTCACATCCTGACCCGCCGTGAGCACCAGTGTGGCGAATTCTCGGACACCTTCGATTGGTCAACGCTGCCGGCCCACTATCTGCGCAGCATCGGCATGGAGCACAAGGCATGAACTGGAAACATGACGATCTCGCAGAGGACTTGGCTTCGCACCTTCGTGGCTCAACTGATCGGATGATTTGGACGGATATGCAGCTCGGCCCATCCGGATCGAGCAGGCCGGACGTGTACGCGCTGCCAATTGCATACGGGCGGTTCCAGCCCATAGCCTATGAGTGCAAGGTGTCGATGTCTGACTTCCGGGCCGACGTCACTAAGGGCAAGTACACCGACTACCTGAAATTCGCGGCAGGCGTCGTGTTTGCGTGCCCAGCCGGTCTGCTGAAGAAGGATGACATCCCGGCCGGCGCCGGTCTCATGGTGCGCGGCCCAGATGGTTGGCGATCGCTGAAGAAGGCTACACTGGTGAAGTGCGAGACGCTGCCGCGCGAGGCCTGGATGAAGCTGCTCATTGATGGATCGCGCCGCGACATCCAGCGAAAGGAAATCGAGAAAGAGAGTTCCTGCCGTTCCCTGAATGAATACCGGACGATTCAGAAAATCAGGGCCGAGTTCGGTGAGGTCGTGGCGGCGGCAATCAAGGACCACCGGAACCAGACGACGCATCACCTCGCGGATCTGAAGACCCGATTCGCCACTCAGACGGCGATGCTGGCGGCCGATCTCAAGCGCGTCGAGGAAAAGCGCAAGGCCGCCCGCAAGCAAGTCGATGATCACTGTTCGAAATTGCTGACGGACCTCGCCGCAGTGGTCGGCATGGATCCGGACGCAGAACAGGTCTACGAAATGGGTTGCAGGCTTCGGGACATGATCAAGCTGGCACAAGCGGACACCACCGTGCAGGAACTTCGCTCGATCATTCGCAGTATGAAGTATGGGTTTGATCAGTTTCGTGAGGCTGAGGCTGTTCTGGATGCCGCAGCACACGGTGATCAGCCCCGCTTGGTTGCGTGATGTCATGGGCTTTATTTGCAACCCTTCTTGACCTTTCGACATTTTGTGTCGAAAATAGGCTCCATTCTGATACACCGCAGAATTGCCTCCAAAGCCCGCTAAGCGAAAGCCAGCGGGTTTTTTGCTTTGGCGGTTTGGGGACCGAGATGAACATTCCTGTCGACCTTCACACGAATGAAGCGTACTGGCAGGAGTACGACTGTCCCAGTTGCGGCCAAGATTTCGACGTGTCGCCCATCCCTATGCGCGGCACGCAGGTCCGGTGCGGTTGTGGTGCTGAGTGGCCAGCGTGGGAGCAAGAGCCCAACACCTATATCGTCGACGCCGACTGCAACATGATCTGCGTCACCCTGACCGTCCCGTCTGTCTCCTCCCGGTAGTTGCCTCGGGTTTGGGTATGCCGGCCACTGGCCGCCGTACCCGTTTCTTCTTACAAGGAATTGGTCGATGGCTGATGTCAAACAGCGCGGCCGGTTATCCATGTTGGGCGGTAGAGTTCCGGCCGTTGACGGTCGGACGCCGACTATGCAGCCCGGTTCGTGGCGCACCAGTGCGCAGACCAGCGGGCAACGTGGCTACGACTATCGGTGGCAGAAGGCACGGGCCGCATACCTGCGGCTGCACCCGTACTGCGTCTACTGCCTACGTGACGCACGTATCGAGGCCGCAGGGTTGGCCGACGTGATCGTCGAGTGTGCGGAACGTGCGCTGCCTGTGCCGTATGGCAACGTGGTCGACCACATCGTCGCGCATCGCGGCGACCATGGGCTGTTCTGGGATGAGTCGAACTGGCAGACGCTGTGCCAGACGCACCACAGCCGCGACAAGCAGCGCCAAGAGAACGCGGCATGATTCCGTTAATGAAGTTGGCACGGTCCTTGTCCAGCTCCACTCAACACCTTAACGACATAAAAACAAGAACCGAAAGCAGGGCGAGGTCTCTGGCGCACCGTGATGGAGCCCGATGAGGCGTCCAAATGCGATGGGCGGTCGCCGTGCTGCCCTTGCCGGTCCCGCCGCTGCCGGGGTGCAAGTGACGGGAGGGGCACCCCAAAAGTCCGGCCGGCCCGCCGGCTCTAGACCACTCGTTCCCTCACGCACAGAAAATATTCCCCTCCACGAAATTTGTTAAAGCTTTAACACGCTGGCTGCATTAACAACATCGTGCAAACCGTTGAACGAGAACGGTAAACGTCCCGTTTGATGTTTAACATTTGACCGCATTCGAGCGGGATTTAACATGGCGCTAACCGGCAAAAAGCAGAAGTTTGCCGAGGCGAAGGCCAAAGGGCAGACCAATAAGGATGCCGCGATCGCGGCCGGCTATAGCGCGAGCTCTGCTGCCTCCGCTGGCTCTCGCCTGGCGAAAGATCCGGATGTGCTCGCGTACCTAGAGCGCAAGGCTAAGGTCAAGGCGACAAAGAGGCCGCCTGCTGCGAAGGCGACAATTTCCAAGGCGGCAGAAGCTGTTGAGGGGCAAGGATTGCGCGATGAGGCCGAGACAATCTGGGAGCAGGCGACCCAGTTCTCCGACCCCAAGGCATTCCTGAAGGCAGCGATGAACGACAACTTAACGGAACCCAAGCTCCGAGTGTTCGCCGCCAACGCGTTGATGCCGTATTTCCACAAGAAGCTGGGTGACACCGGTAAGAAGGAGCAGGCCGCGGCGGATGCCAAAAAAGCCGCTAGTCGATTCGCGCCGGCGACACCGCCCAAGCTGGTGGCGAATGGCGGCAAGAAGGTGTGAGCATGAACTGGTCGACTGCTTGCCCCGATTGGGAGTCCCGACTGGTAGGGCGGAAGTCGATTATTCCGCCGCCGATTTTCGTCGACGAGGCTGAGCGTGCGCTCGCCATCTTCAAGGAATTGCGGGTTGTTGATCTTCCTGGCAAGCCGACCTTTGGTGAATGTAGTGAAGGATGGGTATTCGATTTTGTCCGAGCCATTTTCGGTGGCTACGAGTCGGAGGCCGGCAAGCAACTCATCCGCGAATACGGGCTGCTGATCAGCAAGAAGAACACGAAGTCAACCATCGCGGCCGGCATCATGCTGACAGCGCTGATTCTCTGCTGGCGCGAAGAAGAAGAGCATCTGATTCTGGCGCCGACAAAGGAAGTGGCTGACAACAGCTTTAAGCCAGCAGCGAGCATGGTCCGAGAAGACGACGAGCTCGCGGCGATGTTCCACATTCAGGACCATATTCGGACAATCACGCATCGCGTGAACCGGAACAGTCTTAAGGTGGTGGCCGCCGACACCGATACCGTGTCGGGGAAAAAATCTGGCAAGGTCTTGGTCGATGAGCTCTGGCTCTTTGGCAAGCGACCCAATGCTAGTGCCATGTTCATGGAAGCGTTGGGAGGACAAGTGTCGCGGGACGAAGGGTGGGTGATTTATTTGACTACCCAGTCTGATGAGCCGCCGGCCGGGGTCTTCAAGGAGAAGCTGGACTATTGGCGCAATGTGCGCGACGGGAAGATCATCGATCCCAAAACGCTACCTGTGCTGTATGAATTTCCAGATCGGATGCTTAAGGCGAAGTCGTACCTGGAGCCGTTGAATTTCTACATCACGAACCCCAACATTGGGCGCTCGGTGAGCGCCGAGTGGCTGGAAGACCAACTTCGGAAGAATCAGGCAAAGACCGATGGCACGTTCCAACAATTCTTGGCGAAGCATCTGAACGTCGAGATCGGGATGAACCTGCGCACCGATCGGTGGGCGGGCGTGGATTTTTGGGTTCCTAGGTCGGACGTTTCATTGGCGCTACTCGACGCGATCATAAAGCGCTGCGAGGTGGTGGACGTCGGAATAGATGGCGGCGGCCTGGATGACTTGCTGGGCTTTGCTGCTGCGGGACGTGAGAAAGGCACTGGAAAGTGGCTGTCTTGGACGAAGGCGTGGGCGCATCCGGCTGTGCTTGAACGCCGGAAAAGCGAGGCGTCGCGGCTGAGAGACTTTGAGCGGGATGGCGATTTGGTGATTGTCGACCGTATCGGGCAAGACATCGACCAGTTGGCCGAGACTGCTTTTCGCATTTATCAGTCTGGATTGCTCGACCGTATCGGCGTCGACCCGAGTGGGATCGGCGCCATTCTGGACGGGATCCTAGACGCGGGCGTCCCGGAGTTTGACGACGCTGACAAGCCAATGATCGTCGGCATCTCACAAGGCTACAAGCTTCACGGGCCAATCAAGACCACCGAACGCAAGCTGGCAGAGGGCGCGCTCTGGCACGGTGGGTCTGCGCTCATGAACTGGTGCGTCGGGAATGCGCGCGTGGAGCAGCGCGGCAACGCGATTCTTATTACCAAGCAGGCCAGCGGCACGGCCAAGATTGACCCCTTGATGGCGTTGTTCAACGCCATCTCACTGCTGTCGCTCAACCCAGAGGCGAAAAGGTCCTCTGTCTACGAAAAACGCGGTATTAGATTCCTCTGAGGTGCCAATGGGCTTTTGGAACTCCTTCCGACGCGGTGCGGCGCCGGAGGCTGCCGCTCGCCCAGCGGAGCCGTCCCCGCGCACCGAACCAACAATGTCGGCGCTCAGTGCTGGCGGCGCACGGGCTGAGCTGCCGGCCGGGATGACATTTACGGGATTGGATGATCCCGCACTGCTCGAGTACATCCGCAGAGGGCAAGGAGGACTGGAGGATGCGCGCGCGAAGCGTCTGCGCAATATGGCGGTACTTCGGTGCGTCACTCTGATCTCAGGCGCAATTGGTCGGCTGCCTCTGAACCTACAGTACGCGGGAACTGAGCGCCTGGTGGCCAGAGAGCATCCAGCGTATCGCTTGCTCAAGCTCAAGCCAAATAATTGGCAGACGCCAAACGAATTCAAGAGGCTGCTGCAGACCCACACCATGGTGGACGGGGAAGGCTTTGCGCGGGTCATCTGGTCCGGATCGCGCCCTATCCGATTGATTCCGTTCAAGCGAGGATCGGTAAAGCCGCGTCAGACGGACAGCTGGGACATGGTCTATGACTACACGCGTCCTGACGGTGGCGTTGTCACGTTGCCGGCGCGGGAGGTCTTTCATCTTCGTGATGTGTCGCTGGATGGAATTCAAGGCATCTCACGGATGCGTTTGGCCCGCGAGGCGTTGGACCTCGCTGACCAAGCGGAGCGTGCGGCTTCGCGGACATTCCAGACCGGTGTCATGGCTGGCGGCGCGGTAGAAGTACCAAAGGAACTCTCTGAGACCGCATATCAGCGCATGAAGTCTTCGATGGAGGAGAACTACTCGGGTGCTGACAACGCGGGCAAGTGGATGCTCCTTGAGGAGGGTGCGAAGGCAAACAAGTGGTCAAGCACCGGACGTGAAGCGCAGCAGATCGAGAACCGTACCCACCAGATCGAGGAAGTGGCGCGCATGTGGGGCGTGCCGCGCCCCCTTCTAATGATGGACGACACCAGTTGGGGAAGTGGCATCGGCCAACTTGGCATTTTCTTCGTTCAATACACGCTGGCTGACTGGTTCACAGCGTGGGAAGAGGCTGCAGCCCGTTCGCTCCTTTCGGAGCGAGAGCTCGAGGAGATGCAATTCAAGTTCAACGAAGGCGCTTTGCTCCGCGGCACGCTGAAGGAGCAGGCCGACTTCTTCGCGAAGGCGCTTGGTGCCGGCGGCCAGGCGCCGTGGATGACGCAGAACGAGGTGCGGGATTACTCCGATCTGCCTGAATCTGACGATCCGGCAGCCAACCAGCTGCGCAACCCAATGACGCAACAAAGGACGAGCAATGAGTCTGCTGCACCTACCTGAGATTCGAGCCGACCACAGGTTGACCGGCGCGCAATTCGACCTGCGGCCTGATGCTGTGGAACGATGGCAGCCTGAGATTCGCGCAGCGAAGAGCGATGACGAGGCCACTATCTCCATATATGACGCTATTGGAGAAAACTGGGAAGGAACTGGCGTCACAGCAAAGCGCATCAGTGCTGCCTTGCGCAGCATTGGCGCGCGTGACCTGACCGTGAACGTCAATTCACCAGGCGGCGATTTCTTCGAGGGAGTGGCGATCTACAACCTATTGCGAGAGCACAAGGCCAAGGTCATCGTGCGGGTGATGGGCGTCGCCGCGTCCGCAGCCTCGGTTATCGCCATGTCGGGCGACGAAATCCTGATGGGTGATGGCGCGTTCCTGATGATCCACAACGCATGGGCCGTGGCCATCGGCAATCGTCATGACATGACTGCGACGGCCGCGATTCTGGAGCCTTTCGACGCCGCGATGGCAAAAGTCTACTCCCAGCGAGCCGGTATCACGCAGGCTGAAGCCGCGACGATGATGGACAAGGAAACTTGGATCGGTGCGGATGAGGCCGTCGAACTGGGGTTCGCTACCGGACTTGTCGACAGCGCGGAAATTTCTCGTGGCACGAACGCTTCAGGCGAACGACGCGCCATGGCAATGATCGAGGCGTCCATGGCGAAGGCTGGATATTCCAGATCAGCACGCCGGGACGCTTTCAAAGCCCTTTTCTCTGGCAAGCCGGGCGCTGCCGGGGATCATGCCACGCCGCGCGCTGGCTCCAGCGACATCAACTGGGTCGCAAACAACCTCCTGAACTTCTAAGGAAATCGAGATGAGCAAAGTAATCGGAGTGCCGCGCGGCATCATGGCTGTTCGTGCAGAAGGCTCTGTGACGCCAGAAATCAAGGCTCTGGTTGAAAACGTCAATAGGGCATTCGATGCCTTCAAGGCAGAGCACACGAAGCAGCTCGACGCCATCAAGGCTGGTCTGCCGACGGCCGACATCACTGCGAAGGTCGAAAAGATCGATGCGCACGTGGCCGAGCTGCAAAAGTCAGTGGACGAGGCAACGGTAAAAATGGCTGCAGCCCAAATGGGGGCAGGACAGCAGCTCAAGGACGCGGAATACTCGGACGCTTTTCGGGCTCACTTCAAGAAAGGCGACGTCCAGGCGGCGTTGAACAAGGGCGCTGATGCCGAGGGTGGCTACACCACGCCCGTCGAGTGGGACCGCACCATCACGGATAAGCTGAAGCTTGTCTCCCCCATGCGTCAGTTGGCTACGGTGACGCCGGTGTCGGGTGCTGGCTTGACCAAGCTTTACAACATGGGCGGTACCGCTTCGGGGTGGGTGGGCGAATCTGATCCGCGTCCACAGACCGGCACTGGCACGTTCGCTTCGCTGGGCTTTGGCTGGGGCGAAATCTACGCGAATCCCGCGGCAACTCAACAGATCCTGGACGATGCCGCTATTGATTTGGAAGCGTGGCTCGCGGGCGAGGTGGAAACGGAGTTTGCGCAGCAGGAAGGCGTCGCGTTTTTCTCCGGTAACGGGGACAAGAAGCCGTTTGGCATCCTGACCTACGTAACTGGCGCGGCGAACGCCGCCAAACACCCATTCGGCGCAATCAAAGTGGTGAACAGTGGGGCAGCTGCGGCGTTGGCTGCGGACGGCATCATCGACTTGGTCTATGACCTGCCATCTGCCTTTACAGGCAACGCGCGCTTCGCGATGAACCGAAAAACGCAAGGCGTGGTACGAAAGCTGAAGGACGGGCAGGGCAACTACCTGTGGCAGCCATCGTATGTGGCGGGTCAGCCCGCAACCGTCGCGGGTTTCCCGGTCACCGAAGTTCCCGACATGCCTGACGTGGCCGCCAACTCGACGCCGATTCTGTTCGGGGACTTTAAACGGACATACACCGTGTATGACCGCGTTGGCATCCGTGTGCTGCGCGACCCGTTCACCGCCAAGCCTTATGTGCTGTTCTACACGACAAAACGTGTCGGCGGCGGTGTCCATAACCCGGAGCCGATGCGGGCTCTCAAAGTCGCAGCTTCTTCCTAAGCTAGCGGCACGGTTGATCAAACACTGACCAAAAAGGGGCGCCATGGGCGTCCCTTTGTTCATAACGCGTAGGAGGCAGACATGCCGAAGCTGATCAAAGCGTTCTTTGGGGTGCCCGATGGTGAGATCTATCCCAAAGCGTTCGAAGTGGGAGACGAGTGTCCACCGGAACTGATCGCGGGTGCGCAATCCGTTGGCGCGCTGGGTGACGATGGAGATGGTGGTGGCGTCGACATGACTGCGGCACAGCTCCGCGCCGCTCTCGATGCAAAGGGTATTCAGTACAAGAACAACGCCAGCAAGGCGGAGCTGGCTGCGCTGCTGTCGCAAGAGGCGGCCCAACAAAGCAGCTCGCCCGCGGAGTAATTCATGGCCCTGGTAACCCTTGATCTGGCGATCGGGCACTGCAGGGCCAACCCGGGCGACGAGGACGAACTGATCCGACTATACCTCGACGGGGCCGAGCAGTCGGCGCTCGACTATCTGAATCGCAAGGTGTTTGTGGACCAGGCAGCGATGGATGCCGCGGTGGCCGCGGGCACCGCCGGAGACCATCCAATGGTGGTCAACTCGGCCATTAAGGTCGCGATTCTGAAGACGACTGCTGAGGTGTACGCGAACCGCGAAGACTCTATCGTGGGCGCTACTGTTGTTGAGTTGCCCGTTTCTGCAAAAGCATTTCTCCGACCACATCGAATTGTTCCGGGGGTGTGATATGCGAGCGGGTCTACTGAATAGGCGGGTGCAGATTCAGCGCAAAGGGCCGGAGCGCGATGACGCGGGACAGCCAATGCTGGACAACTGGGTGGATGTCACTCCTCCGATTTGGGCGAGTATCAAGCACAAGAGCGGGATGGAGACTATCCGTGCCGATATGCCTACGTCCCTCGTTCAAGCCAGCGTGCGAATCCGATTCCGTGAAGATGTTGATGCGACGATGCGGCTTGTCCACGGCTCTACCGCGTACATGATCGAGGCAGTCTTGCCGGATGAGGCTGGGCGTCAGTTCGTCGATCTCATCTGCCAATTGGTGCCAGCCAGGGCGGACTAGGAAATGGACGATTTCTCGCTGAGCTTCGAAGGCGATGATCTTGGCGCGGTTCTGGCGGATCTCGAAGATCGTCTGGTAGAGCAGATCGTGCGTCCGGTCGCGCGCGCCGGCGCGCTGGTGTTCTATGAGGAGGCGCGGCGCCTTGTGCCCGTGTATCAGGGCGCGCCTATCACGCGCAAGAACGGCATCAAGACGACACCTGGGCAACTGCGCGATGCGATCTATCACGTGTACTCGGACGGTCTGTCGAGCAAGGAGCACGCTGTCTATCAGGTCAGCTGGAACGCCAAGAAGGCACCTCATGGCCACCTGGTTGAGAACGGTCACTGGCGCGTGAACAAGCTCGTTAAGACGGCGACTGGATGGATAGCCACCAACGAGCGCCTGGCGACGCCCGTGCGCGTGCCCGCTGTCGCGTTCATGCGAAGGTCCGGCGATCGGGCCCAGGCCGCGGTCGACGCCATGCGCCAGCGCGCGGCAGAGAAGGTCGCCGAGGTGTTGTCCGGCGCCGAGGGAGGAGATTATTCATGACGGTGGAGGCCGAAATGGTGCGGGCGCTTGGAGTGCTCGTAGAGGGACGCGTCTATCCTGACACGCCAGAGGAAGGCGCAAAGCTGCCTCTCATCGTCTACCAGCAGGTCGGTGGCGATCCGATGAACTTCCTCGAAGGCGTGCCGGACAAGAAGAATGGCCGGTTCCAGATCGAAGTCTGGGCGGCCAGACGCACGCAGGCCAGCGCCTTGGCGCGCCAGGCGCACGACATCATCTGCACAGACACAGTCCTGCAGGGCACGGTGTTGCTCGGCATGCTGGCGACCTATGACGACGTGCTGAACTGGTACGGCACACAGCAGGACTTCTCCATCTGGTTTTCGAACTGACGCCCGTTCGGGCGATTACCCAGCCCGCGCAAGCGGGCATTTTTCATTACGGAGCCTACTATGTCGGTAAAACTTCCGAACGGTGCCATTTTCGCGATCGCGGCCTCGATGGCGGCGACTGCCACTCCCGTCACCGCCTTGAGCAACGCGAGTCCGCCGGTGGCCACTTCGGCCGCTCACACGCTCACGGACGGCGACATCGTTGCCATTACTTCCGGCTGGACGCGAATGGACGGTCGCATCGGCCGTGTCGACGGTTCCACCTCCGGCGCCTTCGATCTAGAGGGATTCGATACGACCGACATCGGCAACTATCCAGCCGGCGCGGGCGTCGGATCGGTGCTGAAGGTTCAGTCCTGGCAGGAGATCAAGCAGACGCTCACGTCGACGAGCCAGGGCGGCGAGCAGCAGTTCTACACGTACTCATTTCTCGAGGACACCGGCGATGACAAGCAGATTCCGACGACTCGCAGCCCGCGCTCGATCACGCTCACGATCGCCGACGATCCAACGCTGCCACAGTACCCGGTACTGAAGGCGGCGGATGAAGACCGGCTTGCGCGCGCCATCCGGTTCCGGCTGCCGAGCGGCGACGTCATCTACTTCATGGCCTACGTGACGATGTCGGACATGCCGACCACCACGAAGAATGAGGCGATGGCGGTCACTGTGACGCTGTCCCTGATCGGCAAGCCCACTCGCTATAGCGCAGGTGCCTGATGTTCAAAATCAACCCGAATCCGACCTTCACGGCTGAAGCGAATATCGCCGTCCCGGGCCAGCCGGCCGAAAAGCTGAAGCTCGTCTTCCGCCACAAGACGCGGGCAGAGGTGAAAACCTTCTGCGACCGCGTGGCGGAGGCCGCCAAGGCGGCGGCCGACGAGCACACTGCGGGCGTCCGGGACGCGGCACTCCTGCAGGAGATCGTCGCAGGATGGGAGGATGTCGATCAGCCTTTCACCCCGGAAAACTTCGCGCTAGTGCTGGAGAACTATCACACAGCCAGCCAGGCGATTTTTGATGCCTACACATCGGAAATCACGACGGCGCGTCGGGGAAACTGATCGCGGCGGCACGCCGGATGTATTGGCGGGCGCCGCCGGCCAAGGAACTCGCACAGATCGGTCTCGTATTGGATGACGTCCGTCCGCCGGACGTGGAAGTGTGGCCGGACAACGCGGTAGCGCTCGGCGTTTTTGTGCAGATGGAGACGCAATGGCGGGTGGGAATGGGAGGCCCTGTGGGGCTTGACTACACGGCGCTGCGCATCGTGATGCGCATGAACCGAATCCCACCCGACGAGCAGTCCGAGCTGTTCGAAGCGGTCCGGGTGATGGAGCGCGCGGCGTTGGATGAAATGAACGAGGAATAGCATGAGCCAGGTTGTCGGAAAGGCCACCCTGCAGGCGGATGCCGATGTTTCTGGCCTCAAGGCCGGCTTCGCCGACGCCAAGCGTTCCGTCCAGGATCTGAAGCAGGCCGCGGCAGAGACGAGCCAGTCGACATCTCGCAGTGCCCGTTCGATGGCTGATGCCGCGCGGGATGCGTCCGACCGCATGAAGGCGGCAAACGACAGGTTTGTGACGAGCCTGGAGAAGACGGCCAATACCTTCGGGATGTCGAAGTCCGCGGCGCTGGAATACAGCGCAAGGATGCGGGGGATTCCGAAGGAGGTCTATGAGCCGCTGATCGCCAAGATCCGCGAAACGGAACAGGCGCAGGCTCGGCTTGCCGCCACGACGGAGCGCACGCAGGCTCGTGTGGGAGTATCCGCAGCCCAGACGGCAGCTGCAATGCGCCAGGTGCCAGCGCAATTCACCGACATCGTGACTCAGCTCGCTGGCGGGCAAAGCCCTTTGCTGGTGCTCACGCAGCAGGGCGGTCAGCTCAAAGACATGTTCGGCGGAATCGGACCCGCCGCGCGCGCCTTGGGCGGGTATGTTGCCGGGCTGGTGAACCCGCTGACGCTCGCGGCCGGCGCCGCTGCGCTGTTTGGCGTGGCGCTGTACAAGGGCGAGCAGGAAACGGTTAATTTCAACCGCAGCCTGGTGCTCACCGGCAACTATGCCGGTCAGACGGCCGCCAGCTTCGAACGATCGGTAGAGGTGATCGCCGATTCCACGCAGCGCGGCTTCGGCCCTGCGCGCGAAGCGCTGATGGCGCTGGTTTCCAGCGGACGGCTTTCTGGCGAGGCGCTGACAGTCCTTGGCGAGGACACGGTGCGCATGGCAGCCCTGACAGGAAAATCTCTGGCCGACATCGCTGCGGACTACGCAAAGATGCCCGACGGCGTTGCGAAGTGGGCGGAGGAACACAACAAGAGCCTTCACTACATCACGTTCGCGCAGTACGAGTACATCAAGTCGCTGGAGGACCAGGGGCGCGTGCAGGAGGCGGTGCTCGAGAACGCGCGGATCCTGCACGAACATCTGGCCACGAAGGGCGTGCAGACGGTCGGATACCTCGAGCGTGCGTGGAACGGCCTGGCCAACGCGATTGGCAAGGCGTGGGACGCTGCCAAGTCGTTCGGTCGGGAGACGCCGGATGACGGCAGTGCGGCGATCACGGGCCGCCAGAATGAACTGTTACGTCGCGCCGGCGCAGCGCGCGGCCGCGGTGACGTGGATACCGCCAAGCGCCTGGAGCAGGAGGCCAATCAGCTCGCCTCATCGATTCAATCGCTGGCGGTCGAGCAGAATCGGCTGGCAGAGGCGACAGCGCGCTACAAGCGCGAGCAGGAAGCGGCGATTTCCGCCAGCGGTAAGCTGGATTCCATCGACGAGCGCGTCAACAAGCAAAAAGCGCTGAACAAGGCGCTGGAGGAAAACAAGCGCCTCGAGGAAGCGATCCGCAAGGTGAATCCGAACGACGAGCGCGTCTCGGCGTCGGCGATCGCGGCGCGCGAGGCCGAGACGCGCCGGCGCTATCGTGACACTGCAGGCATCGCCGCCGGGCAGAACGCGCTGGGTGGAGAACTGGAAGCGCTACGGGCGCAAGGTCGCCAACTTGAACTCCAGCTCAAGCAGGAACTGTCGACGCTGGAGAAACTGCGCGCAGCGGATTTCTTCTCGCAGGAAGACTACATTCACCGCAGCTATGAGGCGAGGCGCGCGGCGCTGGAAGATCAGGTGCGCCTGGCAGAGCGTGAAGCGAACGTCGCCGGGGGAAGACAATCGTTGGCTGAACGCGAGCGCTACGCCAGCCGGGTCAAGGAACTGCGGGCGGAGATCGCAGGCACATATGCCGAGGAGGCGGCCGACGTCGAGAAGTATCAGGAGCGCATCCGCGGCGCTGTGGCTCAGACGGCATTGCAGATCTCGAACTACAACGGTACGCGCGCCGTGCAGGCGCAGCGTCAGATCAATGCGTTGGGTCTCGGGGACAATGCCAAGCAGCTCGCCGACACGCTGAACCAAATCGAAGACCAGTTTCGCCGGTTCCGAGACCAGTTCACGGAGCGCGTGCGGCAGGCAGGCGGCGCCAACGCACTCGAAACAGACGACTACCGTCGGCAGATTGAGTCCATCAATCAGGCGATGGCTGATGCCATGGAGCGCGCGCGGGACGATCAGCAGAGACTATTTGCGGCGCAGGGCGACTGGACCAACGGCGCGACGCGCGCGCTGCAGAACTATGCGGATGGCGCGAAGGACATCGCTGGCCAGGTCAGCCAGGCATTTGGCAATACCTTCAAGGGCCTGGAGGACGCGGTAGTCACGTTCGTGACAACGGGGAAGCTGAGCTTCAGTTCGTTCGCGCAATCGGTTATCGCCGACATCGCGCGGATCCAGCTGCGCTCGTCGCTCTCGGGCCTCTTTCAAGCGGGTGCGTCGTTCCTTGGTGGGTTCTTGGGCGGGGGCGAGGCCGCCACCTCATTCAACGGTGCCAGTCCGGTTGCTGGTTCCTTCGGCGGTCCAACGACGACGGGAATTTTCTATTCGGACGGTGGTTACACCGGCGACGGCGGCAAGTTCCAGCCTGCAGGCATCGTGCATCGTGGCGAGTATGTCATCGACGCTGAAACCACCGCTCGGCCGGGGGTCCGTCAATTACTCGATGCGCTGACGGGACGGGATGTGGTGAAGGGCTATGCCGATGGCGGATATGTGGGCACGTCGCCCGCAACGCGGCTGCTGAGAGGGAGCGCTTCTGAACTGGCCGGAGGCGCGGGCGATAGCTCGGGCGGTCCTGGCAGCCTGAAGATTGAGCTTGTCAATCAAGGTTCGCAGCAAATGCAGGCCAAGAGCGCCACACCGCGTTTTGATGTCAACGGCACCATTGTTACGGTGGTGATCGACGATCTGCAGAATGGCGGGCCAATCAGGTCCGCGATTCAGAACCTGCCGAGACAATGACGACACCTACATTTCCGAGCTACATGCCGCTGCCAACCGCGGCGGCGTTCCAGCAAACACCGGACTACGGTGTGCTGGTGACTGAAATGGAGTCAGGGCCGGACAAGCAGCGCCCCCGGAACACCCGCGCCATCGTGTCTCGCACGATGCAGTTCGTCGTCGCAAGCCTGACCGTGCGCAATGATTTCGAGAATTGGGTACGGGACGACCTTGCAGGCGGGACGTTGTGGTTCAACTGGAATGATCCACTTACCGGAACCACAAAGCTCGCGCGGATCGTCGGCGGCCGTGTTGAATACGCGGCCGTCGCCCGCCGGCAAATCTGGACGGTGAAATTCACGCTGGAGACATACGGCTGATGGCACGCAATTATTCACCACGCTACCGCGAGACCATTGGAGCGCTCTCAGCACCCGAATCGCCGCTCTTGCTGTTGCAGATCGATCATCCCGATCTCGCGGCGCCAATCCGCGTCGTGTGTGACACACAGGACGTCACGAGCGGCGGGCACCTGTATCAGGCCCTCGCGTTCAGCGCAACGGTGCCGGATGACCAGCAAGGTCAGCAACCACAGGGACAGCTGGAGATCGACAACGTCGGACGCGACCTGGTGCAATGGCTGGAGATCAGCCAGGGTGGGCTGGGCGCGACGGCGACATTCTCCGAGATCCTGCGCAGTGATCCCGACCACATCGAGTGGACGGCAACCATGGATCTGCTCGGCATCCGGGTCAACTCTTCAAAGGTCACCGCGAGGCTTGGGTATTACGACATGCTGAATCAGCAGGCTGTCGGCATCCAGTATCGACCCGACACCGCTCCAGGACTCTTCTGATGGCACATTGGAGTGATGCCTACATGTTCCGGCCGTACGTGCCGGGAGAATTCGATTGCGGAGAACTGGCGCGCTTAGTTTTAGCCGAAGTCTTCGGCCGGCACATCGCCATTCCCACCGCCCGCGGCACTGGCCCCTTCGCAGATTCACGGCTCGTCACGCAGTGCTGCGCCGAGATTGGAGAGCGCACTGACAGGCCGGCCGATGGCGATGCAGTGGTGATGATCGCGCGCGGGCGGCTCGGTCACGTGGGCGTCTATTACGAAGTCAGGGGCGTCGCGTGGGTGCTCCACAACTCGCGCGAAGCAGGGCAGGTCGTAAGGCATCGGATACGGGAGTTGCCGGGAACGGGCCTTCTTCTGGACGGATTCTATAAATGGAAGTGAACGAACATCGCGCGCCTGCGCTGGTGCACCTTCCGCACCCCCTGACTACGGACGGTCGACATGTCCACCTGGCGGAGTTTCTGAAGGACGAGACGCTGGGCGAGTATTTGAAGCGGCAGGGTGTCTCACTTCCGCGCGGCGCAGTCTCGCTCTGGTGCAATGACATCCCGGTGCCTTCGGAGAACTGGCACATGCTGATGCCGTATCCCGGAGACCGCATTGTCCTGCGCACGGCGGTGGAAGGCGGTGGCGGTGGCGGCGTTGGAAAGGTGCTTCGCACCGTCGCCATGATCGCCATCGTGGTGGCAGCCGTCTATACGGGGCAGTTCTACGGGGCGACGCTGGCGACGTCCTTGGGCACGACAGCCGCCACCGCTTCCGCCTTGGTCCAGGCGGCGGTGATGATCGGCGGATCATTGCTTGTGAACGCGCTGCTACCACCGCCGAAGGCCACACTCGCTTCGTCGGCCTATCAGGCAAACAGCGAGACGCCCACCTATGCATTAAACGGCGGACAGAACACCGCGCGGCTGTACGAACCTTTGCCGGTCTGCATCGGGTACAACCGCGTCGTGCCGGATGTCGGATCCAACTCCTACACCGAGTTCTTCGATCAGGACCAGTACCTCTACCAGACGTTCAACTTCGGACTTGGCGATCTGACGCTGTCTGATTTCCGAATCGGGGACACGCCGATCTCCAACTATAGCGACGTCACCATCGAGGTCAGCGGGCCGGACGGAAAGCTCTCCCTGGTGTCGGCAAACGTCGACAGCATGTCGGTGCAGGACGTGAGTTCCAACGCTGGATGGGTCCAGCGCACGACTTCGCCGAACACGACGCGCATCTGGGTCGATTTCGTTGCGGTGCTGTTCTACGCGAACGACAAGGGCGGACTGGACCCGCGCTCGGTACAGTTCGACCTGCAGTATCGTGAGGTGGGTCAGACAGCGTGGCAGGACTTCACCGGCCGAGGCACGCTCACGATCGCCAATTCTTCGCAGACGCCGCGGCGCGCCAACTATTGGCTCGATGTGCCGGCAGGGCAATATGAGGTGCGCGTGAGGAAACTGACGCCCGATGTCACGGATTCCCGTGAGCAAAACGCTTTCAGCTGGGCGCAGCTTCGCAGCTATCAGCTCGACACCACGGACTACACCGGCCAGAAGCGGGTGGGGCTCAGGATCAAGGCGACCTCGCAGCTCAATGGGACCATCAGTGACTTCAGTGCCCTGGTGCAAGCATCATGCCCTGTCTGGACCGGTGCGGCGTGGGAGACCAAACCAACGAGCAACCCCGCGTGGTGGTATCTCTGGTGGGCGCGCGGCAAGTTCGTAAATGGCCGGCGCGTATTTGGTGCTGGGCTGCCAGATAGCCGCATCGACATCGAGGGCATCAAGGAATTCGGGCTGCACTGCGATTGGCATGGCCTGTCCTGCAACTTTGTTCAGGCGGCGGCGACCAGTATCGCGACGATGGCCGAACAGATTGCGCTGTGCGGCGACGGCTCGCCCACGTGGATGACTGGCAAGCTGGGCGTGGTTTGGGACGCTGCTGACCAGGCACCAGTGATGCAGTTCGGGCCATTCAACATCAAGCGCGACAGCTTCCAGATCGAGTACAACACCCAGAACCTGGCCGACGAGATCATCATCAATTTCGTCAACCCGGACAAGAACTGGCAAACCGATCAGGTGCGCGCGAAACCGCCGGACGTCACTGCGCCATCGAATCCCGTGTCGCTGAACTTCATTGGGTGCACAAACGTTGCCCTGGCGGGCCGCAAGGCGAATCTGATGGCGGCCGCGCAGTACTACCGGCGGCGGAAGATCACGTGGGTGTCGGATCTCGAGGGGTTCGTGGCGCAGCGCGGTGATGTGGTGCTGCTCTCTCATGACATGACCGCATGGAGTTTTGCGGGGCGACTGGTGGGAGGCGACCGCGCGACGCTGCAGCTCGACCGGCAGGTGCCGCTGACCGCGGCGCCGGGTTTCGTGGGGATCCGCTTTCCTGACGGCCGCTACCAGGTGTTTGGCGTGCAGAGCGGTGAGGGCAACGCCGACACGTTGACCCTGACGTCGCCGATCCCTGCTGAGTTCCCTGTTCCGTCGGAGAATCCGGACCGGATTCCCTATGACTGGGCGTTCGTCTTTGATCCGATGGCCACGCCGGGAAAGGCCGTGAAAATCACGGCAGTGATTCCGCAGGCCGGCGGCGCTGAGGTTCAGATCATCGCCACGGACGAAGAGCCGGCGTATTACCAGCGCGCGTCGGGCGGATATGACTATGTCCCGCCACGCACGTACAGCCAGCTCAGCGGCGACGTCAGGTCGATCACCTTCAATGAAAGGTTGCTCGATGGCGTGACAGGGCGCAGCCGCGTCACGATCGCATGGGTGACCGGCGCGGCCACCACGGCCACTGTCGCGGTGTCGATCAATGGCGGGGCGCCGACTACGTACAACGCGACGAACAACAGCCTGGAGGTCGAAGCCTATACGAACGACATCGTCGACGTCTTCGTGACGCCGGTCTCCCTCGTGCAGTTGCGTAGCGCCAAGGGCCAGGGCGATCGCTACATCGTTCAGGGCCTGATCGCGCCACTGCCGGCGCCGACGAACCTTGCAACGGTCTACCGCGATCAGCTGACGCATCTGACGTGGTCGCCGGTGTCGGATCTGCGCTTGCCCGGTTATGAGGTGCGGATTGGCCCAACGTGGCAGAGCGCGGTGGTGGTCGGCACGACGCCGTTGGAGGACATCGTTGCTGTTGGCGATGGGACGTACTGGGTGGCCACGCGTTACGTGCCGCCCAGCGGATCGCCCGTGTATTCCGCAGCGGTGTCCATCGTCATCGCGGGTGCCGCGCTGGTGCGCAACGTCCTTGTGACGCGCGACGAGGCGCCCACATGGCCCGGTGTGCTGACGGGCGGGGCGGCCGTGAACGCGGGGAGCCTGGTGCTGGCCGGCGCGGGCAATGTGCTGGGCGATACCGACGTGTTGGATGAGTCGAATATCCTCGAATACGGTGGCATAGCCACTGACGGCGCCTACACCCTATCTGTGAGCCACCAGGTCAACGTGGGCCGTGTCGTGCCATGTCAGTTGATCATCAAGACGTCTGTGCACGGCGTGCGCTCCACGGACAATGTGTTGACCGAAGAGGATGTGTTGATCGATCAGGACATGCTCGGCGAGGCGCTGGGCGCGGCGGTCACGGCCAAGCCGCAAATCGCTATCGCGCAGGGAGACGGCGTGTTCGGTAACTGGCAGGACTTCCTGCCGGGCGTCTACAACGGCCAGTACTTCACCGCGCGTCTGCTGCTGTCAACGACTGATCCGGCCATTCATCCGCAAGTCGATCAATTCAGTCTCACGGTGGACATGCCGGATCGCCTGGACACCGGTACGAACGTCGCTATCGGCACTGGTGGATTGCATGTCGGATTCGGCGACCCGTTCAATGCTGGCCCGAATGGCGAGAACGTGCCGCACGTCCAGGTCACGCTGCTCGGTGCGCAGGCAGGCGACCGGGTCGTCATTACGAACATCAGCCTGTCGGGCTTCGATGTGCAGGTACTGAACGGCACCACGGCGGTCGCGCGAAACATCAACTGGTCAGCTCAGGGCTACTGAGCAACGCTGCAATCACCATCGGGGCCGCTTATGCGGCCCTTTTCCTTTTTGGGGATCTCATGTCGCAGGACACTCTTGACATTCCGACCACCGGCACGCTATCGGGGCTGGCGCTGGTCCAGAAGATCAACTCGGGGCAGCAGGCTCTCGCATCGAACAGCTCGGGGTCGAGCCCGCCATCCAAGACCTATCCGTGCCAGTTCTGGGTGGATACTTCGAGCAACCGTCTGCGCATGCGCAATGTCGCGAATACGGCGTGGATCGACATGGGTGACGTGACGCTGCCGAATTTCGGGATCATGCAGCCCGGCACGATCCTGATCTTGGCGCATCCCAACGCTGCGAATGGGTGCCTGAAGTGCAACGGCGCGGCGGTATCGCGTACGACCTACAAGGCGCTGTTCGACAACATTGGCACGACCTTTGGGGTGGGCGACGGCTCGACGACCTTCAACGTGCCGGAAGCGCGCGGCGAGTTCCTGCGGTTTCTGGACGACGGTCGCGGCATCGATGCGGGCCGCTTGATCGGTAGTTTGCAGCTTCAACAGCTGGTCCAGCATACGCACGTCAACGATCCTGGCCAGAACGGGTGGTGGGGCGACGCGCCTGGGCTGGGAATCATCAACATCGGCGGGTCGACGTTGCAGATCAACCGATCGACCGTTACTGGCACGGTGTCCGCAGGCCCCGCGACCGGCGCAGAGAACCGTCCTCGCAACGTCGCGTTTCCCGCATACATCAAGTACTGAGGCACCCCCATGCAGATCTACAACTATCACCCCTTCACCGGTGAGTTTCTGACGGTCGGCGTGGCCGACGACAATCCGCTGGAGCCCGACGATCCCATCGTGCCGGGCTATGCCACCAAGATCGCGCCGCCGCAGGCGGAGGAGCGTCGCGTGCCGGTCTATCTGAACGAGAGCGGTATCCCGCCGCAGAATTGGCCGGAAGGTGAGTGGACGCTGATTGCCGACTATCGTGCCGTGCCGCTCTATCGTACAGCCGATGGCAGCGTATTCACCTTGAGCGGCGAGTATTCCGGCCTGGGGCAGTTGCCGTCGTTCCTGACGGAAGAACCACGGCCGTCGCCGGCACATGTTTGGATCGACGGCGCGTGGACGCTGGACTCAGCTCTGGAGACGGAACAGTTGGGCGCGCTGGCACGGCGTGAGCAGGCGGTGCGTTTGTACGAAGCCGACCAGCTCATCGCGCCGCTGATGGACGGCTTCGTGCTGGGCGAGCTGACGACCGAAGACGAAGTCGCGCTCAAGGCTCTGAGCCAGTACCGTAAGGCGCTGCGCGCGGTGCCATTGCAAGCCGGCTTCCCGCATGCGATTTCTTGGCCGGAAAAGCCTGCCTGACCGGTAGACCGGTGCCCAGAGAACAACTGACTGTCTCGCGGAGGGGATTGAGTGTGCACCGCCCCAGTGGCTCCGCCGCACACAGGAGGGAATTTTTGTAAATTCGGCGCGTAGTTGTTACATTACATCCCATTTGGTGCGAATATCGATACCATCATGGGTCGTTGTAACAAAAAATGATAACGAATCTACAACTGATTAGGGCGTTTGCAGCACTCGGGGTTGTCTTCTATCACACGGGATATGTCATCCCAGGGCACACCCACACAGAGTTACAAGGGGTAGCGATCTTCTTCGCACTAAGCGGCTTCCTCATGGCGTATCTCGCGCAGACGGCTGAATCCGCCAAGGATTTTTTTGCTCGGCGACTTGTTCGAATTGTTCCTTTTTATTGGTTGATTACGATTTTCTCTGTTCTGTGGTTTAACTATGGAATGGGAAATCCGCCTTATCAATGGCCTTTAATTTGGGAATGGATTTGCCATGATCAAAAGCAGCTTCTGATTTGGTTATCAAGTCAGCACGGCCTTGGCAACGGCGCACTGCTTACCCAACTGGGGAAAAGCCTGCTTTTCATCCCCTATCAGAATGCGTCTGGGGATTTTCATCCTTTACTTGGGGTGGGCTGGACTCTGAATTTGGAAATGTTCTTCTACCTCATTTTTTCAGTGTCACTGTTATGCGGAAGGAAGATCGCTCCGCTTTTGGCCGTAGCTATCATTGTCGGTGTGAAGATAATCGACAGTCAGATGGGTGGTTCAAACAGAATCATACATTTCTACGCGCATGAATACACATGGAATTTTGTATACGGGATCTTTGCATATTACGTCTGGGTTTTGCTTCCAAGCGTCGTTGCAAAGCTGAAGTGGTGCATTGTCCCGCTGGTGGTCGCGTTCAGTGTCTTCTTCGTCTGGGTCAATTTTGCCCCGCACGATATTCGACTGCTTGTGAACGAGTACATTCCCGTTCGATGGGCATTTATGCTCATGCCAGTGTTAGTAGTCTTCGCGGGATTGCTGCTTCATACGGTCGGCGCGAGGGCTACGTCGCGTCTGGCTATACTGTTGGGTGACGCATCGTATGCAATCTACTTAACTCATACAGTGGTCATCGGGACTTTGTATCCCGTCGGCGAGCGATGGGAATGGCTCAGTGCCAGCCGAAGCGCTTCCGGTGTAATGATAGCGATGGCGCTGAGCACGATTATTGGCGTGTTGTCCTACCTATATGTTGAAAAGCCCCTGCTTAGAATCGTAAGGGAATGGGTCCATCGCGCCAGACGTGCCCCTGAATCTACCGCCATTCCAGCATAGATTTAAAACGAAAAACTTAGCCGCCTCCGGGCGGCTTTTTTATTGCCCGCTTCGAGCGGGCTTTTTTGTCTATGGAGCCAAAGTGGACAAACAGACATTCAAGCTGGCCAGCGGAATGACGCAGCCGACAGCCGACCGGTGGTGGCCGCACGTGGACGCGGCATGGCGCGAGTACGGCATTGACACGACGGCGCGCCAGGCAGCATGGCTTGGCCAGATCGGCCACGAGTCCGGCGGCTTCGTCTACACGCGCGAACTCTGGGGACCGACGCCGGCGCAACTGCGATATGAGGGGCGCGCTGATCTTGGCAACACGCAGCCCGGCGACGGAAAGCGCTACATGGGCCGCGGCCTGATTCAGATCACCGGGCGCGCCAACTATAGGGCGTGCGGCGCGGCGCTCGGCGTCGACCTCGAGGCCAGCCCAGAGCTGCTGCAGGGCGACGCGCTGGCCGCGCGCTCGGCATGCTGGTTCTGGCAGCGGAAGAACCTGAATGCCCTGGCCGACGCCGGCGACTTCGAAACGCTCACTCGCCGGATCAACGGGGGCCTGAATGGCATCGAGGATCGCAAAGAGCGATGGGACCGCGCCCGCCGGGTGCTGGGTCTCCAATGACGGGCATTTACACGGCGACCGGGGAAACGATGGACCTGAACGATTTGAACGTGCCGGGGGGCACTGGTGGCGCGCTGGGGTTCATCGTAGCCGCGGTGAGCGGGGCAATCTGGTTCATCCGAAAGGCATGGCGCAACGACAAGGTCGACGGTGCCGAAACACAGGCCCAGATCGACATCATTGCCCGCCTGGAGGCGCAGCTGGACAAGGCGAACGCGCGGGCTGACCTGGCCGAGCAGCGGGCCGACCTTGCCTACAAGGAACGCAATGAGGCGTATCGAGAGATCGGCGATCTGAAGGGAACGATCGCTGCGCTGACGACCGAGGTCCGTCTGCTGAAGGAGAGGCTTGATGGCAAAGCTACGTGATTGGCTGGCGCGCCATCGCGCGACGTTCATCCGCACCGCCCACATGCTGGAGGCGGTCACGCTCATGGCACTGATGGTGGGCGGGGGGATGGGTGCCGGCTACGCGCTGTGCCAGTGGCAGTCGCGCGAAATACTGGCCCAGCAGCGCGATGACCACCAAGCCGAGATCGGCCGGCTGCAGGAGGCGTACACCCAGACGCTGCAGGCGCTGGCGCCGAAGGTCTCGGCAGCGGCCAACGCGTCTGCGCAGGCCGCGGAGGCATCTGTGGAAGCAGCGAAGTCTGTGAAGCGTGCAGCTCGCCCGGCGGCCGCAGCGGCGCCGCGCCCGCTCACCGAGGCGGAGCGACAGGGCGTGAATCGAGACATCGAGGCGGCGAATCGGAAGGTGAGGGAGGCCCGGAAATGAGGATTCTGCTGTTCTGCCTGTTGCTCGCCGGCTGCGCTGCGGCCGATCCGCCCGCCGCACCGGCGCGCCAGCCGCGCCACTGCGACACTCTGCCGACCCTGAAGCCCGGCGCCACGCGCGCCGACATGCTCGATCACATCCGCGTGACTGCGGATCTCTACGCGCGCTGCGCGGCCACGCCATGATCGCACTACCGTTCGTATTGCCGTGGCGCGCGATCGCCGCGGCCGCGCTGGCCGCCGGCGCCTTCTCCGCGGGCTGGGCGGCCAACGGCTGGCGCAAGGACGCCGAGATCGACAGGATGAAGACCGCCAGCGCTCAGGCGGACCTGGCCAGCGCCAACAAGGCGATCGAGAACCTTGGTGCGGCCAGCCAGACCATCCGCACCAAAGCCGACGAGTTCAACGCCAGCCAGGCCGCGCTGACCGCCAAGGTCGACCAAGCCTTGAAGGAATTCCGAAATGCGAAGAAGCCTCTGCCTGTGGATTGCCGCCCTGATGATTTCCGGGTGCGCAAGCTGTCCGACGCCGTCGACGCGGCCAAGCAAGCCGCCGCCGCTCGATAGCGCGCTGGCCGCGCCGTGCCGAATCCCGGATGCGCCCGCCACCGCCGACTATGATGCCTGGCAGGAATGGGTGATGGGGGACGTGCTGAAGGCGCTGGGGGAATGTGCGGCAAAACACCGAAAAACGGTTGAGGCGTGGCCCGCTTAATCCATCAAGCTATGAGGTAATGTAAAGTTCAGATAAGGGACCCGATTTTATGCGAGGTCTTCCAAGAATCGGGGAGCAACTATGAACTTGGTGTTTGATGCGCCAAATCCGGCAGAAGAAGGCGAAGTCAGGGCTGCGCTTTTGAGCCTGGAACGGCTTGGGATGTTAAGGGCGTGGCAGCAGCAGTCTGACGGATCGTTCCTTATCGAGGTCGACCGCGAATTTGTTGGCGAATTTTCTCGACTGGGAAAATTAATGTCCCTCAGGAGCCATAACCCACGCACCCTCCAATAGGGAAAACCTCCCGACAGTGTGCGGGAGGTCAGAAAAAGGTTGCTCCAAAACATTTCCCGCTAGGGAATGCGCTCCCTGTCCGCACGCACGACGCCGGGGGTGCGACTTTCGTCCCTTAGCCTTTGGATCGGTGCCAAGTAATCCGCCGCCTCCTTCATGGTCTCTTCCGCCAAGCGACGTGAAACGTCGTCTAAGCCAGAAGAAAGGATCGAAGACAGAGCTGCATAAAGTGCTAACAGGTGCTCGTGGGCTTCGTCAGACGCCGATGTACCGGTCATTGCTCACCTCGAAAAAGACGCCAAAGTCGACGTTTAACCAGTGTAGCAATTGCAAGCAACGTTTTTGCAGACGCTGCCGACTGTGCAAGTTTCCCGCCGAGGGAATCGCCTGAAGGGGTTACGGAAACGCAGCATCAATCCCGCGGCGGCTCCTCAGTCGAGAGGTAGACACGGTACTGGCCAACACGCGCCACGGTGCAAAAGCGTTGCCGACGTCGGCAGAGTGCTCATACGCTCACTTTTTTGGCGAGGGTGAACGGCAAGGCTATTGCCGGAGGGCTCGACTTATTTTTGCGCGGCGTGGCCCGGCTCTGTCGCAACGGCGGCTTCCGGCGCAATGTCAATTTCCGCGCCGATCTCTCGCATCCGCGCGAGCACGCGCTCGAGCTCTTCGTCAGACAGAGCTATGCGGGCCGCGCCGAAGAACAGCATCTGGGGCGCCATCTCACGCGGTTGTGCGCCGCCGGTATATTTCCGCCATTGCTGGCCGCCAGCGACGCCGAACAGGTCAGCCATTTGTTCGCCCGTGCGGCCAAGTTCGGACTTCAGGCGCTGGAGATCGGCCGGAGTAGGAGGGGTGTATCGCATAGAAGAAAACCCGCCTTGCGGCGGGCCTTGGTCAGTTCAGAAAGAGCTTCGCGAAGGTGATGGACGCCGCGATCAGCCCTGTGGCATACACCACCGGAAGCCAGCGGTGCTCTCGGTTCAGCTTTGACGCTTCGGCATTGAGCTTCATCGTCTCGGCCATCAGCTTGCTGATTTCAGCTTCGGTCTTGAGGATGTCCAAGGTCTTTTCCATTCGATCTTCCTTTCGGGATGTCGGGCCGCGCGGCGCGCTACCTCTGAGATGAATATTAGCACCAATGGGGCTAATTGCAAGGGGGTGAGAAAAAAATAAGCCACGCCCAAGGGGGGAGGCGGGCGTGGCGAACAGCTCGTACCGGTTTCCCGGCAGACGCTACGTTGCCACGGAAGACGGCAGTATTGGAATCGCCTGAACGGGTTAAAAAGATCGGCCGGACAAAGCGGGTGATTGCCCGGCCGAAGTCCACAGGGGAATCAAACCTCTTCCGACGCCTTCGTTCGCGGCCTTACGAGGCAGTATTCGACGCCCCGCCTCATATCGGCTCGGCTCGGCAGGCCCAGCCTCAATCGGGTTTGGTTGATCGTGCGCTCGGTGCGGCGCGGCAGGAGGTAAGGCGCCCATTCGATGACAGGAGCCATGGTGGCCCACCGCGCGTACAAGATGTCGAGTTCCTCCGGCTCCCAGCGATACCAGTGCTTAACGCCCATCGCGCGGAATAGAAGTGGCCAGCCGACCGACTGGCAAAAATTCGGGGACAGTCATCAGCGAATCAGGCGCTCCCACCACGAACCGAAATTCGGGTCATATGCAGCCTTCCAGCCATTGGCAACCTGCTTGATTGCTTCTTCCTGGCACACCCCGCGATCAATAAGGCGATGGACTTCGGCCTCAGCTGCGTCGCTCTGGAACACTCTGACCGTCAAAGGTTCGACATCTTCCGGGCAATGTTCTCTCGGATCGGGAGGTCCCACGAATCCGATCCCCCGCACCGGCATGAAGTCGCAGAACCACGCCCGGCCATCACACGGCCTTTGCTCGTCTTTGAACCAGTACGACGCGACGCCGACGGCGACAACTGAGAGAAAAAGCAGCGCAGTTTTGAAGCTGGCGACGCGCCAAAAATAGAGCGCTATGCCAGCAATCGCGATGGCCCCCATCCGTTGTGTCTCCCTGATTATTTACGTGAGCGCCGTGGTCGCCAACATTCCGCAAAGAATCAGCAGTGGCATGCAAAGGTACAGGGCTGTCGCGACGAGAATGGCTGGCATGGTCGGGCGCGGTGACATGACTATTAAGCAAGTGCCGAAAAAGGCAATTGTATCTAAAATAGATACATGCCACATCCGCCGAAAGGTGGGGTGCAGATAGTTCTGCCACTTAGGGTATTTACTAGCGCTTAAAGCGTTCCGGCGGAACGCTCCCGGGCACCTTGACCTTGATCCAGTCTGGCGACCGGGCGCCGTCCTGGTAGCTGGACCCGCGACGCTTTCCGACTACGCCCTCGAGGTTCAAGGCGACGGCGGACCGGTAAAGCCATTTGCCGTCGTCGACAGCGGTCACGAGCAGCAGTCGGTCAGAAGAGGCGTGAAGCAACTTCGAAAGCGCGCGTTTGCGAGCTTCCACCGCAGATTGCCTTACATCCCGGCCTCGGGAGGTGAGAACGTCGAACACGCAATAGACAACCAGATCGGCCCCTATGTACCATCCTCTTCGCCGCGCTCGAGTGTGAAGCCGATTAAAGTCGCTGCGGCCCAGATCGTCCAGCACGCAGACTTCCCCATCGAGGATCGTTCCGCCGGGGACGTCCGCTAAGGCCGCTGCCACTTCGGGAAACCAACCGGTCGCATCAATCCCGGCGCGGCTTTTCAGCCGGGCGGTGGACCCGGTACTGGCCAAGACGCGGTAGCCGTCGTACTTGATCTCGTAGAGCCAGCCGGGTTCGCGCGGAATGGCCTTTCTTTCGACCAGTAGCATGGGCGAGAGCTGATCCAGGGTCGGCGCGGGCGTGCCGCGCGGCATGGCGCTCAGCCCTTAATGTCGCGCGGATCATGGCCAAAAGAGTTGCGCTCCCTTATCTGGCCGTCGCGGCCGTGGATGAACAACTCCACCTTGTCGTTCTTCGCTTTCTGGGTGCCAGCGGCGATTGCCTCTTCCTGGCTCGGGTAGTGTGATGTCGCGCCGTCCGTGCCCTCGACCTCTACAGCCCAGCCATTGCGCTCGGTGGGTACCACGTGGATGTTCGCTGCCATGGTCGTCTCCTGAGTTGATCATGACAGTCTCGCGCTGCCGCAGGGCAGAGCGGTATCCGGCGGGCGCCTACAGGTCCGTCGGCTGAGTGGCCGGTACAGCTTTGGCGCGTGGAGGAAGAGGCGCTGGCTCAGCCACAAGCGCGTCAGCCGGCATGAGCCGCAAAAAGGTGCGGGCCACCTCAGGGTCGCGGCATGCCAGCCACTCATCCCAGTCTTCGCGCGGCAGGACGACCACGCCGCGCTTTTCGTCTCCCGGCTTATGGAACCGCTTCATCAGCGGGTGCGCGTCAGCGTTAAGCGTGGGCATCGTAAAACTCACGGCGCCGTCGGGCCAGGCGCGCCATAGTCCGGCAATAGCGAAAGGTTCGCCGCCCGGCAAGCCGATCTTCCATCTCACGGCTTTGCCCGTCTCCCAGTTTGGTTCGTAGAACGCCGTTGCGGGAATCAGGCAAAGCTGCCCGGCCTTCCAGTGTTTGGCGAACGAACTGAGTTTGCCGATCGTTTCGATGCGAGCGTTTGCGGTCGGGTAGTACCGGACGCCAGGCGGGATGCGTCCCTTTGGCACCATACTGAACGAACCCATGACCGCCTCGCGCGCGCCGTCTTCGGCCGTGCGGACGATGGGGGCTGGGTAGTCCGGCCATGCCTCCGCCTTCCATTCGCCACCCGGCGGCTCGACGCCAAAGATGTCCCGCAGGACTTGCCGCTGGATCGGAGCATAGTTCACGCACATCACGGCTCTCCAGAGTCTGTGGTGTCCACGCGCGCGGCGCGGACAGCGCACCAAAAATAGTGCGAGTGCTTGCCGCGTCTCGCCTGTAGCCTCTCAACGGAGAATTCCACCAAGCCAATCCCTTCGACGTCGTACAGCACCACTGCGGTCAGGGGACTCAGGTGCGTTGGCGGAGGAAGAGTTTGCAGTGCCGCAGAGACTTGGTCTCCACGCACCTTCCGGAGGATGTCGCCGTTGAGCGGAACCGACGCCGCGGGAGATTCACCGGAAGATATATGGCACCGGTTTGCCAGTTTGCTGTTTCCCATGACGCATCACCAATACTGTATGGATATACAGTGTGCGCCGGCTAACCGGCAAGGAGTAGAGGGTGAAAGTCCCTGACAGCAGAAGATCTAGCGAATCACG
>NZ_JBXALD010000020.1:0-53965 GCF_058799075.1 Cupriavidus sp. GW822-FHT06G04 | reverse complement strand
TCAGGTTCTGGCCAATCCCACGGACCGGCTTCCTGTTCAATAACTGAGGGGTGTTGCACTTCGCACTTGAAACCGCCCTGGAACAGCTACCCAAGTCTAGCTTTCGGTCATAGGGGGTTTATCAAGAAATCGATGCACCCTCCTACATCGCGCCTGCCGAAGCCTCTATCCCGCGAACCTCGATTTCGCCCCGGAAGAATCGGCCTCGGACAACGTAGCCAGCCCCCCGCGCTGCTGTTCGCATAGGCGGCGCGGGCGCTCGGCTGGCCTTTATCTCTATCGCGGGGGTCGCCAGCATGTAAGGGACTGGCCCGCGTCTCGATCTTGACGGCGTCGAGCTGCCGAACTCTTGCCGATGGCGCCCCGGCGAGTTCTGCCTGCCAGTGCGGGCGCCGCTCGATAGTAGACCGACCGGTTGTCTTATGGTCAACGCCGTCCCGCGCATGCCGCTCCCCTTTCAAACGGCAACGCGCGGCAATGAACGGTGCGCGGGACACTTCTCCCCTCAAGCCTCGGTGTCGGCGCCGGGGCTTTTGCCCACCATCACTTCCCGCATGCTTTGCTCGATCATGGCACGCAAGGTGTGCTCGGTATCGAGCTCGCACCACGGGTGCTTGTTGTCTTCAGTTTCCATCGTGAAGTCGAATGCAAATGGGTCATGTAACACATAGGCGTCAATCTGCCGCATACGCTGCAAGTCTCCCTCTGATATTTCGAAACGGCCGGCATCGGCGAGTGTTTTCTTGAACGCCAAGGGAAACAACATGGAGGCGAAAGCGAGATGCGTGTGGACCGGCCAGACGAAGCGGCGCACCTCGCGCGAGAGGCCGTGCGCGGACTGCCCGCGTACTTGGCAAAACTCGCTGGCCCATGCTGTTAGCGGCCTCGTCACGTGCTGGTATTTCCCTTTCCAATCATCGGCAAGCGGCCCTGTTGATGTCCATCGAATACTGACCCGCCGTTTTCATCTAAATTTGACCCACCCTCGCTTCATGGTCACAGCTCCTCTGGTGTAGATTCTGGCACTGCAGTTGTCGTTTTCTGGCTGTTTTTCCGGGTCTGGGGCTTCTTCCTTTCTGCTGCACTGCTATGCCTGAATCGCCACGAATCGTTCCCTGTTTCGACGATGTGGCAGTGATGCGTCAATCGGTCTAACAGCGCAGTGGTCATCTTTGCGTCACCAAACACACTTTCCCATTCTGTGAAGCTGAGATTGGTCGTGATGATGATGCTAGTACGCTCATACAGTTTCGAGAACAGGTGGAACAGCAGCGCGCCGCCAGTTTGGGTGAAGGGTAGATAGCCCAGCTCGTCCAGGATGACCGCGTCCACATACATGAGACGATGTGCGAGCTGCCCCGGCTTGCCTGCCGCTTTCTCCGCCTCCAGGAGATTGACCAACTCCACCGTGGAGAAGAAGCGCACTCGTTTCGTGTGCTGCTGGATGGCCTCAATCCCTATCGAGCTCGCCAGATGGGTCTTGCCTGTTCCAGGGCCACCGATGAATACGACGTTTTGCGCTGACTCACAGAACTTCAGCGTATGAAGTTCTCGTACCAGCACCTCGTCGATATTGGATTGGCTGAAGTCGAAGCCGGCGAGGTCTCGGTGCGCGGGGAATCGGGCGACTGCCATCTGATAGGCAATCGACCTGACTTGTCTATCCGCTAGCTCGGCCTGCAGCAACAGCTCCATCATTCGCTCGGGTTCAAAGCCAGAATGACGGGTCTGAACCAATAATTCCGGCCAACTCTGCGCCATACCGTGTAGCTTGAGCGCCTTCAGTTGAGCGACGGTCTCGTTAGACATGTCCATCCTCCCGCTGCGTTGACCTCAGCCGCTCGTAGCGGCTCACGTTTGCCGCAGGCTCCTCTTGAAGCTTGAGGGATGTCTTCACGCCGTCTACGGTAGGTCTCTTGATGGACTTCAGGCGGGCCAACACATTGAGGACGTGCTCTCCGCTAGGACGGCCAGATTCCAAAGCTATCTCGACTGCCACTTGTACGGCTTCGACGCCGTGGATAGGGACTGCGGCGAGCACCTGTACCATGACCCTGTCGCCACCCTCTTGCCTCAAGAGGTGCTTTTGAAGGCGAATCATTGGTTCCGGCATCGTCGCAAACGGTGCGCCATTGCGCAGCGCACCTGGCTTGCGTGCGACCAAAGGTATGTAGTGGCGCCAGTCGTAGAAGGTTTGATATCGCTCGAAGCAACGTGGATGCCTTGCCACCTCGGCGCCCTCGGCGACGACACTAAGATACGACGGGTAGATGCGTAAGCTGACTACGTGGTTGGCGTGCGCAGTAGGGACGCTGTAGCGATTGCGCTGGAAGTGAATCAGGCTGGTACTCGATACCCTTACCGGTTGTTCGATGTATCCGTCGAACGGCTTCGGGTTGCGCATGAGCTTCTGACGCTCGTCTTGCAACGCATCGGCTATGCTCAACTCCGGCCATTCAGGATGCCGGAGTTCGCGCCAAGCTGACTCACATCTCTGGCTCAGCCAGACGTTGAGAACCTCAACAGATTCCCAGCGCATGAGGGCGGCTTCGTGCCAGATTTGGCGCCTGCGGTCCTGTACGTTCTTTTCGACTATCCCTTTTTCCCAACCCGCGGCGCGATTGCAAAACTCGGGCTCGAAGAGATAGTGTCCGCACATCGCATGGAAGCGGGCGTTGATGGACCGAACTTTGCCTGGCCCGACCTTATCGACAGCGGTACGCATGTTGTCGTAAATGCCGCGACGCGGCACCCCGCCGAATGCAGCAAAGGCGCGCGCATGCGCATCGAACAGCATCTCATGGCTTTGCGTCGGGTAGGCGACAAGCCAGAACGCTCGACTTGCCGCCAGTTTGGTATGGGCGACTTCCAGTCGTCTTCGAAGCCCCGCTACAAACGCATACTCGCAGCTCCAGTCGAACTGGAATGCCTCGCCATACTCGAATGCCATTGGCACGAACACGCTGCGAGACGGCGCATCTTTTTCCGCTTTGCGCCAGTTCCGAACGAAAGCGCTGATTCGTCCATAGCTTCCGTCATAGCCATTAGCCCTCAAAGTTTCGTAAATCTGCAGGGCTGTACGGCGGTCGCGCTTGGGGCGATGCAAATCGGCCCTCAGCCATAACTTGATTTGCTCTGCCCAGGCATCCACAACGCTTGGGCTCACTCGCTTCGGGTAGCTTGGCTCGCCGCTGCCTTCCTTGCGCAGCCATGTGCGGATGGTGTTTCGAGATAGTCCCGTGCGCCTAGCGATGTCTCTGAGCGGAACGCCGTCGCGGAAGTGCATCCGCCTGATTTTGGCCAACATGTTCACCGTAATCACTCCGGTTCTCCTGCTCGGCATCGAGCAGGCATTGGAACACGTGGGTCAAATTTCGATGAAAACTACGTACGGCAGTGGGTCAGTTTTGCGTGCACATCAACACTCCCATCAACTCTAGGAGCTAGTCATGACTACCTCCCAAACATCTGTCACCCACCACGACCCGTGGAACAAGGGAAGACTGACGGGGCAGAAACCTCCGTTGAAGCTATCCGAGATCTGGGCCATCCGTACGCGCCTTCAGCTCACCGCAAACACGAGAGACTTGGCGATGTTCAACCTCGCCATCGACAGCAAACTGCGCGCTTGCGATCTGATCCGTCTCCGCGTTCAGGATGTCAGCGTAGGAAGACAAGTTGGCATGCGTGCGACGGTCATGCAGCAAAAGACCCATCGACCGGTGCAGTTTGAGATTACTGGCCCGACTCGCGAATGCCTCCAGGCCTGGATACATGCACGGGGATTGAGCTGCGGCGACTTTCTCTTCCCCAGTCGTTTGCATTCTTCGCCCCATATATCGACCCGACAATATGCCCGATTGGTCCATCGGTGGGTAGCCTCGATCGGCCTGGACACCTCCGCTTATGGGACGCATTCAAT
This sequence comes from Cupriavidus sp. GW822-FHT06G04, assembly GCF_058799075.1. Taxonomy (NCBI): domain Bacteria; kingdom Pseudomonadati; phylum Pseudomonadota; class Betaproteobacteria; order Burkholderiales; family Burkholderiaceae; genus Cupriavidus; species Cupriavidus sp. GW822-FHT06G04. The sequence continues at coordinate 50,043 of NZ_JBXALD010000020.1, read as the reverse complement.
CCGGCGAACGAAGGTCTCTTTGATCTACCGACGGACCAAGAACTTAAGAGCCGTCCAACTGCTCCTCGGTCATACCAAGCTCGAGAGCACCGTCAGGTATTTGGGCATTGAGGTTGATGACGCTTTGGAGATTGCAGAGCAAACCGAAGTCTGACCTTTACATCGGCCGGCAGGCGGTCGCTTGTCGGCCATTAGGGGCCATTTGGTTGGTAGACGTTCGTGACCGAACTCCCCTCATTCCGGACGTAGACGCCTCTGTACCTGAATCCCAACCAAGTCGGGGAGACGCCGAACAGAATCCGCCACCCTCCGCGCATCCCGTCGCACCAATTACGCACGTTGCAAGCAAATATTAGAAAGCACTGGACAAGTCAAGCCACGAGGCCAGTGATTCGCAGGATTGACGCGCAACGCGGGTCGCTTCGCAGTTCCGGCAACCTGCGGCGCGATGCATCTCGGGTGGGATGACCGCACGGTATGTTGACATGCATCCAGAGGTCGCAGCCGAAGCGGTTCTCGGCGAACAGCCTGTTGACCCCGCTTGATGCTGGCGTGGACGTCGCGATCAGGATTGCACGTGCGCATTCAAGACCCATGCCTCTGCAGGATTTCCTTGGCGATCGTGTTACGCTGGATTTCGCTGGTTCCCGTGACGATGCGGTATAGCCGGAGCCTGCGGAAGATGAACTCGACCGGATGGTTCTTCGTGACACCCACGTTGCCATGAATCTGCACGGCCTTGTCCGCGATCTGGAAGCAGGCTTCCGAGACGAAGAGCTTGCACATCGACGCCTCCATGCGGACGTCACTGCCTGCATCGGCACGGCGCGCGGCAGCCAGCACCATGCTCTCGCAGGCAAACAGGCTGGACGCCATGTCCGCCAGCATGTGCTGGATGGCCTGGAATCGCATGATCGGGCCGCCGAACTGGCGGCGCGTGTTCGCGTAGTCAATGGACAAGCGCAGCGCCTGGCGGGCCAGGCCGATCATGGTCGGGCAGTGCAATAGGCGGTTGAGGCTGATCCGGTTCATCGCAAGCCGGAAACCGTTGCCTTCGCCGCCGATGCAGTTGCAGCGTGGCACGCGGACATTGTCGAGGATGATGTCGGCGTCCACGTACTGGCCGGTGATGGGCACGCAGGCGGTATCGAGTGTCACTCCCGGGCTGTCCAGATCGATAAAGATCGCGGAGATGCCTTCGTTGCCCTTGTCGGGGTCCGTGACGCACATCGCAAGTCCAAGCCAATTCAGAGACGACTCAGGACAAGGACAGGGATCGCAAGAACTTCGCTGAGATCTTTGAAGTGGCCGGAGTTGGCACCTGACGGTTGCTGTTCCATCGGCATGGAGGCGGTGGCGTAAAAAAAAGCCGCCCGGAGGCGGCTTTTGCCAAAGTTGCTTAGGGCAGCGCTACAGCCACAAGTGCACTCATACCCAGCCCGTGAATCGTTTCCAACACAGACAACACAGACAGCTTCACGAAATCCAGAGAGTTTTTGCCCATACCTTCACCTTCGGCCTTTCCGACACCAGTTGATGTCGAGTTAATATTTGTCATACCGCGCAGCTTGACGAAGTCAAGCACCACCAGCAGGAGAAAATAAAAGACCAGGTATGAGGCACCCAGCAGGGTCGAACTGCCCGCAACCGCCCCTGACCTAAGCAACCTTGCCGTGGATTATGCCAGATCGGCCCGTGTTCTCACGCTCGGGCGTGGCGCTTCCGGTCACAGGGGCGTTTTCTCACGATTGCCAAGCTGCATGAAGGGGCGTGCAGCGAGCGCGTCAACGAAGATTTTCTGCATTGCTGCCATCCTGTCGGCCACGGGCGGCGACTCGTATGTCCATCGGCGCCCTTTACCTACAGGTAGCCGCCCACAAGGCCGCCGGCCTGGTGCAGCATTTCCCGCAGCCACGCGTCGCGGTCCAGACCCAAATTCCGGCCGTAGGGATCGTCGTTGGGGTCGGGCGCATCGCGCTGCGCCAGCGCCTCGGCAAATTCCGCGGCAGCCTGATTACCAGCGAGGTCGACAGCAGCTGCGTTGCCCAGTGCAATCCATCCGCCAGACTGGCCCATTAGAGCCTGTGCACCGTCCAGATCAATAGCCCGCAAGGCGCCGCGCGCGGTCGCGTGTGCTGTGAGTTGGTAGTCGGCCGCAGCGTCCAGCGCGGCCTGCGCCTCGGCCTCGCGCGCGCGGTAGATATCCGGATTCATAGGGACGTTTCCTTAAGCCTGCCACGAAAATCTGGTCGCAAGATACCGAACGGTCGAGTCTTGCAAATCATGCCCGACCTGTCTCATCTGCGCTGAGAACGCAGGGAGCGTCGGATCGGCAAACGGCTCGCTGACGTAGAGTTCGGCACGCGAAATCACCGGTGTACGACAGCGACCCGACAAAGAAGGCAGTGGCCCACCTGTCGTCGTCTGGCAGCGCGCCGAAACTTGGCATGGCGGTGCCGGTAACACCGTTGCTGAGCACTTGATGCAGCGCGAAGAGGCTTCGCTCCTGCGCGCGCAGATGATCGGTCAGATCGGTTGGCTTCGGATCGAGCGTCGCAGCCAGCGGCCCATCACCACGCCCCTGCGCGCCATGGCAACTTGCGCACTGCGCCTGGAACAGCTGAGCGCCCCGACTTAGATCGGGTACTTTGGCAGGCGCCACTGGAAAAGGGTACGCGCGCTGTACAGCGGCCGCGAGTTCGTGGGCGATTTGCGCCACGGCAACCGCTGTGGCCTTGTTCGCGACTGCCTCGCGCAATGACGCTGCCTGCTCGCGTAGCGATTGAGTGGCGGGACCCTGAGGCAACTCTCCCAGTTGGCGCTCCGCTGTGGCCGCAAACTCCTGCATCTCCGCATATTCGGATCCATTGAGCACCTTGCCATCGTCCACCGCACCGCCGTAGTCAACCGCGACGTAGTCCAGGAGTTGCCAAATCTGCCGGGCTTTGGCGTCGAAGGCCTCCGCGGCGTGGACAAAGTTCGTGAACAACGCGCTGATCGTCAGCAGCAGTGCAATCGGCCAACGGCTCAGAACTCGGCAAAACATGGAGGCACCCCGGATATTCATTCGGAAATGAGTGTAATTCGCATTCGCCACCACGTCCACGCCAAACGCTTCGTTCCCGCCACCCTGCGACGCATTAGTGTCCAACGATGGCGTCGTCGGCTAGGCCAAGCGAGATCCTACCGTCAAGTGAGGCCTAAGGATCGCGCCGGATCTCAATGTAATCCCCCCGACAGTTTCCGGTTAACTCCTCGTACTGAGTCCCTCGCATTGCAGACGCCGCAAAACTGACAAGTCAATGCGACGCACCGTGCTTGCTGCATTCCTTCTCGCACCTTTCGCAAATCGTGGCACACAGCGCACAGATCTCCCTTGCGTGCTGGGGCTTTCTGAGGCCACCATCGCCGCTGCGAATGCGCAGGCCTGCACGCACCCGATATCAAGTTCGATGCTGTAGCGAGGCGTCTCAATGAACGCCCGCGCAAGACACTAAACTTCGGTACGCCGGCTGAACGACTCCATCAAGCTGTTGCGTTGACCGGTTGAATCCACAGGTGAAATCCGCTGCCACGCCGCAATGCCCACGCGCATCCACGAAGAATGCGCATCCAATCGTTAAATGACGGGAATCTAACCGCCACATGACATAGTTCTTTCAGAGCGGCTTCAAGTATTACCGCATCAGAAGCGATGCAATGCTCTTAAATTTTTCAATATCCAATCCAAGCTCCAGACGTTTGCCTTTGCATTGGCGCGATCAACGCAGGAAAAGATTTGTATTCATTACCGTATGAAACTGTATCTTCAATTTCTTCCCCGCCAGTGTTACCTCGTTAACATCAATCTTTCGGGAGGATTACATTTTCGCTCTATACGGCCCGCTGCTCGGGTCCGGGAATAAAATTAAATTGAAAAGACAGTTCTCGAACGCCCCATCCGCTACTTGTAATGTCAGGATGCGAATGAAAGCAGGCATGCCACTCCTCTTGTCCGTTGGCGCAGCCATCTGCCTTGTGCCGGGACAGGTGTGGGCAATACAACTGGCATGGGTTGCCGAGACACCGACTGGACTGGGCATTGATGGCATCAAGGCCGAACGCCGCGACGACGGGGATGAGGTCCAGCTATTGGTGTTGGCGGCCAATCCCCGGCATCACTCGATGAAGCATGTTACGCCGCCGAAGGCGACGAGCCAGCCGCCGGACCGATCGACGCCGGCATCTGCACCGGACAGTCAACAGGCGGGTTGCGAAGATGACAAGAAGACAAGGTCCACTGAACCTGTTGTTCCACAACATGGTGGACCCAATGCGCCCTAGTGCAGGACCATAACCTGGAGATCTAAACGATGAAACAAAAACTGATGGTCGGAGCCTTCATTGCTGCCGTATCGCTGAGTGCGGCGGCGGTCGATATGAGCAATGTCGTTAAAACCTACGATTTGCAGGACGGCTCGAAGGTGCACGTTTTCAAGGACGGCAAGATGGGCATGGAGAACAAGTTCGGCAAGTCCATGAACATGCCGGAAGGCAAGGTCATGGAGACCAGGGATGGCACGAAAATCATCATGAAGGGCAACGAGATTTTCAGGCTCGACGAAGCCCTCAGGAAGGGCCACAGCGAAGGGGGCTGATGCTGCCAGGGCGCGTTGCGCGCCCTACTTCGCCCACTCGGGGGATGCAGAAACGAAAATCCGCAACGGCCTCGTTGCCTGCATTCTCCATTCCTGCCGTTCCCCCGCAAGCAAATGAATCGTCACGGGCTGACTATTCGCCATTGGCGTCATGGCTTCGCTCTGCGATAGCACGACAGCGACGTCGATGCTTTTTTCACCCAGGTTTCGCAAGCTGAGCGAAACCGACTCACCGGTCCGGACGGCACGGCTCGCAGGCTGGCCGTCGAGACGGTCCACCTCCACGACCCACTCCGTCGCCGGCCATGTCTTTCCCGACGCGCCCGGCGCCAGATAGGCGGCCGCGGCAGGTTGCACGTCCGGGATGGGGATGATGTGTGCGTGAGCGACAAGCCCCGATAAGCTCGCCAGCCCAACGATTCCATATCTAATTCGACGCAACGCTTGCCTCCACTGCAGTAAGATTTGAAAGCCCATCGGGTCACTTGCTTCCGCCTCGCGGCGCAAGCTGACCAGCACGGCAGCCCACCCCAGGCAGCGCTGCTGTGCGCGAGGCCCTTGCGCGGGCCTCAGGTCAGTCCGAGGCGACCATGCGGGAACGTCATGGTGAAACGGGTTTTTCCGCCGGAACAGTCCGCGGCAATTTTTCCGCCATGCGCAACCACGATCGCCTTGGTGATCGACAGTCCCAGTCCGACACTGTCCGAATCCAGTCGCGTCCTGGACTTATCTGCCCGAAAAAACCGATCAAAAATGTAAGGAAGCAGATCCGGCCGGATTTCCTCGCCCTCATTCTCCACCACGATCATGGCATCAGTTCCGTGCTCCCGTACAGACACCAGGATCTGACGACCCTCCGCGGTGTAACGCAGCGCATTGGATAAGAGGTTGCTGAGCGCCCGACGCATCATCAGACGGTCGCCCGCTAATTTGGCGTTCCCCTGCAGTTGCAGGTTGACCCCCTTGTCCTCGGCCAGCGCGTCGTAGAAGTCGAAGAGTGCCAGCACTTCATCGGCAATATCGATCGACTCCTCATTGGGCAGCGTGATGCCGTGCTCCATTTTTGCCAGATACAGCATATCCGAGACCATCCGTCCAAGACGCTGCAATTCCTCGGCGTTTGAGGTCAGCACATCGCGATACTTTGCGGCGTCACGCGGCTGGGACAGAACGACATGTGTCTGCGTCATGAGGTTGGTAATCGGGGTGCGCAACTCGTGCGCCAGATCTGACGAAAATTCCGACAACCGTTGAAAATCGTTCTGCAGACGCTCGAGCATCGCGTTCAATGTCGCCGCGAGATCCGCCATCTCGACTGGCACCGCGGCCACCGGCATGCGCGCATCCAATCGGTTCGCCGTCACATCTTTAGCGCGCGATGCCATCATGCGCAGTGGCGCCAGACCGCGGCGCGCAGCCCACCAGCCCAGCAAGCCGCTAGCGAAAGCAGCGAGCGTTGTATAGAAAGCCAAGGACCGGCGGAAGGCATGCATAAAGTGTGCATGAATCTCCGTGTCCATTCCGACGACCACTTTCAAGGCGCCCACATCCGAGCCTAAAACGGGCACCTCCGCTCGCATGCCGCGGTAGTGCTTGGTTTCCTGCTGCCACACGAAGGTGCCTTCGGAGTTCGGCCCCTCGTTCGTAGCGCTCTCCGCCGGCCTGAAATCGAAATCCCGCGTGGCAAAAATCGTCTTGCCTTGCGCGGTCTGCACCCGTGCGACAAAGCCGGGATGGTGCTCCACCAACTCCTGCAGGCGCGCAGGCAGACGTTCCACAGGAGTTTCATCCGCGACGCGTTCAATCAGACGGATGTTGTCCCCCAGCACCACAAAATCTTCGTTGGCGAAGTGCCGGTCCATCGCCAGCCAGATAAGCACGCCAAGTCCGAGCAGGACCACTGCGGAGGAAAGCGAGAACAGGATGGTCAGCCGAACAGTCAGGGACAGACGGTGCCTCATAGAGGATCCTCAGGTGCCTCGAGGACGTATCCCATGCCGCGCACAGTCTGGATCAGCTTTACTTCAAAGCCGTCATCGATTTTTGCCCGCAGGCGCCGGATCGCCACGTCGATCACGTTACTATCGCTATCGAAGTTCATGTCCCACACCTGGGAGGCAATGAGGGATCGGGGAAGCACCTCCCCCCTTCGACGCGCAAACAACTCGAGCAAGGCGAATTCCTTACTGGTCAGCGTGATGCGTCGCCCACCGCGAGACGCTCGCCGCCGGCTCAGATCCAGAATCAGATCGGCCACTTGAATCCGGTCCATCGCTAGTTGCACCGCGCCTCGACGCAGCAGCGTCCTGACCCTGGCAAGCAGCTCCGAAAAGGCAAATGGCTTGACCAGATAGTCATCCGCGCCGAGCTCGAGGCCTCGCACGCGATCGGCAACACTGTCTCGCGCCGTCAGAAACAAGACCGGGACCGCGTTCCCTGACGCGCGGATGGCATGCAGAATATGCCATCCGTCGACGTCGGGCAGCATGACATCGAGGATGATGAGATCGTAGGTTTCATTGACCGCAAAGTGTTGACCATCGAGTCCATTGGCGACCAGGTCGACCACGAACCCCGCCTCGGTCAGGCCCTGCCGGAGATACTCCCCCGTCTTGACTTCATCTTCCACTACCAGCAGTTTCATTACCCAACCTCCTCCCAACGCGATCGGCCGGGTTTTGTTAATACAAATTTTTATCTTCGGCGTAGTCTACCCAGTACGCACCGAGGTGACCCCAACCTGTCCGGAATGTAATGTTCAGGTAAGTCGTCGGTAGCCAGCATCTCGCTACTCTTTGACCTGCCGCAAAAACCGAAGCGGCCATTCAAGCGAAAAGGACTATTTTCATGCGACGTGATCGACTGTCTGGCATCTTGCTGCCCAACCTGCCACGCCGCCGTTTCGTACAAGGTTTGGCCGCCGGCGGGGTAATGGCGGGGCTGAGTGCTTTGGGCGGAACTGCGTGGGCACAATCATCGGGACTCCCCGAAAGCGCTTCATCCGGCACCGCCCCGGTATTGACGGGGACGGAGTTTGACCTTGTCATCGCCGAATCGGTTGTCAACTTTACCGGTACGCCGCGGGTGGCGACAACTATCAATGGGATGCTTCCCGGTCCGACGTTGCGCTGGCGGCAAGGCGACACCGTGACGATCCGCGTCACGAACCGCTTGCACGAGCACACGTCAATCCACTGGCACGGCATCATCCTGCCGTTCCAGATGGACGGCGTACCGGGAATCAGCTTTGCCGGTATCGCCCCCGGCGAGACATTTACCTACCAGTTCAAGGTCGAACAAACCGGCAGCTACTGGTATCACTCGCATTCCGGCTTCCAGGAAATGACCGGTGTGTATGGCGGCATCGTGATTGATCCGGCCACCGGCGTGGACGGTGTGCGAGCCGACAGGGACTACACCATTCTGCTCTCGGACTGGACCGACGAGGACCCCATGCGAGTCCTGTCGAAACTGAAGGTTCAGAGCGACTACTACAACTACATCAAGCCCACCGTCTTCGATTTTTTCCGCGACGTTTCAAACGACGGTGTGAAGAGCGCTTTCGAGAAGCGCAAGATGTGGAACGAGATGCGGATGAATCCGACCGACCTGGCGGATCTTTCCGGTGCCACACTGACCTATCTGACCAATGGCGTTACCCCCGCTGGCAATTGGACTGGCTTGTTCAAGCCCGGTGAGAAGGTACGCCTGCGGTTCATCAATGGGTCCGGGAATACGTTCTATGACGTACGTATTCCCGGCCTGAAGCTCAAGGTCATTCAAGTCGACGGCCAGAACCTGGAACCCGTAAGCGTTGACGAGTTCCGCTTTGGTCCCGGCGAGACCTACGACGTGCTGGTGGAACCGCGAGACGACGCCTATACGATCTTCTCCCAATCCATGGATCGCACTGGCTACGCCCGCGGCACACTCGCGGTGCGCGCAGGACTCAACGCCCAGGTGCCGGCCGTGGACAAGCCCGAGTGGCTCACCATGAGCGACATGATGGGTGGCATGGGTGGCATGGGTGGCATGGACCACAGCAAGATGGACATGGGCGGCATGAACCAAGGCAGCATGGCTGGCATGAACCATGGGGCCATGACCATGGACCATAGCCAGCACGCGATGGGCGGCATGGCCATGGATGCTTCGCTCAAGGTCCCCAGCACGAAGGCTCGGCACGCCAAGACCGAATATGGCGCGAACACGGACATGCGCGTGGACATGGCCAGAACGAATCTCGACGACCCTGGCATCGGTCTGCGTAACAACGGCCGCCGCGTTCTGACGCTGGCCGATCAACATACCATTGGCGGCCCCCTCGACAAGCGCGGTCCTGCTCGGGAAGTTGAACTGCACCTCACCGGCAACATGGAACGCTACTCCTGGTCAATCGATGGTGTTGAGTACGGCAAATCCACACCGGTCCGTTTCAAGTACGGTGAACGACTGCGCGTGATTCTGCACAACGACACGATGATGACTCACCCGATGCACCTGCACGGCATGTGGAGTGAGCTCGAGTCGCCTGACGGTTCGTTCCAGGCCCGGCGACATACCATTCCGGTCCAACCTGCGCAGCGGATCAGCTTCCTGGTAACCGCCGACGCATTGGGCCGCTGGGCATGGCACTGCCACCTTATGTTGCACATGGATGCCGGGATGTTCCGCGAAGTACTTGTGGCCTGATCCGACTCTCTTCAACCGACTACCAGATCCCATGTACAAGTACACACGAATTGCAGTCGCCGCCCTGCTCACTGCAGGAATGAGCGCCGCGTGGGCACAGCACTCGCATTCGCCCAACAGTTCAAACAACGATGGTGCGCCGGCAAACGAAGCAACGCCGGATTCACGCCCCCAGAAGGCGACAGCCCCAACCGCGAAGAAGCAGGGCTCAACGCCGAGCGCAGGACAAGGCTCAATGCAGGGCATGGACCACAGCAAGATGCAGGGCATGGACCAGGGCTCGATGCAGGGCATGGACCACAGCAAGATGCAAGGCATGGACCAGGGCTCAATGCAGGGCATGGACCACAGCAAGATGCAAGGCATGGACCAGGGCTCGATGCAGGGCATGGACCACAGCAAGATGCAGGGCATGGACCAGGGCTCGATGCAGGGCATGGACCAGGGCTCGATGCAGGGCATGGACCACAGCAAGATGCAAGGCATGGACCAGGGCTCAATGCAGGGCATGGACCACAGCAAAATGCAAGGCATGGACCAGGGCTCAATGCAGGGCATGGATCATGGCGCCATGCAGATGCAGGGTGGAAGCGCTCCGCCGGACGCCAGAGATCCAGATGCTTATTCCGACGGCGCAAAGCTCGGCGTCGGCCAATACGCGATTGGCCCCAGCCGGTCGCTGCATATGGCGGACGAACATATCTTCGCGTCCGTTCTCGTTGATCGCCTTGAATGGACCAAAGGCAACGAAAGCAATGCGGCATCCTACGAAGCGCAGGCGTGGATTGGGAATGCGTTCAACAAGTTCGTGATCAAGGCAGAAGGCGAGGTGGAAAAGGGCAAGGTTCCCGAAGCCCGCACCGAACTGTTGTGGGGACACGCCATTGCCACGTATTGGGACACCCAACTGGGTGTCCGGAACGACGCCGGCTATGGGCGCCCTGCACGCAACTGGCTTGCGTTCGGTGTGCAAGGGTTGGCGCCTTACTGGTTCGAAGTCGAGGCAACCGGCTATGTCGGCACCGAGGGACGAACCGCGCTGCGCCTTTCCGGTGAGTATGATTTGCTGCTGACCCAGAGGCTGATCTTGCAGCCCAGGTTGGAAGCCAGCCTGTACGGCAAGAACGACCCCGAAATCGGTATCGGCAGTGGCCTTTCCAGCGGCGCTGTCGGAGTGCGATTGCGCTATGAATTTAGCCGGCAGTTTGCGCCGTACATCGGTATCGAACGCTCGCAAAGCTTTGGCAATACCGCAAACATGGTCCGAGCCTCCGGCGGTCGCAGCGGCGAGACGCGCTTCGTCGCGGGTATTCGCATGTGGTTCTGATCGTCTTTATCCTTTCTCACCCCACCAGCAATTGGAGTTTTTCATGCAAGCATCACGCCTCACTATTCGTGCGACCCTCGCGGCTGCCGCATTGCTCGTCAGCTCCGTGGCCTTTGCGCACCCGAAGCTGCTCACATCGACACCCGCTGACAAGGCGGAAGTCGCCGCTCCCCAAAAGATCGAACTGAAGTTCTCGGAGAATCTTTCGACGCAGTTCTCAGGCGCAAATCTGCTGATGACCGGCATGCCGGGCATGGCTGACCACTCGCCGATGAAGATCGCAGCAAAGGTCGCCGGCGGCGACGATCCCAAGACCATGGTGGTCACGCCTACGCAGCCGCTCAGCCCCGGCAACTATCGTGTGGAATGGCGCGCTGTGTCGTCCGACACCCATCCGATCAACGGCAATATCACCTTCACCGTCAAGTAAGCTGCAATGGACTGGGCAACTGTCGCAGTGCGTTTCGCACTCTATCTAGATCTCGCAGCGCTGTTTGGCCTTCCGCTGTTCGCCTTGTATGCATTGCGCCAGGAGGAGCGGCGGTCACCGATCGGTGCCTCCTTTGCAACTCTTTGCAAGGTGGCCGCAACGCTCGGTATCGTCCTGTCGTTCGTGAACATCGCCGTCATGGCGAAGGGCATGACGGGCGCCGCTTCGTACACGGAACTTCAAGGCCACGTTTTCGAGATGATTGTGACCGGGACCGCGTTCGGTACGGCCTGGATTGTTCGTGTGGTTGCCCTGTTCCTGTGTCTGCTCGCCGCGCTCTTCCTGCGTAATCGGCCGCTGTCCCAGTTCAGCGCCATAACAGGCGGTGCCGCGTTCGCGCTGGCAACCTTGGCGTGGGGAGGGCACGGCGCGATGGACGACGGCGTGAAGGGCTATATCCACCTTGCATCAGACATCGCACACCTGATCGCAGCCGGCGCATGGTTCGGTGCCCTGATTGCCTTCGTTGTGTTGTCCCGCACGGCCGCAACCCCCAACAAGGTGGCGCTACTGAGCCGGACGTCCAATGGATTCGCCCAGGTCGGCACGATGGTGGTTGCCACCCTGGTGGTCACCGGCGTCGTCAACTACTGGATGATTATTGGGTTGCAACTGCCGGAACTGAGCCTGGCGTCGTACGGTGGCCTGCTGCTATTCAAGCTAGCACTCTTCGGCATCATGCTGCTGCTCGCAGCGGCCAACCGTTTCCATCTCAGCCCGCAGCTTGAACATGCGGTTCGCACCGGGGATCACGTGGTCGCCGTACGCACGCTGCAACGCAGCCTGACGATCGAGACCGGCGCCGCGACGCTGATCCTGATTCTGGTTGCATCGCTCGGCATTCTTTCCCCCATGCAAATGTAAGACCCGTCCAATTCAGAGGCTGAGTCGATCCGACTCGGCCCATCCCTAACATCCCACCACCGAGGTTCGCCATGAAGACACTCGCGCTTTCTCTCATCGCTGTGGCCTTTGTACCGTCGCTGGCGACAGCCGCCCCGAGCAATGACAGCTCGGCCACGCGCAAACCGGCTGCATCGGTCGCAGGACAACCTGGCGTTAGTGCCAAGGCCACGCGTACGGTGGACGTCACGATGAACGACACCATGCGATTCTCGCCCGACGCGATCCCGGTGAAAGCGGGTGACACCATCCGGTTTCAGGTACGCAATGCCGGGATGATCGAGCACGAGATGGTGATCGGCACGACGGCCGAACTGAAAGAGCATGCAAAAATGATGCGGGAGATGGCCGGCGAAAAGCACGCTGCCCCGAACAAGCTCACGCTCGCACCGGGCGCACAGGGAACTCTCGTCTGGCGGTTTGAAAAGCCTGGAACGGTCGATTTCGCCTGCCTGGTGCCCGGCCACTTCGAAGCCGGTATGGTCGGCAAGGTCGTTGTGAGAAAATAGCGCGGCACGCGACTAACCACTCCCGCCAAACTGACCGATGGCCTCCAACCTGTGATGACGACAGGCATGGAGGCCGTTCTTGTTTCTCGACAGGCTAGCGACCGATGTACTCGTTGGTCGCCTCGCGCTGGGCGGCCTGCATCTTCTCTGGCCAGGTGCTTTTGATGTAGGCCAGTACTGCAACGATGTCCTCGTCTGACATCGACGACTTGAAGGCCGGCATGTCGCTGACATAATTGCTCGGCGCAGAGACGCCTGGTACCAATCCATTCTTCGTGAGCGAGAACAGTATCGCGTCCGCATGGTGCCAGGTATGGCCTGACGCGTCGTGTGGTGGGGCCGGCAGCCGCCCACTTGGCAGCCTATCGCGCCAGTTCGGCTGCCCTTCCAGTTTGGCACCGTGGCACGCCGCACATGCCTGCGCATATAGCTGCCTGCCTCGCTCCACCCGCTGTAAATCCGATGTGTCGATGCGCAATTCACGCCCACTCCGTGCCCGATCGGGGATTTGCGGTGTCTCCAGATAGCGTTTGGCCTGCAGCGCGATGACCGTCGCGGCGACGGTACCTAACCCCAGGAGGCCGATGATCCTCCAGCGCGGCTTGTTGGATTCTTCCATGCAGCATTGTCTGGCGGCATTGGTGCCGCCAGCTCTGATTTCTTTAATCTTGGGAGAAGGGCTTGCCCTGGAAATCCACCGTGACCAGGCCGCCGTTCAGCTTGCCCATGCCCGGTGCGTTGGTCGGCATGCCAGGCACTGCGACGCCCTTGACTGCGCGATTGGCCACCAGTTTCTGGATAGCGGAGGCCGGCACATGCCCCTCAATGACCTGGCCGCTAGTTTCCAGCACGGCGGTGTGGCAGGAACTGAATGAGGCCGGCACCCCAAGCCGCGTCTTTACCGAGGTCACATCCGTCGAGTTGATCACCTTGGGGGGGAAGCCGGCTTGATTGATGTGCTTCACCCACTCTTCGCAACAACCGCAGTTAGGATCCTTATAGACCGTCATGGCAGGCGCCGCGGCATACGACGCGGCACTTCCTGCCAGGATGGCAGCGGCAAACAGGTATTTCATTAAAATATTCCTTGTACAGAACTTGCAACAACGATCGGCTCGCGTCAGACAGCCGTCCGCCTGAGCCTCAGCGCGTTGGAAATCACCGATGCGGAACTCAGGCTCATCGCGAGCGCCGCAATCATGGGGGACAGCAGCAACCCGGTAAACGGGTACAGGACGCCAGCGGCCAAGGGCACGCCAAGCGCGTTATAGACAAAGGCAAATGCCAGGTTTTGCTTCATGTTACGGATCGTCGCTTCCGAGAGGTTTCGGGCCCGGGCGATGCCGCGCAAATCGCCCTTGACCAGGGTAACCTGGGCGCTGTTCATTGCAACATCGGTCCCGGTGCCCATGGCGATACCCACATCGGCCTTGGCCAGTGCAGGTGCGTCATTGATCCCGTCACCCGCCATGGCCACCACGTCGCCAGCGTCCTGCAGTTGCGTCACCAACGCAAGCTTGTCGGCGGGCTTCACTTCCCCACGGAACTCGTCAATGTTCAGATTGGTGGCCACCGCTTTCGCTGTGGCGAGGCCATCACCGGTGGCCATGATCACGCGGATACCCTCGTCCCGCAGACTCTGCAACGCTTCTGGTGTCGAGTGCTTGATAGGGTCCGACACGGCAAGTAGCCCAGCCAGCGTGCCGTCAACGGACAGATACATGACGCTCGCTCCCTGTGCGCGCAGGTCCTCGGCTTGCGCACGCAACGGCTCAACCTGGACACGCTCCTCCTCCATGAGCGCCGTGTTGCCAATGGCCAGCCTTTCCCCCCCCACTTTGCCTCGAACGCCAATCCCTGTGCTTGATTCAAAATTTTCTGCCTTCTCCAGGGTCAACCCTGCATCCCGTGCGGCGGAAACCAGCGCGGCGGCTAGCGGATGCTCGCTCCCTTGGTCAAGACTTGCGGCGAGCCACAGCACCTCTTCGTCGCCATAGCCGTTGATCCCCACAGATCGCGCAAAGGCGGGTCGGCCCTCGGTCAATGTACCGGTCTTGTCCACAATCAGTGCGGTAACCTTGCGAAGGTTTTCGATCGCCGCCGCATCCCGAAATAGCACGCCGTTCGCAGCACCCTTACCGCTTGCGACCATGATGGACATCGGCGTGGCCAATCCAAGCGCGCATGGGCACGCGATAATCAGCACGGCGACCGCGTTGATCAGGCCAAATACCCAACTCGGCTCGGGGCCGAAGAGTCCCCACGCGAGAAACGTGGCCGCCGCCACACCAATGACTGCGAGCACGAATACCCCAGCAACGCGATCCGCCATGCGCTGCATCGGCGCCTTCGACCGCTGTGCCTGGGCAACCATCTGGACGATCTGGGACAACATGGTCTGCGCACCGACCTTCTCCGACCGAATGATCAGGCTGCCCGAAGTGTTGATCGTCGCGCCAATGACGTGGTCACCCGCGCGCTTTGAAACCGGCATCGGCTCGCCCGTAATCATCGATTCGTCGATGGAGCTGCTACCTTCCGTGACGACGCCGTCCACGGGTACTTTTTCGCCGGGCCGGACCCGCAACAGGTCTCCCACGTGAACGTGGGTCAGGGCCACATCCTCCTCTTGTCCGTCGGTGCCAATGCGGCGGGCAGTTTTTGGTGCCAGGCCGAGCAGAGATTTGATTGCGGCGGAGGTCTGCGAGCGCGCCTTGAGCTCAAGAAGCTGCCCGAGCAGGGTGAGCGAGATGATGACCGCGGCGGCCTCAAAATACACGCCAATACGCCCATGCGCGGCGAACGCGGGCGGGAAAACGCCCGGCGCAATCGTCGCCACCACGCTATAGATATAGGCAGCACCAGTTCCCAGCCCAATCAGGGTCCACATGTTCGGACTGCGATTGACGAACGATTGCAGGCAGCGTTCGAAAAATGGCCAGCCCGCCCACAGGACGACCGGCGTCGCCAGAACAAACTCCATCCAGCTTTGCATGTCGGGTGACATCAAGCCCAGCCGAGACCCGAACATCGCGAGTACAAAGACGACTGCGGTCAGCGGCAGCGTCCACCAGAAGCGGCGTCGAAAATCCGTCAGCTCTGGATTTTCGCCGTCCTCGATATCCGGCAACAGCGGCTCCAGCGCCATCCCGCACTTCGGGCAGTTCCCGGGACGATCCCGACGAATCTCCGGGTGCATTGGGCACGTGTAGATGGTCCCTTCCGGCGCGGCAACCGGTTCCGTGGTATCAGAGGTCTTCACCCC
The DNA here is from genome assembly GCF_058799075.1 of Cupriavidus sp. GW822-FHT06G04. Classification (NCBI taxonomy): domain Bacteria; kingdom Pseudomonadati; phylum Pseudomonadota; class Betaproteobacteria; order Burkholderiales; family Burkholderiaceae; genus Cupriavidus; species Cupriavidus sp. GW822-FHT06G04. The sequence goes on along the minus strand of NZ_JBXALD010000020.1, from coordinate 34,220 downwards.
CACATACTTCGCCGGCTCCTGCAGAAACTTCTGATGGCAGGAGTTGCTGCAAAAGTAATACTGCTTGCCATCGTGTTCGGCTCGGAATTTTGACTCCGTCGATACGGCCATTCCACACACCGGATCTTTCAAGTCGGCCTCGGACGCGCGATTGCCATCGCATTGCGAGCTATGCCCGGCATGCGAATGGTCATGATGCGCGTCATGATCGCCTGGCGACGCTCCGCCGTGCGCAGAGTGCTCGTGTGGCGGGAGCGGGCTACGGTCATTCATTGTGCGACTCCTGTATTCCGACGCGCTGTTCGTTTGCCTCGTTACCTCTCGCCGAGGATGAATTCCGGTGACGCCCGGCGTGATGGAAATGCATCAACGGGCACAGCAACACTAGCCCAAAAGGCAACATCGATGCAAGCCGCTTCCAGTCCGAGGCAGCGAAAGCGAGCGCGACGATCGACACGGCCCCAAGAGCAAGCCCCGCAATCGCACGCCGGTTGAACCCGGTCTTCGACCCAGCATCCTGTACTACGTGGGAATCCATGACGTCACCTTTCAGACAATTAGCCAAGCCACGACCCGACAACGCTAACTCGATACACCATAATCCTTCCCGCCATGGGAAGGTCAAGTTCGCTTGCGATCGTTTTGGCGCACAGTATTCCGGGTCCGCGGTGATACACTGCCCGGCAAAAAAGTGACGCCATGACAGACACCACCCGAACCCTCATCGAACGCTGGAAATCCGATCCAAGCGGCACCTATCAAACCTGGTTCCTCTGGCCTAAACGCCTCAAGAATTTCAGATCCATCCGGCGCGGGATCGGCGCCGTCGTCGAGGAAATTCACGCAGGCACCTTTGGCAATGCGTACCGAGGATCGTCGCTGGAGACCGTTGTCGCTTCGGTTGCCGAACAGCGGCAGATCTTCAAGGGTGCCGATCACGCGTTTCTCTGGAAGCCGAAACTGCGCATTCCCGATATTTACGAGAACGCCGACAACCAGCGTGCGTTCGCAAGGTTGCTTCACACGTGCAATTGTTGCGATACCGAAGCAGAGATGCTCACCGCGATCCAGCGACTGAGCGGCGTGGGGATCAAAGGCCTCGGCCCCGCCGTCGCCAACCTGCTCTATTTTATCCACCCCACCCTGCTTCCACCGTTCAATACAGCGATCGTGAACGGCTACAACGCCCTGACCGGTGCGGCAGTCAAGCTGGGCAAGTGGGATCACTACCTTGCGATGCGCGATCGCATCCTGGCGCTCAATCATCGCTATCGTGATGTCCTTTCCAATGATCTTGGCGCGCTGGCCGGCCTGTTATTTGACGTCGGCACAGGGCGTTATCCCGCTCCGCCATGCAACGATCTGCCCGGCGAGGTCAGCGCGTGGGAAGACGATCTGGCCAAGGTCAGGGAACAGGCGTCCGCACTCGCCAAGCAGATCCAGGCAGACAAACTTGAAGATGCCACGCATACCGAAGTCCAAGGCTGGCTAAGAGATCTCGGGAAGTCGCTCGGCTACGCGGTTTGGATCGCGACCAACGACCGGGGGCGCGAATACAATGGCGAGCCCCTTAGTCTTGGGTGTTTGTCCGCCTTACCGGCGACGCTGCTCGTCTCGGGCGGTGAGACGGTCCCGCTGATCGACGCGGTCTGGCTGGATCCCGCAACCCTTGAGGTGGCCGCCGCGTTCGAGGTCGAGCATTCGACATCGATCTACTCCGGCATCGTGCGGCTGCTGGATCTTGCCCTGGGCACCAGTCAATCCGCCACCAAACATCTATTCCTCGTGGCGCCAGATAACCGCGAAGCGGAAGTCCGTGCGCAACTCAGCCGGCCGGCATTCAGCCGTGTCGCGGAACTCAACATGCGATACGTCCCATACTCCAGCCTTCGCGAGCATCGGGAGAACATCGCACGCTTTGGCATGGGCATCAAGCCGATCGAGGCGATCGCCAAATCCTTGTAGTTCGCGCTTCACGGCCGGCGGGGCTCCAGAATGCACAACGCCCATGGACGACACCGAGCCTTATTCGGTGCGCCATGGGCGCGTGCCGTCTCAGCCAGGACCTTGACGATCAAGCGCCGTCAGAGAACGTATCGCGGGTTCCGATGGAATGTCCGCCGTCGGTGAACGGGTCACGCGTGCCCATCGAATGCGCACCATCCGTGAACGGATCGCGCCCCCCCATCGAGTGGCCGCCATCAGTATAGGGATCGCGCGGGGAAGTTACCCCGGCGTTCGCGACTCCTGCCGTTCCACCAAGCGTGGCGACTGCCAGCACCAGCAGGACACTCTTCTTCAGCGTTTTCATCGCAATCTCCAAGAGGTTGGGTTCAGCGAACCGTTGATATACAGCTTACGTGACGGTTGCCGACCCCAGCCTGACCGGAACATGACAAAACAGACAGGTGCGCTGTTGGCACTGTCGCCGGGTCAACCGCCGATGTAGAGTTCGCTCTGCTCGATGTACACCCAGACGCCCTGGCCACCAGGCAATTCCGGGAAGAGCACGTTGAGGGCAACGGCCTTGTTACGGTCCAACTGCGCAAAAGCGAAAGTGATCTCGCTCGCCCCACTCTTGAACGTTACGGTCTCGCCCGAATCGACATTCACATACTTCAGGCCCGGCGCAACGTCGACGACGCGCGAGGTGCTTCCCGCCGGCGCCTCGCTGCCGAACAGGGAAGCCTCCGGACCGGGCTTGATAGCGGACAACGAAGAGAGACCGGCTCTGGCGCCATGATCATGCTGTGCAGCCACTTGAATCTGGGCCTGCTGTGACCACCCGGCTGGGTTGGTGGATTCGAGTTTGTCAGCGCTCCATGCAACGGAGGTTGCGAGAAGTGCGGCGACGCCGAGCATGAACGACGCGATCGAGGGCTTTTGAGATGTCATGATGTTCTCCTTATAAGTTTCGGGCCTAACCCTTGCCAACGATGTTAGCCATCCAGCCCATACGAACACCTTACCCACCCGTTACAACTCGGAAAGCTCCGCGAATAGCGCAACCGAGATTGTCAGCGTTGCGTTAGCCTTCCAGACGCTTACGCCAAAGCCTCGCGTCACGATGCATCGTGACCTGTTCCGACGGGCTAGTGGCACCGATGCGATGCCCATCTCAGACCGAAGGACGAGAACCTTTTTTTGCTGCTTCAACATGCTTATGGCTTGCCCCACCCCAATTTCCCTGTCACCGCCTTACGCTCTTATCGAGTGGCTGCGGTCCCTGCCATCGGCCGTTAGCCGTGAACTGCTCCAGGACGCCGTCTCGCCGATGGCTTCATACATGCCAGGCCTCCTCGGAAGTGCGGGAGAACCTGACGTCGACGCGCTGTCGAGCTGGCTACGTAGCAGCAACGACGAACTGCCTGTCGTCACCTGGTCCAAGGTCGTCGCCCTGCGAGCCCATTTGCAGTGTTTGCTGGCGGAGCGCGGCAAAGACGCGTGGTGGGCGCACAGACGCGAAGGCCTGCAGCGAGCTCTGGATGAATTGACGATCGGCAGCAAAGACGGGCATCCTGCCCGATTGCCGGCGGAGCTCCAGTTCTACCTCGCGTCGCTAGCCGCCGAGAGAAGAATCTGGGCGGATGCCATTCGCCAGTGGTACGGCCTGTGTGCGACACAGTTGTCCGACTCCGCGCTCGCGAAATGGGTAATCGCTGAAGATCGCCGCCGATTTGCAGCTCCTCGCAACGAGACCTAGTTCACCCCAAAGCTTTCTGCAGTTGTAATGGGAGGGTCATCTGTAGGTTCGGTTGGCCGGACTAGACTGACATTGTCGAATTGCTAGGGCGTATCGCGCCCCCGACCGTCGTGCCCATTGCGTTCCGGCACACGCGCAGACGATCCTTGTCCAAAGGGGGACCGGATCATATTGAATAGAACTCAACAGGAGGCAACTCATGAAACGCACCACTGCGGCCCTGTTCGCTCTCATGGTCTCGATCATCGGTATCGGCAGCGCCATTGCAGAAACCGCGCGCAATGCTGAGCGTGGACAGATTCATCGACCGAGGGATCCGTACACGGACGGCGCCAAAGCCGCGGACTTCGATGTGTACGGCGGTGGTGCAACGATTGAGCATCGCGTGGGAGAAGACATCGCGAAATAGCCCATCCAGGAATGCAGCGAAGATGCCAGCCTCGCGGCGTCTGACTTGTACGAACACAGGACACGATATCGGCCCACTCCTCCACTGGCCCTCGTCTTCGCATCGCTGGGTCCGATATCCTTGAAATCTGCCGTTCCCCCGGTGGAACCCTTAGCGGTTGCTTCGATCTGGGCAACCGCTCTTTTTTTTGCGAAACGATCCTCCAGACGACTGGGGACTGGGGACTGGGGACTGGCACAGCATCGACCTATCGACAGGTATCGCTACGAACGCCGAGCTACGAGCTGTGACCGGCAGGGGCCGCCGACACGGCCGCCCGGTTGCGCTTTCTCAAACTGTTGGACAGGTTGTGCCGCCACCTGGTCCTCGTTGACCTGCGTGCAGCCAACCCTGTTGCGGAGCTGATGTTGGCCGACCAATGGCTTCAGGACGATCCCGAGTGCCTCTACCTCTCCGAGGAAGTGGATGCACGCCTGCAGGAATTCGTACAACCACTAAGCGGCGACAACCCCACGCAACTGCGATGCCGCGCGATCGTTGCATTTTTTCTCGGCACGGGTGTCACTGCCGGCGAGGGTAGAATGACCCGCGTGCAAGACCTGCTCCCCGACGCGGCGCCCCTCTATTTGCATGTGCCGGCGAAATCCCAGAAATTGCCTCGCACCATCGACCTTGAGTCCTTTTCCGTCGCGCCGTTGTCAGCATGGCTGGCCATCCGCCGCAAGGCACCCGTCTATGGCGACCTGCTGTTCACCCTAAAGCGCACCGGCACCCCCATCACGTACATGAGTCTTGGGAAGATCGTACGCGAGGCCTTCGATGCCATCGGCTTCGACGTGGTGGATATGAGCCCGCGGATTCTACGCAACACGTACTGCCGACGCGCCCTCCTCCAGGGGCTGCGGCGTGACGAAATCACGCGACGCCTCGGACTATCGAGCAATCGGACAGCGGACCGCCTCGCCCAGACCATCCGCCGATAGCATGCTGAGCTTGCGCTTTTCGCGGATGGCGTGATCTTCCTGAATTGAGCGCGCCTGCACCGCGAAGCAACGTCAAAGGAAATCCGCGATTGGCCGCATCCTAGCGCTCGCCACCAAGCCGCTACCGGCATCGAGCTGCAAGCCGATAGGCCCAGGGGCACATTGCCGCGCCTGAGCTTAACAGGATCGTAACGCGCGCATCATGCTTGCGTGAGGCACGGGAAACTACAGTGTTCGCAGGCTGGAGAAGCCGTGCATAAGCGCGGCAAAGAAAACCATGATGATCCGACGATGCATACTAATGGCCGCTGCCGGGGCCTTGTTGGCCTCGCATGCCATGGCGCAGGCCGCCCCGGCCTCACCATACAGCTTGAGCGTGGCTGTGCTGCCGAGCAGATCCGAGGCGTGCAGCCACGTGGCGCCCCACACGGTGAAGACGTGCAGCGATGGCGCGAACGCGGGAAGATACCTGTCGTCTTCTGATGGCGCCCCGCTGTAGCCGCGCCGTGGTAACCGAATCACCGGGGCTGTGCTTCGTTATGTCATCTCTAGCTGAGATGGCAAGAGGTGACCGGCCAAGCCTGACATCCGGGCTGTCTGTCATTGAGATGCTTCGCGACTCCAGCCACACTGCCTCGTGCTCCTGCGGCGCTACGGACACATCAGCGACCAGCCGCCTCACCGCGGCATCCCGGCTATCCGGCCCGCAATAGTGGATCCGACGGATGACAAGGCAAGGAGACCTTGCCGCGCATTCACAAGCGGTGCTGATACATCGCCTTCAGCGTGATGCCCGCCGCAGGAAGGTAACTCGTGTTGTTGCCGTTACCAGCAGTTGGCTGTAGAGCGGATAGTAGTAGCAGTTCAGAAGGTTATGAATCCCGACCGCCACGATGGCATGACATATTCGTCAAGACGTTTTTAAATTCTATACCGTCAATAATTTCCGGAATACGGCAATGTCTCTATGAATGTGTACAAAAAAAGGACCACCGATATGGTGGCCTCAAGCTCTCTTGTTGTTAGCAAGGGAGTGTCGATCTTGAAGAATTCGATTAGAACTTGTGACGTACGCCGATGACCGCGCCAACCTGGTTCTTGCCCGGCGCGACACTGGTAGGTGCACCCGAAAGCGAGTTGTAGCCGTTCAGGCCGAGCTGCGAGCCATTCTTGTTCCTCGCATAGGCCACGTTCATATAGACGTCCGTGCGCTTCGAGAAGGCATAGTCGGCCGACGCCACGAACATGAGCGGATCGGCACTGGAGTTGCGCGTATCCGTGTAGTAGGCAGCGCCCGTCAGGCTCAGCGCCGGCGTCATGCTGTAGCGCAGACCGGCCCAGTACAGGTTAGCCCCGCTGGCAGCCAGCGTGCCGGCGTTACCATTGAACCAGCGATACCCCAGGAAGGCCTTCGCGGGACCGAATGCATAACTCGCACCCACCAACGCGCGACGGTCCTTTCGTTCGTCCGTTGCCACAGTCGAGCCGCGGAACTCGTCATAGACCGCGCCAACGGCGAGACCGCCGGTCTCGTACATCAGCGAGATGCCGATGTTACGATCGACTTTGAAATTTCCGGGGATCTCGCCCCCACCTGTGCGGCTGAAGCTGTACAAGGCGGTGGCGGTCAGGCCACCGAACGTTCCACGATACTTGACCGCATTGTCGGCGCGACCGGCAATAATGTCATCGCTGCGATACAGCGAATAGCGCGGTGCGAAGCCCATGGGGTCGAGTTGCAGGCCCACGTCGTAGATCGGCGTGGTTTGGCGACCCAGGGTCACCAGACCATACTTGCTGCCCAGGCCAACCAGGGCGGCCCGGTCAAACAGTCGAGGGCTGCTGCTCAGCACAGCCGTATCCAGCGAGAAGCCGCTTTCGAGTTCGAACACAGCCTTGAGACCGCCGCCGAGATCCTCGCTACCGCGTAGACCCCAGCGCGACGTCGACATATTGCCGGAACTCATGCGGACCAAGTTCGATCCATTGCTAGCAGAAGGCGCGTTGCTGAGGTACTCAATACCCGCATCCGCGACACCGTAAAGCGTCACGTTGGACTGCGCGAACGCCGTGCCCGCAATCAAACTGGCTGTCGCAGCCACGACTCCACATCGAATCTTCATTTCACATTTCTCCTTCAAAGGTAGGCCCTGCAGTGATCGGGAGAATATTAGATTGAATATTACGCATACCTTGCAGGGCGATTACTTGAACATTTTTGGTTGTTAAATGACAACGACCATCTATAAATTTATCGTTTACCACTATGCCTTGATCTCAGTATTTTTTGAATTCCTATACCGATGCGTACCTATATCATCTCCGCATCACGTCCAATTCTTTCTTACTTCCGACGATGCAATGTCAAGGGGCGCGGGAGAATGTTCCACCGAATCCGCACGCCGCACAGCCCTGACGACAACATCCATAGACCTCGTTGCATCCGAGACCCTTCGGAATGGGATACCCTCCTCATCCATCTCTCTAGCGGGGGTATAGCCCGCAACGAGATAGAGCGGCCGGCGCTTGGCTTCGTTGAACAGACGGCCCACATATTCGCCAAGGATGCCCAGGAAGAAGAGTTGCAGTCCGCCAAGCATCAACACGACGGTCATCAGGGACGGATAGCCTCGCACCGGATCGCCGAATAGCAGCGTTTTGCCAACGGTATAGAGCGCCATCCAAAACGCCGGGACAGCGACGATCAAGCCGACCGACGTGGCGATCCGCAGAGGAATTGTCGAGAATCCCGTGACGCCATCGATCGCGAGCTTCAACAAGCGGCGGTAGTTGAACTTCGTTTTTCCCGAAGCGCGCGCATCCCGGTCGTAGAGGATAGAGGTCTGTCGGTACCCAATCCACGCGTACAGACCTTTCATGAAACGGTTCTGTTCGCGGAGCTGGCCGATGGCCGCGACCGCGCGCTGGCTCATCAGACGAAAATCGCCGGTGTCGGCGGGGATGTCGATGTCACTCACCTTCCCCATCAGGCGATAGAAGCAGTGGGCCGTGGCTTTCTTCAGGAAGGATTCGCCCTCCCGGGTCCGCCGGGTCGCGTAGACGACATCGAAACCTTGCTCCCACTTGTTAATCAGGGTGGGGATCAGTTCCGGCGGATCCTGCAGATCGGCGTCGATGACGACGACGGCGTCGCCGCACGCGACATCCAATCCCGCGGTCAATGCGGCTTCCTTGCCGAAATTCCGGCTCAATTCGATGATGCCGACTTTCTCATCGGCGCCCCGTATTGTCCTGAGCACATCGAGGGTCCGATCCCGGCTTCCATCGTCCACGTAGATAACTTCCGACGTATAGGGAAGGGTTCCCAGGACGGCGCCGAGACGCGCATGGAACAGGGGCAAGACCTGCTCCTCATTGAAAATGGGAACGACCACCGATACTGTTCCCTGCAACCGCTTATCCGAACTCATCGTGACTCCCTGTTCAGGAACGTCCAATTGGCATGCAATGTGTAGTTGATGAGCATGAGGAGAAACGTGGACAGGACCTGTGCGAGAAGGTAGTGAAGCCCCGCCCGCAGTCCGATCCACATGAACGCAGCGTTAAGCCCGAAGGCGAGCACCGAGACTGCTAGGAATCTCGCAAAGCGCGACGAAGCATCCGACGCGCGCACGAACACCCACCGACTGCTCAGGAAATAATTCGTCAGGAGCCCCGCCACGCTGCCGACAATCGAACCCAACAATGCAATATCCCCCTGCCTAACAAGCAGGATCAGCACGAGGTAATGCACGCCGGTCGCGGTCGCGCCGGTGACCAGGTAGCGGAGAAATTTGGACGACACTGTCATCGCTTCTCCAAGAGCACCGTCGTGCCCCTACGCGCCACCACCAGACTCTCAGGCCCCAGGTCTGGGGACAGTTGCGCATAGGTTGCCTCGCGCATAACGGCGAGCTTGTGTCCGGGCTCGCCCCAGCGCGGCAGGAATGTCGCGTAGCTATCGATCCACCGCTGGGGCTCGACAGAATAGCCAAGATCCAGCTCGTCCCTGGCAACCACCACCTGGGGAAGCATTCCGGAGTAGAACGCCAGGCCCCTATCGATCTGCCCGACGTTGAACAGTTCGGTATCGGCGCGGCGCAATGCCTTGACGGCTAGGCCAATCGGCTTGATCGACAGGGATTCGAAGGCCATGGATGCCACGAGCCCCAGCTGAAGGCTGCCAATCGATGCAAGAGCTGCCACTGCAACGGCAATGCCACGTCGACCTGACAGGGCAAGGGCACCGGCAACCAGCCCGCCAACCACCAGGGCGCCGATGGTTAGCGTGCTCCAGAAGGAGAAATGACGAAGATCCGAGATCCCGCGCCTGAGCACCTTGTCCGATAGCTCGGGGATCCATTGCAGTCCCGCGATCAGGATGCCGAGTATGACCATCAGCGAGCATCCGACCACTACCCATCTCGTGCGCACGCGCAGGATGGCGTCACCAACGAGCACGGCGAGCGGCGGAAATGCCGGCAGGATATACAGGGGCAGCTTCGATCGCGAGACAGAGAAGAAGACAAGCACAATCAGCGTCCACACCAACAGGAATAAACGCGGGTCAAATGTCCCCGAACGCCTCGCAGGTCGGTAGCGCTGCCAGACTGTGGCGGGGATGACGCCGGCCCACGGCAGCATTCCCGCGACCAGCACCGCGGCGAAGAACCAAGCAGGCTTGTTACGGGCATGAACGGAGGAAGTGAAGCGCGCAAGGTGTTCGTGGACGAAGAAATAATTGAGAAATTCCGGATTGCGAACCGACACTGTGACGATCCACGGGAGCGCGAGGACGCACGCGAACAGCCCCCATATCCAGAAGTCGCGACGTCTGAACAGTCCGAACTGCCTGGTGAGCACGGCGTAGACCACAATGGTCGCGGCGGGCAGCACGATCGCAATCAATCCTTTGGCAAGGAAGGCCAGTCCCAACAGGCCCCAGACGAGCGGATAGAGGCGTCTATCGGCATTCCTTGCCGCCACCGCATACACAAGGATGGCGTTGCCTAGCAGTGCGGCGACGCCGATATCTGTCGTGGTCAGGTTGGAGCCTAGTATCCATAGCGGCGAGCCGGCCAGCACCAGGGTGGAGGTGAGCCCCACTCGCCGCCCGAAGAGTGCCGTCGCCGACCAACCGGCGACCAGGATGGCACTGGCCCCGATCAACGAACTCCAGAGTCTCGCGCTCCATTCACTGACGCCAAACACCGCAAACGCCGCCGCGGTCGCCCAATACTGAAGTGGCGGCTTGTCAAAGAACTTGACGCCGTTCAGCCGAGGGGTCGCCCAGTCGCCCGAGACGAACATCTCCCGGGCAACTTCGGCGTAACGCCCCTCATCCGGCTCGTAGAGCGGCCGGATCGAAAGGGTCGCGAACCATAGCAAGATGGCAATGACAATGAGCGAAAACCAGAGAACGCGAGACTTCACGAAGGCTTCCTCGCGGCGACAAGTAGGGAGCCGCCTAGCGAAAACCTCAGACCGGCAAGAATCAACTGTCGCTCGGCGGCACAGATGCCGCCGAAAATGCGGTTAAGCGTCGTGCCAATTCGGAAGCCGTCGTCCACAGCGTCCTTGGGCGGCTTGAGCCTTTGCTGCAATCTCGAGAGCGCCATCGCCGGCAGAAGCAGCGACATGAAGGAGGTGGCGTAGACGGGCTGGAATCCGGCGGCCCGCACCTTGCCAAGCAACTCACTGTATGTGTAGCGTCGCTTGTGCTTCGCCGCATCGTCAAGATGGCTCCACAGGCTAGGATGCTGGGGCACGGTAAGGATGAGGCCGCCGCCAGCGCGACAAGCCCGGTACATCTCTGCCAAGACACGCTTATCGTCGTCGACGTGTTCGATCACATCGAACGCCCCGATCACATCAAAGGCAGCGGTAAAGGGCAGCGCGCGGGCGTCCATCTGGATGAACTGGGCGTTGGACTTGTTGCGGGCCGAGGCCAGTGCCTGCAGCGACGCCTCCCCACCGCAAATGCGCGCATGCGGAAAGCGCTGCTCGATGGCCTTGAGGTTCTCGGCGGTCCCGCACCCGATGTCCATGAAGGACCTGAGTGTCGGGAAATGGCTCTGCAGGACGTCAAGAATCAGCCGCCGCCGATGAACGAACCAAAAGTGTGTGGCTTCGAGCTTTTCGTACTCCTCGAAGAGAGGTTCGTGATAGCCATCATGGTCGGCCAGCATGGCCGGCGCCATGCAGACCAATCCATCCTGACTCATCGGTTGCCAGCCGCACGCGGCGCAACTCCAGATTTCGTGCTTGATAGGGGCTCTGCACTGAATGCATGCGCGCATGGTCGTCTCCCGTTCGAGGTTCCTGCTCCACGCGTTGGCTTGCCGACGCACGGGCGAGGTTGTCCCACGGCAACGCGTCAACGCGATGACGTGGCAAGTGAATTGAGATACCTAGGTACTAGGCAGCAAGGCGTCGCAATCCGATGAGGGCGGGACTGCGATCGGGGTGAAGCCCCAATTCACACAGGAGTGGAGGGTGGACGAAGAAGCACGTCTGGAATGAAACTGGCGAGGAGCGCGGCCGTCCTGCCCGCCACCTCGAACGATTCCGGCTGCCGCAGCCAGAAGCCCGAGAACCATCCGGGGGCCTGGCTCATGGCAATGCAAGCGTCGCACGTGTGACCGTCCGCATCAGGATCCAGTTTTCCCCGCGAAGCGCTGTGCTGTGTATTGTGGTGGCACGGCTTGTCCGGGTTGGTGACTGTTTCCTCCACGTCGATCTCGAGGCCCATTGCCGCATCATTGCGCAACCGGTCATGCGCTGGGCAACCGCCGTGTACGGGCGCTCCCATCGCCTGCAGCGGCAATGCGAGGATCATGAACCACAGCAGGAGGCGGGACAGCAAGCGTCTCATTCGACGGCACAGAAAGGCGGAATTTCGTCTCAGCGTATTCTAGAGAGCCGGCCTGTCAGCAAAATGACTCACACATGACAGGGCCGCCATGCACCAGAATCAGGCGGGGCGCACGGCGCCCAGACGGACCGAATCCCTTGCGCACGACCATCGTCGGCTTTTCCGACCGATGGTCAAGTGCCGCACTTCGTGAGCGTCTTTGATCCAGGACAACCCACTGCAGACTTATTGCCGGAAGTAAAATCAAGGCTGCTAGGATTCGCCCACTTGATTCCCGGCTCATGCACGCCTCCTATCGCCGGCACTGGATTGCCGCATTCCTGTTGATTTCGTTCCTGACAGTTCAACTGGCAGCGGCCGCCTACGCCTGTGAGGGCAGCCGGTATGCGCTGAGCCTGACGGCGAGCATGACCGGGATGGCGGAATCCTGTCCGGACATGGCAATCAAGCGGGGCCATTCGCATGCAGGCCTGTGCCAGGCGCATTGCCACCAGGACAGCAAATCTGCCGATCATGCGAGCCCGCAACTGCCCGTATTCCAGGCGGCCTCGGTTAGCCCGGTAGCCACACCTGACCTGACACCGATCCTTGGCGGGTATCGGCTGGCCACGGGCAACCCCGTCCCACGACCGCCTCCCCGCCCGCTCGCGATCCTCCATTGCTGTTTCCGCATTTAGCCCGCGAAGCAACGTCCGCTATCGTGCCCTGAGTCGTCAAGACCAAGGGAGTCGTTGCTTTGTGGAGGCTTTATGTTTTTGCGTTTTCCCCTAGCGCGCGGGCGGCGGTGGTCGCTCGCCCTCTCGCTCATCGCGGCCGCCCATCCCGGATGGGCGCAATCGGCCGCACCCCTGTCGTTGCAGGAAGCCGTGGTGCTCGCCTCGGCGCATGCCTCGGACGCTGAGACGTCGCGCGCAGCAATCCAATCCGCCTTGGAAATGGCGGTTGCGGGCAGGCAACTGCCGGACCCGGTTCTCAAGGTTGGCGTCAACAACGTGCCCGCCGATGGACGGGATCGCTTCTCAATCGGCACGGAATCGATGACGATGCGCTCGATCAGCGTGATGCAGGAACTGACGCGATCAGCCAAGCGTGAAGCGCGCGCACGACGCTTCGAGGCCGAGGCCTCGTCGGCGCAGGCGCAACGCACGGCCGCGCTCGCCGCCGTACAGCGTGGCGCGGCACAGGCGTGGCTCGATCGGCTCTATGCCGAGCGGGCAACCGTCGTGCTGGCGGAACAGGCGCAGTCCATCGGGCTGATGATCGACGCTGCCCGCGCTGCCTATCGTGGCAACCGCGGCCCCCGGACCGATATCCTGACCGCTGAACTTGAGTTGCAGCAATTGCGCGACCGGGAGGACGAGGCGCGCGCCGCTGTGTCGACAGCCAGAGCAATGCTGCAGCGCTGGGTCGGTGACGCCGCCGTGCGCCCCCTGGGTGACAGTCCGACGCTTGCGATACCCGCGTGGCTCGCCAATCTCGATGGCAGCGTCGTGTCCCAGTTGCCCGATGTGGCCACCGCCGAGGCCCAGGTCGGCGTCGCGGAGGCCGAGGGCAGCGTGGCGCGGGAAAACAGGATTCCGGACGTCAGCGTGGAGTTGATGTACAGCCAGCGCGGCCCAGCGTACTCGAACATGGTTTCGGTCAACCTATCCCTGCCTTTGCCCTGGGATCGGAAGAACCGGCAAGATCGTGAGCTCGCCGCGAAGCTCTCACAGGCCGATGCAGCGCGAGCCCAAGCCGAAGCGGTTCGACGTGGGCTACAGGGCCAACTGCGCGGCAAGCGAGCCGAACTCGGCCTGAACCAGTCGCGGCTGGAACGTTATCGCGACGTCACGGTGCCGCTGGCCAGAACGCAGACAGAAGCAGCACTGACGGCGTATCGCGCCGGTGCCGGCACGCTCTCCGCAGTCGCCGACGCGAGCCGCAAAGCGCTCAATCTCTCGCTGGAACGCCTGAAGTTGGAGGCCGCGACGGCCCGGCTGTGGGCCGAGCTCAATTTCCTGATGCCGCTTGCGACTGAAGCAATGCCGGCATCCACGCAAGGGGATCAACCATGAAAACGACCGCAATCGCGCGCGTCGCGATGAGTCTCGCCGTTGCGGCGGGCCTGGGTGGCGCATATTACCTTGGACAACAGCAACGTCATCAGCAAGCTTCCGGATCCGCAACGGTCAATGGGCCCCACGACGGCCATGATCCGGCCGCGGGCGCCGAGCTCAAGACCGGCAAACGGATTCTCTACTGGCGCGACCCGATGGTACCGGGGCAGCGCTTTGACAAGCCGGGCAAATCCCCTTACATGGATATGCCGCTGATACCGGTGTATGAAGAGGAAAATGCCGACGGCGCCGCGGTGCGCATCGACGGCCGCGTGACGCAGAACCTCGGCGTCCGGACCGCGGAAGTAAAGCTCGGCCGGCTGGAGATGGCCCTGCAGGTCCCCGGCAATGTCGCCATCAACGAGCGCGGCATCGAAGTCATTCAGGCGCGAACCACCGGGTTCGTCGAACACACTTACGTGCGGACCACCATGGAAACGGTCCGCAAAGGCCAGGCGCTCGCCCAGGTCTATTCGCCAGACTGGGTGGCGGCGCAGGAAGAGTACCTGGCCGTCGCGCGCATGCCGGGTAACCCGCAGCCCGAACTGCGCGACGCCGCGGTGGCGCGCATGCGGCAGGTAGGCATGACAGACGGCCAGATCCGCGTAGTGCAGGCAAGCGGCAAGCTCCAACCGCGGCTCACGGTCAATAGCGCGGTCGACGGCATTGTCACTGAGGTCGGCGCTCGGGACGGCATGACCGTTCCCCCTGGCATGACGCTCTTTCGCATCGCCAGCCTGGCAACGGTGTGGGTGCTCGCCGAAGTGCCTGAAAGCCAGGCGGCTGCCCTGCGGCCTGGCCAGGCGGTAATGGCAAGCACCACGGCGCTGCCGAATCTGGCGCTGCCCGGCAAGGTGGACACGATCTTGCCGGACGTCAGCGCCGGTACGCGCACGATCAAGGTACGGATCGAACTGCAGAACAAGGACAGGAAACTGTTGCCGGGCATGTTCGTGTCGGTACGCATGGTGCCGGCGGGCGCAACAGAACGGCTGCTCGTGCCCAGCGAGGCACTAATCCGGACCGGAGCGCGCACCATTGCCATGGTGGCCAAAGGCGAAGGTGGATTTGATCCGGTAGAAGTCAAGGCGGGCGCAACCGCCGGTGGCCAGAGCGAGATCCTCGAGGGCCTGAAGGCGGGCCAGCAAGTCGTGGTTTCCGGACAGTTCCTCATTGATTCAGAAGCGAGCCTGCGCGGGACCGTCGCACGCATGCAGGAAACTACTTCCGGCCCCCCGGTTGACAGCGCCGCCTCCGAGGCGTCGGCCGCTGGCCCCGAGCATCGTGCAGTAGGGCGCATCCAGTCCATCGGCGAGCGCAGCCTGATCATCGCTCACGAGGCCATCCCGTCAGCCCAGTGGGGCGCCATGACAATGGAGTTTGCCGCGCCACCTGCCGGCCTTCCGCAGGGACTGAAAGCGGGCGATCGCGTCGCGTTCAGCTTCCGGTTGGATCCCCACGGCATGGCGACGCTCGTCACCGTCGCGCCGCAAGTCCAGACCGCGGGAGCCAAGCCATGATCGCCAGTCTGATCCTTGCGTCCATCCGCAACCGCTTCCTGGTCCTTCTTGCCACGGTGATGCTGACCGCGTGGGGGCTTTGGGCCGTGCGAAGTACGCCACTGGATGCCCTGCCCGACCTCTCCGACGTGCAGGTCATCATTCGCACCCCATTCCCTGGGCAGGCTCCCCAGATTGTGGAGAACCAGGTCACCTATCCGCTGACCACCACGATGCTGTCGGTGCCCGGCGCGAAGACCGTGCGCGGATACTCGTTCTTCGGCGACTCCTATGTCTACGTATTGTTCGAGGACGGCACCGACCTGTACTGGGCCCGTTCACGCGTTCTTGAGTACTTGAACCAGGTCCAGTCCCGGCTGCCGGCCGCCGCCAAGCCTGCGCTTGGTCCCGACGCTACCGGCGTGGGTTGGGTCTATGAGTACGCGCTCGTGGACAAGAGCGGACAGCATGACCTGTCACAGCTGCGCGCCCTTCAGGACTGGTTCTTGCGATTTGAGCTCAAGTCCTTGCCCAATGTCGCAGAGGTTGCCTCGTTGGGCGGGATGGTCAAGCAGTTCCAAATTGTGCTGTTGCCCGACCGGCTTCGCGCCTACAACCTGTCACAAGGGAAGGTGCTGGCCGCACTCAAGGGGGCCAATCAGGAAACCGGGGGCTCAGTATTGGAACTGGGTGAAGCCGAATACATGGTGCGCGCTACCGGGTACCTGAAGACGCTGGATGACTTTCGGCAGGTGCCGATCGTGACGAGCGACGCCGGTATTCCGGTCAGACTGGGCGATGTCGCCGTGATTCAACTGGGCCCAGAGATGCGCCGCGGCATCGCGGAGCTCAACGGCCAAGGCGAAGTCGCGGGCGGGGTCATTATCCTGCGATCGGGGAAGAACGCGCTGGAGACGATCAACGCCGTCAAGGCCAAACTGCAGACCTTGCAGAAAAGCCTGCCTGACGGCGTCGAGGTCGTCACCGTCTACGACCGGTCGGCGCTGATCAGTCGCGCAGTCGACAACCTCACCACCAAGCTGCTGGAGGAGTTTGCGGTCGTCGCAGTGGTCTGCCTGCTCTTTCTCTTTCACTTGCGCTCGGCACTGGTCGCCATCATCTCGTTGCCGCTTGGCGTGCTGGCGGCATTCCTTGTCATGCGCTATCAGGGCGTGAACGCCAACATCATGTCACTGGGGGGTATTGCAATCGCAGTCGGCGCGATGGTCGACGCCGCGGTCGTCATGATCGAGAACGCCCATAAGCACCTGGAACACTGGCACGTCAAGCATCCACAGCAAGAACTTGAGGCGCAAGAGCGATGGCGCCTTATCGGTGAGTCGGCCGCAGAGGTCGGTCCTGCCCTGTTCGTCTCATTGCTGATCATCACCCTGTCGTTCATTCCAGTCTTTACCCTGGAGGCACAGGAGGGCAGGTTGTTCTCGCCATTGGCGTTCACCAAAACCTACTCCATGGCGGCGGCGGCGGGTCTCTCCGTCACATTGATCCCCGTGCTAATGGGCTATATGATTCGTGGCAAGATCCCTTCCGAGCAAGCCAATCCTCTCAACCGCCTGCTGATCCGCGCTTATCACCCGCTGCTCAACAAGGTGCTCAGGTACCCCAAGACCACCGTGGCGCTGGCGGGCGTGCTCCTGGTTGCGACCGCCTGGCCCATCATGCGCACTGGCGGGGAATTCATGCCACCGCTGGACGAAGGCGATCTGCTCTACATGCCCTCCGCTCTGCCAGGGCTTGCGGCCGGCAAGGCGTCGCAGTTGCTGCAACAGACCGACCGGCTGATCAAGACGGTCCCTGAAGTGGCGTCCGTGTTTGGCAAAGCCGGCCGCGCCGACAGTGCGACGGACCCCGCGCCGATTGAGATGTTCGAGACGACCATTCGCTTTAAGCCGAAGGATCAGTGGCGTCCCGGCATGACAACCGACAAGCTGGTCGAAGAATTGGACCGCATTGTCAAGGTACCGGGCCTGTCCAATATCTGGGTACCGCCGATCCGCAATCGCATTGACATGCTCGCGACCGGCATCAAGAGTCCCGTGGGTATCAAGGTCGCCGGCACGGACCTCAAGGAGATCGACAGACTCGCCACACGTATTGAAGAGGCCGTCAAGACAGTCCCCGGCGTGACATCTGCGCTGGCCGAACGGCTCACGGGCGGGCGCTACATCGATGTCGACATCGACCGCGCGGCAGCAGGCCGCTACGGTCTGAACATCGAGGACGTCCAATCGATTGTTTCCTCGGCCATCGGGGGTGAAACCGTTGGTGAGGTGGTCGATGGACTCGCACGATTCCCCATCAACGTTCGGTATCCGCGCGACGATCGGGACTCCATCGATGCACTGCGGCGCCTGCCAATTGTGACCGACAGCGGCTTACAGATTGCGCTGGCCGATGTGGCCCGCATTACTGTCATGCAGGGCCCACCGATGTTGCGCAGTGAGAACGCACGTCTTTCCGGTTGGGTATATGTTGACATTCGCGGCAGAGATCTTCGGTCCACCGTGCGTGACATGCAGGCCGCCGTGGCGAAGGCCGTACCAATGCCCGCCGGGTATGCCCTCAGTTGGTCAGGCCAGTTCGAGTATCTGGAGCGTGCTACGGCCAAACTCAAGGTCGTCGTCCCCTTTACCTTGCTGATCATCTTCGTACTGCTCTATCTAGTTTTCGGCCGGCTGGATGAAGCCATGCTGATCATGGGCACGCTCCCCTTGGCCCTAATAGGCGGCTTCTGGCTGCTGTATCTGTTGCGCTACAACCTCTCTGTGGCTGGGATAGTTGGGTTCATCGCGCTTGCGGGTGTGGCCGCAGAGTTCGGCGTCATCATGCTGCTGTATCTCAAGCACGCGTGGCACGACCGGTTGGCGCGCGGTGAAGATACGCTAGATGCGTTGCTCGACGCCATCCAGGAGGGTGCGGTATTGCGCGTCCGGCCGAAGGCGATGACGGTGGCGGTCATCCTGGCGGGCCTGATTCCGATCATGTGGTCACATGGCACAGGGTCTGAGGTCATGCAACGGATTGCTGCGCCAATGGTGGGTGGCATGGTGACAGCGCCGCTGCTATCGATGTTCGTCGTGCCCGCCGTATATCTGTTGCTGCGCCGGCGCTTGTTGCCCTCGCCCTCCACCACCGCCAAGCAGGCAGAACTGGAGCGGGCCGTGTAGCAACTGTGCCTGGCGAGTCCCGGGGGCCGCCAGGCCAGTCTTCAGTGCATTGGGAACGTTCACCAGTGCGGCGCGCATCCATGAGAGGGCACCCGCCCTACGGCACTTCCCGGGCGTTTGCTCGAGGTGCCGCCACAATATCAAGACACCGCGCTGGTGAGCTCCCGCAACACGTAGGGCACCCTCCGTCGGCAAATCGCCGCGACCCACCTTCTGGACAGCTAGCACACCAGGCCCGAAAATCCCCGTATGCGTCCGCCTCCCATCCTGCATCTGCCGCCCGCGGTCGTCGCGGTAATTCTGGTCGGGCTGGTGACCATCCTCAGCTTGATTGTCCTGCTAGCCCGGCACCTGCATCGCAGCCAACCGCCGCCTCGCAAGCACCGCAGCAAGAGTCCCAAACCAGGGCGCTTGCGCAAATGACCTTGCGGACAGTGCTGCGGCCCAACAGCGGCGACGCCAAGTTGTACGAACGCGGGTAGGCCGCCGTTATTTCCGACGGCCAGAGCGAGGGCTCTTTCGGGGCCGGCCCCGGCGCGGCAGCCGCGGGCGCCCGCGACCATAGGTGCGATTCAGATAGATGACAAATGCCAGGAACGCAATGATGCAGAGCACGGCAACCAGCAATAGCGAGGACAGCACGCCATGCGGCAAATCGAAGACGTAATATCGGTTCAAGTTTCCAATCGCCCTGTGTGGCAGGCCGCCTCTCGTGCGTACTCAGTGAACGCCATCCTCAAGCGAATCGGCGCACGGCGACGATCAGCGCACCATCGCCATTGGCGAACCGCACGCCGCCCTTCTCCAATTGCCTCTCGATCATGCAGAGTCCGCCAAACATGTCATTCAGGATGGGACCACGGCGTCGATGGTCGCCAACCGCCATGGGGAACGGACGCGTCCTTTGCTTGCTCATGCTCAGCGTCATAAGCGGCAATGCCAACGTGCAGAATGTCTGGCTGTGTACGACAGTGAAACCTGCGGCATTGACCTTGCGAATCAGTGCGGGAAGCGTGTAGCGCGCTTCTGGCGCCCTCGGGGCATTGCCGCGCAGTCGTCGCGTTCGTTGATGCGGTACGGTCACGACAATACCGCCACCCTGGCGACAAGCCTTACGCAACTGGTCAAGCACTATCCCGTCTGACGCGGCATGCTGCAGGACGTCGAACGCCCCGATGACGTCAAAGGCGTCCGCGAACGGCAGGTGCATAGGATCCATCTGCAAACAGGAAAAGCCATATTCCCGGCGCACCTCGCGTAGTGCATCCACGCAACGGTCGGCCGCGACCAGCGTGGCGGCCGGATAGCATGTCCGGAAATCATCCAGGAATTTTCCCGCACCGCAGCTCAGATCCAAGAATGACTCAATCTGCGGGAACCACCGAGACAAGGCCTCGATGATCAGTCGGCGGCGATATGCAAACCAGAAGTTCCGGTCTTCAACGTGCGCAAATTCCCGCAACAGCGACGCTTGATTCCCATCGTGATCCCCGATCAGTTCGGGTGCGAGGCACACAATGCCTGATGTCGACGGCGGCTGCCAGTCGCAGGACCAGCAATGCCACCCCTGCGTGGACAATGCATTGCCACATCTCACGCACGATCGCATCGCCGGCCTCAGATTGAAATCGGAGGCCCTCCCGCAAGGGGCCCTCCATCGCTTTGCAGAATCCTCGTACTCACCCAGGCTGGCGTTGAGCCCACGCGCGATGCGGCGGCGTGCTGGCGAAGTCGTCTGGACGCGTATCCGACTCACACATCCATGCGCGCGGTCAGAAGGCTGACATTCGATTTTATGGAGATGACCTGTCGCAAACATGACGGGGAAATTACCAGGCGCCGCACCCGTTGCTATCTGCGGCAACATCGGACAACATGCACGGCGGCGCGGCCTTTTTCCAACAGATGCGAACGATGTCATGGATTCGACGCCGACAATCCACACCGCGCCTGTGGCGACTTGTGATTGCAGACTTTAGGGATTTCCTGGACAGCGCCGCGCCAGACCAGTGCGCTCAGCGTTTTCGTCAGCCCGGCCTTGGCCAACTTTGGTTTCGATCGTCGTGGGCAATGCGCCCGATCGCGAGACAGCATGACAGATTCAAAGGACACCGCACCGCTGTCGAATGACAAGCCCCCGGCAGCCCCCGTGCCGCTGCAGCGAGAATGGCTGAATCGCACCGTTGTCGGTGCCGGGCTCACGAGTGCACTAGGCGATTTCTGCTACGAGACCACCACCGTCATCCTGCCCGGCTTCCTGGCAATACTCGGGATCCCGGCGGCGGTTCTGGGACTTATCGAAGGCCTGGCCGATGCGGTGGCGAGCTTTACCAAGATGATTTCGGGTTACGTCGCCGACAAGCTCGGACATCGAAAGCTTCTGGTGCTGGTCGGCTACGCCCTGACGCCTGCGGGTCAGATCGCAATCGCATTGGCCACGGCGTGGCCAATGCTACTTGTGGGGCGAATCATTTCCTGGTTCGGAAAAGGGCTGCGCGGCCCGCTTCGCGACGCGATTGTCATCCAGGCAATCCCGCCGCGCGCGCGAGGCCGTGCCTTCGGGTTTCATCGGGCTATGGATACGATTGGCGCAGTAGTCGGACCGCTGCTTGGTGTCGCATTGCTTGGCTGGGCCCAAAGCCATCATGGGTGGAACGACCCCATCGGTCCGTTCCGTCTGGTCCTATGGCTAAGTGTCATCCCGGGGGTTCTGGCCGTCCTGGCTTTCCTCGGCTTCGTCAAGGATCCGGCATTTTCCCCAAATCCCGGGCTGCGATTTTTCCGGGCCTTGCGCGGCCTTCCGCCAAAATTCAAGCGCTATCTCGGCGCCGTCGGGTTGTTTGGCATGGGTGATTTCTCCCACAGCCTGTTGATCCTCGGCGCCACGAAATTGCTGACCCCCGCACTCGGCATCGTGCAGGCCGCGCAAATCGCCGGTGGCCTCTACGTCTGGCGAAACGTCGTGCAATCGGCGGCGTCATTTCCAGTCGGCATGCTGGCGGATCGCGTCGGTGCGCTGCGCATTCTCGTGCTTGGCTATGCGCTAGGCGCGATGACCGGCCTGCTCATGGCCATCACGTTCTGGCTCCACGTCAACACCCTCGCACTGCTCGCGGCCGTCTTCCTGCTTGCGGGCCTGTACACGGCCGTCCAGGAAGCCCTGGAGCCGACGGTGATCGCCGAGATGGTGTCGGCTGACACCTTGGCCATGAGCATCGGCGCGCTCGGCACCACGAACGGCACGGCGAAGTTCATCTCGAGCGCCGGCGTCGGTCTCATCTGGTCGGCGCTATCACCTGTCCTCGGCTTCGCATTCGCCACCATCACCATGGCGGCCGGCACAGTCATGCTGGCGAGATTACGGCACATCTAAATCTCGCCACATCGCCCGGAGATCGAGCGCAGTGCGGGAGTCCCCGCCACGAGCCATCCGCGCGGTCGTGCCGACCGTCGGGACGCCAAAGATCGCCTAGCCGTCGGCAAGCATCGCCTGTACGTCGACGGCGGGCGCATCGAGTAGCTTGACCAGCGCGTCAAAGTCGATCGGCCGGCTGAACAGGTAGCCTTGCCCCACCTCGCAGCCAAACTCCCGCAACACCGACACTTGCCAAACGTACTCGACCCCTTCGGCCACGACGCGCAGCCCAAGCATATGCGCCATGCTAATCATGGCCTGCACGATTTGCCTGTCGCTGTGCGAGCCTTGCATGTCATGGATAAAGGCGCGATCAATCTTGAGTTCGGTGACCGGTAAGTGCTTCAGACTGGACAGATTGCTGTATCCAGTCCCGAAATCGTCGATGGCAATTCCGACGCCCGCGGCGCCCAGCTCCCGCACAAATTCTAGCAGCCCTTCCTCGTGCACGAACAACGCGTTCTCCGTCAGCTCAATCTTGAAGCGCCGACAATCAACGCCAAACTGCGCGATAGTCTGCAGCACAGGCTCCTGCCTGTGCCAACTCAGTTGCAAGGGCGAGAAGTTCACCGCCACCCTGAATTCCGGATCGATCGCCAGTGCCTCGAGCTTCGCGACGTATCGACAGGATTCGCGCAATACCCAATCCCCGATCGCGCCGATTACCCCGGTCTCTTCGGCTACCGGAATGAATTCGGCCGGCGAGACGGGAACGCTGCCATCTCGCATCCAGCGGAGCAAGACTTCCGCACCGATGACCTTGCCCGTGGTGAGCGACACCTGGGGTTGCCAGGCCAGCGAAAATTCGTTGGCCTCGAGCGCGCGGTGCAGCGCGTTGGAGATGTCGAGGCGCTTGAGCACCTTCGTATGCAGGCCGCGAGAAAAAAAATGACAAGCGCCGATGCCATCCTCCTTGGCGCGGTACATCGCCGCATCGGCATTCATGATCAGCGCTTCTGCGGTCGTGCCATCGGCGGGAAATCGGCTGACCCCAATGCTCGCGGAGACGTAGCTTTGCGTACCGTTCAGGACAATCGGCTTGGCCAGTTCATCGAAGATCCGCCGCGCGATCGACTCGACCTGAGCAGGATCCGCGGTGTCGTGCAGAATGAATGTGAATTCATCGCCGCCGATACGGCCGACAAAATCCGCTTCCTTCACCAGTCGCTTGAAGCGCTCCCCGACCACCTCGAGTAGCCGATCGCCAAACGAGTGGCCCAGTGTATCGTTCACGTCCTTGAACCGGTTGAGGTCAAGGAAAAGCAGGGAAAATTCCGTACCCTTGTTCGCCGAACGTTCGATCGCATGGCCAAGCCGGTCCTGGAACAAGCGTCGATTTGGCAGACCGGTCAGGCTGTCGTAGTAGGCAAGGTGCATGTACTGGGCGCGCAGGCTTTCGCGCTGCATGATGTCCGCGAACATCGCCACGAAACTGAACACTTCGCCATGCTCGTCGTGAACCGTCTTGATCGTTACCCAGTCGGGCGCGATCGAGCCGTCCGCCCGCAATAGCCAGACCTCCCCTTCCCAGCGTCCGCCATCGCGCAGGGTTGCAAATATCTCCGCGTAGAAGCCCCGTCCATGCCGGCCAGACCGTAAGAATCCGGCCGGCCGCCCGACAATATCCGCGCCGGGATAGCCCGTCGCGGCTGTGAAGGCACGATTGATGTACTGGATGCGCAAGCGAGCGTCCGTTACCAGCACCGCGTCACTAGTTGACTCGAGCACATTGGCCGATATCTTGCGGTTTTCCAGCTCAGTACGCAATTGGCTAACCAGCGCCTCGCGTTCACGACGATTGATGTCACTGCGACAAACGAACTCGGCCAGCAAGGACGCCATGGAGACAATGCCGATGTATCGCCCTTGCGCATCGAAGACGGGTAGGTGCTCACAAGCTTCCTTACGCATGCGCTTGAGCAACTGGATCGCGCTGGCATGCCCCTGCACGGGCTCGGGTGGACGTCGTGCGATCAGATCCGCGAAAATCCGTGCTGGAAAAAGCGTCGCCTGCCGGTCCGTCACGACACCGAGAAACGTGCCGTCGTCATCGAAGACCGAGAAGACGTTCGTCGATGTCTGATTGACCCCGACCAGATCCCGATATCGCTGGTCGAGCGCAACGCGGCGTGCCGTCAGGTCGAGGCACTCCGAAACAAGCAATGTGTCCATCTGCAAGCCTTATCCCAGCTTTTGATCCACGAACAACTCGACTTCCAGCGCCAGGTGAAGGATTTCCTCGGCTCCCATGGCCGGTTTGATCTCATCCAGGATGAACGTCTTGAGCTCTGCGGCGGGGATCTTTCTGAGAATCGCCTTTCGAATGAGGATGTCAGAAATCACGTCGTCGTCGATTTCTATATGCTCGAAGGCCGTGGTTGACAGCAAACTGAGTGCTCGCCCGACCGCAACGTGTCCAATTGGCGAGGCGCGCCCTAGCACGAGCCCATCGGTAATTGGCGGAAGGACAAACTCCTTGATGTGGGCGCGCAATCGCTTCTGACGACGTTTCTCCATTCCGACACTAACCTTTCCGATCCAAGATCGAACGCGCCAAGGAAGCACCGCACGCAAATCCGGCGCAGCACGACATCCTTCGCGGGCCGTTTGTACCAGACATTCCTGCCACCGACTACCCATCAAACGTGGGCCCGCAAGAGTTGCCATGCTTTGAGTTTCTACTCCTACTAGTGAGTATCCGTGGATACCGCCTAGGGACGCATATCCTGGTAGAGCTTGAGCATGTCCTTGTATTCACCCGCCGTCTTCTGAATGGAAAACCGCATACGCACCGCATTCTCCGCAAATGCCACGCGCTCGACGTCCATCTCGACCGTATTGCCATCGATGCCGGACTGCATCGGCACCCGGTAGAGCAATGCCTCCTCCGCCGCTGACGGACGGGACTCCAAATGCCGCCGCGAAGTCGTCGCCATGCCCACAAACGCATTGCCGCTTGCCATCGCCCGTTCCAATTCGGCGCCAAAGTCGATGTCCCGCGCCTTGTAGTTCGGGGTATCCGCGTTGGCGATATTGGCTGCCAGAAACTCCAGCCGGCGAGTGCGCAGCCTGAGCGCCAGTTCATGAGCGTTTTCCGCGCTACGCGCAGCATTCTGGATAAATGCGGTTTCCATCTCGCCTCTCCAACGCATTCGGAAGAGGGCAGACTAGCCTACCCCACTCCGCGTCATTGCGAGGATAAGCGATCAATTTATCAACGTTTCAAATGACCAAGTTGCAATGATCTTGACACCGTTGTGCCGTACAGAATTCGCCTGCTTTGGACGCATTTCCCTCAGATGACCGGTTCGTAATATTCGAGTCATTCGACTGATCGTGTCGGGCCGATAGACTGTGCACACGGTGAGCGAGACAGACTCGCCAACATGACTCCGGAGAACTTTCCATGAAGAAGCTTCACACTGCCATTCTTACCGCCGCACTCTCGATCCTCGCAGGCACTGCCGTGGCCGCTCCCGCCGAGGGGCAGGTCCATCGCCCTCGCGATCCCTTCACGGACGGCGCACGCGCCGGAGCCTCAGCCAGCGACGTGTACGCCGGCGGCGCGCGCATCGACAAGCGTGACGTTTTCACCGACGGAGCACGTATTGGGGCGCGAGACGTCTTCACCGACGGCGCTCACGGGCTCTGACAGGTTGACGCCCATGCCAGTTTGACACTTGCACAAGTGTGAGGGGAGCCAGTCATCCGTCCAGGTTGACTGGCTTCCGGTGCTGCTCTTTTGCCTCTAGGGGTCGTCTCAGAAAACGGAAAATAAAGCACGCTAAGGCATAGCCGAACCTGCCAAGCTTGCTCCACCCTGTAGTGACGCGATCAGCGGGCAGGAAACGTTCCCCCTTCGCGCATGGCAGGCGCACACCAACTCAGACAGCACGGCCTCCATGCGCGCCAGGTCAGCCATTTTCTCGCGCACGTCCTTGAGCTTGTGCTCGGCCAGACTGCTGGCTTCCTCGCAATGGGTGCCATCCTCCAGCCGCAGCAGCTCGGCGATCTCATCCAGGCTGAAGCCCAGCCGCTGGGCTGATTTCACGAAGCGCACCCGCGTTACATCCGCCTCGCCATAGCGGCGGATGCTGCCATAGGGCTTGTCAGGCTCCAGCAACAAGCCCTTGCGCTGATAGAAACGGATGGTCTCCACATTGACCCCGGCCGCCTTGGCGAAAACGCCAATGGTCAGGTTCTCCAAATTGTTTTCCATATCGCTTGACTCCGTACATGAGTACGGAAGTAAGGTTACGCTATCCAATTTCAATTCGAAAGGACAAGCGCATGTCTGAACCAAAAACCGGGCGCGGCGCGCTCTTCACTGGAGGGCTTGCCGCCATCCTCGCCTCGGCTTGCTGCCTCGGGCCGTTGGTTCTGATCGCCTTGGGGTTCAGCGGCGCTTGGATCGGCAACTTGGCGGTGTTGGATCCCTATCGCCCCATCTTTATCGGCGTGGCGCTGGTGGCGTTGTTCTTCGCCTGGCGGCGCATCTACCGGCAGGCAGCGGCCTGCAAACCGGGTGAGGTCTGCGCGATTCCCCAAGTGCGAGCTACTTACAAGCTCATTTTCTGGATCGTGGCCGCGCTGGTTCTGGTCGCGCTCGGATTTCCCTACGTCATGCCATTTTTCTACTGATCGGAGTTCACCATGAAGAAACTGTTTGCCTCCCTCGCCCTCGCCGCCGTTGTTGCCCCCGTCTGGGCCGCCACCCAGACCGTCACGCTGTCCGTACCGGGCATGACCTGCTCCGCCTGCCCGATCACTGTCAAGAAGGCGATTTCCAAGGTCGAAGGCGTCAGCAAAGTTGACGTGACTTTCGAGACACGCCAAGCGGTCGTCACCTTCGACGATGCCAAGACCAGCGTGCAGAAGCTGACCAAGGCAACCGCAGACGCGGGCTATCCGTCCAGCGTCAAGCAGTGAGTCACTGAAAACGGCACCGCAGCACAACGGACGTCATTGTCTGGCGCCACAAACGATAAAGGATCTGTTGCATGACCCATCTAAAAATCACCGGCATGACTTGCGACTCGTGCGCGGCGCACGTCAAGGAAGCGCTGGAAAAAGTGCCAGGCGTGCAGTCGGCGCTGGTGTCCTATCCGAAGGGCACAGCGCAACTCGCCATCGTGCCGGGCACATCGCCGGACGCGCTGACTGCCGCCGTGGCCGGACTGGGCTACAAGGCAACGCTAGCCGATGCGCCACTGGCGGACAACCGCGTCGGACTGCTCGACAAGGTGCGGGGATGGATGGCCGCCGCCGAAAAGCACAGTGGCAACGAGCCCCCGGTGCAGGTAGCGGTCATTGGCAGCGGTGGAGCCGCGATGGCGGCGGCGCTGAAGGCCGTCGAGCAAGGCGCGCAGGTCACGCTGATCGAGCGCGGCACCATCGGCGGCACCTGCGTCAATGTCGGCTGTGTGCCGTCCAAGATCATGATCCGCGCCGCCCACATCGCCCATCTGCGCCGGGAAAGCCCGTTCGATGGCGGTATTGCGGCAACTGTGCCTACGATTGACCGCAGTAAGCTGCTGGCCCAGCAGCAGGCCCGCGTCGACGAACTGCGGCACGCCAAGTACGAAGGCATCCTGGGCGGTAATCCGGCCATCACCGTTGTGCACGGTGAGGCGCGCTTCAAGGACGACCAGAGCCTTACCGTCCGTTTGAACGAGGGTGGCGAGCGCGTCGTGATGTTCGACCGCTGCCTGGTCGCCGCGGGTGCCAGCCCGGCGGTCCCGCCGATTCCGGGCTTGAAAGAGTCACCCTACTGGACTTCCACCGAGGCCCTGGCGAGCGACACCATTCCCGAACGCCTTGCCGTAATCGGCTCGTCGGTGGTGGCGCTGGAGCTGGCGCAAGCCTTTGCCCGGCTGGGCAGCAAGGTCACGGTCCTGGCGCGCAATACCTTGTTCTTCCGTGAAGACCCGGCCATCGGCGAGGCGGTGACAGCCGCTTTCCGTGCCGAGGGCATCGAGGTGCTGGAGCACACGCAAGCCAGCCAGGTCGCCCATATGGACGGTGAATTCGTGCTGACCACCACGCACGGTGAATTGCGCGCCGACAAACTGCTGGTTGCCACCGGTCGGACACCGAACACGCGCAGCCTCGCGCTGGACGCAGCGGGGGTCACTGTCAATGCGCAAGGTGCCATCGTCATCGACCAAGGCATGCGCACGAGCAACCCGAACATCTACGCGGCCGGCGACTGCACCGACCAGCCGCAGTTCGTCTATGTGGCGGCAGCGGCCGGCACCCGTGCCGCGATCAACATGACCGGCGGCGATGCGGCGCTCGACCTGACCGCAATGCCGGCCGTGGTGTTCACCGATCCGCAAGTGGCGACCGTGGGCTACAGCGAGGCGGAAGCCCACCACGACGGGATCGAGACCGACAGCCGCACCTTGACCTTGGACAACGTGCCGCGTGCGCTCGCCAACTTCGACACACGCGGCTTCATCAAGTTGGTTATCGAGGAAGGCAGCCATCGGCTGATCGGCGTACAAGCGGTCGCGCCGGAAGCGGGTGAACTGATCCAGACGGCGGCTCTGGCCATTCGCAACCGCATGACGGTGCAGGAACTGGCCGACCAGTTGTTCCCCTACCTGACGATGGTCGAGGGGTTGAAGCTCGCGGCGCAGACCTTCAACAAGGATGTGAAGCAGCTTTCCTGCTGCGCCGGGTGAGAAAAAGGAGGTGTTCAATGAACGCCTACACGGTGTCCCGGCTGGCTCTTGATGCCGGGGTGAGCGTGCATATCGTGCGCGACTACCTGCTGCGCGGATTGCTGCGCCCGGTGGCGTGCACACCAGGCGGCTACGGCTTGTTCGATGACGCCGCCTTGCAACGGCTGTGCTTCGTGCGGGCGGCCTTCGAGGCGGGCATCGGCCTCGACGCGCTGGCGCGGCTGTGCCGGGCGCTGGATGCGGCGGACGGCGACGAAGCGGCCGCGCAGCTTGCCCTGCTGCGTCAGTTCGTCGAGCGTCGGCGCGAAGCGTTGGCCGATCTGGAAGTGCAGTTGGCCACCCTGCCGACCGAGCCGGCACAGCACGCGGAGAGTCTGCCATGAACAACCCCGAGCGCTTGCCGTCCGAGACGCACAAACCGATCACCGGCTACCTGTGGGGCGGACTGGCTGTGCTGACTTGCCCCTGCCACCTGCCCATCCTCGCTGTCGTGCTGGCCGGCACAACCGCCGGTGCTTTCCTCGGCGAGCATTGGGTCATCGCGGCGCTCGGTTTGACCGGCCTGTTCCTTCTGTCCCTGTCGCGGGCGTTGCGGGCATTCAGGGAAAGAGAATGAGCGCTTTCCGGCCGGATGGATGGACGACGCCGGAACTGGCCCAAGCGGTCGAGCGCGGGCAGCTTGAACTGCACTACCAGCCCGTCGTCGATCTGCGCAGTGGTGGGATTGTCGGCGCGGAAGCCCTGTTGCGCTGGCGTCATCCGACGCTTGGACTATTGCCACCGGGCCAGTTCCTGCCCGTGGTCGAATCGTCCGGCCTGATGCCTGAAATCGGCGCTTGGGTGCTGGGCGAAGCCTGCCGCCAGATGCGTGACTGGCGAATGCTGGCATGGCGACCGTTCCGGCTGGCCGTCAATGTTTCGGCGAGCCAAGTGGGACCGGACTTCGACGGGTGGGTAAAGGGCGTGCTGGCTGATGCCGAGTTGCCCGCCGAGTATCTCGAAATCGAGCTGACCGAATCGGTCGCGTTTGGTGATCCGGCGATCTTCCCCGCCCTGGACGCCTTGCGGCAGATCGGTGTGCGCTTCGCCGCCGATGACTTCGGGACGGGGTATTCCTGTCTGCAACATCTGAAGTGCTGCCCAATCAGCACGCTCAAGATCGACCAATCGTTTGTCGCCGGGCTCGCCAACGACCGCCGCGACCAAACCATCGTGCACACCGTGATTCAGCTTGCGCACGGGCTGGGCATGGATGTGGTGGCTGAAGGCGTGGAAACATCGGCGAGTCTTGATCTATTGCGACAAGCGGACTGCGACACAGGACAAGGCTTCCTGTTCGCGAAGCCAATGCCGGCGGCGGCATTCGCCGTCTTCGTCAGTCAATGGAGGGGTGCCACCATGAATGCAAGTGACTCGACCACCACCAGTTGCTGCGTGTGCTGCAAGGAAATCCCGCTCGATGCCGCCTTCACCCCGGAAGGCGCGGAATACGTCGAGCACTTCTGCGGGTTGGAGTGTTATCAACGCTTCGAAGCGCAAGCGCATCGGTTACGTCCGCGTCAGCAGCTTCGACCAGAACCCAGAACGGCAGCTCGAACAGATCCAGGTGGATAAAGTGTTCACCGACAAGGCGTCGGGCAAGGACACACGGCGGCCCGAACTGGAACGGCTGCTCGCCTTCGTGCGCGAAGGCGACACGGTCGTGGTGCACAGCATGGATCGTCTGGCGCGCAACCTCGACGACCTGCGCCGCCTGGTGCAGGGCCTCACCCAGCGCGGCGTACGCATCGAGTTCCTTAAGGAGCATTTGACCTTCACCGGCGAGGACTCGCCGATGGCGAACCTGATGCTGTCGGTAATGGGCGCGTTCGCCGAGTTCGAACGCGCCTTGATCCGCGAGCGGCAGCGCGAGGGCATCGCGCTCGCCAAGCAGCGCGGGGCCTACCGTGGCAGGAAGAAATCCCTGTCGTCTGAGCGTATTGCCGAACTGCGCCAACGTGTCGAGGCTGGCGAGCAAAAGACCAAGCTGGCTCGTGAATTCGGAATCAGTCGCGAAACCCTGTATCAATACTTGAGAACGGATCAGTAAATATGCCACGTCGTTCAATCCTGTCCGCCGCCGAGCGCGAAAGCCTGCTGGCGTTGCCGGACACCAAGGATGAGTTGATCCGTCACTACACGTTCAGCGAAACCGACCTCTCCATCATCCGGCAGCGGCGCGGCCCGGCCAACCGGCTGGGCTTCGCCGTGCAGCTCTGTTACCTGCGCTTTCCTGGTGTCATCCTGGGCGTCGATGAGCCGCCGTTTCCGCCCTTGTTGAAACTGGTCGCCGACCAGCTCAAGGTCAGCGTCGAAAGCTGGGACGAATACGGGCAGCGGGAGCAGACCCGGCGCGAGCACCTGGTCGAACTGCAAACGGTGTTCGGCTTCCAGCCCTTTACCATGGGCCACTACCGGCAGGCCGTCCAGTTGCTGACCGAGATGGCCTTGCAGACCGACAAGGGCATCGTGCTGGCCAGCACCTTGATCGAGCACCTGCGGCAGCAGTCGGTCATTCTGCCTGCCCTCAACGCCGTCGAGCGGGCGAGCGCCGAAGCAATCACCCGCGCCAACCGGCGCATCTACGATGCCTTGGCCGAACCGCTGTCGGACGCGCATCGCCGCCGCCTCGACGATCTGCTCAAGCGTCGGGACAACGGCAAAACGACCTGGCTGGCCTGGCTGCGCCAATCGCCCGTCAAACCGAATTCGCGGCACATGCTGGAACACATCGAACGCCTCAAAGCGTGGCAGGCGCTCGACCTGCCTTCTGGCATCGAGCGGTCGGTGCACCAGAACCGCCTGCTCAAGATCGCCCGTGAGGGTGGCCAGATGACGCCCGCCGACCTGGCCAAGTTCGAGGCGCAGCGACGCTATGCCACCCTGGTGGCGCTTGCCATCGAGGGCATGGCCACCGTCACCGACGAAATCATCGACCTGCACGACCGCATCCTGGGCAAGCTGTTCAACGCCGCCAAGAACAAGCATCAGCAGCAATTCCAGGCGTCCGGCAAGGCGATCAACGCCAAGGTGCGGCTGTTCGGCCGCATCGGCCAGGCGCTGATCGAGGCCAAGCAGGCGGGCCGCGATCCGTTCGCCGCCATCGAGGCCGTCATGTCCTGGGATGCCTTCGCCGAGAGCGTCACCGAAGCGCAGAAGCTTGCGCAGCCCGAGGACTTCGATTTCCTGCACCGCATCGGCGAAAGCTACGCCACGCTGCGCCGCTACGCGCCGGAATTCCTTGCCGTGCTCAAGCTGCGGGCCGCTCCCGCCGCGAAGGACGTGCTCGACGCCATCGAGGTGCTGCGCGGCATGAACAGCGACAACGCCCGCAAGGTGCCCGCCGACGCGCCGACCGAGTTCATCAAGCCGCGCTGGCAGAAGCTGGTCATGACCGACACCGGCATCGACCGGCGCTACTACGAACTGTGCGCGCTGTCGGAGATGAAGAACGCGTTGCGTTCCGGCGACATCTGGGTGCAGGGGTCGCGCCAGTTCAAGGACTTCGAGGACTACCTGGTGCCGCCCGCGAAATTCGCCAGCCTCAAGCAGGCCAGCGAATTGCCGCTGGCCGTGGCCACCGACTGCAACCGGTACCTGAACGACCGGCTGACGCTGCTGGAAACACAGCTTGCCACCGTCAACCGTATGGCGACGGCCAACGAGCTGCCGGACGCCATCATCACCGAGTCAGGCTTGAAGATCACGCCGCTCGACGCGGCGGTACCCGACACCGCCCAAGCGCTGATCGACCAGACGGCAATGATCCTGCCGCACGTCAAGATCACCGAACTGCTGCTGGAGGTGGACGAATGGACGGGCTTCACTCGGCATTTCGCGCATCTGAAATCGGGCGACCCGGCCAAAGACAAGAACCTGTTGCTGACCACGATCCTCGCCGACGCGATCAACCTGGGCCTGACCAAGATGGCGGAGTCTTGCCCCGGCACGACCTACGCCAAGCTGGCTTGGCTGCAAGCCTGGCACATCCGCGACGAAACCTACGGGGCGGCGCTGGCCGATCTGGTCAACGCACAGTTCCGCCATCCCTTCGCCGAGCACTGGGGCGACGGCACCACCTCATCGTCGGACGGCCAGAACTTCCGCACCGGCAGCAAGGCCGAGAGCACCGGCCACATCAACCCGAAATACGGGAGCAGCCCAGGGCGGACGTTCTACACCCACATTTCTGACCAGTACGCGCCATTTCACACCAAGGTCGTGAACGTCGGCGTGCGCGATTCGACCTACGTGCTCGACGGCCTGCTGTACCACGAGTCCGACTTGCGGATCGAGGAGCATTACACCGACACGGCGGGCTTCACCGATCACGTCTTCGCCCTGATGCACCTCCTGGGCTTCCGCTTCGCGCCGCGCATCCGCGACCTGGGCGACACCAAGCTCTACATCCCGAAGGGCGACGCCGCCTATGACGCGCTGAAACCCATGATCGGCGGCACGCTCAACATCAAGCACGTCCGCGCCCATTGGGACGAAATCCTGCGGCTGGCCACCTCGATCAAGCAGGGCACGGTGACGGCCTCCCTGATGCTCCGAAAGCTCGGCAGCTACCCACGCCAGAACGGCCTGGCCGTGGCGCTCCGCGAGCTGGGCCGCATCGAGCGCACGCTGTTCATCCTGGACTGGCTGCAAAGCGTGGAACTGCGCCGCCGCGTGCATGCCGGCCTGAACAAGGGCGAGGCGCGCAATGCGCTGGCCAGGGCAGTGTTTTTCAACCGCCTGGGTGAAATCCGCGACCGCAGTTTCGAGCAGCAGCGCTACCGGGCTAGCGGCCTCAATCTGGTAACGGCTGCCGTCGTGTTGTGGAACACGGTCTATCTGGAACGGGCTGCGCACGCGCTGCGTGGCAACGGCCATGCCGTTGATGACGCGCTGTTGCAGTACCTGTCGCCGCTCGGTTGGGAGCACATCAACCTCACCGGCGATTACCTCTGGCGCAGCAGCGCCAAGATCGGCGCGGGCAAGTTCAGGCCGCTACGACCGCTGCAACCGGCTTAGCGTGCTTTATTTTCCGTTTTCTGAGGCGACCCCAAAGAGACGGATGAATCGACGCTGGATCCAATTGGGAGCCACCGCCCATCGGCGCAGCAGGCACGTGGCTCTGTGCGTCGCCAATAACTGCCCGAGTTGCCGCTTGCCCCACGGGAAGAGGCTCAGCCAGCAGCGACATTTGTTGTCCGTTTTCTCGGTGACCGGTGAGGGTTGATGGCTTCATATCTGTATATATATACAGTGTGCGCCGGCTAACCGGCAAGGAGTAGAGGGTGAAAGTCCCTGACAGCAGAAGATCTAGCGAATCACGCT
>NZ_JBXALD010000019.1:0-87141 GCF_058799075.1 Cupriavidus sp. GW822-FHT06G04 | reverse complement strand
CGATTCGCGCCCAACGTGGCCTAGGTACGTCCCTAGACTTTCGGCGAGCTGAACTAAGGCGTTTTCACACACCCTCGACCCAAAACAGCCAACGGCGTCCAGCGGAAACGGACAGTCGTACCGTAGACGGGCAGCGCTCTGCGCGTACCACACAATGCTCGCTATCTGCCACGAGGCAGATTTACAGAGAACACCGTTTCTGTTGCGTCGGATCGCGCTGCAATTTCGCCTCCATGTGCCTTGGCGATCTCGCGAGCGATGTACAGTCCGAGCCCCAGGCTGCTGTCGGCATTTGTGCCTTGTTGGTTCGGGCCGCGCTGGAGTGGATCAAAGATGAGATCGAGGGTCGACCGCTCAATTGCGGTGCCGGTATTCCTTACTTCCAGTTGGACTTCCGCGCCTTTGTCGGTCACTGTCACACGCACCGGCGAGTCTTGCGCTCCGTACTTGATCGCGTTTAGTACCAGATTGCCCAACAACTGCTGGAGACGTCGGCCATCCCAAACACCGATGCAGGCACCAACCACCTCGAGATTAATCTGACGGTCCGGATGTACAACCCGCAACTGGTCAAGCGTATCGGCAAACAACTGCCCCAGATCGATATCGGTCGGCACGATATTGATACCGAGACCGAGCCTGGTTCGATTGAAATCAACCATATCGTCGAGCAGCGCCTGCATGCGAACGCCGCTTTTAATTAATCGGGAGGCGGCTCCTGATACTTTTTCCCCCGCGTTCAGCGCTGCCAGATACGACGCGGTAGTCTGGATGGTCTGGAGTGGACTGCGCATGTCATGCCCCAACATTCCGAGGAAAAGATTACGGGCCAAGTCTACCTGCATGCTAAAAAAGTCTACCGATTCGGCGATTGCCTGATCGATGGCCTCGTTGAAACGGATCATGTCATCCTCATGATGACTGTCGGGCGCGCACTCGTCTATCCACATTCGGAGCACGCTAGCGCGGAGGGCGCGATACTCGGCAACCATCTGGTTGATATCGAAGCCGCTTCGCGCGCGCAGAAGGGCGTGCATCTGGGCGGCTGTCTCAGGGGCTCCCGCCAATTCGGGTGCGTGCCCCGTGGACTTTTCAAATTGTTCCTCCCTGCTTTGGAAAGTAGACAAATCCTTTGCCACGGCCACCAGAATCTGCTGCGCATGGTCCCGCAACGCTAACGGTTTCATATCGGCCGCTGCCGGCAACTGAGTGCGTGCAAATGCCTCCCACTCCAACAGTACGACGTCCATACGGCGAAGGATAAAGTTGGCCAATCGCATGTATCTGCTCCCGAAGGACGGAAGATGCATCCCATAATGCATTTTTTGCGGAATCCAGGAAGCAGAACTGCTGCCTGATTTTGTCGGGTACATCAATTGCTCATGGTAGGGCAAATATGGAGAAAGTAATGCCTATCCGAAGTGCTGTGCGTCTCCTAATCGCGGACGACGACCCGAATGCATTGGAAGCATACGAGTTGTTCTTCGACGCTCAAGGCTACGACATCCGGACAACAGGGGATGGTGCGGACGCGCTCGCAAAATACTACGCGTGGCGTCCGGACGCTGTTGTTCTCGACATTCAGATGCCCGGGCTGGACGGGCGTGCAGTGGCAAGGGAGATCCGGCGCCTGAAACTCGCGCCGGCCCCCTTACTGGTGGCGGTTTCCGCTCTGACGTCACCTTCTGAGCACGCCGAATCAATCAGCTCCGGGTTCGATCATCAATTTGTAAAACCTGCCGATCTGCCGGCCCTCCTCGCTGCGATAGCGGCCCGCGTTGGACCTGGCGCCACGGATGATTCAAGAACATAAGCTCCGCGGTCTGTGGCCGCTTTTCGGCGCGCAAATGACTGGCCGTTCATGGCCGATCGCAGCCGTTGCCATGCTTGTGGGTGGTTGCCGGTCGGCCGGACTTTAGGTATTCTTTCGCCACCTACCGCGTCTCAGACGCATCGACCCGCACCTCCGGGTGCCAGCCTTTGCAGTACGGTGGCCCGCCAGCATAGCCTGGTAGCCCATCCTTTCATCCCATCGGGAACCACGTTCCCGGTGCGGCAACGGGTTCCCATTTCCGCGAGAACCCACAATGCAAAACCCCACTGTCGTAATTGGCAAGATCCGTCCTGGCTGCAACCCGCGCAAGTATTTCGACCCTGCGGAGATGGCGGAACTGACCGAATCCATTCGCGTGGACGGTGTCATCCAGCCGATCCTAATCCGGCCCGTCGAGGACGAAGAGCACGGTCATGAGTACGAGGTGGTAGCCGGTGAACGCCGCTACCGCGCTGCGCTTGCCGCCCACGGCGACGGGTACGAGATGCCCGTCAACATCAAGGTCTTGACGGACGCCGAAGCTCGCCGCTACGCGCTCATCGAAAACGTGCAGCGCGCCGACATGGCGCCGTCTGAGGAGGCCGTGTCCGCGGCTGAAATCGTTGGCCAGCTCAAAGGCGACCGCGACGAAGCGGCCCGCCAGCTTGGCTGGTCACGCTCCACACTCGACAAGCGCCTGGCGCTCATGAACTGCAGCGAATCCGTTCTGGAAGCGCTCAACACCCGTACCATCCTGCTCGGGCACGCCGAACTGCTCGCCACGCTCGGCAAGGACAAGCAGGACAAGCTTCTGCCGGTCATCGTGAGCGAGAACAAGCCCGTTGCCGAGTTGAAGAAGACCATCGAGGCCGCCGCGTGCAGCCTCGAAACGGCGATCTTCGACAAGACCGAATGCGCGGCCTGTCCGCACAATTCGTCGTTGCAGACGGAGATGTTCGGCGAGGCGATCGCCACCGGGAACTGCACCAACCGGGCGTGTTACGACGGCAAGCTCACCCGCAAGCTCGAAGGCATTGCCTACGGGCTTAAGGACGAGTATCCGATCGTGCGGATTATCCGCCTGGGCGATAACCACACCCGGATCCAGTTGAAGGTCGAAGGCCCGACGGGCGTCGGCGAAGAGCAGGCGAAAGCCTGCCACGCCTGCCAGAGCTTTGGCGCCGCGGTCAGTGGTCTGCCCGACTCCATGGGCAAGGTCTACGGCGGCCAGTGCTTCGATACGGTGTGCAACCAGCAAAAGGTTGCTGCCCGCATCAAGGCCGAGAAGGAAGCGGCCACGCCCACCACAGCCAAACCGGCTGCCGGCGGTAAAGCAGCACCTGCGAAGAAAGGCGATTCGTCGGCTTCGGCTGTCGAGAAGCCCGTGACGTCGATTAGCGAATCGGACAAGGTGAAGAACTACCGGACCGCGCTGTGGCGCAAGGCACTGCGCAAGGAAGTCGCGCAGAACCCTGACCAGGCGAACGCATACCTCCTCGCCGTTGCACTGAACGGGCTGGCGCGCAATATCGCCGGCGACGTGATGGGCAAGTTCTTCGAGAAGCTGACCGAGCAGAAGTCGTCCTCGACGCTGCAGGGATGCCTCACGGCCATCCACTCGCTGGATGACGAGAAGCGACAACAGCTGACGATCGGTCTGACGGTTGCAGCTATCGACGGCGTGGACGTCAGCAACCTTCGTGAACTCTGCCGGTATCACAAGCTCGACCTCCGGCCGCACTGGAACCTCCAGAACGCGCAGGATTTTCTCGAAATGCTCACCAAGTCGGAGATGAAGGTTCTCGCCGACGAGATGGGTATCCGCAAGGCGCTGGGCGACCAGTTCGCCAAGCTTTTCAATAAGCCCAAGCCGGAAGTCATTGCCGGCCTGTTGGCGGTGAAGGACTTCGACTACAGCGGCAAGGTGCCGAAGGTCCTGCACTACTAGTTGTTCACCCATCCAGAGGGCGCCCCAGGCGCCTTCTGTCTTTTTCAGACTCCCCATTCCATTTCACCTATGTTCACTGAACTTGCACCCCTCGTGCGTGCGGCCGACAAGGTCGTCCTCACTCTGACCATGACCGGCGACGCGATGACCGTAGTCGTCATGCCCGTCATCAAGAATGCCGCTGATGCGGCGCTGACCACGCCGCTGTCGCTCACCGCGACGCCGACGGAACTGGATGCCGAGTTCGCCGCGACTCTGACGGGCGTGACGGATGCGCACCGGTCGCTCGCCGAACAGGCCGAAGCCACGAAGTCCATTCTGGATGCCGCGAAGTCGACCCAGTCTTCCAAGGCAACGAAAGCGCTGGCCAAGGCGGCGACGCCTTCGGGCGGTGCTGCGGATGATGGCGACGACGATGCCGAAGAGGGTGGATCGACGGCGGCCGATGCGAAGGTGGAGGCGAAAGCCGACACCGCCGCACCGGCCAACACCGGTACCGACCTCGCCTCGCTGCTGTAAGGAGAACCACCATGGCACTCGAAGTCACCAAGCTCACGCGCGTGTTCTCCTACAACGGCATGACGCTGCCGGATGTGAGTCCGCAGTTCTCGCCCGATCAGGTGCGCGACGTCTATTCCGCCCAGTATCCCGAGCTGACCACCGCCGCGGTGGATGGACCGGAGGTAAAGGACGGTGTTGCTCGCTTCACGTTCGTGCGCGCCGCTGGCGCCAAGGGCGCGGCATGCGTAAATCTGACCTGATGAAGGCACTGGCCGCTGGCCAGTTCCCCACAACCACGGAGCCGCCCGAAAGGGCGGTTTTTTTACATTCTGAGGAGACGCAACAATGCTGTTCGACGCTCGGTCGTTTGTTCCAGCGGTCGATGCAGGACAACCCGGATGGACGCCTGCGCGACAGCATCCCGTTGCCCAACGTCGACCTGCCCATGATTTTCTGACGCTCCCCGCCATCCCGGCGGGTCTTCCCGCGACGGCGCGACTCAGCTTCGGCGACGAGATCGATCTGAAGGATCTTGTCTTGGCACAGTTTCGCGCTGGTGTACTCGACGCCGAGCATGTAACCAGTCCGTCCAGCGCGGGAGATGCCTTCGCGCAGGCGTTCCACGGCTGGCTCGCACCGCGCGTGCCAGCCACCAAGGTGCTGAGCTTCGACTTCACTCTTATCGATCACCAGGCGGTAGAGACGGAGATTGCCGATTTTGGCTTCGATATGCAGGAGACCTCGGCCCTCTATCTTGGTATTCGCCTCGAAGAGGAAACGGTCTATACCGTCACAGAAGCGCGCGCGGCGGCATTGCGTGAATTGCATCCTTCGTTGGTCTTCATGACGTTCCACCTGATCCGGGCAGCCGCTGCCAAGTCGCTGCACCTCAGAACGCCGGACGATTTGCTGGATATGTTCGCGCGATGGCATTGGGACTTTGAACCGCTGACCGAAGACGAAGAGGCGCGCGAGCACCTCAAGGAGCGCTTCGGCGCTGACGATGCGGACATCAACCGGTATCTGCCTTCGGTTGTCCGCCCGGTGCTCGCCCCGGACGAAACGTTGCCGAAGTGGCAGTGGGCGCAGAAGGACAGGAAGCTGTCCCTCCTGAGCCGCCGCAAGCTGCGTGAGTTGGCGCGCGCGGCTGCGAACGACTGGCGCGGTAGCCTATGCGGCGCACTTGCGGATCTCGACCTGACGCTCAGCCAGATGGGCAACACAACTCTGCTACAGAACGCGCAATGGGCAGAGCCAGCCTATTCGGCCGCAACCCTCGCGTATGAACACACCGACTACGTTGGTGAAGTACTTGATGACCACTTTGAGTGTGCCAACAACGGCGGCTACGCGACGTATTTCCAGTGCTTTATCCCCCTTGCTGCGAAGCAAGCGGCTATCAAGCGGCAATACGCCGCGCTACACGACACGCTCAAGCTGATCGCCGTACTGGATCGTGTGCTTGAGCACTTCAACTGAAAGGAGGCCGTATGGCCAGTATCCTGACCGCGTCGCGGTCCCAAGACGTGGCCCTGCAAGGGGCCATTTTGCTTTATGGGCAGGGGCCGGGGCAGTTTTCTTACGCCACTGCGCATCGCATTGAGACCGACGCGTCCGAGCGTCCGGTGATCGGTGCTGGCGTGCCGCTCAATCGCATGGCGCTTATCCACGCCGTCCGCGAGGTTGCGCAGCATGCGCTGCCGAAGGGAGAGTTCCTCACCCCGAACGTGCTGTCGATCAGCCCGAATGCCATCACATGGTGGTGCCCGCCGGCGATGCGACGTGTTTTCTTTTCTTGCAAGGAGCTGGGCAAGCGCAGCGCGATCGTGCCGCATCCGGGCCTTGTGTTCCAGGCGTCTCAGACCGGCTTTGCAGTCTTTGCGGTACAGGGCCACGAGCGTCCTGTACCGGGCACCGCGCTGTTCGAGCCACCGTACTTCAACACCTGGGACCACGGAAAGATCTGCATCGGCTCGGCGCATGTGCCGAAGCAAATCGATGCAGCGTCGATCGACGGCTGGGAGAGCGGTTTTTTTGACTCGGCCTTCACCCATCCCAATCACGGCGGCAAACGTCTCACCTACGAAAAAGGGGAGTACGCCTTTTGGAAGGACATGCTCGATGGTCGGTTCACCGACTACCCGACGCAGGTCCTCGTTCCCATGAAAAGCACGCTGGCTGATCTGATCGCCGGCAAACTGGAGTAATCCCATGCATCCTGCAGACACGGCCCTGCAAGGGTCATTTCCATCCGTCATGGTGCCGCGCTTTGGGCAGCTTGCGGCGATGGACCGGCCCGGTGAACGCCTGCTCATCGCATCGAACGGTGTTTTCCTCGAGATCGCCCGACCTTGGATTCGCGTGGTGCGCCGGCTAGGCGTCTTCAGCTATCGCACTGCCATTCCCTATGGCGAGGTGGCAGAAACGATCGATCTGCGTTGCGGCCGCGTGCCTGCCGCGCTGATCGGTGACTTTGCTGCCATGGCACGGGCTGCGCACCCGAAGGAAAC
The DNA here is from genome assembly GCF_058799075.1 of Cupriavidus sp. GW822-FHT06G04. Classification (NCBI taxonomy): domain Bacteria; kingdom Pseudomonadati; phylum Pseudomonadota; class Betaproteobacteria; order Burkholderiales; family Burkholderiaceae; genus Cupriavidus; species Cupriavidus sp. GW822-FHT06G04. The sequence continues at coordinate 80,369 of NZ_JBXALD010000019.1, read as the reverse complement.
CGGTGCCTGGATCGTCTGGAATGCCGCTAGCGCGGCGTTCCGGCTGATCCCGGTCGGCATCCTTGAGCACAGCGGCGGGCACCTGAAGTACGAGCGCCCTATGCTGGCCGATGACGACGTGCTGGTGGTCGACTGCCATTCCCATGGCAGCCATCCCGCGTACTTTTCGGCGACCGACGACGAGGATGACCGTCATGACGTGAAGTTCGCGTTCGTGATCGGCAATTGCGCGGCGCATGCACCATCGATGGCGCTGCGGTTCTGTGCCAAGGGAATTTTCGAGAAGGTGGAGCGGGTGCCTGCAGAGTGGTACGCAGCTGCTCGCGAGGAGGTGCTGGCATGACCTTCGAGCATCGAATCCCCGCGGCCATGACCACGCACGCCTGGAAGGTGGCGGTAGTCGGTGCCGGTGGCACCGGCAGCGCGCTGCTTCCAAATCTCGCACGCCTGCATCACGCCATGCTGGAGCTCGGGCACCCCGGCGGTATCGACTGCACGGTCTACGATGACGACACTGTCAGCGAGACCAACGTCGGTCGGCAGGGGTTCTATCCCGTGGATGTCGGCCAGCACAAGGCCACACTGATCGTGAACCGGCTGAACAACCTGATGGGCACGCGCTGGGAAGCGCGGACCCGCAGGATAGGCAGCGGCGACCGATTGGTGTGTGACCTGGTGATCGGCTGCGTTGATACGCGGGCTGCACGCAAGGGAATCCTCGGTGCGATGCAACGCGGTACGGGTGGCTACTATCTCGACTGCGGCAATGAGTCGGACAGTGGCCAGGTGATCCTGGGTCAGGTACGCGGCAAAGCGGCGGTGCGGCTTCCGCATGTAGGGGATCTGTTTCCGGAGCTACTGGACCCGAAAGGGGACAAGGCCGACACGGCGCCGTCCTGCTCGATGGCCGACGCATTGCAAAAGCAGTCGCTGGTCATCAATCAGGCGATCGCGGTGCAGGCCTACAACTTGTTGTGGACGTTGTTCCGAACCGGGACGCTGCAGTACCACGGCGCCTTCGTCAATCTCACGACAGGGCGCACGAGCGCGATGCCGATCGACCCGGCGGCATGGGAGCGCTTCAGCTACAAACCTGGCGCAGCCAAGGCTAAGGCTAACCGCAAGCCCCAATCCGTTTGAACAGCCACTCCCATTGCGGGAGTGGCTTTTTTCTTGTGTGCGCTGCTATGATGCGTCATCACTCGCGTCATTGACGCATCGATCCGCCTGCAATCGCAGGCCACTCCCACCGGGGCTTTCTTCTCCGGCCGGGCGATGGAAGCCCCGTTCCCTTTTCTCGGATACGGTATGACCATCGACTTCTACGTTTCCCTTTCCACGGCGCATCTGACGCCGAAGACTGCCTGCGGATTCACCAGCTATCCGGTACTCGCACCTACGGATGCTGGCTGTTTCGTGCGGGTCGTCGATCCTGATGAACCACACAGCGGGCCCCGGCGCATCCCGGAAGATCTGGCAACTGTGCTGCGGCATGTCATGGCGCTGGGCATCACGCTCCTCCATTTCGACGCGGATGCAGATCGCCTTGTTGGCTTGCCAGTCTTTGATTGGTAGATTAAGATTTCTGCACCTACCGCGTCTCAGACGCATCGACACTTCCGGTTGTATAGCCGGACAGCTTTTTCTTCTCCCACCTACGGGCCACCCTGCCCGTAGGCATGTTGGCCCTATTTTCATTGAGGCCATCATGTTCAAGCGTATCGTTTCGCTTTTCCTTTGCTCGGTCATGTTCACCGGCTGCGCAGTCCAGCAGACGTCTCCGAATGCTTATCGCAGTTCGGAAGCTATGCGCACCGGCTCCGCGGAAATCGTCACTGTCGTCCGTGTCCGCCAGGTCACGATCGTCGACAGTGATGGCTACACGTCTGCCAATAGCGGCGTCCCCGGTATCGTTGGGGCGGTCGTGGGTGGTCTGCTCGGCGCCCGCGTGATTGGCGGCGGCAATGGTCGTTACATTGCCGGTGCGATGTCTGGCACGGTGTCGGCGGTTGCAGCGCAAGCTGTGGCCAGCCACATGAACCGTCGCGCAGGTCTGGAAGTCATTGTCCGCAAGGAGAATGGCAGTCAGGTCGCCGTCACGCAGGATGCCGACCAGCAGTTTGTCACGGGGCAGCAGCTCTACCTCGTGGCATCTGGTGCCGGCTACCGCCTGACGCGTTAATCGAATCCATTCGGATCCCCAACTTTCTTCACTTTCCCGCACGGAAACCCCGTGCGGGGTTCCCTGCGGCCATCGGAGCTACTATGCCCATGGTGGCAAACGTCCCCCAGAAACTCTCTCCCGTCCTCACCGAGGGCAAATCGATTGCCGAGGTGGTCGACCAGATCGCAGCCGCGGTCCGTGCAACGGAACTGGAGCCTGAATGGCTCGACCCAGCCAACTTCATGGGCGACTGCAACGAAGCGCTGTATGGCCCCAAACCTGATCGGCCGTGGCCAACCCTCGGTGCACGCGATCGGCCTGCGGTCTACCTCCATCGCGGTTGCTCCGAAGGATGGATCGTCTATGTTGACCACATTGGCTACGCCGGCGAGGCGCCGAATGGTAGCTCGGCTGTGCAAAAGCTGGTGATCGGCAAGACGTTGTCGCAGCAGCATGGCTGGAACCTCGTTCGCGCCATCAGCAAAATGCTGGATGTCACCTGACATCGCAGCCTGCAAGCCCGAGAGGGCTTGCCAAAGCCTCAGGCTTCGGCAAGTCGCTTTCCCCCGCGTCATTGACGCATCGACCCCGTCCGGCATCGCCGGACTACCAACCCAGCTGGGACAACCGTCCCGTTGGGGAAGGATGTCCCGTCCTTATCCAGGATATCCATGAAAATCCCCAAATCCTTTACCCGTCGGCATCCGTCGACCAACACCGCGGCATGCCAGGAGATCCGTCGTGATGCTTGCCGCGTTCTGCGCCGCGTCGCCGGAGACATGGCGTTGCGCCCACGTGATTTCACGATCAGGGAGCATCGTCAGCGTCGCCGCGAGGTCGACGTGTTCGCGCTGCACACCGATTCGTTGCTCGTCGAGATCAAGCATCCCGCCGGCGCCGAAGGCGGTGTGCTCATGTCGTACCGGACTTGTCGGAACCGTGAAGATTTGACCGGCGGCCGTGAAAACGCTGTCGCCGTCGAATCGTTGGCCAGCGACCAGGGCTACGCGAACCTCGTCGCCACGCTTCGCGTGGTGGCCGGGCGTCGCGGTTGAAAGGAGTACGCCATGAGTCGACTGATTAAGGTCACGTTCAACTCCACTTCCGGAGAAGAAACCACGGCGTTTGCCACGCTGCATACGGATGACACTGTCGAGCTTCCCAAGCGGATGGCGGCACGTGTCACAGCTGCGGTCGATGCCGGCGAGGGCTATGCGCTCGTGGCCCATCAACGGGGCAGTTCCGTTCCGCTGGTGCACATGGTGGACGCTGTCTATCGGCTCGACACCGAGCATGCCACCGGCGACGGTTGGCTCAGTCGGCTGGCCGACGCCCTTACCAACCCAACCAAGGATCAGATGCAGGCATATGGTCGCTATTACCATACGCTGTCCGCAGCCTGCTCCGTTGGCTTCGCTGGATACGTTGCCGGCGTGCAATCGATCAATGCCACAGTCGTGATTAACGCCGCGTGCCTACTCCTCGGTGCTGCTGTACTATTTGCGCTAGGAGCAGTCTTGGCGAAAGGAGAGAAGTGATGTTTGGACCATTTGTTCTTGGTTTTGCCTTGTGTTTGGCCGCCTTCGGCATGTGGGTTCAACGCAATGCCGATCGCCAGCGCATGCTCGAAGACCTCGACCGCAACGGCTGAGGCAATTCCTTCTCAGGAGCCGATTCGTCGGCTCACCGCTTGAACGCACCTCTCGGGGTGCGTTTTTTCGTTTTCCCTCCCACACGGGCGTCGTCCCGTCGGGGCGTCTCCCCACCAAAGGAGTATCCCGATGAGCCGTACTGTCTATGGCGCAGGCCTGGCCAGCTATCCTGCTGGCGTGCTGCTTCGTGCCAGTGTCTATTCCACCAACCTACGCCCAGCCTTCTCACTGGTTTGCGCCGATGACCAAATGCCCTACGGCGTGTTGTCGGTGAACCTGCCCGATGCCAATCTGGCCGACGACGAGTTCCTCGTTACGGGCGACTGGAATCTGCCAACCGATCTCAAGGCTGCCTTGCTTGAGACCGGCAAGTTCGTGCAAACCGGCCGTTGGAACCAGGTCGGTTTTGACCAGGGTGAAGTCTGGCGCATTGTCGACGCCGAAATCCTTACGGAAGTCGCTGCGGCACGGGTCGTGGCCAGTCGCAGCAGATCCGATCGGCGCACCGCTGCGGTTGCCTGACCCCTTCCTTAACCCTTGCGGGCCCATCCCGCAAGGCGGTGGGCCTGGGAGACCCCTATGCCCATCACCATCGACGGCGCCGGCCTGGCCGGATCGCCTGGTCCATTGCGCATCGCAGTGGAACTCTATGCCGTCAACGACCGCGCTGCACTGTCTCTGGTCGAAACGAAGACCGGCGATCTCTACGAGACTTTCACGAGCAACGTCCCGAGCGAAACGCTTGCGGACAATGAGGTCGTCGTCTGCCTGTGGCGCTTGCCTATGTCCACCGTGGTCGCGCTGCTCGATTCGGATTGTTTCGAACCGACTCGCACGCTTGCCGTAGGCAACGCTCGCGGCGCCGTCTGGCGCATCACTTCTGTCGACCTCCTGCAGGCAATCCACGACGCGAAAGCGGGCGTGCCTGCTTAGGTCTTTCTTTTCCAACCCTTTCGGGGCATGTCCCCGCAGGGGCATGCTCCGTTGTGGAGCTCCCCATGTACGTGATTCATATCGGCCAACGCGCCGAGCATCGCACCACGCTCGCCGGCGTGCTGCAGTACCTGAACGAAGATCGAGACGGCAAGGCAGCGCCGCGCGTCGAAGATATCGCAGTGCGCCATGTCGAACGCGGTGCAATTCCTGTGGTTCGACTGGCCGGCGGAAAGTTCGCCGTGCGACCCGTTGGCACGCGGCGGGCCATCCTTTCTATGATCCTCGACGAGGTGGATCGCTTCATCGTTCGTGTCGGCGGCAAGATCCTGCGCCCGCACGAGATGAGCCGCGCCGCGTGGGGCGCCGTGGTGGCCGCTGGCCGCCTGGCGTATTTTCCCGAGGAGGCTATCGACATGTCTCAGGACGATGCAGGTCCGCTGTTCCAGACGGTAGATCTGTTTGAGGATCGCGGAGCGTTCGATATCGCAGGCTTCGTTTGCGGCGAATTTGTCCGCCGTTTCGGCTATGGCACGAATGGCCCGCTGTACCACCCGGCCGCGAGTCCCAACTGCCGGCATGAGGTACATGTCGCCTACGCGCTGATGCGCGGAGAGAAGGTGCGGGATTGCATCATCAATACCTACCGCGACAATCCGCACCATGCGCGGTCCGAGCCCTGGATGCAGCCATTGATCGAAGTGCCGGCCCTGCGGGGAGCCCTGTCGCCCAGCGTGCTGCAAGCGCTCTGCCAGGTCATGCGCGGGGAGAAGCTGGAGATCACGCCGCACAACGCTCCCAGACTGCTCGCTGCAGTGCGAAACGTGCCGAGTGACGGTGGCTACGTGGCTGTCGATGACGCTCTTTTCGCGGCCGGAATTGTTCCGCCGCGGACGATGTCCACGCCCAAGCCCCTCGAAGGTGAGAATGCACGGCCAGCCACCAAACTGGCGGCGCGAATCCACGGTCTGATAAGCGAGCGGCAGTACCAGGAAGCCATGAAAAAGGCGACTGAGGAGCGCGAAGGGCAGAAGATCAGCCAGCGCGAGTTTGATCGCCAGACCAAGGCGGCCGCAATCTACCGGGCCAGTTATGGATTCGATTGGGCCAACCGGGTGGCGCTCGCGGTCATGGAGCGCAATGTTGCGGCAGTACTCCACATCTTCGACGGCCCCAAGGACTGGAACACTGACTCCAAGCGCGCTCTGCGTGACGAACTCGGTGTCGATGTCTTGCAATGCAGCGCGGCAGAGCGCCGTCGTCGGCTTTTCGAGCTATGTGGGTTCTCAGTAGACGAGCAAGCGCAATGGGAAGCACACGAAGCCATCGACAAAGCGCGCAAGCGCGCTGAACGTTCGATGGCCGATGCAATATCGTTGGCGGAAAGCACGACCTACAGGCTCGAGACCGGTCAGCAAATGAACGGACGCGAGTACGTCGATTTCTGCATCGAGGCCGGCTTTACCCAGCTCGTCGACGAGCGTCGGGGCAATGTCACGCGCTACCGTATCTATGATCCGGTGAAGCGCATGTCGCGGCCGTTGCGTGCAAAGGACGGCACGCTCGACTATGCGCGGGCACGCATTGCGCAAATCGCCCCCGAGGTGACCGCTTGATTGTTTGCCCCCAGCCGAATCCGGCTGGGGGATATTCTCGATTTGGCTATCAAAAATCCGTAGTTTTCGCAGGCTCGGCTCAAGATTCTTGCGATAGGCTTTCCCGTACCACCAGAGCTTTGTTTGCAGTGAATACGTTCAGTCCAAACAAAGTTTTACCCGCGTCTCCGACGCATCGACCCTACGCCGGCACCGCCGGCCATCTCTTGAAACCGCCCACAGGGAGCATTCCCTGTCGGGACGGCTCCGTGGGCATCTTCCCGATCCCCATGCAATCCACCTTGCTGTAGCCACACGGCGCGTTGTCATTTGTCGCCGTAGGCGGTTCATGGCGAGCGTCGCATCCCCGACCGCGCACAAGCACGGTCTCCATTTCTTTCTCCCTTCATTTCCACCTTCGAGCGTCAGCACAGCCTGTCGCTCGCATTCCCATTTTTAGGAGCAATCTTATGTCCCATCTGGTTCAAACCATGGCGTACGCCGGCGCAACCCCCTGGCACGGTCTGGGCAACCGCCTGGCGGAGCATCAGCCCCTCGAAGTCTGGGCCGAAGCCGCCGGCATGAACTGGCGCATTGAGGAGACCAACGTTATGTACCGCGTTGGTTCCCATGACCTGGATCCCATTCAGTCGTTTCCCGAGCAGAAGGTCCTGTACCGCTCGGACAACGGCAAGCCGCTGTCGACGGTATCTCAGCGGTACCAGGTTGTTCAGCCTGCGGAGATCCTGGAGTTCTATCGAGACCTCGTGCAGGTGGGCGGCTATCAGCTCGAGACTGCAGGCGTGTTGAAAGAGGGTCGCAAGCTCTGGGCGCTCGCCCGTACGGGACAGTCAGCGCTCCTCAAGGGTGGTGACGAGGTCCGTGGCTACCTGCTGCTGGCCACGGCCTGCGATGGCACGCTGGCGACCACGGCGCAGTTCACCTCGGTCCGCGTGGTTTGCAACAACACGCTGCAGATCGCGTTGGGTCGCAATCGTGGCGCCGTCAAGGTGCCGCATCGTAGCCAGTTCGATCCGCGTGCGGTGAAAGAAGAGCTCGGCATTGCCATTTCGTCGTGGGATGGTTTCATGGCCAACATGCACAGCCTCGCAGACCGTAAGGTCAGCAAGGCTGAGTCCGAACGGTTCTTCCAGCGCCTCTTTACCTATTCCTCGGCGAGGGATGGTGCAGATGCGCCTGCAAGGATGAACGAGCGTGGCCTGAAAGCCGTGCTGAGTCTTTTCGACGGGGCCGGCCGCGGCGCTGCGCTGGAGTCTGCATCGGGCACTGCTTGGGGCTTGGTGAACAGCGTCACCGAGTACGTCGACCACCAGCAGCGAGCCCGCTCGCCGGGTAATCGGCTGGACTCTGCATGGTTCGGCGCGGGCGCATTTCTCAAGCAGCGCGCCTGGGACGCAGCCCTCGAACTCGCGGAGATTGCATAAGCAACTTCGAGCGTCTCTTCTATCCGCCCTCAAGCGAGCCGCTCCGTTGCCGTTGTTTGGTAATGGAGTGGTCGTTTCAGGTCTTAAAGCCCCGGCACAGCCCGGGGCTTTTTTCTTTTGCTCGTTGCCATGTTCCACATTGATTTCTATTCACGTTATCCGCGATGGCTGTTTCGCGGAGGCGATGCCGCAATCGCCGGGCTACGGGGCGAGTACGTTTGCCGTAGCACGGCAGGGAACAGGGTGCAGCGAGTACAGGACCGACTCAGGCACCAAACCATTGAACTATCCAGCCTGCAGAAGGAGCGGTTCACCGGGCTATATACCTCTTGGCTCGTCCAGACCCGCGATCGCCTGACTACCCTCAGTTACGATACGTGGATGGACTTGCGATACCAACAGAATCGGGGCGCGTCAGCTAGTTTCAGTCAAGGCGCCGTTGTCTTCGATCTGATACATGGAGTGCTTTACGAAGTCAGAGGCAAGGATCGGCTCCGACGGATTTTCCGCATACAGTTGGATGGCGATTTTCCCTACCTGTCCTTCAGGGATCCCGCCAATGCCATCGATTTCCCCTGGATCAAGTTCCCAGGTGTGTTCACGCAAGCGGAGCTGATGACGCTGCGGCGTGTCTATTAAACAAGAAGGCCCGGCAACTGACGTTGCCGGGCCTTTTGTCTTTGAAAGAGTGGTCTCAGACGGTCGCTTTCGCGTTTTTTGAAAGGAACATGTTCCTTCCTTACGCCGCAGTACCGGGGACCTCCGGGTCATCGATGTGGATAGCGGGCGCATCCTCCTTTTGGGGGGACGCCACGTAGCCCACAGCGGGCACCCGAGTGATGGAGCTGCCTTCAAGCGTCACGTTTTCGCCCAGCCGGATGGTCCCGGCGTAGAAGATGCGGCCGATCACGCGGCCGTTGATCTTGAGGGAGACCCGACTCTTGACGTCACCTTCTACGGTGCCGTCGATGATGATGTGTTCGCCTTCCACGTCGCCATGGACGACCCCGCCACGACCGATATGCAACAGGCCGTGGCTGGCCCTGACGTTGCCGGTAACGAGGGCGAGGCAGGTGAAGCCGTCCTCCGAAACGAGATCGCCGTGAATGCTCATGCCGGCGCGCAGGACGCTGAAAGTTGGAGTACTTGGCATCGTCATGGGACGCTCTCTTAGAACAGTTTGATTTCGCGGTTGGGGGCGCCTTGCGGCGATACGGCAGGACGGGCGATCTGCGCGGGTGCGACGGGCGCCGCGGCTTTCGCCGGCGCGGAGACCGCCGCTGCAGGCGCGGGGGCTGGCTTCGGGGCGGGCGCAGTCGGTTTGACAGGTTCCTGCGAAGGCAGGGTGATTCTCGGGGTGTCAGCTGCTGCCGCCAGTGGCGCCGCGCCAGATGCCGGCGTTGGGCTTGTGACATTGTTCGCATCGCCGCGCACGGGCCATTCGTGCGAATGCGGTTCGGGCTCTGTCTGGGAAGCCGCAGACGGCCTTGCTTCCGACGCGGTGACGGCTGCGGAGGGCCCGTCCGAGCTATGGGTACGGGCGTCGCGCTTGCCCATGGAACTGCCAATGAGGAACATTGCGGCGGCGCCCACGACGAAGACGGCTGCCCACAACGCACGCGGAGGCACGGACAAGTTTCCACCGGCGGGGGCCGATGCTTCCTTACCAAAGCCGCCACTATTATCGTTGCCAAGCCACAACGGCGGCGTCGACGAACGTGCCGGTGAGGGCGAGATGTCGATGGTCAGGGCGGGTTGGGCGTACTGAGCATGCAGCTGCTCGATCTCACGCATGTCCATGGTTCTGGCTCCGGGAAGAGTTGAGGAGGGTGCCGTCCGGAGCGAACTTGTCGGTGTCCGGGATGCAGAGTTGCTGGATGGCCTTGATTCGCTTGGCGGCCACTGCCGTTGTGTTCTCCCGCGCGTCAGCCGGGATGGATTCGCAGTTCAGGCCGTAGAGGGTTTCCGCGAAGAGCCTGTCGTATTGCATCAGCAGGCGGAGAAGCCGACCGGCAAACGAATGCGACACCTGCACTTCCCGCGACTCGTAAAACAGCGGGATCTCGACCTGATCCTTGTTTCCGATCCACTCCAAGGCTTTGGCGTACCACGCTTCCGCGTCTCGGAATGCCTCGTCAAGTGCCTTGACCTTACCGCCGCGCGCGACGACAAATTTGGACGAGCAAAAGTAAAAATGCGCGTCCAGGAAGTCCCGAGCGAACTTTGAGCAGTACTCGTGGTTGGTTGCGGATGCCGTTGCCGGTGTCAGTCGGCTGAGGCGTTCCTCACTGTTCAGGCGCTCGATGGGCCTGAGCCCGGTAGCGGGCTTCTTAGGTGGATCCTGTTCGGCCATTTGTCCATGTTTTCGGATGCTCTCTCACTCGGAATTGTCGGACAAGAACGGACACCACATGACTTCGAAAGCTACGCGAAATAGCCGAGCATTCGTCAGTTTTGAAAGAAAGTCCTGTGCCACAATGCTTTCACACCTAGCGTCATCGACGCATCGACTCTGACTCCTGGCGAGTCCATCTCTTTGTTCAAGTCGTGCATTTGCGCACGCGCCGACTGGTTGGCTACCAGTGTGGATATCTCTTGTGCTAAGTGTTTTCGCCGAACACTTCCCCTCATCAGCTCGTAATACGCGTTCTCGCTGTGCCTCTTCATGAGCGCACGCTGGACACCGTTCGAGCCTGGGACCATGTGGAGCTCTCTCAAAGGCCCCTCCTAGGCAGAACGGCAGACGTCGAGCCGATCCGTGAACCTGCGGCCGAACCTGTGGGTTCGCGAAAAGGGTTGTTGTGCAGCGTGACCATGCTGCACGAGGGCGACTTTACGTCCTCAACATTGAGCCGCGCGCACTAGTGCTCCGCTCCCTGAGTGCCACGCCCCCGGAAGGGGCGTGGCAGTTCGGGTTCCTGACATCAAAGCTCGCTGCCGGCGCAAACCGGGGCGGGCTTTTTTTGTTTCTGGTGAGAGACCTCGATCTTCAGGAGAAGCTCATGCACCAGAACGCCGAGATTTCCGCCGCGATCGCGGCAACGCTGAATTTGCGCCGTCCCGAGTACAGGGACATGCCGCAGGCTTGGCGATCCCTTTGTGAGGCGGCATATGTCGCCAGTCTTCCGGAAGTCGCACAGAACGACTTTCTTAATCGCGTAACGACCCAGCGCGGGGCCGACACAGCCCTGCGCCTTCGGGAGCATGCTGCGTCCATCCGGGCCAACGTCGTTCGTTTCCTCGACAGGAGAAAGAACGCATGCATGCACCCATCACCTACAGCGAGCCCGGCGGACGCCGAAGCCTGCTAGAAGAGCGGCCCATGCGGCCGCCCATCATTGGCAAGATCCGACCCGGCATCAAGGTCCTCACCAAAGCTGCGCGCGACAGGCTCGAAGCAGTGAAGATCCACGATGCTGGTCTCGCGCGGGGCGACAGCTTCGAGCGCATCGAAGGCGATATCACGCGGGCGACAGGCATCAAGACGCCGCTCGTGCCGAAAAACGTTCCCTGGTTCACCTGCCGTGCCTCTGACTTCGCCAACCCGGCGTTGGCCGAAGACATCGTCCAACGCTACGGCGAAGATCGCAACGACGGCAACGGACATCGCCTCTGGCGTTTTCCCGTGGTCTTCGCGTTCGACGACTGGCTGAGCAACATGCCTAACCAGCTCGTTGCATGGACGAAGAGCGGCAGGCAGTACTTCTCGGAATATGGCCGTGACGGCAGGCGCTACTGCAAGATGTACGCACCTCCGGTGCGCGACGCGCGCGCCAATCGCGCCAAGCGCACCTGGGGCGGTCGCACCGTCATCCTGAGGCAGGACAATGATATTCACGATGGATTGTGCGATCCGCAGGAATGTCCCCAGTACCAAGGCGGTCACTGCAACCTGTCGGCGAGCTTCTTCTTCGCGATTCCGCATATCTCCGGACTCGGGCTCATCGAAATGCCCACCACCTCGATTTACGTCCTGCAAAAAGCCCACGCGGCTATGCAGACCGTGGCAATGGCGCGAGGGCGGCTCGTAGGCGCTAAGTTCTGGATGTCCAAGCAAGAGCTTGAGATCAGCCGCATCGACGACACCGGCAAGCCGGTGCGGCAGATGCAGTGGCTGATCACGCTCGACGCCGAAATCGATATCGCGGCATTGCTTGATGGCTCGGATCGGCGCCCGCCGGCATTGGAGATGGCAGAACAGGCCGTTTCCATGCTGGAAGAGGATAGAGAGGTCCCACCCGACCACGGCTCCGCCGATGACGGCACCATCGAGGCGCCGCAGACCGGTATGTCGGAAAGCGGCGTAGTTCAATCTGCGGGTTCGATGCGCCCATCCGATACGGCGGGTACTGAGGACCTGGAGAGCGAGTATCTCGATCTCGTGAAGCGCCTTGGGCTCAATAGCGAGGACGGCGCCCGCCAGCTGAAAGCTTATGCAGCGGCGACCTTCGGGCGCGGCTGGTCCAAGCGGGAACAGGATGTGCGGGGGTTCTTGGCTCAACTTCGCACTGCGCTGGCCAATCCCGCTGCCTTCCGTGAACAGGTGGCGGCTATCGCCGCTGACACCGCAACATAACTATCGCCAGCCTTGTGCCGGCAGTTGAGGGAAGCCCGTCGGCTTCCCTTTCTTCTTTCTTGCCGCATGCTGGCACATTTCCTTGGAGGTTCCACAATGTTCGACGATGGCGAAAGCCTGTTGGCTGCGCATTTCTCTGATTTGCACTACTCCCCTGGTCATTTGGCTGAGGCGGATCGTTGCTTTGGCTTTGCGGTGGAGGACGCGATCGCAAATCGTTGCCGGGTTGCCGTGGTGTCGGGCGACTCGACCGACCACCGACTCGATGCCCACACGCCGGCGTTATCCGCGCTGGCACGGCGGATCCACCAGTTGTCGGCCCACATGCCGGTCATCATGCTGCAGGGTACGTTCAGTCATGAACCTCCCGGCACGCTGGATCTGTTCCGACTGATCGGCGCAAGCTTCCCGGTATACGTTGCAGACCGGATTCACCAAGTCGCTCTTGTGGGCGGGGCATTCATTCCGAGCGATGGCGCGATCTTCAGCCATGCGGAATTGGACAAGCTGCTGACCCAGCAAGGGCTACCAGACGTCGTCTTCACCTGCGTACCCACGGTCAACAAGGCGGTGCTGGCGGCCGCGGCCGGCGTGGCGAACGCCGCGACGGCGGTTGGCGACCACCTGGCTGACTATCTGGCTGCCGCGGGCACTGTGAATCGTCAATGGCGCTCACACGGCGTCCGTACGATCGGCGTTTCCCACGGCACCGTCAACGGTTGCCAGACGGAGCACGGCGTGCCGATGGCCGGACTCGACCACGAGTTCACCATCGGGGCACTCTTCGAGGCCCACTGCGACGCGTTCATGCTTGGCCACATTCACCGTGCCCAGCAGTGGGAACGTGAGGGCAGGGTGGTGGCCTATCCCGGGTCTATCGGACGGTTCCACTACGGCGAGATCGGCGCGAAAGGCTATCTTCAGTGGCAGGTATCTCCGGGGGAGGCAGTGGCTACCCAGGTGAAGACACCCGCGAGCGAGACCGTCTGCATCGACTTCGACGGGCCGCCTGACATGGCAAAGCTTGCCGAGATGGCCGCCGACGCAGCGCACAAGTTCGTGCGGGTGCGGTGGACGGTCAATGAGGAGCATCGCCAACTGGTCGATCGCGAAGCCATCGAGGCGCTTTTTGTCGGGAGTGCCGAGGTCAAGCTGGAAGCGCGTGTCCTGCCGGCTGTTCGCAGCCGCGCTGAAGGCATCAGCCGGGCCGCCACTTTGTCCGCGAAGCTGGGACGTTGGTGCGAACTGACCGGTGTCGATGCAAATCCGTTGCTCGACAGTCTGTCGATGCTCCAAAACCTCGATGCCCAGGCGATAGCCGATCAGGTGCTGGCTGGCCTTGATGAAATGTCCATGCCCGTTACGCAGAATGTTGGCGCCGTAGAAGCTGTTGCGCCACCGTTCGTTGCGAAGCTGACGGACATGGAGCTCGAGGAACCGAGCGCCGCACCCGAGGCATTCCCGGTCGCGGCGGCGGAGCCAGTAGCGCCCATTGCCACTGCGTCAGCACCGATGAACTGGCTGACCGACGATCTTTTTGCGTAGCAATACGCCAATCCCTAGAACATGCGAAAGCCATGTTCCGACAGCCCGCGAGGCTGTCGAAATCTGGTTTCACCCGCGCCACCGGCGCATCGACCCAGCAGTATCCATTTCCTTCTTTACTTACCCAGACGGGTGCTTCCCGTCCGGGGCGCACTCCGTCATATCCCTGGAGTGCAAGATGATTCTTTACCACGCAGGCCCCGAGTGGCTTTTTGTCGAGGAAACCTTTATCAACCGCTCGGACATGGCCAAGTGCCTCTGCGAGCAGCACGGCTTTACGCCGTGCACGATGTATGAGCCGTTCGGCCCCGGCCGCGGCGCCGTGATCGCCAAGCGCGACCACATGCTGGTGATGGCCTTGGGTGAGGCGGGTGGCAACACCTTCTTTGCCGTGGCGCCATCCAAGGAGCTGCAGGACTTGATCTGGTCGTTTTCCAACGGCCTCGCATCGCAGTGGAGTGAACTGGAACTTCGCGCTCTCACCGGCGCGCAGGACTGGGACGCTGTGATGAAGCTTGCAGCCAAGCAGTTCTCCGCTGCGCGGCGCTCTGTTGAACGCGCCATCGAGGGCAAGCCGGAACAGGATCAGCCGGTGTTAGCCGAGATGCTCGACTATTCGGACGACGCGATGGAAGTGCCGCCCGACTATCTCCATTCCTTCACCGGCCCGGAGGTGTCCGAATGCGCCCACTGAAGCTGACGCTTTCCGGATTCCACGGAATCCGAGACGGCATGCATCGGGATAGCGTCACGGTAGATCTGTCGACGCTGCCGGGCGGCCTGATTGCCCTTGTCGGCCCCAACGGGGCCGGGAAGACAACGATCATGGACAACCTGCATCCGTTTCCCATCATGCCAAGCCACGCCAGCAAGATGTCGGCCGACGCGTTCTCGTACTGGGACCATCTCTGCGCCCCGCGCGGGGAAAAGGACCTCGAATGGGAGCACGGCGGCAAGACCTACCGCTCCGCGTTCGCGTTTCGCAATCCTGGCAAGAGCCGCAAGGCCGAGTACTACCTGTTTGAGAAAGACGCCGCGGGTAACTGGAAGCCGGTGCAGTTGGCAGACGGCACGCTTTCGGACGGCAAGGCGGATACCTACAATCGGTGTCTCGAGGCCGTCCTCGGGTCTCCCGAAGCATTCTTCACGAGCGTGTTTTCTGCTCAGAACAGGCGGCCCCTCGCCAGTTATCAGCCCGGCGAGATCAAGAAGCTGCTCGCCGAGCTGCTCGGGATCGATCACTTGCGTGACCTGTCTGCGAAGGCGGGCGAGGTGGCCAAGCTGCTGACCCGCTCGCTCGACACCCTGCAGCGCGACGTGCTGACCCTAACGGGCAAGCGTGATCGTGCTGCGGTGGTGGCTCGGGAGATCTGGCAGATAGGCGAAAGCCTGGATGCGGAGCGCAATGCTCGTGACGGTGAAAGTGCAAATGCAGCCAAGCTGCTGCAGGAGCGCGCGACGCTGGCGGCGAAGCAAGCCGCCAATGCCGGTACCGAAGCGCGGTTGCGGGAACTGAACCAGCGCAAGGGCGAGTTGGACAAACGTGCGGCATCGCTGGCTAGCGACGAGCAGGCTGCGGCTGGACGTGTCCTGACACGCCGGCGCGATCTTGATCGGCAAACGGCAAGCCATCGGTTGGTTCTGGCAGAGGCGGCCAACATTGAGGCGGCAGCGGGCGAGAGGGATATCGTGCAACTGGCCATTGGCCGGAGGCAGGATGAAATCGCCCGCCAGCGCGCGATCGTGGAGAAGCTCGATGCCGTTCAGGTCGAGCATGCTGCGCTCAGTACGGAGCTCAAGGGCCTGGAACAGCAAGGCGTTGCCGGCGCGAAGTTGGCCGATGCGTTGAAGCTGCAGGCCGATGTGATTGACACCGTTCCATGCCGGGACGATCCCATGCACGCCGCCTGTCCACTGCTGGCGCAAGCTCGTGGTGCCAAGGCCAAGCTCGGTGATCAAGTTGTATCGGTCAAGGCACTGCGCGAGAGCTATCGGAAGAAGCAGGAGCACATGCAGTCGCTGCAAAGCGCAATGTCTGAACGTGCTACCGCCCGAGCTGCGCTTTCCGCCCTGGAGGCGCACCTCGTGCGTGACCAGCAACTGTTGCAGCGCCTCACGGCGACGGCTGCTAAGAAGCCGTTGCTGCAGTCTGCGCGGGACGGGTTGGCGCAGGCCGAACGCGATCTGATTGCATTGAGCGAGGAGGATGCGTCCCGTATTGAGCGCCACAAGCGCGATATCGCGGACGTGCAATCCCAGCTCGAAGCGGTGCGTCGGGAATTGGCAACGCTGGCCACGGAAGACGTGACCGGCATGCTGGCCCACATGGATCGTCAGATTGCAGGCAGCCGGGAGGCTGTCGCGGCTTTTTCCGGCCGGATCGAAGCACTGATACGGCAGGAGAGCATGTTGGTGGCCGAGCGTGAGCGTCTGGATGTCGAGCTTGCCGGCATGCCGGCAATCGAGGCCAAAGCGCAGGCGCTGTCTGACCAGATTGCGCAGTGGAAGCTGCTCGCGAAAGGCCTGGGCAACGATGGCGTGATCGCGTTGTCCATCGATGACGCGGGACCCGCCATCACGCAGATCGTCAATGACTTGCTTTTGGCTTGCTATGGACCGCGATTCACCATCGCGATCCAGACGCAGACAGCGCTGGCCAGCGGCGAGCTGCGTGAGGGCTTTTCCATCAACGTGATCGACGCTGACAACGACACCACAAAGGAGTTTGGTGTGATGTCAGGGGGACAGAAAGTCTGGATCAACGAGTGCCTGACGCGCGGAATCGCCCTCTATCGGGCACAGGACGCGCAGCAGCCTTTCCAAACACTGTTCACCGACGAGGCGGATGGTCCGTTGGATCCGGAGCGTAAGCGCGCCTTCATGAAGATGAAGCGCGAGGTGTTGCGGGTCGGTAGGTATGAGCGTGAGTTCTTTATCTCGCAGACGCCGGACCTGGTCGATGACGCCGACGGCGTCATCGATGTTGTTGCGCTGGCGCTGCAATAGGCCGGAGCCATTCACTAACCATATGCCCGTTTCCCGAAAGGGAGCGGGCATTTCCATTTTAGGAAGAGCGATGTCTCTGATGGTGGTACTCAAGGTGGCAGACGAGGCGTTACCAGATAACGCTAGTTCGGTCGATGCTGCTGCTCGTTTGCTACGCGTGCTTGCTGATGAACTAGTCAGTCAGGTTCCCCGACTAGAGGATGGCGCCAGCGCGCGTGTGTCGCTCGCGGATGGCTTCATTGTTGGCGTCGCAACTTACTCTGCCGACTAACGTGCCTATTCAACGTCTGAGGCGGGCATGGCAGGTTTGCCTGCCCGTCTTTTGTTGTGTTGATGCTAGCGAAGCCCCGACCCGAAAGGATCGGGGCTCTTTTTTTGCGCCGACAAGTCGTGCAAGGAAATTTTGCTCGGCTGTGCCAGGCCTTACTGCTCGATAGGCCGAGGGAATTACAGAGCTGCGTCCTTCAGCTTCTTCAGTGGACGCACCTTCACCTTGACCGAAGCGGGCTTTGCCGCGAACCATTGGTCCTGACCCGTGAAGGGGTTTTTGCCAAATCGCTTCTTGGTTGCCGGCACCTGGATGGCCGACACCTTGAACAGTCCCGGGAACGTGAATTCACCGGCACCCTTCTTGTGAATGGCGCTAGCGATGGTGTTCTCCAGATGGACGAGCACCGTCTGAACGGTTTTCTTGTCCAACTCAGTCTGCGTCACCAGGTGGGCGAGCAGGCTCGACTTATTGAACGTGTCCTTGATTGGCTTGGCCACGGGTGCGGCAGCTGCCTTCTTTGCTGCTGGTGCAGCCTTCTTCGCCGGCGCTGCCGGTTTCTTGGCCGCTGTCTTCGGGGCGGCCGTCTTCTTTGTTGCCATGGAGCTCCTGTTTCGAAAATGTCGGCATCTGGCCGGACCGAAATAGCTTAGCGAGAAGGCCGCGTTTCGTGCAATAGGAATTGCTAGTCTGCGGCCTTTGCTGCGGCCTCGTAGCGCTGGCGTTTGTGCTGATTCTTTGGCGCAATCGTGTTGAGAATCGCACACGACGGACACCAGTGGCCAGCCTTTACTCCGGATGGCGTCGCGTCCCATATGTGGCCACGATGGCATTCCCACTTGAGCTTCGCTTTGCCGGTGCGGTAGGTGTCGGAGAGGCATTTGCCGCCGCGCTCCCGTGCCAAGGCATGCATGGCTTCGATGCCGAGCTTTTGTCCCTCGTTGCGGCAACGCCGGCACCAGCCTCCCTGGAGCACGTTGTTGCCGAGTGCTTCCCATTCATGGCCAGCCTTGCAGCGGAACCGGTAGGTCGCGGCCGTTCCATGATAGGCCGTGCTCAAACATCGGCCGCCGTGCTCGTGAGCGGCCTTCTGTATGCGTGCCAAGCCCGCGGCATCGGTACGCCTTTCCCCAAGTCTGGCATCCGTGCATGCTCGGCACCAGTTCCCCTGTTTGAGGACCTTGTAGCCCCTCGCTTCCCACCGGTGGCCGGCCGCGCATTCGAACGGGTAATGATCGCGACCAGTCTTCCACACAGCTGCAAGGCACTTGCCACCTTGCTCGGCGGCCTTTCTGTGCAGGTCGGTTAGCCCGTACTTTGACGCTTTTGGTTGCGGGATGGGAATCGTGGGCTTTCCGGCGCAACGAGGACACCAATAGCCCGCCAATACGCTTCGGCCCTCTGGCGTCCATTCATGGCCTTTTTCGCAGCGTATCCGGTGTATCGCTGCTCCACCCAAAAATCCGCGGTCGTTCAGGCACTGGCCGCCGCGTGCGGCCACGAGCTTGTGGGACTTCGCAGCGATCCTGGCGCGATTGCATTCAGGGCAATCGGCGGCCTTGTATAGGACGCCGTATGCGGCACGCATCGAAGCGATGCCCACTGGCGCATTCAAGGAGAATCTTGGCACTGACGCTGTGCCATGTCGTCGCGTGATAGACGAAGCCTTGCAGTGTGGCGGCGGCGCGAAGCCTGGTACGGGCGGCCGCCGCGCGCGGCGACGGTTTTGGATGACTGGCTTGATTCACTACGACGAACTGGCATACCCTGGGCCGGGGCGCATTGAGGCTCCCAATGTCTGCTCAGGCCTCATGTGTCGCTGGAAACTCCGCGCTTCTTCTCCCGCAACTTCTGCATCGCTGCCGGCGCGCCGTTCAGGAACAGGTCGACCTTCTGGCAAATTGTGGCGTCGAGGTCGGCTGGTACTTTCAGGCCGTACACCCACTTGCGCACGCCGATGTAGAAGATGGCGGCGTGCAGGCTCCAGATCATCTCGATCTCGGCATCGGTCTCTGCTGCGTTGCGGGGGGCCGCGATGCCGAATGCCTCGCGCACTTCGGCCAGCACCGGCAGGAACACCTTGGTGCGCAGCTTGCCCAGATATTTGTTGTTGATGCCCTCGTGCGTCAGGCCGGCGAAGATGAACAGCCGTATCCATTCCTCGCGCAGGATCACCGAGGAGTAGTCGAGATAGAAGGCGTAGAGACGTTCCGGCAGCGGCTGGGAGCGATCGGCGATCTGTCGTTCCCAGTCGGGGCGCCACTGGAAGACTTCGTTGTAGACGCGCTCGATCAGCGCATCCTTGCTTTCGAAGTACCGGTAGAGCAGGGGCTGCGTGACCCCGATCTGTCGCGCCAGTTCGCGCGTACTGCCGCCGAATCCGTTACGCGTGAAATGCTGGATCGCTTTCTCGACGATCTGCTGCTCGCGCTCCTCGGGCAGCAGCCGTCGGGTGGATTTCGCGGCGACGTCGTCTTCGGTGGGGGTGGCGCGTGACTCCATGGCTGTCTCTGTGGTCCTGCTGTCCGGTAATGTGCCGATTCTACCAATCGCCCGATAAATGGGAACAGGGCGGCCGCCCTTTGCAGGCCGCCGCCCTCGTGTAAACACAGCAGCGCGGCTCAGCTTCCCGATTTCGCGATGATGCCCAGTTCGCAATCCACGCGCTGGTTCTGGTAGGCGTTGCGTTCCCACACGCCGCGTGCCGAGCGGTCCGTCACCGAGAACACATAGATGCCGATGAACGCCACCAGCATCGAAAACAGCGCCGGGTACTCGTAAGGATAGATGGCCGAAGCGTGCCCCAGTACCTGCACCCAGACAGTTGGGCTCAGGATGGTCATCACCACTGCCGTGAGCAGGCCCATCATGCCGCCGACTACGGCGCCGCGCGTCGTCAGGCCGCGCCAATAGATCGAAAGCAGCAGTACCGGAAAGTTGGAGCTGGCGGCAATCGAGAACGTCAGGCTGACGATGAACGCGATGGTCTGCTTCTCGAATAGGATGCCCAGCAGGATCGACAGCACTCCGAGCACCAGCGTGGTGATGCGCGAGACCCGCATCTCGTCCTTGTCCGATGCCTGCCCATTGCGGATCACCGTGGCATAGAGGTCATGCGAGATGGCCGACGAGCCCGCCAGCGTCAATCCCGCCACCACGGCCAGGATCGTGGAGAACGTCACCGCGCAGATGAAGCCGAGGAAGACATTGCCACCGACCGCATGCGCCAGATGCACCGCCACCATGTTGATGCCTCCGATGATCGCGCCGTTGCTGTTGTGGTAGAGCGGGTCCTGCGCCACCAGCGCAATGGTGCCGAATCCGATCACGATGATCAGCGCGTAGCCGGTGCCGACGATGCCGGTGGCATACAGCACGCTCTTGCGCGCCGCCTTCACGTTGTTCACCGTGAAGAAGCGCATCAGGATGTGCGGCAGGCCCGCTGTGCCGAAGATGAGCGCGAGGCCAAGGGAAACCGCCGATACCGGATCGGAGACCAGCCCACCGGGACGCATGACGGCTTCGTGCTTGCCATGCGCGGTGATCGCATGGTCGAACAGGTTATTCAGGCTGAAGCCGAAGCGGCTCATCACCATGAAGGCCATGAACGCGCAACCCGCCAGCAGCATCACGGCCTTGATGATCTGGATCCATGTGGTGGCCAGCATGCCGCCAAAGAACACGTAGACCACCATCAGCACGCCAACGAGCACCACCGCCGACGTGTAGTTGAACCCGAACAGCAGTTCCACAAGCTTGCCGGCGCCCACCATCTGCGAGACCAGATAGAGCAGCACGATGACGATCGAACTGGATGCCGAGAACGCGCGGATCGGCCGTTGCTTCAACCGATAGGAGAGCACGTCGGCCAGCGTGTATCGTCCCAGGTTACGCAGCGGCTCCGCGATCAGGAACAGGATGATGGGCCAGCTTGCGAGGAAGCCGATCGAGTAGATCAGTCCGTCGTAGCCGCTGGTGAACACCAGCGCCGAGATGCCGAGCAGCGACGCGGCGGACATGTAGTCGCCCGCAATCGCCCAGCCGTTCTGCATGGCGGTGATCTTGCCGCCTGCGGCATAGTGGTCGGCCACGCTGTTGTTGCGCCGCGCGGCCCATTTGGTGATGCCGAGCGTGGCGATGACGAACACCAGGAACATCCCAATGGCGATGACATTGAGACCGTGGCCTACGGCCGGCGTTGCCGCGAGAGCAGGGGCCGCCAACCCCATGGCGATGACGGCGCAGAAGATGCGACTCATGATGGCACTCCGTCGCGAACGTTGGCGATCATCCGGTCATAGACCGTGTTGGTGCGATAGACATAAACCGCAACCAGCGCGAACGTGAAGGCGAACATGCCGAAGCCGACAGGGATGCCGACACTCATCGGCTGACCGGAAACGAGCTGGATGGCGAGCAGGTCGGGCCGGAACGCCAGCGTCAGGATGAAGCCGAAATAGGCAATCAGCATGATCGCGGTCAGCGTCCAGGAGAAACGACGGCGCGCGCGATGCAGCTTCTGGAAATCACTGCGGGAAAGCATCGGATGCGGAACGAATGGCGGGTTCGCATCCTCGTCAGCGCCGTAGTGGATGCCTGGCGAGATGGCTTGGGGGGCGGATTGAGGCATGTTGTCTCCGTATGTTTTTGATCGGAAGGTCGGACGCACTTAAAAACGTCGCGACACGGCGGTATCGCGCATGACCGCTTCCGGCGTTCGGTAGCGCTCGGCCATTGCGCGGTCCTCGTCGCTCTTCAGTTGCGCCTGCATATAGGCGCCGAGATGCCGCGCATGCTCCACGATCGCCTGACCCACCTGAACGCGCTCAGCGCTGTAGGCTGCGAGGCCGCCTTCGATGGTTTGCGTGCTTTCCAGTGCGCGGACCAGTGCAATAGCGTCGCCAGCGGCTTTCGTGACACCCATGCCGCAGTGCGGGCGGGCCACGAAGGCGGCATCACCGAGCAAGGCGACACGGCCGAACGACATCCGCGATACGGTCAGGTCATAGATGGGTTGGAACAGCGGCTGCGCGGTGCGCGTCACGACCTCGGCGAACTGCGGCGCGAGCAGGTCGGCGGCGGCGCTTTCCATATCGGCGATCACATCGGGCCGGATGAGGCCGGGAGGAATGCCGTTCGACCAGCATTTGCCGTTGGCATCGGTCAGCAGGTTGGCCAGTTCGTCTTCGCAACTCGCCCGATACCAGACGAAATTGAAGCGGCGCTCGCCCGGTGTCGTACTGTTGTGTTCGCCGGCAACCGGATAGCCGAGAATCTGCTCCCGCGGCGGCAGGCCGAACGCGAACTTGTCGAAGATCGCGGCATGTGTGGCGGGGGAGAGGTTGCTTTCGTTGACGAGTCCGCGCCACGCGATGTAGCCCGCATAGTCGAGTTGCGCTTCGGGCAGCAGTTGCTCGCGCACGCCGGAGCGGAAGCCATCGGCGGCAATCACCATGTCAGCGCGATGCGTGGAACCATCGGCGAGCGTGACCTCGGCATGGTCGGCGTGCGAAGCGACGGACGTAACATGCGCACCAGTGCGATAGGTGCCGGTAAATGCCTTGCCGAGAACTTCGTACATCTTGCCCCAGCCCGTCAGCGTCTGCGGCATTTCCCTTTCCGAGAGGGTGCTGCCATCCTTTGCCAGTGTGATTCGCGTATTGACGGACACGCCGATGCTGTCGTCGACTTCCACACCTGCGGCCGTCAACGCTTCGAACAGTTCGGGATGCGTGACGATGCCCGCGCCACGTCCTGTGAGCGCCTCGGGCGTCCGCTCAAATATCTCGACGTTCCAACCGCTGCGCGACAACAGGTTTGCGGCGAACAATCCACCTACCGAGCCGCCAATCACGATGGCCTTGCGCTGCGAGGTTGCTACTGCGGTCATGCTGTCACTCCTGCTTGCTGCTGGGCTTGCGATGGTGGGGTGAGGCCCGCCACTTCCTCGGCCGGGTAGTTGAGTTCGACTGTGACGCCCGAGGGGTCTTCGATGAACACCTGATGCAGCCCAAGGCTGGGCACCGTGCGGTCGCGCCAGGGGATGCCTTCGATGCGAAGGGTGGTCCACATCTGGGCAACGCCGGTGGCAAGGAAGGCGATGTGGTCTATCGTTCCCGTGCCGGTGGCGGGCAACGCTTTGTCACCGAGATAGGCCGCGAGCCCCGCCGGATTGTTCGGGTCGATGCCGATGATGTGCACCGTCCCGAAATCGCGTTCGTCGTCCCCCATGTAGAGCCACGCGCCGGGAAAATCGAAAGGCGGCCGGTAGCCGCGCCGGAATCCGAGCACCCGTTCGTAGAACGCGCAAGACCGCTCCAGGTCGTTGGTGCGAATCGAGTAGTGGGCCAGTTTCGTGAGTCCCATGCTTGCCTCCTCCTGATGATTATCGAACGATAAGTGATCATGTGATAAATCATAGGGAGAACGTTGACGTTAGCCAAGCGAGGCGTGACTGGTATTTACCCTAGGCTGTGCTGATCTGGCTGGAAGGGGACATTCTGGTTTGGTCTCTACACACCAACTGTCCAGGGCGTTCTGAAATGTCCACCCTGTCCGCCCCCCCCCTGTTCACTCGTCGCGTAGCTCTGGAATACGTATTCAGTAGGCCAAAGCGGCAACGGCTCTGGCCACTGTTTGCAGCGATTGTCTGAGCGTATGCACGTCGCCGGACCCCAGCTCAAGACGTATCGCGTGCGGGATATGCTTCGACGTGGCATACGGATCAGCGGGCGACACCAGCACGTCCGCGCGCATCAGTTCTTTGCTGACCGCATCGGCGCGTACTTCCTCCGGCATCGACAACCATACGAAATACGACGTCGGATGGCGCACCGGTTTCAGGTGTCTGAGGGTCTCGGTAACAATGTCCTGCCGCTGCCGTGCGTCGATGCGTTTCTGGGCTTGGAGTCGAGTGACGGTCCCGTCTTCAAGCCAGCTACAGGCGATGGCGGTCATCACGGCGGGTGTGTGCCATGTGGTCGCGCGAATCGCGCGTTCCAGCTTTTCTATCCACTGCTGCGGACCGTGAATCATGCCCACGCGCAATCCAGTGGCTACGCTCTTCGATAGTCCCGATACGTACACGGTGCGCTCCGGCGCCAGCGCCGCGATCGGTGGCGGGGGCGCTTCCTCGAGGAAAGCGTACGCGCCGTCCTCGATAACGTTCAGGTCGTGCTTTCTGGCAATGGCTACCAGTTCGCGCCGGCGCTGCGCGGCCATCACCCATCCGAGCGGGTTGTGCAGCGTCGGCATCGCGTAGATCGCACGCACCTTGCGCCGCTTGCAGAGTTGCGCCAGAACATCGGGGTCGGGGCCTCGGCCCGCAGCAGGAATCGAGACGAGCTCGAGGTGGCAGGCTTCGGCAGCCAGCTTGAAGCCCGGATAGGTCAACGCGTCCGCGGCGGCGACATCTCCAGGTTCGAGCAAGGCCATCGCGCTCACGGTGAGTCCTTGCTGCGCGCCGCTATCCTCGCGGTAAATCCCCAATACGACAATCTACGCGGCCTCAAATGCTTCGCGCGGATTGCCGACTTGCCCCTGTGTCCCGACGTCGCGGTGGTTTGCACGCCGGCCGATACTGTGCCGGGGCTCATCTCGGAACTCGGTGCCGCAGGTTGCAGGGCGGTGATTGTGCTTTCCGCTGGATTCTCAGGCTCGGATCACGAAGCCCTGCGGCAGTCCTTGCTTGACGCGGCACACCCGCATCGTTTGCGGATCCTGGGTCCGAACTGCATTGGGTTGCTCGCGCCCGGGATCAGCCTGAACGCGAGTTTTGCACCGGGCCGCGCCATGTCCGGCAAGCTGGCATTTGTAACACAATCCGGCGCATTGGCGACCTCCGTACTTTGCGACCTCCGTACTCGACTGGGCGAGCGCCCGGAACATCGGATTTTCCCACTTCGTATCCTTAGGCGACAGTGCGGACGTGGACGTTGCAGACGCAATCGATTTTTTGTCGCGACAGATACTCGAGCGATTTTGCTCTATATCGAGGGCTGCGAAACGGAAGGAAGTTGACGCAGACCGACCGACACGCGAGATTCCAGTGCGGAGTAGCCGCACCGGACCGCCGTCAGCTGGCGTGCATGACCCAGATCGACTATGCGCGAGAGATGTGCTTCGTCGTGGAGCGTCATGATGCCAGCAATGGTACGACAGAGATCATCGGAGAATGCAGGATGGTCGCGGACCCGGACAATGTGGCAGCAGAAATCGCGATGTCCGTGCGCTCAGATTGTCAACGACAGACTACTTCCTTTGGCCATGACCGAGCGCTGATGCTCCAGGCATAGCGTCATCCAGTCGTGGCATTGCTGGAGCCAGACGTTCCCCAGATTGCCCATCAGCGTATTGAAATGTCTTGAGGCTGCAGTGTTCCGCCTCACCTGCTCGGCGATGAATTGCCACGGAAGGCTAATGGAATCGCTGCCAGTCAACCGCGCGTTCCGTGCGCCGTTGGGCATCACGTCTGGCGCGGGCCTCCTCGGCAGCGGCATCGTTCTGTGACGCACAGATTGTGCACAGAAGCTCCGTGGCGAAGATCTCCGTCCTGAGAGCGGCGCGACAGCCCGACCGGAAAATTTCGAACCCCGCATCTGCCGGATTATTCATCATCAATACCTTATTGGCTCAGCGCCTGGGACAGTGGAGTGTCTAAGCGTCTCTGGCTGCATGTCCTGTCTCACCACGAGAACGGGAACCGGAGAATGGCGTACCAACTGGTCGGCAACGCTTCCGAGCACAGCACGTGTTAGTCCCGTCTTGCCATGAGTACCAACGACGACCAGAGCCGGGCACGTATCGCGGACATACTTCAAGATTCGGCCGGCCACGTCGCCAAGGGTCGCCATATCGTCAATCAGTTGGACCGAGTGCTCGAGCTGGTTGGCATTGGCGCGCGTGGCCGCCGTCTGCAGGAGTGCATGCCCCGCGGCAGCGCGGTCGCGCCGGATTGATGAGACATCTAGCAGATGCTGATCATGCTTCAAAAAGCCGTAATCGACCACGTGCAGAATCTCGAGGCAGCACCGGCGCAGCGCGGCCTCCCGAATGCTTTCCTCGAGCGCGCGCGAGGAACATGCACTATTGTCAATGGCTACCAAGATCTTATGGGGCAGATTGCTCCTCAGTTCGAGCGCGAGGGATGCAGCAGCCAGCCACGGATTGGCTCGGCAAGCTCAGCGCTGCTATCACATCTGGGTCCGACAGGGCGCTGGCCAGGCCGCGCACGCGCATCAGCACATCGCCATGTCCGAACCACGGGGCGCGGACGGCGATGCAGGCGCGCTTGAAGTTCGCGGGCGTGCCGCCGAGGTTTTGCGCCTTGGCGCTCCAACGCGCCTTACAGCGTGCTTGGTGCGCGATATAGCGTCGCCGTAGTTCGGGGTCCATCGGGAAGAGGCCGTCGGAGGCGGGAAATTCGGGCGCGCCCAGATAGGATTCGAACCAGAATCCATAAGCACAGGCACGCATGCGGTCATCAAACGTTAAAGGGCTTATGCGCATGGCGTACCACTAGCGAACGCGGAGGTTATTGATCACCTCACTGACACCAGGCGCTGACCATGCGGCGCCTGCTGCTGCCCGGCGCTCGGCCAGTGAGTCGACCGTGCCTTCGAGCGTAACAACACCAGCGGTGGCCTTGATGTCGATGTGATGCGCCTCGCGTTCAACATGTCGACGCAGTGCCAATTCGATCTTGCCTTCGATTTCTTCCGGGACAATCTTGGGCACCACGCGGATAAGGTTGATGACACCCACCACACCACGGATATGGGTCACCGCTTTCTCTGCGGCCTTACGCTGGAATCCCCACTGAACATCCCCACGCAGGGTAATCCAGCCCTTCTCAATTTCCACTTGCAGCTGGTCACCCGGCACATGTACGTACCACTGCAGCGCGCTGCGTGCGGCTAATACGATGTCCTCATCGCCATGCTGCGCGTCGGGACGGACCTCGAGGTGGACGACGACCCCCTTGACGCCGCTCACACGCCCGGCTGCCTTCTCGGCGGCTATCTTCTCCACATAGGTCCTGACATGTCCTGACAAGGTCACGACGCCCTGACTAACTTCCACACCGATGCCGGGGGCTACGATCCGCGGATCCCAGTCGAGCTCGTCGCTAATTTGCTTCTTCAGTTCACTGTCCGTCTTCATTGTCTGCTCCTTCATATTCAATCCTGCGCCGTGCATTCCTCAGACGGCGCCGCTTTCAATGTGGGCGGGCTCCGCTCCGGAACTTTGACGTTGCACAAGGTTGCCCCAAGGGGGCGCGGAAGCGCACCCTCGTCTGCATCCCAGGGTGCAGCCACGCCCGCACAAGGAACGCGCTTAATAGATATGCGCAAAGAATTGCTGGAAGATATCGCCAGAACGCCAGGGGTGGTGTCACAAGCCGTAAAGCTGTTGCTACCGGCGAGAATGGCAGCCACAGCGCAATAATTGTCACGATGCCAGTGGTCAAGATCACGGCCAGACTCGGACGGCTTTCCACAAGGGGGACTTGACGCGTGCGGATAACGTAGATCACCAAGAGCTGGGATAGGATGGACTCGACGAACCACGCCGACTGAAACATGCTTGCCTGAGCGGCTGTCGACAGACCCCGCACAGCGAAAAGCACGCCAAACGTCGCATAGTCGAACACGGAGCTAAGCGGGCCCATCACGGCGATGTAGCGCCAAAGTGACCGGATATCCCAGGATCCCGGCGCCTGGATGGCCTCGTCGTCGACGTTGTCCGTGGGAATACTCGCTTGGGAAATGTCGTACAGCAGATTGCACGCAAGAATCTGGATGGGCGCCATGGGCAGGAATGGCAGCCAAAGACTGGCGCCCAGCACGCTGAATACGTTGCCAAAATTGGAGCTTGCCGCCATACGAAGATACTTGACGAGGTTGGCGAACACGCGGCGGCCTTCCATTACGCCGTCGTGCAGGACGAGCAGGCTCTTCTCGAGCAGAATGATGTGGGCGGATTCCTTGGCGATATCCGTTCCGGTATCTACCGAGATCCCCACATCGGCGGACTTGAGCGCCGGGCCGTCGTTGATGCCATCGCCCAGTACGCCAACGACATGGCCGCGCGAGCGTAAGGCACGCACCAGTGCTGCCTTGTGTTCTGGTGTCAGTTTGGCAAAGACCGTCCCGTGCTCCGCGAGGTCTACAAGGGATCGGCTGCCGAGGTCATCGATGTCGCGCCCCAGGACAACCGCTTCGCATTTTCCAGTCCGACGAGTTGGCAGACATGCCGGGCGATGTCGGGGCTGTCGCCCGTCAGCACCTTGACCGTGATCCCACTTGCTTTAAGTGCGCGCAACGCGGGCGCGGCGCTGTCCTTCGGAAGAATCGACAAAGGCCACGAACCCGGCAAGGGTCAGGTGGCGCTCGACTCAGGGCACTGGCCTCGCGGATGTATTAGCTTATAAAGATCCTCACTTTATCCGTCGAGATTTCAGCTTGCTGATGCGTAATTCTCCGTGGGTACCAGCACATAAGCATTGAACATGGAGTTGCCCCTGTAACTTAGGACACTCGAACACCGTTAGGTTGATGACGCAGCAGCCCTTCTGAACTCGCGGGGCGGGCGGTATTTCAGGGCTTTGTGCGGGTGACGCTCGTTGTAATGCTCAAATGCAACAGCCAGACGCGAGAGCGCCGTTGGTGCGTCAGGCTTGTCCATATAGGCGACGTAGTTGTGCTTCATGGTCTTCACGAACGATTCGGCCATGCCATTGCTCTGCGGTGAACGTACCGGCGTAGTCAGCGGCTCCAGGCCCAGTTCGCGAGCGAAGCTGCGCGTGCGGTGGTAGATGTAGGCCGAGCCGTTGTCCGTAAGCCATTCGATGGGCTGCAGGGCATGCGTGGTGCCGAAGCGCTGTACGATGGCAGCCAGCATGACGTCGCGCACCACGTCCCCGCTATGGCCGCCAGTCGTTGCCGCCCAGCTAATCGCTTCTCGGTCGCAGCAATCCAGTGCGAAGGTCATGCGCAGCGGCGTGCCGTCGTCGCACCGGAACTCGAATCCGTCGGAGCACCAGCGGCTATTGCTCCTGTCCACGGCCACGCGGCCGTCGTGCCGCGGCCTGTCCTTGCGCACGCCAGGCCGGCGCAGCAGCAACTCATGTTCGCGCATGAGGCGATACACGCGTTTGCGGTTGATGCACGGCGCGCAGGCCTGTTCCCGGCTGCGCCGCAGCAGCGCCCAGATGCGCCGGTAGCCGTAGGTGGGCAGGTGCGCGACGTGGGCCTGGATTTCTTCGACCAGTTCCGTGTCATCAGTCACTCTAGCGCTGCGGCCATCTTGCCAATCGGACGGACGAACCCGTTTCACCGCCACACCGGAGCGCGCCACGCCGAGAACTTCGCAGACCGTTTTCAATGGTCGTCCCCCGGCAGCAAGGGCGAGCGCGCAATCAGGTTTTTTGAGCGGCCCCACTCAACCGCCTCCTTCAGGATCTCGACTTCCATCGTCTTCTTCCCAAGCAGGCGCTGCAGCTCCTTGATTTCCTTGATCGCGGCGGCCAGCTCCGATGCCGGGACTACAGTTTCGCCAGCTTGCACCGCTGCCAGACTGCCTTCCTGGTATTGCTTGCGCCAGCCGAACACCTGGTTCGGATTCACGCCATGCCGCCGGGCCACGGCAGACACCGAGGCGCCAAGGGCCAGCATCTCCTGCACGATAGCGACCTTTTCCTGCGCCGTGCGCCGACGACGGCGCTCCGGCTCGGTCAGAATGTCGATGGGTTCCACCTAATGACTAGGCTTACTGATAGGCACAAGACTATCCTTTATTTTAAAGAGAGTCCTCGTATCC
The DNA here is from genome assembly GCF_058799075.1 of Cupriavidus sp. GW822-FHT06G04. Lineage (NCBI taxonomy): Bacteria > Pseudomonadati > Pseudomonadota > Betaproteobacteria > Burkholderiales > Burkholderiaceae > Cupriavidus > Cupriavidus sp. GW822-FHT06G04. Next base: position 50,366 of record NZ_JBXALD010000019.1, on the reverse strand, counting down.
TCAGTTACGTGGGGCCGCTCCAGGACTTTCACACGACAATCCCCCAGCCTCATGGGAATAGACGGACATGTGCTCCAATATCGTCAATGCGACGACGGCCGCCGAAAATGGGGCTCTAAATGGATCGCTCCACCGGTGCTAAGCGATTGCTGGTAGGTGGATCGAAAATATAATTTGTCCGTTCTCAGCATTTCGAACCTTGGCATCTCCCCCGTGCAGCTTTGCAATCGCGTTCACAATAGCCAGCCCGAGGCCACTTCCGCCGGTCACACCTGACCGCGAATTATCAGCCCGGTAAAAACGATCAAATAGGCGCGGTAATTCGTCGCTCGGAACAGGATCGCCATCATTTGCCACCTCCAGCACGGTAAAGCAGACGCCATCAGCTATGTCCTCATACGAGCGAAGTATAATCTCACTGCCTGGTCTGGCATGGCGCACTGCGTTTTGCACAAGATTGGCTAGCGCACGCCGCAGTAGCTGAGGCTCTGCCCACACTTGCGTATCGCCTTCTTGTTTTAGCAATACACCTTGTTCCTCGGCCAGGTCAGTGAAATAGTCAATCTGTCGGGACATTTCATCGGCTGCCGACAGCGATTGACGAGGCCACTCACTTGGAGCGACTCCATGCTCAGTGCGTGCGAGGAATAGCAAACTGTCAACCGTTCGATTCAGGCGCTCTAGCTCGTCGAGTTGTGCCTCCTGCAGCCGTACGTACTCGGCTTCTGTTCGGGGCTGGCTGAGTATGACTTGGCTTTGACCAGTCATAGTTGCCAACGGCGTGCGCAACTCGTGAGACAGGTCAGCGGCGAACTGATTCAGTTTGACATAGCCCTGCTCGATACGACTGAGCATGCCATTGATGCCCTGCACCAAGGAACGAAGCTCAGGTGGCACGTCTGACTCGTGCATCCGCTGTCCGAGATTGCTGGGTCCGATGCTCGCGGCCTGAGCGCACAAGCGCCGTAAAGGGGAGAGTCCTTGCCAAATCATCAGAATCACAAGAACTGCGGCAAAGCCACCGGCGCCCAAGCTGGCGGCAGCGATCCTAAACCGATAATCTGCGAGGAGTTTCTGGCGGTCCGGGTAGAGCCTCGCGACGCGAACCTCAACCTCTTCAGTGCCTAGCCGTGCCAGCCCATTGATTCCCGCCGCCGGAATGCCTGGTGCCACCGTCCAGTGTCGCGCAGTTCCGGTTCTTTTTGAATCTCCAGCGGGGCATGCGTTGCTAAAGGGAGACCAGAAGGATTGATCGACAGTAAGAGTTGGGCGCGTTTGTCTGGCGACGCAAAGATCTCTATCAGTGCGTTGCTTTCCCCGCTCATCGTGTCACGTAAGTAGTCTGCCTGAGTATAAAGCAGGGCAGGGGTACCGCTGTGGCTGAGAACTTGCCGAAGCTGGCGTAGCTTGCCCAGCAGTTGCACGTCGTCACGACGCAGTAGTTGCTGCTCAAATGAAAGGTAAAGGTGTGCACCTAACAAGGCACAGGAGACGGCGGCAACAAGCGCTCCTGAGATGCCAAGACGTGCACTCAGTGGCCAACGTCTGCTCATTGCCGTAGCTCGCATATGTAGCCCATGCCACGTACGGCATGGATCAACCGCCCGGGAACGGGGTCATTGATGCGCATCCGCAGGCGCCTGATCGCTACGTCGACCACGTTGGTATCGCTATCAAAATTCATGTCCCAAACGTGAGATGCAATTTCTCCTCGCGAGAGCACTTCGCCCTGGCGCCGCATGAGCAGATGTAGCAAGGAAAACTCTCGGACACTAAGAGAAAGCCGGTGACCAGCCCGCGTTACAGTGCGCGCTCGGACATCCAGACGTAGATCATCGAGCGTCAGTACATCGTCTTCGCGCAGTGGGCCACGCCGTAGCAGTGTGCGGATCCGCGCCAATAGCTCGGAAAACGCGAATGGCTTCACCAGATAGTCGTCTGCCCCAAGTTCAAGCCCATGGACCCGATCGCAGAGAGCGTCTTTGGCGCTGAGAAACAGCACTGGGATCTGTTTGCCTACGGAGGTGTCACGTAATCGACGCAGCACTGTCCAGCCATCGATGCCAGGCAGCATCACATCCAACACGATCAGCTCGTATAACTGCTCGCAAGCCATATGCAGGCCTGTGTGTCCATCGCGCGCAAGGTCCACAATGAAGCCTGCCTCGCTGAGGCCCTGCTTCAGGTAGTTACCTGCGCGAGGTTCGTCTTCTATTACCAGAATGCGCACTCTGTTCCCCTTGTCTGAATCGCAATATCATGCCCGAGGAGCCAGGCGAGCTCGATGACAAAGATGTCATCGATTGGTCAGCGCGTGGATAGCGCCCAATTGGTAGAGTGTCCGAATGAAACTCTATCATGTCTCTTCTTTGATGCTCATGGTTCTGCTTGCTAAGGTCGCCATTGCGGACACGGCATTGGACCTGGAGGCGTCGGAGCGTGCCGCTCAACTCGCCAGGTCCGCCTGCGGGCGTCTTGGACGATCGGTTGCAGTCGCGGTCGTCGACGCAAGCGGCCAAACCTTACTTGCATCCCGAAGCCCTGATGTGGGACCGCACAACTTGGAGGCTGCGCGACGCAAAGCCTATACGGCGTTGTCGACCAAGCAATCGACGCTGGCACTAGGGCGTCTGGCACGTAGCCGGCCTGATACGGCCGCGCTCGAATACCTCCCGGAGTTGCTTCTGCTTGGCGGAGGCGTGCCTGTCCGACACGATGATCGCGTGATCGGTGCCGTCGGTGTGGCGGGCGGAGGAGGGCCCGAGAACGATGACGCTTGCGCGCAAGAAGCAGCGTCATCCCTGTTCGATGTTCGTTGATCTCTTTATGACTTCAGGAGAAAAAATGTCGCTACTAAGTTTCTTTCGCACCTTGGTTGGGTTGTACGTGGCTGTCTTTGCCTTGATCGCTTCGGCGTCTGAACCTAATCCCCTGAGCGTTCATGTGCTGGATTTGCAGACAGGTAAGCCCAGTCCCGGTATTCGCGTAGATCTCGAGCGGAAGCTCGCAGCAGGCAATTGGGAGGCCATTGGTAGCGCGCTAACGGACGAGCAGGGCCGGGTACGTGCACTCGTTCCCGCTTCTGCCATGAGCCAGTGGGTGGCCGGCGAGTACCGGGTCATATTCCGCACAGGTGAGTTCTATGCCCGCACGAAGCAGCCAACGTTCTTTCCAGAGATTCCCGTCGTGATCCAAGTCCAAGACACTCATCAGCACTATCACGTGCCATTGCTGCTCAGTCCGTTTGGCTACTCGACATATCGCGGCAATTAACGACGAATTGTCGTGCTTCTTGATCCCGACATCAACACGATGATTTCGGGAAGCCTTCGGTGCTCCTCGAGATACCCGTGAGATGACCATTCAGGGAAAACGTGATCACCGGTTTCGGCGAGAAGATGATCACCCAGTTGTTGGGCATCTCCGATGCGTCGCTTCAAAGAAGAACTTCAATCCGGCGATCGCGGCATTGGGCGAAAGCCGGATGATACCAAGATCGCCCAGATAGAGTTGATAGCTCATGCTTCGTCGCACTGTTACGCCCACACTGCTCAGCGCGACTGTCATGGCGTCGCTGTGTCGGGCTATACGTATCTTCGCCATGAAGCCCTGATAGGTGGTGAACAATTCCGCGAAAGACTAGGCTGGAAACGATTCCTGTGTCACCCCCGGTCGATTTTCAAGCCATCGTCGAGCGCATGGCCGCGCGGTAGACAATCCTAGCGTGGTCGCCACGCAGAAAACTGCCGCACCTCTTCTCGACAATATTGATCCAGTTGACCCCTCCTTCAGTTCTTCAAGCGTCAGCGCGACGTTGACCCGGGGGACCCGCGCAATCGTTTGGCATGCCGAGCCCCGTAGGAGTGCTTCTCGACTAGGTCGAGTCCGGTGCGCCGGAGGCTGCCAGCGGACTCAGACAGGGGGTAGTCACGCATGCGTAGATTGGGAAGACTGCAACGGTGACCGCGGCAGTCGCCGAGTCCACGGCGCGACAACGCCCGTATCACTGTTTCCTTGTCTCAACGCCTCGACAGTGGTGCGGGCGAGTTGAATCTTTGTTAGCAGTGCAGTTAGGGTCAATAGTTTCTAGAAATCTCAAAGATAGTTTCTATTCATTTTTCAAATGAATGAGGTTTCTGTAGGATCCGCCCGTTGTCCAAGCTAGATAGAGTCAGGAAGAGAGCCGTCGCGAGCGCCGAATCGGCCTTCCCTTCTGGCCGCGTCCTTGCGGCTTGGATGGCGGTCGCTCTATCGGGCTACTCATTGCCTACCGGAACAAACGACTACCAAAAATGCGATCGGGTCCAACGGAAATGAATTTTCAGCAATTGACCGTAAAAACAAAGCTCGCCGCAAGCTTTGGCTTATTGGCAATAATGGTGTTGGTGGTTTCTGGCTTGTCCCTGAAATCACTGAATGATGCGAATGGCCGCTTCGCGAACTATGTGGCGGGCGTCAATGCACGTGCCAACATGGCCGCAAAGGTGCGCACTGCCGTCGACCGACGCGCGATCGCGGCGCGCAATCTGCTGCTGGTTACGAAGGCATCCGACATCGAACTTGAGAAGGCTGAGGTAATGAGGGCGCACGTGGATGTCCAGGCCCGCCTAAAACAGCTTAACGACATGATGGCAGCCGCAGCGGACGCTGCGCTGCTGGCCCGTGACATGGTGGCGCAGATTAATCGCACCGAGCAGGTGTACGGACCAGTGGCGCTGGGAATCGTCGAGGCTGCCCTAAACAACCGGCGCGACGAGGCGATTTCGATGCTCAACGACAGGTGCCGGCCCATCTTGCGGGATCTGGTCAAGGCAACGAACGACTACGCACAGTACACAGAAGGCCTCGCCGCCCAAATCGTCCAGAACGCCGAGGAGCGCTCTTCCTCGCAGCGCAACCTGCTGATTGCGATCTGTATCTCATCGCTGCTCGCCGCCGTAGCTGCGGGAATCGTGATCACGCGAGACTTGATCCGCACCCTAGGGGCCGAACCCGCGGCGCTGAACGAGGTCACACAGCGAATCGCCGGCGGCGACCTGAGTCCGATTCCAGGCGTCCGGCAGGCGCCGCGAGGCAGCGTGATGGCGGCTATGGGCGAGATGCAGGCGCGCCTCGTACAACTTATCGGCGAGGTGCACTCATCTGCAAACAATATCGCGGCTGGTTCGAACCAGATCGCGGCCGGCAACGTCGACCTCTCGTCACGTACGGAACGGCAGGCGAGTTCGCTCCAAGAGACCGCGTTGAGCATGGAGGCACTGACCTCGACCGTGCAACAGAATGCCGACAACGCGCAGCAGGCGAGCGGGCTGGCGACGAACGCTTCCGAGGTTTCCCAACGCGGCGGCACCGTGGTCGGTCAGGTCGTGAATACCATGGGCGAGATCAGCCAGAGCTCGACGAAGATCGCTGACATCATCGGAATGATTGAAGGCATCGCATTCCAGACGAACATTCTTGCACTGAACGCCGCCGTGGAAGCGGCGCGCGCTGGCGAGCAGGGTCGCGGTTTTGCGGTGGTTGCGGGAGAAGTGCGAAGCCTTGCGCAGCGCTCATCAAGTGCAGCCAAAGAGATCAAGGATCTGATAACCGCATCGGTAGAGAAGATTCAGCAGGGCTCGGTGCTGGCAGCGGATGCGGGCAAAACCATCTCCGAGGTGACACATGCAGTTGCGCGCGTGACCGACATTATGGGCGAGATCGCCGCGGCTTCGCAGGAGCAGAGCCGGGGGATTTCACAGATCAATGAGGCCATCACGGAACTGGACGAGGTCACCCAGCAGAACGCTGCACTGGTAGAGCAGGCGGCCGCGGCCGCCCAGTCGCTGCAGGAGCAGACCACGAGGATGATGGCCGATGTGAGCTTCTTCAAACTTGGCGGCGAGACTAGGTCTTCGTACAGGGGAGGACCGCAGCCGACCCTGAAGAGCCCTTCTGTCTAACCCGGAGCGAACAGACAAGGCCTTTATCCAACGGAAGTCGATAACTCAGTCGTCAGCAGGAGTTCCCGATCTGCGCAAGTTTTTCCGAGATCTCGCCAAGAATGCGCAAGACAATAAGTGGATCTCCAGCAACGCGTGTCTCCCCGACCTGACTCGTCGATTGGGGGCGCTACGGCGGAACTGCATGCGGCTTCTTTGGTGTGCTGCGGAGCACCGTGTTTGAAAGGTGGGTGGAGCGCACGCTCGCGCTGCCGGCACGCCGGCGGGCCACGCTCAGGGCAACGGCGACAGCCGCTCAATCATCCTCCAGCCCCCGCTCTGCAACTCGTCCTTCATCAGCGCGGCAATCTCGCGGCGTCTGGCATCGTCCATGCGGGAGCGGATGGCACCGACGCTGATCGCCGCATAGGTGCCAGGCGTTACCTGAAAGGCCATGCCTACGCCACTGACGCCTGCAGCCACGAGGTTGTCCGTGCTCGCATAGCCGCGCTGGCGGATGTGGCCCACGTGCTTGCGCAGCAGAGACAGCGATCGTCGCTCGGCTGGCAGTTCGTCGACATGGCGTGCATGGAAGGCTTCAAGCTCCGCATCGGTCAGCGTTGAGAGCAGGGCCGTGCCGGCCGACCCGACGCCAAGCAGCCGCAAGCCGCCCACCTGAAGCACCAGCGCCTTGATCGGGAACGCGCCCTGTTCGTAGTGGACACAGTGCGCGTAATCGCCATTCCGGATCACCAGATACACGGTGTCTTCCGTGCGGCGCGCGATACGGATCATGGTGGGCCGGCAGCGCTCCATGATCGGCACGCGGCTCATGGTAGCCAAGCCTAGCTGCATGGACTCCAACCCGAGCCGGTACAGTTTGGCTTCGTCCCGCGCCACCATGCCGCTCTGCACAAGCGAACTCAGCAGCCGGTACGTGGTGGCGCGGTCCAGCCCGGTTGCTGCCACTAGCGACGCGAGTGAAATGCCCTTCTCGTGGTTCAGCCCCACGAGCTTGAGCAGGTCGATGGCGCGAAATACCGCCTGGGCACCCTTGGCGATACGTGCCGGCTTTTCGCGCTGCGTTTCAACATTCACAATATGAACTCCGGAAAGGCCTGAATGCTGCAACAGATTGCCATATCGGCTATCGCGGCGCGATGGTGTCCACATTATGAACGAAACGGCATGCGCTGTTTTGCCTCCGCTGACCGGCGTGAAGATACTGTGTCCAGATCGTACAACGACACCGAACTACCAGGAGACACCATGCCCCGCGCCCAGCGCTTCGCTCTAGCCTGCCTCGCCTTGCTGGCCCCTTTCGGCGCGACCGCGCAACCTGATAACTACCCCGCCCGGCCAGTCAAGATTCTGGTGGGTTACCCACCGGGCGGCGCGTCTGACACGATCAGCCGGATCATCGGGCAGGAACTGTCCAAGCTCAACGGCCAATCGTTCGTAACCGAGAATCGTCCGGGCGTGGGCGGCATGCTCGCCATGCAACTGGTGGCCAAGGCCCCGGCGGATGGCTACACGTTGGGTCTCGCGGTCAGTGGCACGCTAACCACTGGGCCGCATCTGCAGTCCACGAAGCTGTACGACCCGCTGACCGACTTCCAGCCGCTGGGCATGGTGGCCAAGGCGCCGATGGTATTGCTGGCTGGTCCGGCTGCCGGCTACGACAATGTCGAGGCGGTGGTACGGGATGCAAGGGCCCGCCCCGGCCAGGTGATGTTCGCGTCTGGGGCTCAGGCGTTCGAGCTTGCGCTGCAGTTGTTCAAGTCGAAGACCAATATCGATATCACCACGGTTTCCTATCAGGGCGGCGCGCCGGCTTCGATCGATGTGATGTCGGGCCGTGCGCAACTGATGGTCGATACGCTTGGCGCGCAGCAGGAGAACATCAAGGCTGGCAAGCTCAAGGCCCTGGCGGTGCTCGACAGCACGCGCTCGCCGATCGCACCGACCGTGCCGACCATGGCCGAAGCAGGCGTGACGGGTTATGAAGCGCTCGGCTGGACCGCGCTCGTGGCGCCCCGGGGCACGCCATCGGCTGTGGTCAACAAGCTCAACGGCCAGTTGCAAGAGGTGCTCAAGATGCCGCAGGTCAAGCAGAAGCTCGATGCACTGGCCTTCGAGCCGTGGCCCAGCACGCCGCAGGCAATGCAGAAGACCGTATCGGCCGAATACGCCAAATGGGGCGAGGTGGTACGCACTTCGGGCATGAACGCGAAATAGTCTCCGCATAACGCCCCGTTCATCCTTGTTTTCCCTCCACATCCACCGCCCGCGCCGGGCGGCGGCGTGACCCCCTGTTGCTCGAATTCCCCTATACGACGATGACAAAGACGCTCGAAAACTCCGACGCCCAATGGCTTGCCGAACTCGACCGTGCCCTCCCTGAAGCCAATGTGCCGACGTTGCTGATGGTACTGCTGCACCTGACTGGCGACCGGCGCTGGCTTGCCCAGCGATACCAGTGCACCCAAATCAAGGGCATCGACGACCACGATTCCGGTGGCTTGTCGGCCGATATCCAGCAGGAAGTCCGCGCTGCCGCGCGCGACGCGTTGCATGCCTGGAAGGCTGGCCAGCCCGCCGCGCTGCCCGACCCCGGCATCGACGACCTGGTGGAGATGATGCGACGCAGCGTGGGCGAGGAGGTGCCGGAATCTTATGGCCCCATGGTCGCCGCGGGGCTGGGACTGGATCCCGCTTTTCGTATCGATCAGGTAGGCGACTATCGCGTGCCCGACGATTTTCATGTGGTGGTAATCGGCGCCGGCGTTGCGGGCCTGTGCGCGTCGATCCGGCTGCAGGGTGCCGGCATTGCGCATACGGTGATCGAGAAAAACGGGGAAGTCGGCGGCACGTGGCATGAGAACCGCTACCCTGGCGCAGGCGTCGATACGCCCAATCACATCTACTCCTACTCGTTCGCCAAGGCCGACTGGAGCCGCTATTTCGCGCTGCGCGAGGAAATCCAGGCGTACTTCGTCGATGTTTCGCATCGCTTCCGCGTCCGTCACAACATCCGCTTCCGTACCAAGGTGGAATCGGCGGTGTATGACGAGCGCGCGATGCTGTGGTCCCTGCGCGTGACGGATGCCGAGGGCAACAGCGAAAGCATCGCGGCCAATGTGGTGATCAGCGCAGTCGGCCTGCTTAACGTGCCGAAGATGCCGAACATTCCCGGCCTGGACGCGTTCGAGGGGGCATGCTTTCACAGTGCCCGCTGGCCAGAAGGGCTCGATGTGCGTGGCAAGCGGGTGGCCGTGATCGGCAATGGCGCCAGTGCGATGCAGATTGTGCCGGCCATTGCGCCGCTGGTTTCCCATGTCAGCGTGTTCCAACGCTCGCGGCAGTGGGCCGCTCCGTTCGAACGTTTCCAGAAGCCGGTGCCGCACGCGGTGCGCTTTCTCCTCAGGGAAGTGCCTTTCTACCAGCCCTGGTATCGGCAGCGTCTGGCGTGGATCTTCAACGACCGGATCCATGCGTCGCTTCAGGTCGATCCGGATTGGCCGCATCCGCAACGCTCGATCAACCGTCGCAACGACAAGCACCGTGAGTTCTTTGTCGACTACGTGAAGAAGGAGCTTGGCGAGCGCCAGGAGCTGCTGCAGGACGTGTTGCCCGATTACCCGCCGTTCGGCAAACGCATGCTGATGGACAACGGCTGGTTCCGCACGGCGACGCGCGAGAACGTCAGCATCGTGAACAGCGGGATCGAACGGATCGAAGGCAATGCGGTGGTCACGGCCGACGGAGCGCGCTACCAGGCGGATATCCTCGTGGTCTGCACTGGGTTTGACGCCGTGAACCTGCTTTCGTCATTCCGCCTGATCGGCCGCGAGGGCCGCAACGTGCGTGAGCATTGGGACGCCCACGGCGCGCAGGCCTACTTGGGCGTGGCAACGCCGGGCTTCCCGAACTTCTTCATGCTGGCCGGCCCCAACACGGCGCTCGGCCACGGCGGAAGCGTGGTGGCGCTGCTCGAGACCCAGGTGCAGTACGTGATGTCGCTGCTGAAAGCCGCGCTCGACACCGCGGACGGTCGCTTCGAGATCGAAGTACGGCAGGACGTACACGACGCCTACAACACCCGCGTACAGGATGCCCATGGCCGCATGATCTGGACCCATCAAGGCATGTCGAATTGGTACCGCAATGCGCAGGGCCGCGTGGTGGCACCGACGCCGTTCCGCAACGACGACTACTGGCACATGACCCGCAACTCGGGACTCGCCGACTATCGGCTGCGCCTCGCGCGCGCCGAAGCGCCCGCCCTCCAGCCGCTCGGGAGGGTGGCATGATAAGGCCCCACGCCGCCGCATCGGGCCCGCACATGCTGAGCGGCCTGCGCATTCTCGACCTGGGAACGATGGTGGCCGGGCCGGTTGCCGCCACGCTGTTCGGCGACTTCGGCGCTGAAGTCATCAAGGTCGAAGTCCCACGCCGGGGCGACACCGTGCGTGACCTCGGTCCCTTCGTCGATGGCCAATGCCTGTACTGGAGCGTGGAGAACCGCAACAAGAAGTCGATCACGCTGGACCTGCGCAAGCCGGAGGGTCGCGACCTGCTCTTGCGGCTAGTGGAACACGTGGATGCCGTGGTCGAGAACTTCCGTCCGGGCACCCTTGAGAAATGGGGCGTGGGTTGGGAAGCGCTCAAGGCTCGCAACCCGCGGCTCATCATGCTGCGCATTTCCGGCTTCGGGCAAACCGGTCCCTATCGCGAGCGCGCCGGCTATGACCGGATCGCGATGGCCTTTGGCGGCCTGATGGGCATCACAGGTTTCCCCGACCGCCCGCCTGTACGTGTCGGCACTTCGATCGCCGATTACCAATCGGCCATCCTTGGGGCGTTCTCGCTGATGATGGCAATCTATCACCGCGACATGCACGGCGGCGAGGGCCAGCAGATCGACCTTGCCATGTACGAATCGATCATCCGGTTTACGGAGGTGCTGGTACCGGCCTACGACCGGCTCGGCACGATTCGCGAGCGCCGCGGCAACACGCATTTCGCAGCGGCCCCGGGCGAGCACTTCCGCACGTCGGATGGCCGCTACATGATCCTGACCGTGTCGGCCGATGCGGGATTCCAGCGACTGGCGCAGGCGATGGGGCGCGAGGACTGGCTGACCGAACCGCGCTTCGCCACGCACGAACTTCGCTGGCAGCATGTGGCGGAACTCAACGCGGTTCTGGCAGAGTGGATCGAGGCGCAGCCGGTGGACGAACTCTGCGCGAAGCTCGATGCGGCCAAGCTGGCCTACTCGTTCATCTTCAGCATCGAGGACATCATGAACGACGCCCATTACCGCGCGCGCGGCACCATCGCGTCGGTGACCGACCGCCATATCGGCCCTGTCAAGATGGCGGGCGTTATCCCCAAGTTTCCGGATAGCGAGGAGAAGCCGATCGAGCCCGCTCCCGATCTGGGCCAGCACAATGCGGAGATCTATGGCGGTATTCTGGGCATGTCGCCCGACGACATCGCTGCGCTGGTCGAGTCAGGCGTGATATGAAGCGCGCGATCGTTTTAGGCGGGGGCGGGGTCGCGGGCATCGCGTGGGCTACTGGCGTCGCGGCCGGCATGGCACGCCACGGCGTGGATATCACCGCTGCCGACGCAATCGTCGGTACCTCGGCGGGTTCGGTGGTGGGCGCGCAGATTGCCACCGGGATAGGACTGGAGATTCTGCTGGCTGCCCAGTTGATGCCGGCTTCGCAAACGCGCGAGCTGGTCCGCAGATATTCGCAGGCGGACGCGGACGCGCGCAACCGGGAACTGATGCAAAAGGTCTTTGGCGATGCGAGAGCGGCCCGCCGGAGAATCGGGGCGTATGCGCTGCGCACCGAAACGGTCCCGCTCAAGACGCGGCGCGACATCATCGCTGCGCGCCTGCCGACGGCGCACTGGCCGCGCTGTGACTTGCGCGTGGTCGCCGTCGATACCGAAACGGGCGAGCATGTCGTCTTCCACCGCCACAGCGGCGTGGAACTCGTGGATGCCGTAGCGGCCAGTTGCGCGGTGCCCGGCAGTTGGCCCGCAGTGCCCCTGAACGGCCGCGCCTACATGGACGGCGGCATCCGCTCGCTGACCAACGCCGACCTGGCGTGGCCCGCCGACACGGTCCTCGTGATTGCGCCGCTGGGCTATGGCGACGGAAATCCGGTCAGCGGGCACCTGCGCGCCGAAGTGGCCTACCTTCGCGAGCGAGGTGTCCGCGTGGCGGTCATCGTGCCTGACGACGCGTCACGCGAGGCAATGACCGACAACGTCCTCGACCCCTCCCGCAGCGCGCTAAGCGCTTATGCAGGCGTGTTGCAGGGTGAACGCATCGCCGCGGAAATCGGGTTGATGTGGATGGACGGGCAATCGTAAGGGCGAGGGCGGAGAAGACGGTCGGCTTGAGTTATCAGGAAGACGCAACCTTCATTGCAATAGAGCTATGGCACGCGCGGAAAGAAACGCCGAGACGTCGATATCGCAAGGATGTTCATCAGCGTAAAGAAGAGCGCAACCCCTGCCGACGTCTGCGGCTACGAAGCGACGGCCCCAAAGATCCTTCATTGCCGAGTCAGTACTTCCGCCGTATGCGCTCAGTACGAGAGACTTGTTGCAGCTCTGTGGCAGTGCGCCAGATAAAGCGCTCCAGTCGACGTTGCTTCGAAATCGCTCGCTAGATACTCGGCCCCGGGGGGGGGCAGGTGCTTTGCCCCACATTGGGGGGCACGGTCTGTGGGGCTCGGGAGTCAGGCGGCCCGTCCTGACACTTTGGGATATCTGGGATATCGTTACCAGGTCGGTCACTCAACCTAGCAGAAGGCACTCATGTGGGATCGCTGGTGCAAGGGCGATACGAGTCATGAGATCGCCAGGTTATTTGATCGCAGGCACTCTTCAGTCCAGAGGATCTTGTCGGACGCGGGAGGCATTCGCCCACCACAACGCCGCCGACGACGGAGGAGTATCTGGCGGTCGTGCTGAAAGTGCTTAAGAGGACAAGGGCACGCCCCCATACTCTGCCTTGCGTAGTAGGAACAGAGCGCGCCGCCGAAACCAACGGGTAGACTGCCGGCGAGGCGGCGGCTCCTCGAAGCCCGTTAGCACAATTAGTCAATTCGGAGGGCAAAGACAAGCTTTCCTTGATGTAAGTCAAGAAGGCAGCTCGTGCGTCATAAATTACCGATAATATACTTATAATTAAATGTATGAACATATCTATTAGTTGATAGAATTGACGGCGCTGCGAAAGCAGTTACACCGAACAATAGCCGCCGGCTGAACAGCCGACCGGCTTCGTCCAATACATCTGCCTGCCCATATAGCCTTTCGGCGCCAAAAGCGCTTTGATCTAGCTAACTGCTCTCGCCGAACTCTAGCCTGTAGCCCCTGAGATGCTGAAGCGCCGTGGCGTAGCGGCAAATCTGAACACCATGGAAATTGATGCGAGAAATATCGAGTCTCAAGCAACCCCAACAGAAGAGTATGCAGGCCATCGTGACAGAGGCTGCGCATGTCCGGCGTTGTATTGAGGACTAGAAGACAAGATGAACTACCGCGCCCTGGTCACTTTGGCAGGCCTCACACTTGCGAGCTGTTCGCGCTATCCGCAGGCATCCGGCCATCTCATCCGTACGTCCTGTATAGCAGCTTCCTTAGCAGAATTGATGGAGCTCGGTGCCGATGAGCGGTTACGCATACGATTGGCGACGCCTGTGCACGACGTCGGGAAGCTGGCGATTCCAGACGATGTGCTGCTTAAACCGGGTAAATTAGACCCATCGGAGCGACGCGTCATGGAACAACATGCGAGCATTGGCGCCGACCTTCTGGCTGGCAGTTCCGATGAACTGCTGCAGTTTGCATCCCAAGTGTCCCGCCATCACCACGAACGTTTCGATGGCAGTGGCTATCCGGGCCATTTTGTGGGGCAGAAAATTCCCTTAGCCGCGCGTGTGGTGGCGGTCGCGGATGCGTTCGATGCGATAACTGAAACGCGCTGCTACCGCCCGCGCATGACCGATGATGACGCTCGGTCCATCATTGCAGGTGGCAGCGGCACGCACTTTGACCCAGTGGTGGTAGAAGCGTTTCTCGACGGCTTCCCTCAGATACAGCGGGCGCGCGCAGCGGCAAATGAATGGCTATCGCGTGGAAGCGATACCGCCGTGGTCACTGCGTTCTACGGGCTAACGCACGCGGACTTTCGCGTGACTGCTCGCGTAGCGACAGGAGTCACTCACAGCACGTTGCTCCCGGAAATGCGGGCGTGAGGCACGCCACCGTCCTTTTCCTCAAAGGGGCGAGCTGAACGGCGCAGGAGAACCGGGCAAGACCTTTCCATTAAATGACCGAGTCGCATGGCTGTATTGCGAGGCCTGCAATGCTTGAGCGGCCAAGCAGGCCTTTAAAAGAAAGCGGCCCGCTTGGACTAGGGCATCGAGCAGCCGCTGGTATCCATCTGCGAAGGGACGATCTGCCGTGATAAGGTTTAGCAAGAGTGCCATTGCGATTAATATGTAGCTGGCAATCGAGCTCGGGGCCGCAAGTGCGGCGAGCGCCCGCCGGACCACGGACAGGCGCATCCTCGAACTGAATTCCAGGCTAGTTTATTCGGGGGACTAATCGAGATTTAGGGCGATGTAGAGGGCGGCGATTGCCCCTATCACAAAGAGTGCCCTGCGATAGATGAATAAGGTCTTGCGCCCAATGGTCGGCATGTCGTCACCTGTCTTGCTCAGTTGAACTGTGGGCTGCTGAAGAAGGCTCGCAGCCCTCGGAGCAAGGTGCCGTGCAAGGAAGATCAGGATTCGATCTGTGAATCAGTCCCTGACTTCCCGCACGGCTAAGAGAAGCACAGCGGGAAGGGCAACCTCTTGGTCGACGGATTGCAGGACGAAGATGTCCTGCGGGCGCACGTAGGCGTCCGCGCCCGCAACATGCAGGGCATGTTGGCGGTTGCTGGTGCGGAACTGCGCAGAGTGCATTCGGTCGGTAGAATTGAGAGGTGGCACAGGCAGCGGCGCGGGCACCATCATGTGGGGCGCGGCCTAGTTCGTACACTGCGAGCGCAGCCTGCAAGGGACGTTTTCTTATACCATACTCTGCGAGGCCTGTGTCGGTGGCGCGGAGCTCGTGCGCTAGGTCGAGTAGTGGTGTTGGGGATTTGCCGACTGAACCCATGCTTTGCGTGGTGGTACTGCGCAAACCGGTCGCCGCATTTCATCTCGCCATACGGATTAGCCTGCATGAGTTGTCGATCGATCCTCTCTATCACGAGAGGATGTTCGTCATTTGTTCTGCCGGACACTCGTCGGCGCGAAAGCGTGCGGCGTTATGGCGCTGGAGAAATGCGACGCAAAACATCGTGGAGGCGTGGCCCGCTTAATCGATCAAGCTGTGAGGTAATATAAAGTGTGGATAAAGGACCGGATCTTATGCGAGGTCTTCCACGAATCGGGGAGCAATTATGAAACTGACGTTTGATGCGTCAAATCCGGTAGAAGAAGGCGAATTCAGGGCGGCGCTGTCGAGCCTGGAACGGCTTGGGATGTTGAGGACGTGGCAGCAGTTGGCTGACGGATCGTACGTTATCGAGGTGGACCGCGAATTCGTTGGCGAATTTTCCCAACTGGAACAGGTAAGCTCCTTTGGGCGCCTGCACCATCGCGCCCTCCAATAAAAGCGGTGCAAAGAAAATGCCGCGGCCGGGGGAATTGGCCGTGGCGAAGCGCGAACTTGCCGGTTTCCCGGCTGAGCAGAAGCTGGCACGGAAATCCCGCCGTGTGAATCGCCTGAATGGGTCACTGAAGTGCGGAATGGCTAGGGGGAGCTTACCGCTCGGGCCTCTGCAGCTGAACAGCGCTAGACGGGTCGATTTGCTCCTATCTGCTGAAGGCTTCCCGCCGAGAATCATCAATGGCGCCGCGGCTTTTCGGTCGGCCGGGTGACCCGGTACTGGCCAAGACGCGGCACCCGTCGCACTTGATTGCGTAAAGCCAGGTTGTCCTCGCGTAGAGAATCCGTGCGCGCTGCGAGCAGCAGGGACCGCAGTTGGCCCAGCGTCGGCGCCGGCGCGCCGCGCGATATGGAGTTCAGCCTTTAACGTTGCGCGGGTCATCACCGAAAGAGTTGCGCTCTCGAATCTGGCCGTCGCGGCCATGGATCAACAGTTCGACTGGGTCGCGCTTCGCGCGCTCAGTGCCCCCTGCGATCGCTTCTTCTTGGGTGAAGAACATTGTCCGTTCGCCGCCCGCCACCTCTACCGCCCATTCGTTTCCTGCTGACACCAGATGAATTTCTCTGTTGCCCATGGCTGTCTCCTATTTGATTTATGGAGACAGCCTCCTGCGGAGATACGTCCAATCGGTATCGGATTCGCGCCTACAGGTCCGTCGGATGAATGGCCGGCACAGCCTTGGCGCGTCGAGGGAGGGCCGCTGGCTCAACCATAAGCGAATCAGCCAGCATTACGCGGAAAGGTACAGGCCATCTCCTGGTCGCGGCGAGCCAGCCACTCATCCCTGACACTTGCGAGCGTGTCGAGAAGAAGATAGACGCCGAATGCTCGGAAAAAATGGAGTCGCTCCAATGCAACACTGAACGGTCGCTTTAGGCTGTTCAAGCGGCCGGAGTGTAGCTTTCCGCGGGAAGGATAGAGAAAATCTGGCATTGCAAGTGGAATTCGTGCGTTCGTGCTGCTTTTGCCATTTACGCCAGAGAGCGAACGCTGCCCCCACGTTCAAAAATGATAGCGCGAGCATTGCCGGCTAGCCGCTGGCTGCCGCGCAGGGAAAAGGGTCGCCGGCCTTGCCGGCTGCAAATCCGCATGACAAAACGTTCCAGCGTCTCTCCAGTTGAAAAGCCGCGCCTGCGCGCCGTCGCAGGCGCCGTTTCCCTCCTCACTATGTCCTTGGCCGCCCCGCCGGCGCTAGCCGTCGGGGGCAATGGAGGGGCCGGGGGATACAACTTTCCCGTATCGGGCGGGTCGGGTTCCCTCGGCACAGGCCAGAACGGACCGTTTGTGGCCGACGGCGCCGGCGACGGCACCGGCGGCGGCGGCGGCGGGGCCAATGCTGCGGGCGGCTCCGGCGGTATCAGTGCAGGGCAGACGGTTCCGCAGGCGCTGGGGGGGGTATCCGGGAGCGCGCCTGGCCAAAGTGGCGGCAACGGTGGGGACGGAAACTTCGACATGGACTGGTTTACGGCCGGTGGCGGAGGTGGTGGAGGCGGCGGTGCGGATGGCATGTATCTGGGCCAAGTGCCCGCTGTCATATCTAGCCCGGTGTATGGCGGCGGTGGTGGTAGGGGCGGCAACGGGGGCGGCTATCCTTCGGACCTGCCGGGTGCGTACTTCGGAGGAGGCGGCGGCGGTGGCGGCGGTGGCAATGGCGTGATTTACAGCGGTGGCGCAGGGATCGTGGTGAAGTCGGGTGCCGCTGCGTACGGTGGCTGGGGTGGGAACGGCGGCAATGGCGGCGGATCGAAGCCGATTCCAGAGTTCCAAGGCGCTGGTAATGGTGGCGACGGCGGTGTCGGCATGTTGGTAACCAGCGCGGCCAACGTGCATGTCGAATCAGGTGCCCTGGTGGCGGGGGGCAACGGTGGGACGGGGGGGCAAGGCGGCGACGGCGTCTATGGGCCCTACGGCAGCTCTGGAGGAAAGGGTGGCATGGGGGGCAGCGGCATGGAATTGGCCAGTGGGTCCACGCTGCTCAACGAAGGCACGATCTCCGGCGGCGCGGGAGGTGCCGGTGGCGCGGGCGGCATGAGCATAGATAATTCGCAGGCCGCTGCGGGCGCTGCAGGCATCGGCGGGGTGGGCGTGCTCGGCAGCAACCTGACGGTCGTCAACAAGGGGACCATCGTAGGAGGCAGCCCGGGCGTGGCCGCTGTGCAGTTTACCGGCGGCACGAACCGCTTCGAGTTCTGGACCAACAGCGTCGTAGGGAGAATCGACGCCTTCGGCACGGACGACACGTTGGTGCTGGCTGGCGACACTGGCGCTGCCACGTTGAGCGGCGGCATCGGATTTGCCGGCCTTTATCGGGGCTTCGAGCACTTCCAGAAGATAGGAGCATCGGTCTGGACCCTCGCTGGTACCAACACGGATATCACGAACTGGCAAATTCTGGGCGGCACACTGGCAATTGCGTCGGATGCCAACCTCGGCGCGGCAGCCGGCACCCTGGGGTTGAACGGCGGTACCTTGCGGACAACCGCGCCCATGACCACCGCGCGCGCAACCACCCTAGGCCCGGGAGGTGGCACCTTCGAAATTACAAATGGCACGCTGACACACAACGGTGTCATCGACGGCCCCGGCAGCCTGACCAAGACGGGGGACGCAACACTCGATTTGAACGCCGTGAATACCTATACCGGCGGGACGCGGGTCAACGCAGGCATGCTGAGCGCCAACGTCAATGGCGCGCTGGGGAGCGGCCCGGTCAGTGTCGACGGCGGCGCCACGCTGCGCCTTTACGGCGACTTCGACCTGGGGGGACGCCAAGTCGTCAATCGTTCGGGCTACATCCAGCTCTTTGACGCCGGCACGCTTGGCAATGCGCAGGTGACGAACCTTGGCGGTATCACTTACCTGCTCCGCAACAGCACGGCGGCCAATGCGACGATCGTCAACAACGGCGGCGTGCTGTCGTTCCAGGACGGCAGCACCGGCGGTAACAGCCAGGTGACCACCCGCAGCGGCAGCTATACGGAGTTCTGGGGCTGGAGTACCGCCGGCAACGCCTCGCTGGTCACGGATGCAGGGGGGTGGGTCGATTTCTCGGGCACGGCCGGTCCGGCCTTTGATCACCGGATCACGGCGGGCGCCATCGCGGGTGCGGGGCGCTACCAGCTCGGTCAGAACATCCTGACCGTAGGCGGTAACAACGCGTCAACCATCGTGAGCGGCACGATCGAGGATGGCGGGGCCGGTGGCGGGAGCGGCGGCGGGCTGGTCAAGATCGGCACTGGCACGCTCACGCTGAGTGGCGCAAATACCTATACGGGTGCGACGATCGTGAACGCTGGCACGCTGGCCGTGAACGGCAGCGTAGCCGGCGCGGTCACCGTGAACAACGGCGCTATGCTCAGCGGCGCCGGCAGCGTGGGCAGTACCGTCATTGCTTCAGGCGGTACGCTGGCGCCGGGCAATTCCGTCGGAACGCTGACCGTCAATGGCAACCTGACACTGGCGGCGGGTTCGACCTATCGTGTCGAAGCCGACCCGGCTTCGACGGCCAGTGACCGCGTCGCGGTGAGCGGTACGGCCACACTCGGCGGTGCGGTAGTCCATGTCGGCCCCGATGGCAACTTCGCGTCGACGCGGCGCTACAGCATCCTCACGGCCGGATCGGTGCAGGGTCGCTTTGCATCGGTCAACTCGACCTACGCGTTCCTCGACCCGACGCTGACGTATGGCACCAACGAGGTCACCCTTGCACTCACACGCAAGGTGGTAATAGATCCGGTGCCGCCCGTTTTGCCGGTCGATCCCGGCGCGGGTGGCAGCCTTGGCGGAGGTGCTCCGCGCCCGATGCGCTTTGCGGATGCCGCGGTCACCGGCAACCAGCGCGCGGTGGCAAATGCGCTGGATACGCTCCCGGACAGCAACACGGTGCACGAAGCCGTGGTGACGTTGCCTGAAGGCGCACCGCCGGCTGTGTTCGACAGCCTGTCCGGTGAGGCTCATGCCAGCGTGGCCACGGGTCTGATGACCCTGGCGGGTGGCGCGCGGGCGCTGCCGCTGACGCATTTGAACGACAGCCTGTCTGCCGGCATGCTGCCCGGTGCACCCATCGCCCAGCTTGGCGGCCCACTGCCGGCCGCCGCGCTGCCCATTTCCGCCGCCCAGCCATTGTGGGTGGAGGTACTTGGCAACTGGCAGAACTTCCATGGGAGTGCCGATGCAGCGCGCGTGCGCCAGCAGACCGGCGGTTTCTACCTCGGTGGCGACGGGGCGGTGGGTCAAGGCTGGCGCATCGGCGGGGCATTCGGCTACGCCAATAGCACGCTGCGCGTGAGCGACCGGTCCTCGCGCGCGATCACCGATTCCTTCAGCGCCACCCTCTACGGCGGCCGCGCGTTTGCGCTCGGCGGCGGCAAGCTCAAGTGGCTGTTCGGCACCGCCTATAGCTGGCACGTTGCCGACACGGATCGGCAGGCCAACCTCGGCGGCAGCACGGTCCAGTCGCTGACGGCCAGCTATCATGCCAGCACCGCGCAAGTCTTCACGGAAGCCGGCTTTGCCATGCCCCTATCCGTGACCACCCAGCTCGAACCGTATGCCGGGGTGGCCTGGAGCGACACAAGGACGCGCAGCTTCGCGGAGACCGGCGGCTCGGCGGCCCTGCACAGTCCTGGCAACAGCAATACGTTGACCACCACTACGCTCGGCGTGCGCACCAGCGCACGCGTCCAGATCGGTGCCACCGAGGCAGCGTTCTACGTTGGGGCAGGCTGGCAGCATGCGTTCGGCGACGTGCGCCCGGCTACCACGCTGGCGTTTGACGCCAGCCAGCCATTTACGGTGACGGGCGCCCCGATCGCACAAAACGCGGCCCTGGCGGAACTGCGCGCCGACTTCGCCATCTCGTCCGCGGCCACGCTCGGCTTGCGTTATACCGGCCGGCTGGGCGGCGGGAACCAGGACCATACGGGGACGGTGGGATTTAAGTGGCGCTTTTAGCTAGCGTCTTTGATTAGTGCCAAACGCCTACTACTCCGGCACAGGGTACGGCTGGATTTGAAAAGGAGACCCCAGTAGTGCACCGCCGCTTACCAATACGAAGGCACGGGATATGTTGTTGTCGTGGATTGGGCCGCTGCAGATTTCTGCAGTGCAGGTTCGGCTCCTGACCTCGCTAGGTGAGCTGGAAACGGGATAACGCCCCAAGAGTTTCTCCAGCGCTACGGAGGCCGCTAACTGAAGCACCGCTCCAGCGCCCCAGCGAGATTCGGGTGGCGCCATACGAAGCCGGCTTCTTGCGCCCGACGGGGAATCAATCGCTGGCCGCCGAGCAGCAGAATCGACATCTTTCCCAGCGCCAGACGCAGCGCCCATGAAGGTGTTCGTAGTACGGCTGGACGGCGCAGCGCTCGGGCCAGCATTTGAGTAAAGTCGCTGTTGCGCACCTGTTCGGGCGCGCAGGCATTGTAGACGCCCTTGCATTCGCTATGGTGTAGCAAATAATCAAAGAGGCGGACCAGATCGTCGAGATGTATCCAGGGCATCCACTGCTCTCCGCTGCCCATCTGCGCGCCCAGACCCAAGCGAAATGGGGGTGCCATCCGAGCCAACATTCCACCTTTTGGGGAGAGTACGGGAGCAATGCGCAGCGTTGCAACGCGTATACCCAAGGTCGTCGCGCGGTTCGCCTCTTGCTCCCAGGCTTGGCATAGGTGGCTTCCAAAGTCCGCGATGCCTTGCGGGCTGGATTCGTCCAGGAGCACATCGCCCCCGTTGCCGTACCAGCCGACTGCAGAAGCAGAAAGCAGCACAGCAGGAGGAGTGGACTGATTAGCCATCGAGTCAATGAGGGTGCGGGTCAAGTGCACGCGGCTACGCCACAGCAGATCGCGACGCGCTGCGGTCCACCGGCGGTCCGCGATCGGTGCGCCGGCCAGGTTGATCA
This sequence comes from Cupriavidus sp. GW822-FHT06G04, assembly GCF_058799075.1. Lineage (NCBI taxonomy): Bacteria > Pseudomonadati > Pseudomonadota > Betaproteobacteria > Burkholderiales > Burkholderiaceae > Cupriavidus > Cupriavidus sp. GW822-FHT06G04. Next base: position 28,795 of record NZ_JBXALD010000019.1, on the reverse strand, counting down.
CGGCATCTAAGGGGAAGCTCCCATCGAGCTCTTGAAGCCGCGCGATACCCCGGGCGCCGCTACATAGGGCGGGTACCTGCGAAGGGTTTCGACTCAAGACCCACAACTCGTGGCCTGCGCGTTGCCAGTTGTCGCACAGCGCCCGCCCGATGAGGCCTGTGCCCCCTGTAATCAATATGCGCATAGAGTGCTTCTTCTTGTCGTTAGGCAGCTACCAGGGCAGGCGCTGACCGTTGTAAGCCCACAATCCTCCACTGTCCTCGGGCTGGAGGCGGTCGAGTACCGCTAGTATTTCGCCAGCCGCGTCGTTGGCTGGCCGACCGATCTGCGCACCGCGGAACGGGGCTGATAAGGCTGAATTGACGGTGCCTGGGTGCAATGCCACTAGCACAGCTTGTGGGTGCGTGCGTGCCATTTCGATCGCAGCCGTCTTGATTACCATATTTAATGCTGCCTTTGAGGCGCGATAGCTGAGCCAGCCGCCGAGGCGATTATCGCCAATGCTCCCGACCTTGGCCGATAGTACGGCAAAGTGGCAACGTCCACCGCGCGCCAGCTGGGGCGCGAAGTGTGCTAGTGCCATTGCGGGCCCGATAGTGTTGACGGCAAAGCTGGCGGCAAGATGCTCGGCGCTCAAATCAGCCATACGCTTCTCCGGCGTACCGGTTGGCCCCTGCAACATGCCGGTGGCTACGAGAATCAGGTGCCATGGACCTCGTGTTCGTAGGCTGTCCGCGGCGCGGATAACGCTGCTCGGGTCATAGAAATCCAGCGGAGGAGTGGTGTTGCGGGCCAGGGTATGCACGGCAGCGCATCGGGGGTCGGTGCGCAGTTGTGCCACCAGCGCGGCGCCGATAGCTCCGGTACTTCCGAGAACAAGGGCGCGATAGCCGGCAGGAAGCGATTTCATGGTGTGAGCTATTTGTCGAGTGACCGCTACAGTGTTTCGAGCTGCTCGCGAAGATGGTTGGCATATCCCTGCAGGGCCTGACGTTCCGTCTCAGGCATTCTCTTCAACTGGCGATAGACGAGTGCGAGTCGGGGATTGCTGTGCAGTGTAGGGGCGTGGCGTTGGAAGAAGTCCCAATACAAGGCGTTGAAGGGGCAAGCGCGAATCCCGGTTTTTTGCTTGGGGTCGTAGAAACAATGCTGGCAATAGTCGCCCATGCGTTGAAGGTAGGCGGCACTGCTCACATACGGTTTGGTGGCAATCAGCCCGCCATCCGCGCGCTGGCTCATTCCCAGCGTGTTCGGCAACTCCACCCATTCGAATGCGTCGATATAGATGCCCAGATACCACCTGTGCAGCGCATGTGGATCTAGACCGGCGAGTAGTGCGAAGTTGCCGATCACCATTAGCCGCTGGATGTGGTGTGCGTGGGCGGTGCGCAGCGATTGTGAGATGGCCAGATGAATGCACCGCATATGTGTGTCGCCGCTCCAGAACCACCGCGGCAACGGTGTCCGGTGTGAGAGGGCGTTGTTCTTCTCGTAGCCGGGCATGTGCGCCCAGTAAATACCACGCACGTATTCTCTCCAGCCGAGGATTTGGCGTACAAAACCCTCTACGGCGGCCAATGGTGCGCGGCCGGCGCGCCAAGCGGCCTCGGCTCGTTGCACCACCTCCAGAGGATGGAGCATCTTCACGTTGAGGGCGAACGACATCAGTGAGTGGAACAAGCGCGGGGCTTTGGCGGCCAGCGCATCTTCGTAGTCACCAAAGTAGGGTAAAGCTGTAGCGATGAAAGCCTCTAGGCAGGAAAGTCCTTCTTTGCGGTTGAGTGGCCAACGTATGGCGTCGGCTTGCGGATCCCCAAAGCTCTGCACGCCTGCGCCTTTCGCCATTTCCCACAAGCTTCGGTGATCGTGTAGCGGCCGCCAGTCTTGCGGCTCTGGCGGAGTTCCCGGCCAGCGCTTGCGATTATCGTGATCGAAGTTCCATTGTCCGCCTTCGGGCTCGCCGGCATCGTCAAGAAGCACCTTCCAACGTTTGCGCATACTACGGTAGAAGTACTCCATCACCCATTGCTTGCGGCACTGCATTTGTTCTGCAAGGTCGCTGCGTTGGGTCAAGAAATGCTCGCTATCCACCACTTCTGTAGCGTAAGACTGGTCACCACCCCATTTGTTTAGCAGAGCGTCCAGCCGCCATTCGTCGGGCTGTTGCCACTCGACCCGACGAACGCAGTAGTGCGCAGCCAGCGCAGTTAAGTTGCCGGAAATGGAGTGGCGGTTGCTTGGGTCGTCCAGCGCAACATAGCGGACGCGGTGACCTCGCTCACGCAGGTAGTCCGCAAAGTCGCGCATCGCTGCGAAGATGGCCAGGATTTTTTGGGCGTGGTGCAGAACATAGTCCGTTTCTTGGCGAACCTCCATCAGCACGTAGACCACTTTCGGGTCGACCACAGAAAACCAGCTGTGGCCGCAGTGAAGCTGGTCCCCCAGCACAAGACGCATGGTTTCGGTTGAGCTGCTCACGCAATACCCCAAGATGTTGCCCGGCGCCGACTCTGAGGATCAAGGGTCCACATTCACCTGCCTGAGCATTCAAGGTTTCAGGATGCACCGTGGGTGCGCGGTCCCAGACCGCGCACCGGTAGGGCACTCATGGTGCAGGCAAGATGACCTTGTCCAGGACGTGGATGACTCCATTCGAGCACAGAGTGTCGGTTGCAACGATGTTGGACTGGCGGCCACGCTGGTCCGTAATGGCTAGCGTTGTGCCGACGCTAAATGTCTCGCCCTCGACAGTCTTTATTGGCATGTTAAATGGGACACTGGCTTTGAGGACCAACTCAGGCAACACGTGGTACGTCAGCACTTTATTCAGCAATTGCGTGTTCGCTAGCAATTGGTCTTTAGTGACACCCAACTCATTCAACAAGGACGCAAATGCCGCATTGGTGGGCGCGAAAACGGTGTAAGGGCCGGGGGCACTGAGCGTGTCAACCAAGCCAGCAGCTGTCACCGCTTCCACCAAAATGCTGAAATCCGGATTAGCAATAGCCGTTTGCACGATGTTCTTGTCGCCAGGCAGGAGAACCTTGTCAATAGCATGGATGACGCCATTGGATGCCGCTATGTCCGTTTGAATGATGTTGCTGGTTCGGTTGCGACCATCCGTAATAACGAAACCGTTACCGGCTTTGTCGATCTTGAAAAAACCACCTCCAACCGGATTGATGGGTTTGCCTAGGGGGATCGCACTGCTCTGCACTTGTCCAGATACGACGTGATACTTCAGGACAGTTGCTAACAGCGACTTGTTCGCCAGAAGCTGGTCTTTGGTCAAGCCCAGTTCGCTCAGCAACGCTGAAAACGCCTGGTTGGTTGGGGCGAACACGGTAACTGCGCTGGAGGCGGTTAAAGTATCTGTCAGGCCAGCCGCCTGTACTGCTTCGACGAGAACGGTGAAACGACTGTCGTTTTGTGCGACCTGCACGACATTACCGGGGGAGTCGTCGCCGCCGCCGCATCCTGAGGCAATGGCAAGCAACATGGCACAACATAATCCTGTAATCCACCGAAGCATGATCATTCTCCAAACGAAACCAAGCTAAAACAACTGCAATAGGTTTTCTCTCTCATGCGGCCATAGGCTGCCTCCCATAGCTGTTAATAAGGCGCGGAAGGGAACGTCGTACGGCGTCACTCCACAATGTGGGTGGGGCCAAGATCGCGCGACGCCTTTCTAAGGGCAGCCGCGAATTTCACCAGTGCGAGAAGGTTTCTAGGCGGTTACCTCGCGCATGCCTGTATGTGCTCCTAGCAGAATTGCGTTGGGTCTTGACGATTCTGCGAGCGCTCATCTGTGCGCAGAAAGATCGACGCCGTTCGCGTGCGTCCGACCCACGACGGGAGCGCAGCTGCATCCTCCGAACCAGGAGGCGGATCAGGGGCGACCCGAACACTTGGACGCTTGTGTGAGTTTGGGAGCACGCAAGGTCCTCCAATTAATGAGAAGAGGGGGCGCCTGCACTGATCGCTCTTCGCGCAGACCGGTATCCCACGTCGGTCCCCATGGCCGCGCGATACTGCTCAGGAAAAAAGAATACTGGATAGTAACTAAATTTACAAATAGGTATTTTTAGTGGCGAAGGGAATCGGCGGTCGAGCTCCGCCTGGGCGAAAAACGCCCAAGTGAGTTTAGGGTCTCGTTTGCCTTTGCGCTGACTTCGCGTTTCAGATCCGCTGCGCTTGGGCCGTGGTCGGTGCAGACACGCTGACCGGTGGCACGCTCATGGCGGCCAACCCACCTCAAAAGGGCTTCGCCTCAGGGGCGACCGACGCGGCAATCGCTAGGGAGGGAGTACGGTTAGTCCCGAGGCACCCGTTGACGTTGTTCGGCGAGCGCTTCTGAGCACGTCGTTCTCGTCAAATTCAAGCAGCGCTGTCGACGATTGGATATTACCTCCCGCAAACAGGGGACCAATGATCGGGAGGAAGCTTTCCGGGTGCGTGTGGGATGACGCGAACGAATACAGCAGTATGGTTGCACCGCTACTTAGCTTTACCTGCGACGTGGGGCTGCCAAGTTGCGCCACTACATCATCCAGAGTGGAGAAACCCAGGACAAAGCTCTCCAGTTGCGCCGACCGGATGTCGACGCCCGTCGATACGCAGGCAACGATTAGCCCGCACACGGTAGTTAGCACAAAGAAACGCTTCATGTACACCGCCGCACCTCTGCGCATCTTTCCTCTGTTGACCTCCACGCGAAAGCATCGCCCGCACTAAAGCGGCCGGGATCCACGGGCCCGGAGATGCCTTCCACGCTTAGATTAGGAGAACCGGGCCAAAGTGTTGGCTGTCCTGCGTGGCCTCAGAGGTGACGGACGGCCTCCAGGCTAAAGAAGGGATCAATCCGGGCTTTCGGGCGTGTCAATTGTGGCGGCGATTCGATCAACAGTCCTGTTGCTGGCCAGGCCTAGCCGCTCTGTAACTTCCTCGGGAGCAACGCCGCCAATCAACAGCCGGCGGCAGTAGGTGTTTCGCAGGATCCGAGGGCCCATGTCTTCAGCCTCGTAACCAATAGCGGCAAAAGCCTCACGCACGATCTTGCCGAGGCTCATGTCGGTGACCGGCGTGCCCGCCCGCTTGAGCGAAAACAGGAGATCGCCTTCGGCTGGCCAAGCGCGGCGCTCGACGAGCCAAGAGCCCAGCGTTGCTATTGCAAATGGCTCCAGATGGATGGTGCGGGATCGTTTGGGCGGGCGCGCCGGCACGTGGAGATAGGGCGGTGATGCGTGCGGATTCATGTCCTGCATCCGCGCCGCGCGGCCTTCGCTTGCCGTGACCCCGGTGCCGAGAAACATCGCGACGATCGCCCGTTTCTGCAAGGCGGCCGGTTCGTCGGAGGGCTGTGGCCGTACGAACTCTTGCAGGTCTCGGTCGACGTCCTCGGGCAGGAACAGAACTTCGGGATCATCGACAGGCCAGTGCTGACCGAGGACGAGTTCGCTGGCAGGGTTGGCGTCCCGGACGCCAACGGCCACCAGATGCCTGCAGAGGCGATCAATGAGCTTGAGATAGCGCATGCGCGTCGCAGGCGAGTAGTTTGCGGCATCGCCGTCGCGCCAGAAGCCATCGAGAACATCGGCACCGAAGGTCGCCACAGTAGCGCCGCGGGCCACGAGGTATCGGTGGAATCTGTCGAACATCGCCCGATGTTGGACGATGGATCGCTCAGCGAAAGGTCGCAGGTCCGAACCAGCGGCTTCGCGGACTTGCCAATCAGCATACGCTTGTCGGGGATCAGAGAACCAAAGTTTGTCCATATATATTTATATACTGAATTATGGCTGATCCTACAACCTATCGTCGCTGCGCGACGCTACCTACTCGCAAGTACAGGAAGTCCAGCCTCAGAGAGGCACGCGTCAGTTGGTTCAAGAGGTCAGCGAAGGACGGCTCTGTCGTCCCGCATGCGCACTTGGTGATTCCCATAACCGCGGCCCGGGCGCCCCTGATCGCCGAACGCGCCTTATAACTTGCTGTAGGCCTTAGCGTGCCATTGTTTCAGCGATCTGCCTTTGGGCGGAAGGATGGCTGCACGGCATGGCCATTTCGACCGCCGAGAAACCCCGCTGAGGGATGGCAGGTATCCCGACCGCCGCGAAGAAATGGAGCGATCAGGGGTTGATGGCCACTTTCAGCACGCCGTCACGCTGGTGGCCGAACATGTCATAGGCCGCTTCGATCTCGGACAACTTGAAACGATGGGTGACGAGATGCGACAAGTCGACGCGGCCGGTTTCGATCACACCCATCAGCCGGCGCATGCGTTCCTTTCCGCCCGGGCAGAGCGACGTGACGATGTGATGGTCGCCGAGACCGGCGGCGAATGCGCCGAGCGGAATATGCAGGTCGCTCGAGTACACGCCGAGGCTCGAAAGCGTGCCGCCGGGCTTCAGCACCCGCAGCGCGGCCTCGAACGTCGCTTGCGTGCCCAGCGCTTCAATGGAGGCATCGACGCCGCGGCCGCCGGTCAGACGAAGGATTTCGTCGACCACATCGCATTGCCGGAAATTGAGGGTGGCATCCGCGCCCATATGCCGCGCAATCGCCAGGCGTTCGTCGAGCCCGTCAATCACGATAATCGTCGAGGCACCGCGCAATCGGGCGCCAGCCGTCGCGCACAGTCCAATCGGCCCCTGTGCGAACACAGCGACGATGTCGCCGATCTTGATATTCGCGTGTTCTGCGCCGGCGAACCCGGTGGACATGATGTCCGGGCACATCAGCACCTGGTCGTCGGACAGCCCCGCCGGGATCGGCGCGAGGTTGGCCTGGGCATCCGGCACCAGCACATATTCGGCCTGGGTACCATCGATGGTGTTGCCAAAGCGCCAACCTCCCATTGGCTTGTAGCCATGGGCGTGCGCTTGTCCGTCCTGCGACGCACACCCGTCCTGGCACGCATAGGAATGGAAGCTCGGACAGATGGCGCCTGCAATCACTCGCTGGCCTTCCTGATAACCGGAAACATTGCTGCCTAGTTTTTCGATCACACCAACCGGCTCGTGGCCGATCGTCAGCCCTGGCTGGACCGGATACTCGCCTTTGAGGATATGGATGTCGGTGCCGCAAATAGTTGTGGTGGTGATGCGAATCAGCGCATCGCCGGACCCGACGTCGGGGATCGGCTTTTCCCGCAATGCGATCTTGCCTGGTTCCAGAAATACGGCGGCTTGCATGGTGGCCATTGCGACTCCTTCGGAGGTTTACAGCGCTCCCGGGGAAAGCATAGAACATTGCGCAGGTCGCAGCGCGCGCCGCCGGAGCCTGCCACGAAAGCGATATTCAAGTGTTGCTGGCTAGATTTCCGCCAGTGCCTGCATGTCGAACAGTTCGATCTGCTTGCCATCCACACGGATCAGCCCTTCGCGCTGGAAACGCGAGAAGGTGCGGCTGACGGTTTCGAGCTTGATGCCCAGGAAGCTGCCGATTTCCTCGCGCGTCATGCGCAGCGTAAATGCGCGTGCTGCGTAGCCCCGCGCGCAAAGGCGATCGGAAACATTGAGCAGAAACGCGGCCACGCGGCGCTCGGACGTCATGCCGGACAGCAGCACCATCTGGCGCGACTCCCGCACAATCTCCTGACTAAGCAGGCGCATCAGGTTGCGCTGGGCGGCGCGCAGGTCCTGGCACAGCGTTTCCAGCGACGCGAACGAGATCACACAGACTGCGCTGTCTTCCAGCGCAATGGCGTCGCAGTCGTACTGGTCTCCACCGATGGCGCCAAGTCCCAGTATTTCGCCTGGAAGAATGTAGCCGGAGACGTGCTCGATGCCCTGTTCATGCCCCGCGACGGTCTTGAACGATCCCGAACGCAATGTGTACAGGCTGTGGAAGGGGTCACCGACCCGGAAGATGTATTCGCCGCGACGCACCATGCGCCAGTGGCCGACCACGGATTCCAGGCGCGGAAGATCCTCCTCCTTGAGTCCGGAAGCCAGGCAAAGCGGCCGCAGACCGCAACGCGAGCACTTGGGGGCGATCCTGTGGACCGGCTGTGGCACGTCCTGAAGAGCGGTCGTCCCGATGTGGGGAAAGTGTAGCGGAGGGCCGTCCGCCCGAATCTGTAGCGCTTGCAACATGTCTTACCCCTTCGCTCCGGTAGTCATGTGAGCGGCTTATTGCTTGCCCGCTTTCAGGTCGGAGTAACCGCTCCGATGTCCGGAGTATTGGTCATACTCGTCGTTGCTGAAATCAGCCACGGCTGAAGTGCGAGTCAGCAATCCGCCTGGCTGTGTCAGGTTTGCCTGACAACGGCGCGCCCGGGGCAACCTGCCAAGCTTGCCGAGGTTTGCGTCAACGCAAGGCGGGGCCGCCGCGGGCTGCCTACAGTTCAAAAACGACCAAGGCCGCCACGTTTTTCCTGGAGATGCCAAGATGAAAAGCGATTCCCAATTGAAACAGGATGTCCTCGACGAACTGGCGTGGGATCCGCAAATCGATGAGCGCGAAATCGGAGTCCAGGTGAAGGACGGTATTGTCACACTGACGGGGCATCCACGCTCTTTCCATGCCAAACACTGCGCCATGCGCGCCGTGCGGCGCGTCTCGGGCGTGCGTGCGCTAGCAGTCGAGATGGATGTGTTGTTGTCGGGCGACGTGCAGCGCACGGACGCCGACATCGCTTGGGCGGTAGAAAACGCGCTCTGCTGGAACTCTGTGGTGCCGGACGGCGTGAAGGTGGCGGTCGAGCACGGCGTGGTGGTGTTGTCCGGCGAGGTTGGCTGGGATTACCAGCGCCGCGCCGCGGTCGACGCCATCCAGCGTATCCACGGCGTGCGCAACATCGTCAACCGGCTGGTGCTCACGCCGCGCACAAGCGCCATTGACGTGCAAAAACGGATCGAGGACGCACTCCGGCGGCAGGCCGCACGCGACGCACGCCACGTCAGGGTGCAGGTTGCCGACGGGATCGCGACGCTGACCGGTCAGGTCAGCTCGCTGTCTGAGCGGCAGGCGGCATTCAATGCTGCGCTGATGGCGCCGGGCATCTTGAAGGTGGTCGATGACATCCGCGTGATGCCATAAGCTTGCGAGCGCTGGCCCATCGGGCTGGCACATATGACACGTATCAAGGCGTAGCAGCTCCCCATCTCAGGCCACATCAAAGCCGTATCAAGCCGGCGCTATGCGCAGCACGGCTGCGCCGGTCAAACGTCCGCTGCGCAAGTCGTCCAGGGCGACGTTGGCGGCCTCCAGCGGATAGGGCGTGGTGTGCACGCGCAGCGCTGTGGCGTTGGCCACCCGCATCAGGCCACGTCCGTCTTCGCGCGTGAGATTGGCAACCGATACCAGCCGGCGTTCTTCCCAAAGCTGCCGATAGGGAAACGCGGGAATATCGCTCATATGGATCCCGCCGCACACTACCACGCCGCCCTTGTCGACGGCAGCCAGCGCAGTCGGAACCAGCGCGCCATCGGGCGCGAAGATCAGCGCCGCGTCCAGGATGGACGGCGCACGGTCATCGCTGCCGCCGGCCCAGTCGGCACCGACCTCGATGGCCAGCGCTTGGGCCGCACGATCGCCTGGCCGGGTGAAGGCATAGACGGTGCGCCCCTGCGCCACGACGATCTGTGCGACGAGGTGCGCCGCGGCACCAAAGCCATAGAGCCCAATGCGGCGCGCATCGCCGGCTTTGCGCAGCGTCCGATATCCAATCAGTCCGGCGCACAGCAGCGGCGCGGCATGCTCATCGTCATAGGCATCCGGAATCGCAAAGCAATAGTCGGCGTCGGCCACCACATACTCGGCATAGCCGCCATCACGGGTATAGCCATGGAACAACGGAGCATCGCAAAGATTTTCACGCCCGCTAGTGCAGAAGCGGCACTGGCCGCATGTGTGGGCGAGCCAAGGCGCGCCGACGCGGTCGCCGACGGCAAGCCCCGTGACGCCGGGGCCCAATGCATCGATTCGCCCGACGATTTCATGGCCAGGCACCAGTTGGGGCTTGGGATGCAGCAATTCGCCGTCGATCACATGCAGATCGGTGCGGCACACGCCGCATGCGCTGACGCGCAGCCGCACTTGGCCGGCGGAGGGAACGGGAATCGGCACGCGCCGCAACGCCAGAACAGGGACGTTGCCATCGAACACCATGGCTTGCATCGTGGCGGTCATCCTGGTCTCCGGGAATCCGCGTCGCACTAGCGACGACGCTACCCATGCCAAAACATTGGGCATGAAAAAATAGTTGCAGCGATTGTGCGCCGCCCTTTGACCTGACACAAACGTCGCGCTGGTTTGCCGCCTAGATTGGGATTGCAGGCGTCGTCATCCCGACACGCGAGGAGTCCGGCAAATGGAACTTAAAACGATATTGGTCGACTTGACGGATGACGAGGCGCGGGACGCGCGACTGGATGCGGCGCTTACGCTGGCGGACTGGTCAGACGGCAACGTGGTCGGGCTGAGCGCGACGGGGCCGCTGCTCGACCCGTATCGCAGTGAAGGGGTCGAGGCTCTACGCTACGAGGCCATGCGCGGCGACATGCTGCGAGGGCTTCACGCGGCCGGCGACGCAGCGATTGCCGACGCGCTTGTCCGGCATCCATCGACCGCGGGCACCTCGCACGTCGTGATCGAGCAGGAGACTGGATGGGCGTTGGCCGTGCGCGGCATGGCCAGCGACATCATCCTTCCCGGGCTGCCCGGCGCAAACCGCGAATTGCCGCCGGTGATGGCGTCGCCAGCCGAGTATGCGCTGGTCAATTCGGGCAAGCCGCTGCTAATCGTGCCGCCGCGTGCGCGCTTGGCCCCAATTGAAACTGCCGTGGTGGCGTGGAATGGCCGGCGCGAAGCGGCGCGGGCGCTGGCCGACGCGATCCCGCTGCTGCAGCGCGCCATGCAAGTCATCATCCATGTGGTGATCACGCGGCACGGGCCGCGGGAGCACGGCGATGGCGAACTCGTCAAATGGCTCGCCGCACATGACGTCAAGGCCAGGCTCGCCGTGGAAGAGGCGTCGTCTGCAGCCGAATGCCTGCTCCGCAAGGTGCAGGATGAATCGGCTGACCTGCTTGTGGCCGGCGGCTACGGCCATTCGCGCATCGGCGAATTGGTGATGGGCGGCACCACGCGCACGTTGATACGCAACTTGCGTGTCCCGCTGGTTATCTCGCACTGAACCGACCGGCCGATCAGCCGTTGCAGGAGGGCTTCACCATGCCGCAATACCCAAGCGTCTTTGTCCATTTCGACGGCAGCCGCCGCACAATGGAAAGGGTCAGGCTCGCCGCGCGGATCGCTGCCGGGCAGCAGTGCCGTCTGGTGGGTGTCTGCGCCACGTTCGCGCCGGACCCGCGATGGTTCTACCGCGTCGACCATGCCGCGCAGTGCCTGCAAGAAGACCGCGACCGTCGCAGGCGTGTATCGGAATTACTGCGGGAGCGGTTCGAATCTATGGTCTGGGAAAGATCGACATCCGCCGAGTGGCGCAACCTGGAAGGGGAGCCGCTGGTGGGCATGCTACGCGAGGCGAAGGAGGCCGGTCTGCTGGTGGCAGGCCAACTCGACGAGAGCGATGCGGACAGCTTCGTTGCGCCACAGTTTCTGGAGTCGATCATCCTGGAATCCGGCCGGCCAGTGCTCGTGGTGCCGTATGCCGGCGCCTTCGAGACCGTGGGCACACGCGTGCTGGTGGCATGGGATGGGGGCAGAGAATGCGCGCGGGCGCTGCACGATGCCTTACCTTTGCTGGCCGGCAGCCGCGTGCACTTGCTGCACGCCAACGCCGCACTGCACAGCCTGCGCCCCGACGCCACACCCGCCGCGGCTGCGATTCGCCTGCTGCGCGATGTGGGCGCCGACGTCTCCACAGACTACGTGTCGGCCGTCAGCGATCTGGAAATCGGTGAATTGATCCTGTCCCGCGCGGCCGATTGGGGCGCCGACCTGATCGTGATGGGTGCATACGGTCACGGCCGCTTTAGGGAGCTAGTGCTGGGCGGCGTCACCAAGACCATCCTTTCGTCGATGACCGTGCCAGTGCTGCTCGCGCACTAATGCACGACGGGGAGTACGGAGCCTCCTTTGACTGGGGCCACATCGTCCGGTCACGGTTGTCGCCCGGGAAATCACGGGGTAATTCATCGGATCGGTACGGGGGATAGGATGCCCCCACGCACCGTGCACCATCCATTCAACTTCGACCAACCATCGCATTAGCTAAAAAAAAGCGCAGGAATTGGCGATTTGCGCAGTACGGTGTCGCCGATTCCCGTAAGCGCGGGCTTGTCGCAGATGTCTTTGCTGTCCGCATCTAGGCCGCCATCGTTGGCGATATCGTCGCAATCGGGGTTGCCGTTCCGTCCCGCCGCGCTGCAGTGCCGTTCGTCCCGCGCGCGACTCGCCCGCACGCCGCAGACCAGGAGATCGACATTGCGCCGCGCAGCAAGGTCGATCAACGCCTGGCCGCAGCCGATACCTGGCGCGCGCTCCAGGTCGCTCAGCACTGCCTTGACGCCACGCCGTGCCAGCCACGCCACGCCGTAGCTGGGCGGGGACACGTGATGCTGCCAGCCCGGCCCGGGCGCGATGCAGGAGACGACTTCCACGTACTTAGCCCGCTGGCAGATCGGTAGTGCACCACGGAGCGCGCGCGCCGATTCGCGCGTGCCGCTCCACGCCACCATGACGCGGGAGTATGGCCATGTCGCGTCGGGCGCGCACAGGCCGACCGGAATCACGAGCACTGGCGGCCCCGTCCCGATGATCGTCGCCTCGACAAAGCGGCGCGAATCGGCATCCGCTTGGCTGGCCGGCGGCGCCGGCTGGCTCACTACGATCAGGTCGGCAAGCCGTCCTTCGCAATGCATGGCTTCGATTGCGGTGCCCTCGCCAACGCGCCAGTCCACGGCAATCGCCGCGCCTTCGGTTGCGGCTTCGAATGTCTGTCTGCTGCTGTCGCAATCGGTCGCGCGCATGGTCAGGCGCGGGGAATGGTTCGGATGCTGCGACAACAGGCCGATCAGCGTCGCCCGGAATGCTGCGGCAAGCGCAACAGCATGCGACAACCGTGAAATCGCATCGTCCCGCGCATCCACGTGAACCATGATTGTAGAGATGTCCATTGCTCTCCTTGAATCCGGCCACGAAAACATACGTGACTTCAAGGTAGGAGAGCGTGACGCGCGGATGTTGCGAAAAATCAACGGATTTGCAATTGATCGGCTCGCCCTGGGCGCAGTCATGAAAACAGAACGCCAGGGGGTGGTCAGAGCGGCGCGTCGTCTTCCGGGAAGAGTCCGGCTTGGATGGCGTACCTTACCAGCGCGGCATCGCTGCGCAACTGCAGCTTTTCGAGCAGGCGCATCTTGTAGGTGCTTACCGTCTTGGCGCTGACGCACAGCGCTTCTGCAATCTCGGTCAGTGATTCGCCATTGACGATGCGGCGGAACACCTCCAGCTCGCGATCGGACAGGCTGGCGTGCGGGGCACTGGTCTTTTCCTGCACGCCCAGCGCCAGCTTCTCTGCCATTCCCGGGCTGACATAGACGCCGCCCGCCGCAACTTTCCTAAGCGCCTCGATCAGATCCGTGGCGGCGCTGTCCTTGGTCAGATAGCCGGCCGCGCCAGCGCGGAACGCGCGCACCACGTATTGTTCTTCGGCGTGCATGGTCAGCACCAGCACGCGCGTGCCAGCGTGGTCGGTCTTGATCAGCTTGACCAGTTCCAGCCCGCTGCGGCCGGGCATCGACAGGTCAAGCAGGATTACGTCGGGGGTGGTTTCCCGCACGATCTGCGGGACTTCGGGCGCCTTCGACGCTTCGCCGACCACCTCCACATCCGCTTCGCGTTCCAGGATATGTCGCAGGCCGTTGCGCACGACGGCATGATCATCGGCTATCACCACGCGAATCATGTCAGCCCTTTATGTCGGGCTTTCGGCCCGGAAACCGCACGCATAGTTCGAATCCGTTCTGCGGCGCATGGGTCAGGGTCAGTTCGCCGCCCAGCAGGCGCGTGCGTTCGCGGATGCCCAGCAGGCCGAACGAGCGCCGCGTGCTGTCGGGGGGAGTGCCATCCCAGCCTTTTCCATTGTCTCGCACGCGCAGCACGCGCTCGCCGAACTCGTCGCAAAGCTCCACCCATACGCGTGTGGCGTCTGCGTGATGGGCAACATTGCTCAGCGCTTCCTGGACGATGCGGAACACCGCCGTGGCCTCCTGTTCGGCCACATCCACGTGGTCCGGCACGCGCAGCGTGACGGTGACGCCGTAGCGCCTGTTGAAATCCTTGCCCAACCAGTCCATCGCGGCGCCCAGGCCGAGTTCGTCCAGCAACGCAGGACGGAGATCGGCCGAGATCTGCCGCACGGCCGCGATCGCAGCGTCAATGCCCCCGTACATGGCGTCCGCCTGCGCCAGGCATGCTGCGGACGCGCGCTCGCGCCGCAAATCCTCCTGCAACATCGCCAGGTCCATCTTCAGCGCGCTCAGGCGCTGGCCGATGTCGTCGTGCAATTCGCGCGCGACGCGGCGTTTTTCTTCCTCGCGGCTCTCAAGGATCCGGTCGGATAGCGCCTGCAGTTCCTCGCGAGAGTGCCGCAGGGCCGCTTCGGCGCGGACACGTTCCGTGATATCGCGCAACAGGACTGTAAACAGCTTGTGCCCCTGGCTGTCCGCCGCCTGGGAAATCGATGCCTCGATGGGAAACTCGGTACCGTCGTGGCGCAGCGCGTACAGGGTGCGCTGCATGCCCATCCTACGATCCGACACACCGGTGACGCCGAAGCGGCGCACATGATCGCCGTGCACGCCGCGAAAGCGCGTCGGCAGCAGAATGTCGAGCGGTTTGCCCAGCGCCTCGGACGCCGGCAGGCCGAACAACGTCTCGGCAGTGGGATTGAACAGAACAATATGCTGGTGCTCGTCGACCGAAACAATCGCTTCGGTCGACGAGCGCACGATGGCGGCCAAGCATGCCTCGTTTCCTGCGATCTGTGCGATTTGCCCAGGCAGGAGTTGCACTTCGGCGCTGTCGTGCAAGTCGGGATTCATGTTCGGCCAGTCTTAAGCTGGACTTGATTTACGGGGGCGCTGCGCCGCGTGCGTCATGCGATGACGCGGACGTACCCTTCAAAATACACGAAATCCCTTGTCAGGCGGAATGATCTACTAAAGCTGAGTGTCTTGTGGCGCACTGCGCGTAGCGCCCAGCATTGCCCCAAGCAGTTGCTGGCCTTCGTGAGTGAGCCAGACGGTCCGTCCAGTCGGCTGGGTCTGGCGAAAATCGATCAGCCGGCGGCGCGCCAACGCGACAAGATCTGTGAATTCAATGCCCGCGTCTGATCCCTGGGAGTCGAGAACCATCAGCGCTGCGATTTCGTGGGCGCTTAACATGGGTGGTGTTCTCCGAAAGGCGGCACGACGAATGGCAATAGTTATTTGCCTAGAACAATACCGAGGCGCGGCGTCGGCGCGCCCGCAATCGGCATAGGTATTGATGACGATCAATTGTGGGATCCGGCCCTGCGCGGTTCCCGTCACGCAGGCTTGACCCGCAGCGGCTTGCGGTGGGTCAAGGGCGGCTCGGTGTCATGTCCTAGCCTTCAGGCTATCGGGCTGTGGCGCCGCAGGCGAGGCGGATGATGCGCCGGGCAACGCCGCACGGCGCGCACCGGCCCCGGGCTTTGAAGGGGAAAATCATGTACCAGCACGTGTTGGTGGCGGTGGACGGCAGCGCATGCGCACGTCAGGCACTGGATGAAGCGATCAGGCTGGCGTCTGCATGCCATGCGCATCTGGAGATTCTGCACGTGATCGATTACACGTTTCTTCAATATGAGACCGGTTACGGCGTCCGAACCGACCTCGTGCCCGAACTACTCGAATTCGGCCACAGTTTGCTGTCGGACGCGGCGGCCGCTGCAGAAAAGGCGGCCCTGCGGCATTCGGAAAGCCTGATGGACAACGTGCTGAGCCTTGGCGATGTGGCCGGGCAGGTACTGAAGCATGTCGATGCGTGCGGCGCTGACGTCGTGGTGGTCGGCACGCACGGCCGTCACGGCCTGAAGCGCGTGCTGCTCGGCAGCGTCGCCGAGACATTGGCGCGGAGCAGTCCTGTGCCGGTGCTGCTCGTCCGCGAACCGGCGACCCATCATCGCGCGGCAATGTCCAGCACTGACGGCGGCGACACCACCCGTAAAGACCATACAGAAGCGAGCCAGTGACAGTCGGTCGTCCGCCGGCCACGGCATTCACGCCGGGGGCGTCGGGCAATGGAATCGATTTCGCCCGGCTCTCGTGACTCCGCCCGCACACCGAACGCAGAGGGACGGGCAGAGCGATCGCAAATCGGGCCAAGTCGGGCCCAATGCCGCGGCATCGGGACGGGGCATCAGGCCTCGTTCGGCGACAGCCACGCAGGCCGCGGTGCGGTGTCCGGGCTGATCGTCAACAACGCGCTGCACAAGCTGTCGGCAAATTCGCGGATGTCCTGCTCGGCCTCGCCGCTTGCGATCTCCCTTTGCAACAGCACTAGCACCGGATGCGGCGGGCGGCCGAGCGCCGTGGCGACTTCCTCGGCCGCACGAAAGCCCCCGCGCGATGCCATCACGGCCACAGCGGCTATTCCGCCGCCAAACGACCGATGGTCCGTCAGGAAGCTGCGCATCGGCGCGGCTAGATGACCAAGCCACACAGGCGCCATGACGACCAAGTTTTCGCACTCGGTCAGCTCGGGGCCGGTATAGCGATAGGGTACGTGGCGGCGCAGCAGGTTATCGATCACGCAGCGCAGATCGCCCCGCAAGCCGACACGAGGCACCGGGTCCTCAATCTCGAAGACGGGACAGTCCAGCCGATTGGCTAAGCGCTGCGCGGCTTGCCGCGTGGTGCCAGTGGCCGAATAGAAAACAATGGCGATGTTGTGCATGGCAAATTCCCGTTGACTTGGGGCCAATGTTGGAGATGGTCATTGGTCAATCGGAAGGCTAGTTGCCCAGCAGCTTGTGGGCTTGATGTGTATCAAGCCTTCCGTAGAGCCGCCTCCTACCGTTGACCCACGCCCTGTATCGTGGCCGAAGCAGTGCGCCGAGGTTGCGCCTAACGCCGCCGAGATCACGGCGAGCATCCCGCACTAATCTATGGAGCGGTTTCAATCATGGAACGCAACGAAGGCAATACGGATCGCGCCCTGCGCATAGTGGCCGGCATCGTGCTGGTCCTGCTCGCCGCGGGTGGCGCGCTCGGGCCGTGGGCTTGGTTAGGCCTCGTGCCGTTGTTGACGGGGCTGTTCGGCTTCTGCCCACTCTATCGCGTATTCGGCTGGAACACCTGCAGCCATCGCGACAGTAGCCAACGGGGAGTTCGCCGTGACTGAGCGCGTCCCGCAGGACGATCGCCTCTTCGCCGTCATGCAGACGATGCTCGGCAACGCGTTCAGGTTGTCGGCCACGCTAGGCGATGCGCGCCGGGACGTGTTCAAGGCCCATCTGCGTGCCATGGAGTAGCAACTAAAGACTCGCGATTCCGCCGTTCTTAGCCGTGGACAGTGTTGAGGCATTCGGCTCGCAGATGTCCATAGACTCAGAACGGTCTTTAGTCGAATTTTGTCCGCGCGTCTTCGCTTTCTCCTCTTGCATCTCCCGCTTCTTTTCTTCCTCCCGTTTCCTTCGCAGTTCGCGCTTCCTCCCTTCAAAGCTTGGGCCAGTTTTCGCTCCTTGCGGAGAGAATGCCTCGGGACTCGGTCCTGCTGGTGTCCGTTCGGCGGCCTGAGCAATGAATGTGAGCGTAGCCAGGCATGAGGCCAGAGCCGCTCGGGATGATTTGTGCATTACAGCTTCCTTTGTCACCAGTGTTTAGTCCGCCTCTCCAGCCAGCTTTCCGCACTATTGTCTAGAGGTTCGATGCATTAGTACAAAGATGACTGCCCAGGTCGGCGCTGGCCCGTCGTGGAACCGGCGGCCATTGCTCAGAACGTCCCCTCGTCGATTATCGTCTTTGTCGCGCTACCAGAGCGTACGGCACAACCAGATGCCTGCGTATTTCTTCCCAGCCGATTGCACGCAGGTATCCTATGGCCGGACGCTTTGCAGCGTTATGCGATGGCGCCTATCCCGGATAGCGCGCAATTCGAGTGGGACGACATGTCTACACCAGCGTACGTGAATGCAGCCAGCCGATCGAGCGTCTGTCCGATTCCGATAATTAGGGATGGCGTTAAAAGTCACACCCGGGGAAGGTATGTCAAATTTCCCGTTTAGCGCGCAGCGTCGCCCCAAAAATACTCCACCATCCGTTACAATCTCCACATGTTACGTGCAACCCCGAGCGCCTCGCTACGGGTAGTGCTGCTCATCATCGTGTTGGCGCAGCTGCTTATCCCGCTACTGCACGGCCATTTCGGTACACCGAAACAAACTGGCCTGCACGTGCACAGCGCCTTCTCTGGCATGGTTGATTCTCATTTTGGTTACGGAGAATTTTTCAATCAAGAAGCATCGTCCCTGGGACAGCAAATTGCGCACGATCACGGCACAGGGTTGAAGAGCGCCGAGCCATTTGCAGTGGGCGTCGAACCTGCAATCGAACCGCTTAATCTGTCTTCGCTAATTTTGGCAGCAGCAGCTGTTGGCCTATCTGCGCTGACCTTCATGCTGCTCGCGTCCATGGCGTGTTGCACCGCGGCAGCGCGCCGCGTGTACTGTTTGCCGCCCCCGCCGCCCCGATGGCGAGACCGCATCAACGGCCCCCCTCCTTCCCAAGCCCCTCCGCTGTTCTCATGACCCCGCAACCGGCCAAGACCGCCGGTATCTGCGCTCGCGCGTCTGATATGGACGCGCGCGGCGTCTTTTTTGTGGAGTGGAACAGCCATGTCTCTCAATCGATTTCTGATAGTCGGTGCCTGGATTGCATCAGTCGCCCTTGCTTTAGACCTGCATGCTGCCGAGGTGGCCGCAAAAGCCGTGTCGATGTCAGCGGAACAGGCACGCGCGCTGGGTGTGCGCGTCAGCCCAGTCCCCGCCTCGCCGAACCTGGAAGTGGGCACCCACGCGCGCGTTGTATTCAAAACTGACGCGCAATATGTCATCGCGGCGCCGTATGCGGGCATCGTCCAGCGCGTGCTGGTTTCGGTCGGGCAGGCAGTGCGCCCTGGCCAGGCCGTGGCGATCTTCGCCAGCCCCCAGCTCTATGAAGCCAGTCGCGCACTCACTGAAGCCAACTCGCAAGCGCACCTCGCGCAGCAATCGCTGGCACGCGACAGGGCGCTCTACGACGACGGCATTATCGCCGCCAGCCGCTGGCAGGCCACGCAGGCCCGTGCGGTAGAGGCTACAGCCATGGCCCGAGCACGCCGCGCGGAACTCGCTTCGGCAGGTATCACCTTCGCAGGCCCCGGTGGCGAAGCGCAGATGATCGCCAGCCGTGGCGGAATCGTGTCGGAGGTCAACGCGGTCCCGGGCATGCGTGTCGACAGCGCATCGCCGCTGTTCAGGATCGTCGATCCCGCCGCACTGGAACTTGACATGCTGGTCGGCCGGGATGTGCCGGTGCCGTCTCCCGGCGAGCGCGTAAATGTGCCGCAGCGAGGTGCGTCGGGAACGATCATTGGCGTCGCTCCCTCCGGCGATGGCACGGCCGGCGTTCGCGTACGCGCATCTCTGTCCAAGCGCGGCGACCTGCGTGCCGGCGAGAGCGTCGGCGTGACGCTGACCCTGCGGGGAGCGAACGGGGCGGGGGCATCCCGCGTGCGCGTTCCAGCTGCCGCGCTGGCGTACGTGCAAGGCACGTCCGGTGTATTTGTGGCGACGGATAAAGGCTTTCGCTTCCAGGCCGTTACCGTGGACAGCACGGACGAGGCCAGCGCGGTCGTGCACGGCAACCTGCCGGCCGGCACACGGGTGGCGGTGTCCGGCATCGGCGCGCTAAAGGGCCTGCTCGCGGGAGAACAGTAATGCTCTCCAGTCTGATCGAGTTTTCATTGCGCCAGCGAGCGCTGGTGCTGATTGCCGCATGCGTTGTGGCGATCGCGGGCGTTTGGGCTTACCTGAACCTACCCATCGACGCGTTTCCAGATATTGCGCCTACCCAGGTCAAGGTGGTGCTCAAGGTGCCGGGCATGACTCCGGAGGAAGTCGAACAGCGTGTCTCGACACCCATCGAGCAGGAACTGCTAGGTATCCCTCGCAAGACCATCGTGCGTTCGGTGTCCAAGTACGGCATCAGCGACGTGACCGTGGATTTCGAGGAAGGCGTCGATGTCTACTGGGCGCGCCAGCAGGTGTCCGAGCGCTTGACCGGTCTCGCGCGCGACCTCCCATCGACCGCCGTGGGAGGCCTGGCGCCGATCACAACGCCGCTGGGCGAAATGTTTATGTTCACCGTCGAGGGCGACCGTTACTCGCTAGCCGAGCGGCGGCGCGTGCTTGACTGGGTGATCCGGCCCACGCTGCGCACCGTGCCCGGCGTCGCCGACGTCAACGTCCTTGGCGGCGAGTTGCGCAGCTATGAGGTGATTCCAGACCCGTCACGCCTGCGGGCTCGCGGCGTGACTCTGGATCAGTTGCGTCAGGCCCTGGACACCAACAATCGCAACGACGGCGCCGGGCGGCTTGATCGCGGCGACGAGCACTGGGTCGTGCGCGTGGAAGGTGGCATACGCGGGCTCGACGACCTTGGCGCGATTGTCGTCGTGCCGGGGCAGGGCGCGACGAATGCCTCCGCCATTACGGTCGGCGACGTCGCCACCGTGCGGCTGGGCGAGGCTACCCGCAACGGCGCTGTCAGCAAGGACGGGCAGGGCGAGGCGGTCGAGGGGCTGGTGCTCGGCCTGCGCGGCACTGACGCGCGCAAGCTGGTGGAGGCGGTGCAGGCGCGGCTCGACACGCTGGGGCCGCAGTTGCCAGAGGGCATGTCAACCCATGTGTTCTACAACCGCGGCGAACTGGTGACGCGCGCCACTACCACGGTGGTGCGCGCGCTGGTCGAGGCCAGTCTGCTGGTGGTGGTAACGCTGTATGTATTCCTTGGCGGCGTGCGTGCCGCGCTGGTGGTCGCGGCCACGCTGCCACTTTCGATGCTGGCGACTTTCCTGCTGATGCGCTACGTCGGCCTGACTGCCAACCTGATGAGTCTTGGCGGCTTGGCGATAGCGCTGGGCATGCTCGTGGATGCAGCCGTGGTGGTGGTCGAGAACATCGAGACCGCACTTAGCCGAGCCAAGACACACCAGGCCGATCCGGCGTTGCACGGCGCGGTGATCCGACACGCAGTGACGATCGTAGCGGGGCCGATGCTGGCTGGTGTCTCCATCATCGCCATCGTGTTCCTACCGTTGCTGTCGCTTCAGGGCCTAGAGGGCAAGCTGTTCTCGCCAGTGGCACTGACTATCGTGCTGGCGCTGGCGTCTTCTGTGGTGATCGCCTTCACCGTAGTGCCGGCCTTGGCCTCGCTGCTGCTGCTCGCGCACGCGGTGGAGCCGCCCTGGCTGATGCGCAAGGTGACGCACAGCCTTGTCCGGCTTCAGGCCTGGAGCGCAGCGCATCGCCGCACTGTATTTAGCGTAGCGGGCGCGGCACTGGCGCTGGCCGTGGTGCTGTATGCGTCGGTGGGCAAGACTTTCATGCCGACCATGGACGAGGGCGATCTGATCGTGCAGTTGCAGAAGGCGCCATCGGTTTCGCTGGCGACGTCGCTCGACCTGGACCAGCGCGTGCAGCAAGCGCTGCTTAAGGAGGTGCCGGAGATCCGCTCGATCGTGGCGCGGGCCGGCTCGGACGATCTGGGTTTGGACCCGATGGGCCTGAATGAAACGGACACGTTTCTAGTGCTCAAGCCAAAGGAACAGTGGCGCGGCGGCAAGGAAGACATCGCCATCGCGATCCGGCGCGTGATGGAGCGCTTCCCGGGGGTAATCTACAGCTTCACGCAACCGATCGAGATGCGCGTCTCGGAGATGCTAACCGGCACGCGTGGCGACGTGGCACTCAAGATCTTCAGCGATGACCTTGCCGCCAGCGAAACGGCAGCGCAGGCAATCGCGGCAAGGATTCGGGAGATCCGCGGGGCGGTCGAGGTGATAGCGCCAAGCAACAGCGGGGTCCAATATCTGAAGGTTTCTCTCGACCGCGCGGCGGCCGGCCAGGCGGGCTTTTCTGGCGATGCGCTGCAGGCGCAGTTGCGCGCGCTTGTCGAAGGCGACCGCATCGGCGTGGTACCAGAAGGCATTGTCCGAACACCGCTTGTCCTGCGCGGTGGCGCGGCCTTGCGGCAGGCGCCGGAGTCCTTTGCCGGCCTCCTGATAACGGCACCGGACGGCAAGGCGTGGCCGCTCACATCGCTGGCGCGCATCGAGCGCGTGGACGGGCCGGTGCGGATCAACCACGAAGATGGCGCTCGTTTCGCAGTAATCCAGGTCAATGTCGAGGGCCGCGACGTGGCGGGCTTCGTCAAGGAAGCACAGGCAGCAGTTGCTGGCCTCAGCGCGCTGCCTAAAGGGCTGCGCATCGTCTGGGGCGGCCAGTTCGAGAACCAGCAGCGCGCGGCAGCACGCTTGGCACTGGTGATTCCCCTGGCGCTAGGGGCGATATTCCTGCTGCTTATGCTGACGTTCCGCTCGGTGCGCCAGGCGACGCTGGTCATTGCCAACATCCCGTTCGCGTTGGTGGGTGGCATCGCCGCATTGCGACTGTCGGGGGCTTACCTGTCGGTGCCGGCCTCGGTCGGTTTCATCGCGCTGCTCGGCATCGCAGTCCTCAACGGCGTGGTACTGGTCTCGCACTTCAACGCGCTGCTGGAGTCCGGTTTGAGCATGGCCGAGACCGTGCGCACCGGTGTGCGCGGCCGGCTACGGCCTGTCCTAATGACGGCCTGCATCACGGCGTTCGGGATGATTCCTCTGCTGCTGGCCTCCGGCCCGGGGTCCGAGATCCAGCGTCCGCTGGCGATCGTCGTCTCCGGTGGCCTAGTCTCCTCGACGGCGCTCACGCTGCTGCTACTGCCACTCCTCTTTGAACGCTTCGGCAAGCCCCGGCCCCGTGCAGCCGCAGGGCAAGGAGAAACTCCATGAAATTTGACTCATTTCGATACGCGCTGGCGGTGGCTTGCATAATGGGAGTCTCGATTGCGATGGCACAGGCCCAGGGCACGCCGGGATACCTGCCCGCCGAGGCCAAAGTTCGCGAGGCGGTTGACAGCTCGCCCGATGTGATGACCGCCGAGTCCCGGCGCGACGCTACGCTGGCGCGCGCCGACGGTATCCGCGCGGGCACGGCGGAAACCGTGGCGCGTGCGATCGGCCAAGGCCGCCAAGTCCGAGAGCCATCGGAGCGCTATGCCGAAGGCCAGATCGCCGTGGAGCGCCAGCTACGGCTGTGGGGCAAGGCTGATGCAGACGGGCGCCTGGCCGATGCCGCCGTCGAGGCGGCACAGTTAGCGGTGAAGGACGCGCGCCACGAGGCATCGCGCCAGATTCTGGCGCTCTGGTTTGCCGCCGTGCGCGCAGGTCAAGCCCGCCTGGCCGCGCAGGACAACGCTCGTGCGGCGGCGGAACTGGCCGCCCTGACCGCGCGGCGGGTTCAAGTGGGCGATGCATCGCGCCTGGACGGCGAGTTGGCGGCGTCCGATCACGCACGTGTGCAGGCCGCACTGGCAATGGCCACGGCTACGGAGCAGGCCGCACTGGCAGAATTGAAGGCCCGGTTTCCAGGGCTCGGCCGGCCCGTGCCTGCGGCCGAAGCCTCACTGCCGCCGTTGCCCCCTTTAACTCAGGAGCCGCCAGAACAGCTGCGCGCCGCGTACGTCCAGGACAGCCACGAGTACAAGCTGGCGATGGCCGAGGAAATGCAATCCCAGCAACAGGCAAAGCGAGTCGATCTGGAGCGCCGACCCGACCCTACCGTCGGCATGTTCGTAACGGTGGAACGCGGCGGTGCAGAGCGCATCCTGGGCGTCAGCGTGTCCATGCCGCTTGGCTCGGCACTCCGCCGCTCCGCTGCGGTTGCAGCGGCCGCCGATGCCGAGGCGGCCGCCCGCCGCAGGCTGGGTGCAGAACGTCGCCTGGGTGCGGAATTCGATGTGCAGTACGGCAATCTGCAAGGAAAGCGTGGCGCCGCGCAAGCGCAGGCGAACGCTGCGGCCTTGCAGAGAACCACGGCGGAGCGCGCCACGCGCGCGTACCGCGCGGGCGAAATCAGCCTGGCCGGACTCATCCCCGTGCGCCGCGGTCTGGCCGACGCGTTGTTGGCCGAGCGTCTCGCGGCGGTGGATGTACTAGAAGCGGACAGCCGGCTCAAGCTCGATCTGCACCGCATGTGGGATTTCGACGATTGATGGGTCCATTACAGGTGCGCCCGGCATTGATTAGCGGCGCGCGGCCGGTCCTTAATGGTGGCACGCAGGCTCACTGGCTGATAAACGACAAGTTCACCTTGCCGAAGTATTTGGGCATGAATTGCAACATAATTGGGTCGTTAGACGAGCATTAAAAAGTCGTTATTGGAACCAGGTGACATCATGGCATCCAGACAGGAAATTAAGAGGTTTCGTGCGCATCTGGCAGACGAGCGTCATAGCGCAGCAATCTATGAGACGCTCGCCCACGTAGAGAGGGACATCAGCCGCAAGCACATATTCGGGGATCTGGCTGCATCTGAACGGGCCCATGCAAAGGTCTGGGCCGACAAATTGGGAGCAAATGGACAGCGCGTATCAGATAGACAGGCCATCAAAACCATATTGATGAGAAGCCTGGTGCGCGTCTTCGGAGCCAGTTTCGTGCTGCCCGCGCTTGCAGCCGCTGAGTTTGCAGACAGAAACAAGTATGCCGGCAACCCGGATACCGCAGCGATGTCCGAGGACGAACACCGTCATGCCAGTACGGTACAAGCCTTGGCGAATGCAGGGAAGCCAGAAGCAACCAAGGGCGCCGAAATTTCTGAAGCCGAGTGTTGGCATAGAGGTGCGTCATCCGTAAACGATCTTCGCGCGGCCGTGCTCGGTGCCAATGACGGACTGGTGTCGAATTTCTGTTTGATCATGGGTGTCGCCGGCGCAGGTACCGGCAACAAGGCAATTTTGCTAACCGCCATGGCGGGGCTGATCGCCGGAGCCTGTTCGATGGCGCTAGGAGAATGGCTGTCAGTAACGAACGCGCGTGAACTTGCACAGACGCAAATCGCAAGGGAAGCCGACGAGCTTGAACATACTCCTGACGCGGAAGAGCGCGAGCTTGCCTTGATCTATCGTGCTAAAGGACTGGAAGGAGATGAGGCGAAGCGCGTGGCATCGCAAATCATGCGTAACAAGGACAACGCACTGGACGCGTTGACCCGAGAGGAGCTTGGGCTCGATCCCACAGAACTCGGTGGCAATCCATGGTCCGCTGCTGGTGTATCTTTTTTCCTGTTTGCGACTGGAGCGATATTCCCCGCCATGCCTTTCCTGTGGGCGTCCGGGCCTATGGCAATCGTTCAGTGTATTGTGTTGAGCATCTTGGCGCTGGCGGCAATTGGCGTTTTTACTTCGCTTTTCAACGGTCGAAGTGCCTGCTTTTCCGCGATTCGCCAAGTCTGCATAGGCCTTGTGGCAGCGGCGTTCACGTTCAGTATTGGGCATGTTTTAGGTGTATCAGTGTCGTAACTGTCACCTCGACTGCAATGTGTCCGACGTGGAGTAAGTCGGCGAATCAGCGGTGAACATTGGTGTCTAGCGGGCAGCTCCTTATCTTGTCGAAAATGGCGCCGCATTGGCGCGGTGCGCAGGTGAGGACCGTCCGTGGCAGGCTCACAGTTGTCTGGCCGTGAAACGTGATGGCGCCTGATCTTCGTTCGCGAGACATTTCTGCTGAGTCGGCGGCGGCTGTCAGTGGGTGGTGACAAGATCTTCCACCGATGAGGGAATCACTTCGTGCCGGTTTGCCTATGATTTCGATGACTGACATCGCAGGAGAAACAACGTATTCCATTTAAAGAATTATTGGGTTAGGCGAGATGTCGGGGATTTTTTGCGGCAACCGGCAGACCCTCGATCCCACTCTGTTTAATTGGTTTAATGAAAATAACATTTAACATAATAGACGTTATGTGCATCAAGCGTCACACGTAGGGCGCTAAGCTGCTAACCGGGCCGCTCGGACAATAACGTCCGCTAGCGAGAACAATATGCAGTTGGTTGGCGTCTCGATTCCTACCTCTCGGACAATCGGCGATCTCAATACGCGATCGCCGTCTCGCACCGAGACTTGCAACTCGATAACCGTGCTGAAGAGTTCGCGCAAGGCTCGGGTCTGTTGCTGTTGCGCTTGCCGGCCTAGGGCCTTGAAATTGAACTCGGTGCAACCGGCGACATTGAGCGCATCAATTGTCTTGGTGACGCCGATCCGTGAACTGTTGCTAGCAAGAGAGTCTCGAAATCCCGCCTCGATCATGAGGGACACCAGGCATTGAACTGCCCAGGGCACGTCCTGGTCGGCCAGGAAATCCGCTGGGCGTTCGTATCCGAGTTCAGTCAACCGCTTCCCGAAACCAATCAAAGAGAAATTACTGCGCGGGCGGGCGTTGCTACCCAGCGCGGCGAGCAGAGCCGCATGGGACTGATAGCCAAAACCAGACGCGATGGCTTCGCTCAAGTGCGACGATTTGATGCCAGAAAATTGCTCTCGCGCGGCCTTCTTGTGTTCGCCAGCTGAGTTCTGAGTGAGAGCGGATGGGAATAGCAGCAACATGGGAAAACTCCGTTTCTTGCCCACAACCGACGATTACATGCGGGCACAATGAAATGGAGATTCACATGCCGAGGACGAGTGTCCGTAGGTATCGCAGGCCGTTTAACCCGTCGGCAGGTTGGGAGGCCATCCACCGCAAGATATTAGCGGCGAAGGCGCATCTGTGCAACTTGACGCCACCGCCGGCGCAAAGGGGAACAGATTTGGGGCGTGGAGGTGAAGGATTTTGGGGCGTGCCCTTGGTAGGTAGATCAGGACTTTGGCACAACATCGAACGTCACGCCGCCATCCCACTCGAGCGAGACCTGACCACCACACGAAGCGCAAGTATGGGAAGCGGCATCATGCGAGTCGTCGGCGAAATGAACTTCGCCACGGTGGCCGCACGTCGGACAGCGGTAGACGTATAGGACTTGACCTTCCACTTCCATGGTTTGTACCTCTGGCCTATAGATTTCTGCAATCTAGCACGGCAGGAGAGCCCGGGGATTGCCGTGTGGGCCGGCGCTCAGAGCTTGGGTTCCCGGACGCATCTGCCGCCTTCCAAACGGCGTAACCTTCGGGTAGATTGTCGACCAGGAGGATTGATCACCCTCTCAACTTGAATTGGCGCCAGCTCAGAGCAATAGTCTCTTTCCTGGAGTTGATTATGACAACTGACACGGGTGGTTCATCTAGCGAGCCGGTGGCTCTCGCAGATCGAGCCGAAGTCAACCACGTTAAACGACACATCCGCAAGTGCCAGCGTCATCTGGCACGCCTTGACGGTCACCTCACCAGCGCCTTCGATAAAGCCCTGGACAACTCTGACGACGATACGGACCCTGAGGAACTTCAGACCTTGGGCGAGCAAAAGACGCAGTGCGAGCAAGCTGCTCGCAAGTACTCGGAAGCCATCGGATTGGCTTCCGCAAAGAAGTTGACGGAGGAACAGTTTGCGGTCGTGACGACCATGGTCAATGAGGCAGATGTTGCGCTGAACGAGGCCGAGCCGATGGGCTGGCCCTCGATGAAGTAATCGTACGCAACCTACCGTTTGATGAACCAAGGCCCGCTAAGTCGCGGGCCTTTTTTCATGGGTCAGTGGTACTTGGGCGCCAATTCGATTGCCTTGGCTACATGCGGTTGTAGCTCATCCAAATAGGCATCAACGTCGGCATCCTTCTGTGCCAACAGAGCTTTCTGCCCGACCACGTTTGGCCATTTTACTGCCGCGGCAGCTACGTCGATTGCACCGAGCAAGGTGCGCATTCGGACGCCGCGGTACCTCTCTTCGAGTTGGTCCGTTCTGATGACGTACCGTACAAGCATCGGTGAGACTTGCGCGGTGGCGGCCAATTGCATGGGGTCTTCTATGGCGCCAAGCTCGTCGAAAGTCAGACTCAGAACATCCTCAAACGTGAACTGTTTCATATCGAAAGTAGGTGGCTAAGGCTCACGGCGGATTGTACCAATCAACTCTGGCCGTGGCCTTGCCTCCCTTACCCCTCTCTCGCGCATGTACATCCAGAATGCTGACCGGAGATCAGTGCAACGCCGCCTTGCGCTTTGCTCGCTGGTACCAGCCTGGTAAGTAGGACGCCCCTTCGGCTAAGTCTTTCGCCAACTCAGGGTGTGACCGTGCCCAGTCCTGCAGAGCTGACCAGGCAGGTGAGGAAAAGAACCGCTCTTCGTCGTCCCCGTACTCGGCTTCACCGGCAACCACGATGCCAAACTCTTTACTGAGCTGCTGGATCTGTGTTTCCGAGAACCGCGTCAGATCAACCCTGGCCTCACTGGAGTACTTCACCAGCCACCATCCCTCTTTCTGGGGGCGGCCATTCTTTGGATGGGGCTGAAACTTCCGAAGCATCGAGACGCCGAGCGGAGTGCTGTCCATCCAGCCGTCTCCGCAAGTGATATATGGGCCATCGCTCGTAACGAAGCCTTTGCAGAGCAGCCCACCAAAGTTCGCTCTGTGGAAAATGCGGGTGGAGTAGCTGTCGTCGTTAGGGTCGATCACAAAGCACGCTAACACCCCTTCAAGGTCGTTAGTGTGTTGATGTCCATCGAATACTGACCCGCCGTTTTCATCTAAATTTGACCCACCCTCGCTTCATGGTCACAGCTCCTC
>NZ_JBXALD010000018.1:0-91935 GCF_058799075.1 Cupriavidus sp. GW822-FHT06G04 | reverse complement strand
GCGGCGGATCTTCGAAGCGTACCGCGACAAGGTGGTGGACGCCCGCACGCTGGTCGACGCTGGCAACTGAGGCGCGCATGGCCCGCATCGCCCTGAAAGTCGACGTCGACACATTGCGTGGCACCCGCGAAGGCGTACCCGCGTTGTTGTCGATGTTGTCCGCTGTCCAGGCGGAAGCCACGTTCCTGTTCAGTCTGGGACCGGATCACACCGGCTGGGCGCTGCGCCGTGTGTTTCGGCCCGGCTTCCTGAAAAAGGTGTCGCGCACGTCGGTGGTGTCGAACTACGGTTTGCGCACGCTGATGTATGGCGTGCTGCTGCCCGGTCCCGACATCGGCCGCAAGGGCGCGTCCGAAATGCGCGCCGCTGCCGCGGCGGGACACGAATGCGGCATTCACACCTGGGACCACGTCTATTGGCAGGACAACGTCCGCGCGCGCGACGCCGCGTGGACGCGCCGCCAGATGCAGCAGTCGTTCGACCGCTTCACCGAGATCTTTGGCACCGCACCACGCACGCATGGCGCGGCGGGCTGGCAGATGAACGATGCGGCGTTCCTGCAGATCGATGACTGGGGCATGGCCTACGCATCGGACGGGCGCGGCACCGGCCCGTATATTCCCACCGTGGCTGGAGCGCCGTGCCGCCATGTGCAGATGCCTACCACGCTGCCGACGCTCGACGAATTGATTGGCGTGGGCGATCTCACCGAAGACAACGTGCACCACGCCGTGCTGAAGCTGACTGAAGGCCAAGCCGACCACATCTTCACGCTTCATACGGAACTGGAAGGCGGCAAGCTTGCGCCGGTGTTCAAGCGCTTGCTTGCCGGATGGCGCGCGCAGGGTCACGATCTGGTGTCGATGGCCACCTACTACCGGCACATCGACCGCGCCGCCCTGCCGCAATTGCCCGTCACCTGGGGCGAGATCCCCGGACGCAGCGGCGAGCTGATCATCCAGCCCTGACCGCCGCATCGGGCCATCCCTTTGCTGCGCGCTGTGAGGCGGCCTAGAACACGGCCAGCCCCACCACGAAGATCACGCAGGAGAACAGCAGCGCCGTGACGCAGTAGCCCATGATGTCGCGCACGCCGAGCCCGGCAATCGCCAGCGCGGGCAGCGCCCAGAAAGGCTGCGCCATGTTCATCCACGCCTCGCCATACGCAATCGCCATGGCCGCCTTGCCAAGATCGGCGCCCAGCGCCTGCGCGGCCGGCATCACGAACGGCCCCTGCACCGCCCAGTGTCCGCCTCCCGACGGCACCGCAAAATTAACGATGGCCGACGAGAAAAACGTCAGGATCGGAAAGGTTTCGGCCGTGGAGATGTCGATAAAGAACTGCGTGATCAGGCCACCCAGGCCGGAATGGTCCATCATCAGCTGGATGCCGGCATAGAACGGGAACTGGATCAGAATGCCGGCCGTGCTGCGCGCGGCGGCGGCAATCGCCCGCATATACGCCATCGGCGTGCGATGCAGCAGGATGCCCGCCGTCAGAAACAGCAGGTTCACCGTATTGATCGTGATGTTGAACCCTTGCGTGGCGAACCCGTAAGCGAGATACGCGATGCCGAGCACCCCGATCATCCACGCCAGAACGCGACTTTCCTCGAGCTTTTCCGATATCGGCGCATCGGGCGGCAGCTTCTTCTGGAAATCGGGCTCTTCGGCCAGCAGCGCGGGATCCACCGACACCACGTCGCCGGCCTTCGGCACCATCATGCGCGTCAGGAACGGCAGCGTAACGATCAGCCCGATCGTGATGAACAGGTTGTAGCCGCTCAACAGCATTGACGTGGCCGGAATCAGGCCAATCGTCTTCTCCATCGGATTACCAGGTGTCGCCGCCAGCAGCGGGACCGACCCCGACAGCCCGCCGTGCCATGTCAGGAAGGCAATGTACGCGCACGCAATCAGCAGCCGATAGTCCGCCCCCTTCACGCGGCGCGCCACCTCGCGCGCGAACATCGCGCCCACCACCAGCCCGAAGCCCCAGTTGAGCACGCACGCAATGCTGCCGACAAAAGTGGTCAGCATCACGCCCTGCTCGGGCGTCTTCGCCATCGAGGCGACGTTGCGCATCATTGACTTCACCGGACCGGACGACGCCAGCGCATGACCGGTGACCACCACCAGCGCCATCTGCATGCCGAACGCCAGCAGATTCCAGAAGCCGTTGCCCCACAGGTTCACCATCTTGACGAGGCGGTCCGACCAGGCGGGTGCCGTCTCGACCTGCAGCACCGTCAGCCCGGCGGGCGTGCCCATCGCGAACATCCCGGCGATGAAAATGATGACGGTCAGCAGGATGGCAAAGACCAGTGGATCGGGCAAATATCGGCTGACAAACCACGTCAGCCCCCGGGAAATACGAGCAATCATGACGGTCCCTTGTGGTCAGTGCGTGTCGATCGGCATGGTTTTCAGATCGGGCGAGATGGCGAAGACGGCTTCGGTCTTTTCCCTCACCGTAGTCAGATCGACCCCCGGCGCCAGTTCCTGCAGCGTCAGCACGCCGTCGACGAACTCGAACAGCGCCAGTTCCGTCACCACCACCGAAACGCATCGCTGGGCCGTCAGCGGCAGCGTGCAGGCGCGCACCAGCTTGGCACTGCCATCCTTGGCGCTGTGCTCCATTGCCACGATGACGCGCTTTGCGCCGGCCACCAGGTCCATCGCGCCGCCCATGCCGGGCACCATCTTGCCGGGCACCATCCAGTTGGCCAGGTCGCCGTTCTCGGCTACCTGCAGGCCCCCAAGCACGCAGGCGTCGACATGTCCGCCACGGATCAGCGCAAACGAAAACGCGCTGTCGAATGTCGACGCGCCGGGCACCATGCCGCACGGCTGACCGCCGGCGTTGACCAGCGCCGGGTCAGGCTCCGTCACCGGCCCGAGCCCAAGAAAACCGTTCTCGGACTGCAGCGTGATGCGGACATCGGCGGGCAGATAGTTGACCACCAGCGTGGGCAGGCCGATGCCAAGGTTCACCACATCGCCGTCGTGGAGTTCCAGTGCCACGCGGCGCGCAATCAGTTCTTTTGCATTCATGACCGTGTGCCCTCCACAACGCCGTCCACCAGCGCAGCCGGTGTCATGATGGTGTCCGGATCGAGCTCGCCGATCTCGACGATCTCGTCGGCCTGCGCCAGCACGACCTCTCCGGCCAG
Source organism: Cupriavidus sp. GW822-FHT06G04 (assembly GCF_058799075.1). NCBI lineage: Bacteria > Pseudomonadati > Pseudomonadota > Betaproteobacteria > Burkholderiales > Burkholderiaceae > Cupriavidus > Cupriavidus sp. GW822-FHT06G04. The sequence goes on along the minus strand of NZ_JBXALD010000018.1, from coordinate 88,762 downwards.
CGCCACGACCGGATTGAAATTGCGGCTCGACAGGCGGTACTGCAGATTGCCGGCGCGGTCGCTGCGCGAAGCGTGCAGCAATGCCACATCGGCGCGAATCGGCAGCTCCAGCAGGAAGTCCCTACCCTGCACGTTGATGCGCGACTTGCCCTCCTCCACCACCGTGCCGAGGCCCGTGGCAGTCAGCACGCCGCCCAGGCCCGCACCGCCGGCGCGAATGCGTTCCGCGAGCGTGCCCTGGGGCACGAGTTCGACCTCCATCTCGCCCACCATCATCTGGCGGCCCGTTTCGGCATTGGTGCCGATATGGCTGGCCACCACCTTGCGCACGCGCTTTGCGCTGATCAGCTGGCCCACACCCACGTCCGGAAACGCAGTGTCGTTGCCGATCAGCACGAGGTCCCGCGCATTCGAATCGAGCAACGCCTCGATCAGCAGCGGCGGCGTGCCGACCCCCATAAATCCACCGAACAGAATGCTGATGCCGTCGCGAAAATGCGCGGCGGCATCAGCAATCGAAATGATCTTTGACTGCATACCTTTTTCTCCTTGGTCAGTCGATGAAACGTGAGCCAGGGGCCGGTCCGATAGTGCCGACGCAGCAATCGAAGGCGGTGTGCGCGATGCGCGCTGTCGCGCTAGAAATATGCGGACGTCCCGTGCTCATGAAGCTGGCACTCAGCATATGCACGCCGCCGCGAAAGTCCATTGAGCATCTGCAAGAGAGAAGAATTTTTGTTGGTACGCTTTGCGGCAACACACGAAGACGCCTCACGTTCGAACGATCCGCGTTGCGCCGTGAATGAGGTCATGGCGTGCGTATCGATACGGCGCTACACACAACAACGAAAAAGGATTTTTTATCGGCGCGGCGTCGATGCGAAATCGGGCCACACAACGAAGAAGATCAGGAAATGCGAGAAGAACCGCGGCGGGATGACGAGTCATCCGCGCGTGCCGCGCGATGCTCTCGGCGGCACGCAGGGAGGTCACGGGCCGGGCGGCCCGCGACGCTCAGTTTCGGTCGCGCGCGAGGCGCAAGCCGTTGAACACCACCAGCAGGCTTGCGCCCATATCGGCGAACACGGCCATCCACATCGTGCCCATGCCCATCACGGTCAACACCAGGAACACGACCTTGATGCCGAGCGCCAGCGCGATGTTCTGTTTCAGGATCGCCGAGGTGCGGCGCGACAACCTTACGAACGCGGGGATTTTGCGCAGGTCATCGTCCATCAGCGCCACGTCGGCCGTCTCGATCGCTGTATCGGTGCCCGCGGCGCCCATCGCGAAGCCGATATCGGCACGCGCCAGCGCCGGCGCATCGTTGATGCCATCGCCAACCATGCCCACCTTGCCGCCATGGGTGTGCGCCTGCCCGGCCAGCGCGGCGATGGTGTCGGCCTTGTCCTGCGGCATCTGGTTGCCGCGCACCTGATCGATGCCCACCGCGGTGCCGATGGCCTGCGCCGTATGCGGATTGTCGCCGGACAGCATCAGCGTCTTCACGCCCAGTGCATGAAGCTGCTCGATCGCCTGCCGGCTTGTATCGCGCACGGTATCGGCCACGCCGAACAACGCCAGCGCGCGCGGCTTGCCGGTGCGGGGGTCGGCCATCGCGGCCAGCATCACGATGGTCCTGCCCTGCCGCTCGATCGCTTCGAGTCGCGCTTCCAGTGCGGGCGAGCACGCGCCAAGGTCGTGGATCAGGCGATGATTGCCGAGGCAGTACGCCACGCCATCGATCGTGCCGCGCACGCCCTGCCCCGCCACCGCCTCGAAGTCCTGCACGTCCAGGCGCGCGATGCCATCGGCATCGGCGGCAACCGCAACCGCGCGCGACACCGGATGATCGGAGCGCGCCGCGAGACTTGCAGCAATCGCGCGTGCATGCGGTACGTCGTCGGTCAGCAGCGCCGCATCGGTCTGCACCGGCTTGCCATGCGTCAGCGTGCCGGTCTTGTCCAGCGCCAGCCATGCCAGATGACGGCCTTGCTCGAGATAGACACCGCCCTTGATCAGGATGCCGCGCCGTGCGGCTGCCGCCAGGCCGCTGACAATCGTCACCGGCGTCGATATCACAAGCGCGCACGGGCAGGCGATCACCAGCAACACCAGCGCCTTGTAAATCCATGCCGTCCAGGCTTGTCCCATCAGCAATGGCGGAATCACGGCTACGCCGAGCGCGATGGCAAAGACCACAGGCGTGTAGACGCGTGCGAACTGGTCGACAAAACGCTGTGTCGGGGCGCGGCTGCCCTGGGCCGCCTCCACTGCGTGAATGATGCGCGACAGCGTGGAATCGTTGGCCGGCGCGGTCACCGTGTATTCGAGTTCCCCGGACTGGTTGATCGATCCGGCGAACAGCATGTCGCCAGCGCGCTTGTCGACGGGCACGCTTTCACCCGTGATGGGCGCCTGGTCCAGCGCTGACTGCCCGCGCAGCACACGCCCATCGAGCGCCACGCGCTCGCCCGGGCGAAGCCGCACCATCGCACCGACCTGCACCGTGCGGGCATCCACGGCCAGCCAATTGCCATTGGCCTGCTGGACCGTAGCCTGTTCCGGCGCCATCGCCATCAGCCCGCGCACTGCGTTGCGTGCGCGATCAAGCGACGCCGCCTCGATACGCTCGGCCAGCGCAAACAGCACCATCACCATGGCAGCCTCTGGCCACTGGCCGATCAAGACCGCACCGGTCACCGCAATGCTCATCAGCGCGTTGATATTGAGGTTGCCGTTGCGGATCGCGATCCAGCCCTTGCGGTAGACGCCCAGGCCCGCCACCAGGATTGCCGCGATCGCCAGCGCTGCGGGCAGGTACGGCGTGACCAGTTGGAACCACTCGGTAAGCTCCGCGCCGATTGCGAATCCGCCTGCCAGCGCCAGCGGCCACCATGGCTTTGCCGGCTCTGCCGTCACGCCAGCATCGGCACCGGCCTCGCCAAGCGCTTCAGCCTTCATGCCCAGCGAGGCAATCGCCTTGACCACCGGGTCGAGCGAATCGAGCGTGTGGTGCACGGTCAGCACGCGCTGCATCAGGTTGAAGTCGAGCGCGGCGATGCCCGCCATGCCGCCGAGCTTGTTGCGGATCAGCGTTTCCTCGGTGGGGCAATCCATCGCGTCGATGCGGTACGCGGCTGAACGCGACCCCGCAGGCGCCGCCACAGGCTGACGCGCCTGCATCGGCATGCCGCACGAGGCGCCACAGCAGCTGGCGCCCTGGCCATGGTCGTGTGCGTGGTCGTGTGCGTGGTCGTGTGCGTGGTCGTGCTGATGCACATCCGGAGTGGCGTGGTCGCTCGCACGCTCCCGTGCCTGCGCTCCGCCATGGCTGCACGAATCGGCGCCATGCTCGTGATCGTGGCAACTGTCATGCGCCTTCGAATCGGCCGATTCGCGATCGCGGTGGCGGTGCGCGCCCGACGCCGGCGGCGCAACGTTTTCAGGGGTGGAGCGAGCCATTGCAAAGTCCATTCAGCGTGATTGCTGCCATTGAAGACCCTGTAGCGGCTCCAGAGTCAAGCACCAATGTGGCGAACAGCTAGCATGACGAGATCGTAATGTTTGGTCTCGTGCCCCGCGGCTATAATCGCTGCCCATGCGCCGCCTGCTGCTCGTTTTCCTAGCATTCCTGCTGCCGCTCCAGTTCGCCTGGGCGGGAGCCGCGGCGTATTGCGCACACGAAGTCGCGCCCGCAGCCGCACACGAAGTCGCTGGGGTCGCTGTCGCGCAGACCACAGTCCGCACATGGCACTTCGGGCACCATTCCCACGTCCATCACGGCGACGATCACGCCGCTGGCGGCAAGACCCTGAAGCTGCCCGACGCCGATTGCGCCGCCTGTCATTTCCCCGGATCGCACGGCGTGTTTGCCGAAGTGCGGATGCCCGCGGACTATCGCTTCACCACCCTGCGCTACCAGGCGCATCCTCACGCGTTCGGCTCCATCCCGGCGCCGGTTCCCGACCGCCCTCAGTGGCCCCGTCTCGCCTAGCCGGCGAGATCCGGTTCGTGTCCCCAGCTCATCGATAGCGAATACCGCTTGACGGTATCGCCGCGTCGCGTGGGCTCGATGCGCTGTTGTCTCGCCGATTTTCTCCTGCATCAACTGGTGAATTTCGATGAGAAGCTTTCTCTTGCCGCTGGGGCTGGCGGCCGCATGGCTCAGCCCGATTACCTGTCCGTCCGCCCACGCCCAGGATGCCCCGCCATCGCTGGCGACCATCTCTCGCGCCGCGGCTGCGCCGCAGGCCGAGCCGGCCGGGCTCATCACGCTCGACGCCGCGCTGGCACTGGCGGCTGCGCAGAACCCCACGCTGTCGGCCGCACGGATGGAACTCGATGCCAGCGAGGGCGGAATCGCACAGGCGCGCGTGATTCGCAATCCCGAAGTCTCTGTGCAGATGGAAGACACGCGTCAGACCACGCGCGCCACCACCGCGCAAATGAACCTGCCGCTCGAACTGGGCGGCAAGCGCGCCGCGCGGATCGACGCCGCCCAACGCGCACGCGAAGTGGCGCAGGCCCAGCTCAGCGCCGCGCAGGCGGACCTGCGCGCCGCGGTGATTGCGGCTTTCTTCAATGTGCTGATTGCGCAGGAGCGTGTCCGGCTGGCCGCCGGTTCGGTCGATATCGCCACGCGCGGCGCGCAGGCAGCCGCGCGCCGCGTGGCGGCCGGCAAGATTTCGCCGGTCGAGGAAACCAAGGCGCAGGTGGAGCTGGCGAATGCCGGCCTGGAGCAGGCAGAAGCCGATGCGGCACTGGTTGCCGCGCGCCAGTCGCTCTCGACGCAATGGGGCAATCCATCGCCGCGCTTCAGCGCGGCTGACGGCAAGCTCGATGCGTTGCCGGCGCGCCCCGACGCCGCCGTGCTGCGCCAGTCGCTAGACGCCGCGCCGCTGCTGCTCACCAGCGAACGTGAACTGGACCGCCGTCAAGCCGACATCAACGTGCAGCGCAGCCGGCAGTATCCGGACGTCACGCTCAGCGTAGGCGCCAAGCGCGACAACGGCGCGCCCGAGCGCGGCACCTTTCCGGTCCTGGGCGTGGCGATTCCGTTGCCGCTGTTCGATCGCAACCAGGGCAATCTCTACACGGCGATCCGGCAGGCGGACAAAGCCGCCGATGAATTGCGCGCCGTGCGCTTACGGCTCGAACACGATCTCCAGCAGGCGTCCAGCCAGCTCGCCCTGTCGCGCGCCTCGGCGCAAACCTTGCGCGACACGGTGCTACCCGCTGCGCAGCGCGCGCTGCAAGCGGCGACGCAAGGCTTCGAGGCCGGCAAGTTCAACTATCTCGAAGTCCTCGATGCGCAGCGCACGCTGTTTCAGGCCCGCATTCGCTATCTCGGCGTGATTGCCAGCAGTTGGCAGGCAGCCACCACGATCGATCGCATTCTTGGCCGCTGATGCGGCACCGCAAGGAATACCGTCATGACATTGACTCGCAAACAAGGCGTGGCGATTGCCACCATCGTGCTTACCGGACTTATTGCCGCATTGGCACTGCTGCTTACCGGACGCGGCGATGAACATACCGACCACGGACCGCGCGAGGCGAACGCGAAATCCGCGCAGCCTGCGGCCTCGGGCGCGCAGGCCAGCCACGCCGATAACGAACCCGCGGGCCTGATCGCGCTGACCCCGGAGCAGATCCGCAACGCGCGTCTGGAAATGGCCGTCGCCGCGCCGGGGAAGATCCGCAGCACCGTGGAATTCCCCGGTGAAATCAATTTCAACGAAGACCGCACCGCGCACGTAGTGCCCCGCGTGGCCGGGGTTGCCGAATCGGTGGCAGCCAATCTTGGCCAGCGCGTCAGGAAAGGCGATCTGCTGGCGGTGTTTGCCAGCACCCAGCTATCGGACCAACGCAGCGAACTGATGGCCGCGCAGCGCCGGCTCGATCTGGCGCGCACCACCTACGCGCGCGAAAAGAAACTGTGGGAAGACAAGGTCTCGGCCGAGCAGGATTTCCTGGCGGCGCGCACAGCGCTGCAGGAAGCAGAGATCGCGACGCAGAACGCGCGCCAGAAGTTGACCGCGATTGGCGCCACAGAGACGTCGCGTGCGATCAACCGGTTCGAATTGCGCGCCCCGTTCGATGGCATCGTCGTGGAAAAGCACCTGGCGCTCGGCGAGGCGGTGGCCGCAGAAACCGCGGTCTTCACCATCTCCGATCTGAATACCGTCTGGGCCGAATTCGTGATCGCGCCGAAGGATCTCGGGCATGTGAGGCTTGGCGAAGCGGTGCGCGTGTCGTCGGCCGCCTTCGACGGCAGCGCCGACGGACGCATCTCGTACGTGGGCGCGCTGCTGGGCCAGCAGACGCGCACCGCCACGGCGCGCGTCACGCTGGCCAACCCGGACATGGCGTGGCGCCCGGGCTTGTTCGTCACGGTCAGCGTGGCAACGGGCGAAACCGATGCCGCGGTCGTGATCGACAGCGAAGCCTTGCAGAGCGACGGCGAGCGCCAGCAGGTCTTCGTCGAAGTGCCCGGCGGCTTCGCGGCGCGCAGCGTCAAGACCGGACGCAGCGACGGCAAGCGTGTCGAGATCGTCGACGGGCTGGCGCCGGGCGCGCGCTACGTGACCGGCAACAGCTTTGTGCTGAAGGCCGAACAAGGCAAGGCCAGCGCCGAACACGCGCACTGATCGGAGCCCACCATGTTCGAACGCATTCTTCAATTCTCGATCGCGCAACGCTGGCTGGTCATGCTGGCGATGCTCGCGATGGCCGCGCTGGGCCTGTACAACTACAGCCGCCTGCCGATCGACGCGGTGCCAGACATCACCAATGTGCAGGTGCAGATCAACACCGCGGCGCCAGGCTATTCGCCTCTCGAAGCCGAACAGCGCGTGACCTATCCGCTCGAAACCGCGATGTCAGGCCTGCCCGGACTGGAACAGACACGCTCGCTGTCGCGTTATGGGCTGTCGCAGATCACCGTGATCTTCAAGGACGGCACGGACATCTATTTCGCGCGCCAGTTGGTCAATCAGCGCATGCAGGAGGCCGGCCGGCATTTGCCCGCCGGCGTATCGCCGCAGATGGGCCCGATCTCGACCGGGCTTGGCGAGATCTATCTGTGGACCGTCGAGACCGAACCGGATGCGCGCAAGCCCGATGGTTCGCCCTACACGGCCACCGACCTGCGCGAGATCCAGGACTGGATCATCAAGCCGCAGCTGCGCACCGTGCCGGGCGTTACCGAGATCAACTCGATTGGCGGCTTCGCCAAGGAATACCTGATCGCGCCCAGCATGGAGAAGATGGCGTCGTATGGGCTGTCGCTGCAGAACGTGGTGCAGGCGCTCGAACGCAACAACAGCAATGTTGGCGCGGGCTATATCGAGCGACGCGGCGAGCAGTACCTGGTGCGCGCGCCGGGCCAGGTAGCGTCGATGGACGATATCCGCAACGTAATCGTCGGCACCGCGCAAGGGCAGCCGATCCGCATCCGCGATCTTGCCGAGGTGAGCCTGGGCCGCGAACTACGCACCGGCGCGGCCACCGACAACGGCCGCGAAGTGGTGCTGGGCACCGTGTTCATGCTGATTGGCGAGAACAGCCGCACCGTGTCGCGCGCGGTCGATACGCGCATGGCGGCGATCAACAAGTCGCTGCCGCAGGGGGTCAAGGTGGTGACCGTCTATGACCGGACCGATCTTGTCGACAAGGCGATTGCCACGGTCAAGAAAAACCTGCTGGAAGGCGCGGTGCTGGTGATCGTGGTGTTGTTCCTGTTTCTGGGAAATCTGCGCGCTGCGCTGATTACGGCGATGGTGATCCCGTTGTCGATGCTGTTCACGTTCTCGGGCATGGTCACCTACCGCATCAGCGCCAACCTGATGAGCCTGGGTGCGCTCGATTTCGGCATCATCGTAGATGGCGCGGTGGTCATCGTGGAAAACTGCGTACGCCGGCTGGCCCATGCGCGCGAATCGTTGGGCCGCCCGCTGACGCGCGAGGAACGGCTGGCCGAAGTGTTTGCCGCCGCGCGCGAAGCCAGGCGTCCGCTGATTTTTGGCCAGTTGATCATCATGGTGGTCTATGTGCCGATTTTCGCGCTGACAGGCGTCGAAGGAAAAATGTTCCACCCGATGGCCATGACCGTCGTGGTGGCCTTGATCGGAGCGCTGCTGCTGTCGATCACCTTCGTTCCCGCAGCTGTGGCGTTGTTCATCGGCAACCGCGTCGACGAAAAGGAAAACCGCGTGATGGGCTGGGCGCGCCGCGCCTATGCGCCGCTGCTGCGCCGCGCGCTGGACAACACGCCGGTGGTGTTCACCGCGGCGGCCGTGGCGATTCTACTCAGCGGTCTGCTGTCCACGCGGCTGGGCAGCGAGTTTATTCCCAACCTGAACGAGGGCGATTTCTCGGTGCAGGCGTTGCGCATCCCCGGCACCAGCCTGACGCAATCGGTGGCCATGCAGCAGCAGATCGAAGTGCGGCTGAAGGAAAAATTCGCCGAAATCGAACGCGTCTTCGCGCGGACCGGCACTGCGGAAATCGCATCGGACCCGATGCCGCCGAACGCGTCCGACGCCTACATCATGCTGAAGCCGCGGGAGCAATGGCCCGATCCGTCGCGCACGCGCGAATCGCTGCGCGACGCGATGCAGGCCGAACTCGATACCATTCCCGGCAACCGCTACGAGTTTTCGCAGCCGATTCAGCTGCGCTTCAACGAGCTGATTTCCGGCGTGCGCAGCGATGTCGCGGTCAAGCTGTTCGGCGACGACAACGCGGTGCTCGACGCCACTGCGCAGAAGATTGCCCAGGCGCTGCAATCGGTGCCGGGCGCCGCGGAGGTCAAGGTGGAACAGACCACCGGGCTGCCCTTACTGACGGTCGAAGTGGATCGGTCGCGCGCCGCGCGCTATGGGCTCAACATGGTCGATGTGCAGGACACCGTGGCCATCGCGATTGGCGGCCGTGATGCCGGTGTGTTCTACCAGGGCGATCGCCGCTTCAACATTGGCGTGCGCCTGCCGGAAGATGTTCGCGCCGATGTGGACGCGCTGCAACGGCTGCCCATTCCGCTGCCGCCCACCTCCGGCGGCGTCGAGAGGAGCGCAGCGGGCGGTGGATCGTCCGGCGCCACGAGCTACATTCCGCTCGGTGAAATCGCCACGCTGAATATCGCGCCGGGACCCAACCAGATCTCGCGCGAGAACGGCAAGCGCCGCATCGTCATCAGCGCCAACGTGCGCGGGCGCGATGTGGGCACGTTCGTTCCCGAGGCGATGGCCGCGATCGAGGCGCGCGTCGCGATCCCAAGCGGATACTGGATCGCGTGGGGCGGCACCTTCGAGCAGCTGCAGTCGGCTACGCAACGCCTGGCCATTGTGGTGCCGGTGGCCTTGCTCATGGTGTTCGTTCTGCTGTTCGCCATGTTCGGCAACGTGCGCGACGGCTTGCTGGTCTTTACCGGCATCCCGTTTGCGCTGACCGGCGGGGTGCTGGCACTGTGGCTGCGCGGCATCCCGTTGTCGATCTCGGCCGCGGTGGGATTCATCGCGCTATCCGGCGTCGCTGTGCTGAACGGGCTGGTGATGCTGTCGTTCATCCGCGGCCTGCGCGATGAAGGTCAAGCGCTCGACCACGCGATATTCCAGGGTGCGCTGACACGTCTGCGTCCGGTATTGATGACGGCACTAGTGGCGTCGCTGGGATTCGTGCCGATGGCGATCGCCACGGGCACGGGCGCCGAAGTGCAGCGGCCGCTGGCGACGGTGGTGATCGGCGGAATTCTGTCGTCGACGGCGCTGACGCTGCTGGTGCTGCCGGTGCTGTATCGCTGGGCGCATCGGCGCGGTGCCGCAACTGCCTGAATGGCCTGCCCGCTGCCGCACGCGCCGGCAGCGGGCCACGCATCGCCGATTAACGGCTCAATGCTCGCAATTCACCATCCATGTCATCTTGAACTTGTCGACCACCATGCCGAAGCCCTCGGCCCAGAACGTCTTGCCATACGGCATTACGACCTGGCCGCCCTCGGCCAGCGCGTTGAAGATGCGCTCGCCTTCCGCATTCGGCACATATCCCACGGACATCATGAAACCCGAAAATGCCGGCGTGTGACCTTCGCGTCCGTCGGAGGCCATGATTTGCGAATCGCCAATCTGGATGTTGGCGTGCATTACCTTGTCCGCCCAGGCGGGCGAAACCGGCTCGCCGCCCGGAGGCGCTTCCTTGTAGCGCATCAGGAAGGTCACCTTGGCGCCCATCACCTTGCCGTAGAACGCCACGGCTTCGTCGAATCGTCCGCCAAAATCAAGATACGGTTGCACCTGCATGTCGATCTCCTGTTCGGTTTGCCGCAAACGCGCTGATTCGCGCCGCGACATTATGCGCCCGTGGCGGTACCGGAATTGTCAGGAAAGTCGAGCTCGAATGCGGTCTCGCCTTCCACGCTGTGCACCGCCACGCTGCCGCCATGCAGACGCATGATGGTGTCGACGATGGCCAGACCAAGCCCGGTGGAGGTTGCCGAATTGCGGCGCGAGGGATCGGCGCGATAGAAGCGGCCAAACAGGTGCGGGAGCGTCTCGGCGGCAATCGCCGGGCCGTCGTTGATCACGCTGATCACGGTGTTGCGCGCCGACCTGCGCGTCACGGCCATCCGCACCGTGCTGCCGGCCGGCGCGTGGCGCAGCGCATTGTCGAGCAGATTGATGATGGCGCGCCGCAGCAAGGTTTGGTCGGCCACCACTGGCGCCGCGCCAGACACGCTCATCGTCAGCTCGCGATCGGCCGCCACCGCCTCGAAATACTCGGCCACCTTGTCCAGTTCGGCGCGCGCATCGAGCGGGCGCGCACCAAGCGCCACCTGCGCATTGTCGGCGCGCGCCAGGAACAGCATGTTCTCGATCATGCGCGCGAGCCGCTCGTATTCCTCAAGGTTCGATTCGAGCAACGCTTCGTATTCGGCGGGAGTGCGGCGCTGGGCCAGCGTCACTTGGGTCTGTCCCACGAGGTTGCTGATGGGCGTGCGAAAGTCGTGAGCGAGGTCGGCGGAAAATTGCGACAGCCGCGTGAAGCTGTCCTGCAGGCGTGCCAGCATCGCATTCAGGGCGCCCGCCAGTTCACGCAGCTCCTCGGGCGCGCCGCCCACGTCGAGCCGCGTGGCCAGCCGGCTGGTGGTCACGGCCGCGGCGTCGCTGGCCATGCGGCGCAGCATGCGCAAGCCACGCCGCGCCAGCAGATAGCCCAGCGCCGCGGCGACGATCGCACCGCATAACACCGCGCCCAGCAGTTCGCCGCGATATTCACGCATCAACGCCGCGCGGTAGCCGGCGTCGCTGAGCACGATGATCTCCACGGTGCGTCCGGAATCGCCCACCTGCCCCAACGCCGCCATGCCGCGCGACGGCACGCCGTTGCGCGGATGCCAGGTCTGCAGCAGTGATTTGTCGGGCGCGGTGTTGGCGGGCAGCACCCGCAGCGGCGGAATCGGCTCGTTATGCGGATTCAGCGCGATCAACGGTTCGCCTTCGCGCGTGCGCACCACGAGAATCAGGCCCTCGTGGCCCATCGCGATATCGGCAAAACGATGCGTGTCGGTGCGGATTTCTGTTTCGTCAGCGACTTCGCGCAGCAGATGCCGCACCAGCAGGACTTCGCCAACCAGTTCGGTCTCGTCGCGAGACTGCAGCTGGCTGCCCAGCGCGCTGGACAGATACGTGGCCACCCCCACCAGGATCGCCGCCGTGGTCAGGCCATAGGCCAGCGCCAGGCGCGTGGTCAGCGACGACGGCATCCATCCATCGATGGCGCGCCGCAAGCGCAGCAGCCGCTTCATGCGCGCTTACGCCTCGCCCGATTCGTCGAGCACATAGCCCATGCCGCGACGCGTGTGGATCAGCTTGTGCGGAAACGGGTCGTCGACCTTGGCGCGCAACCGCCGGATCGACACGTCCACGACGTTGGTATTGCTGTCGAAATTCATGTCCCAGACCTGCGAGGCGATCAGCGAACGAGACAGCACTTCGCCGCGACGGCGCGCCAGGAGCTGCAGCAGCGCGAATTCCTTCGACGTCAGGTCGATCTTCTGGCCGGCGCGCGTCACGCGACGGCGGATCGTATCGATCTGCAGATCCGCCACTTCCATGAATTCGCTCTCGCGCAGCGGCCCACGGCGCAGGATCGTGCGGATGCGCGCCACCAGTTCCGCGAAGGCGAACGGCTTGACCATGTAGTCGTCGGCGCCCAGTTCCAGCCCCTTGAGCCGGTCTGAAAGCTCATCGCGCGCGGTCAGGCACAGCACCGGCGTGTCCTTGTCGCGTCGCAGCTCGCGCAGCACTTGCCAGCCGTCGATGCCGGGCAGCATGACATCGAGCACGATCAGGTCGTAGTGCTGCTCGCGCGCATGCGCGAGGCCGTCCACGCCGTCGCGCGCCAGGTCCGCCACAAAGCCGGACTCGGTCAGCCCCTTCAGCAAATAGTCGCCCGCCTTCGGTTCGTCTTCGACAATCAGGATGCGCATGGTGATTCACTCTTGGGACGATGCCTTCGACGCAGCCGCCCCTGTCTTCCGGTTTATTGCAGAACTCAGACACTATCCGAGGTTTGACCGATTTGGGCGAACATTGCGTGAATGTCATCTTGCAACGCGGGCTTTACGCAATCAAACACAGTACAATGCGCGCTGCATTTTACTTGTCACGCCGCAGCCCCGGGCTGCCGTGCCCCGCCCCCTCGCTGCCTCGATGAAACGTCTGTTTTCCAGCTTCCTGTTGTGTCTTGCCATGTTTGCGCTGCCCGTGCAGGGCGCCGCCGCGGCAGTCATGATGGTTTGCAGCGCAGCGCAGGCCGTCGGCCTGTCGATGCCGGAACGGCATGCGGCCATCAAGGCGGAAGCGGAAGCCGAGATCGGCATGATGGACGCCGCCGCGCAATGCCACGACGCCATGGCGCACGGCCACGACGACATGCCGGTCTGGCACGACGCACATCCCGCGGCCGACACGCCGGACCATTCCAAGGATCATCACCGGCATCATGCGGCTGGCGCGTGCAGTGCCTGCGCCGCTTGCGCCGCCAGCGCCATGCTGCTGCCGGAACTCCCCCTCGTGGCCTTGCAGCACCGTCGCCACGCCCTGCCGCTGAGCACCGCGGCCAGCTTCGCCAGCCAGCTTCCCCTCCCGGCCGAACGGCCGCCTGCCCGCCACTGCTGACACCCGAGGTGCGTCCATCGCACGCTCGTCCCTCGCCAGCACTCGCCTGAATCCACACAGGTCCGCCCCGATCGGCTCACGTCGGTATGGATCGGCTTAGGTCGACCTAGGTCGGCCTGGAGCCATCCGGATCCGCGCAGTGTTCTGGCGTCTCTCCACACGTGGTGAACCGCGCCGCGACCGTGCGTCGCACGCGGACGTCCAGATTCACGAGATTGTCATGCCCTTCGCGCGCCCTATGGCGGCGGCATGGCTGCTGATGCTGGTCCCGGCCCTGGCCGTGGCCCAGGCATCGTCGCCTGCCTCAACGCCGCCCAACCTGCCCGATCCTTCCGATCCCGCCGCCGTGGTTCCCGCCATGGCGGATGTCGCACCCATGTCTGGATACCTGCCGTACCAGTCGCCCACCGTCACGCCGTGGCGGCAGTCCAACGCCGCCGTCGCCCCCGTCCAGGGGGCGAACAGCCACGGCGATGCGCATGCCGGACATCGCATGCCGCGCAACGCCGCGCCGCAGCCGGCTTCCTCCGCGTCCGCGCCGCTACCGTCCGCGCCAGCGCCGCAAGGCGATCACGATCATTCCGCTCACTGAAAGGAGACCCACCATGATGTTGGCTTTCCTGAAGCGCGTTGGCGGCCCGCTGGTCAGCGTTCTATTGCTGGCCGGATGCGCGGGGTTTTCGCCCGATGGCGGATTTGGCCCCGTGGCGGATGCCACGCGCGAGCGGCTGGGCATGGATGCCGCCTGGATTCGCAGCGATGAGGACCGTGCCGCGGTGCGCGTGCGCGTGCGCGAACTACTGGCGCAGCCGCTCGACGCCGATCGCGCAGTGCAGATTGCATTGCTGAACAGCCCCGCGCTGCAAGCGCAGTACGCCGACCTTGGCATTGCCGAGGCCGATTACGTACAGGCGACGCGCCTGCCTAATCCCGGCTTTTCCTTCACGCGCAAATCCTCGGGCGACGACCTCAAGATCGACCGCGCCGTCACCATCGGCTTCATGAACCTGCTGGCGCTGCCGTTTGCCGCGCGTATCGAGGCCGGTCGCCTTGCACAGACGCGCCTGGCGGTGGCCGATGCGACGCTGCGCAAGGCGGAATCCGCGCGCCGCGCCTGGGTGCAGGCAGTCGCCGCCGAGCAGGCCGCGCGCTATGCGGAGCAGGTCCGGCGCGCCGCCGAAACGGGCGCCCTGTTTGCACGCGATCTGGCGCGCGCCGGCAATGTCAGCGCGCTCGATCACGCCCGCGAGCAGGCGTTCTATGCCGACGCCGCCGCACAACTGGCGCGCGCCCGCGAACGTGCACTGTCCACGCGCGAGCAGTTGACGCGCGAACTGGGCCTGTGGGGCGCGGACATTGCCTATCGCTTGCCGGAACGGCTGCCCGACCTGCCGCCCGCGCGTCCCGGCGCGCGCGACCTGGAGGGCTATGCGATCTCCAACCGGCTCGATCTGCAGGCCGGCCGCCTACAGCTGGACAGCCTGTCGCGCTCGCTAGGCCTGACGCGCGCCACGCGCTTCATCAGCGTGCTCGACGTCAGCTACGTGCAAAACTCCGAAACCGGCAAACCGCGCGAAACCGGCTACGGCATCGATATCGAAGTGCCGTTGTTCGACTGGGGCGGCGCGCGCGTGGCCCGCGCCGAGGCGGTCTACATGCAGGCGGCGGCGCGACTGGCCGAACAGGCCATCAACGCGCGCTCGGTCGTGCGCGAAACCTACGCGGGCTATCAGGCGCGCTACGACATCGCCCGCCATTACCGCGACGAAGTGGTGCCGCTGCGCAAGCGTATCGGCGATGAAAACCTGCTGCGCTACAACGGCATGTTGGTCAGCGTGTTCGAACTGCTGACCGACGCCCGCGAGCAGGTGAACGCCGTCAACGGCTACCTCGATGCACAGCGCGATTTCTGGCTGGCCGAATCTGACCTGCGCAGTGCGCTGGGCGGCAATCTGCCGGGGCAACCCGCGAATGCCGCAATTGCTGCGAATGCTGGAAACGATGCGGGCAGCGCCGCGCGCCCGCAGCCTTCCACGCCCAACACACAAGGACAATGACATGGTTTCCCGCCGCAATTTTCTGGGTCAGTCGGCTGCGGCCATGCTGGGCGCCGCGATGGTATCGCGCGCCGGCGCCGCGGCCTTGCCCGAGGCGCCGTTGCAGAGCAGCGCCGCCACACAGGCGCCGTTGATGCCCGCCAGCGGGCGCCCGTATCAACCGGTGGTCACGCTCAATGGCTGGACGCTGCCGTGGCGCATGCGCAATGGCTGGAAGGAATTCCACCTGGTGGCCGAGCCCGTCGAACGGGAACTGGCACCCGGCATGACCGCGCATCTGTGGGGATACAACGGGCAAAGCCCCGGCCCAACCATCGAGTGCGTGGAAGGCGACCGCGTGCGCATCTTCGTCACCAACAAACTGCCGGAACACACCACGGTGCATTGGCACGGCGTGATCCTGCCGGCCGGCATGGATGGCGTTGGCGGGCTGTCGCAGCCGCATATTCCGCCGGGCAAGACGTTCGTCTACGAGTTCGAAATGCGGCACGCCGGCACGTTCATGTACCACCCGCATTCCGATGAAATGGTGCAGATGGCCATGGGCATGATGGGATTTATCGTGGTGCACCCGCGCAACCCGGCAGCCATGCGCGTGGATCGGGACTTTGTGTTCCTGATCGCCGCCTTCGACATCGATCCGGGCTCTTACACGCCGCGTGTGGCTGAAATGACCGATTTCAACATGTGGACATGGAATAGCCGCGTGTTTCCGGGTATCGACGTATTGCCTGTGCGGCTGGGCGACCGCGTGCGCATCCGCATGGGCAATCTGACGATGACCAATCATCCGATCCATCTGCACGGTCACCGCTTCGAGGTGACCGGCACCGATGGCGGCTGGGTGCCGCAGTCGGCGCGCTGGCCCGAGGTCACCACCGATGTCGCGGTAGGGCAGATGCGCGCGATCGAATTCGTGGCGGACAACCCCGGCGACTGGGCCTTTCATTGCCACAAGTCGCACCACACGATGAACGCCATGGGCCACAACCTGCCGACCATGATCGGTGTGAAACAGAAGGATCTGGCCAGCCGCATGAACGCGCTTGTGCCGGACTATATGCCGATGGGCGAAGCGGGCATGGCCGACATGGGTGCGATGGAAATGCCGTTGCCCGACAACACGCTGCCGATGATGAGCGGCCAGGGTCCGTTCGGCCCGATCGAGATGGGCGGCATGTTCACCACGCTAAAGGTGCGCGCCGGACTGGCGCCCAACGATTATCGCGATCCAGGCTGGTATCGGCATCCGGCCGGCACCGTGGCCTTCGAGCACACCGAACCCGCGACGCGGCCGCCGCGCCGTTGAAGCACCGACATGACCCCTACCAAGGAACACACGATGAAATACACGCTCACGACGCTGATGCTGATGCTGATGGCCTCGCTGGCCTGGATGCCGCAACTTGCCACCGCTGACACCGCAAACATTGCCGCGGGCGCGGCGCCTGGCGCAATCTCCGGCGCGCTGCCGGATCAGTCCGGCGTGCCGTTACCGCAAGTGGAAGGTGAAATCCGCAAGGTGGATGCCGCGGCGGGCAAGCTGACGGTTCGCCATGGTCCGATCGAGAATCTGAACATGGCCGCCATGACGATGGTGTTCCGCGTGAAAGACTCGGCCATGCTTGCGCAGGTGCAGACCGGAGACAAGGTGCGCTTCACCGCCGAGCGGCTCGACGGGCTGCTGACGATCACATCGTTGACCGTCGAGAAATAATCGGCCAACTAGCGCGATATTGGCGCCGGCTCAGTCCACGCGATAGAAATCGATCGACTGGCCGGCGTTGACCGCGCGTTGCAGCCAGTCGGGATATTCGCCGGTGCCGTCCCAGGTCTGCCCCATCGCATTGCGATAGAGCGTGCGCGGCTTGGCGGCGCTTTCGGGGGCACTGGCATTGGCAGCAACGGCACCAGCCGGCGTGGCGGCCGGGGCAGCGGCGTCGCTGTCGGGGCCGTCCTCGCTTTCCACAAAACAGCCTGCGTCGACGAGATCGTCGAACGTCAGGCCGTAGTGGTCCATCTGCTCGCGGATCCACGCCACCGCGGCTTGTTTGGCTGCATCAGACTCGGACATGACTTATCGTGCGCGCCCGCGCCACGTGGGCGGCGGGCTGGGGATCAGGGATTCGGGGATTTGCCCGCGCGGGCGAAACCAGCGGGCCAGACACGGATTCTACAGGGTGTTGGGCCTGACATCGCCAGAATCGGCGGAACACATTGTTCACCCGGCCTATTTGCACCGCTATCGGCGGGCGGCTCCCGCGCGTGCGCAGATGCCGCGCAGCGTATGACAGCAATGTCATTATCGGGTCATCTTTGCGTTGGCGCCCCGCAAATAGACTGCTTGCAAGGTCGCGAGACGACCGGTACTCACCACCCGCTGCCTCCATCCTCGAACCTTAAAGGAGTCCTTCATGTTCAAGAAAGCCCTGCTCTATTCCGCCCTCGCCGCAACGCTGGCGGGCACCGCCGGATTGGCCAACGCCGCACCGCGCAGCGCCGATCCGTTCACCGACGGCGCGCGCGCCACGAGCCACGACGGCTACGTCGATCGCAAGCGCGATGTCTACAGCGAAGGCGCCCACGACGTGCGCTCCAAGCGGGATCCGTACACCGACGGTGCGTTCTCCGCCACCGGCAAGCGCGACACTTTCAGCGACGGCGCCTGATCGTTACGTGCCTTCAGCAACGGCGGCGCCGACTCAGCGCGCCGCCGCCATGCTGGCGAATTGCGCTGCGGGCATCGGCTTGCCCAGCAGATAGCCCTGCAGCGCATCGCATCCCAACCCTGCCAGGAATGATTGCTGCGCAGCGGTTTCCACGCCTTCGGCCACCACCTGCAGCTTCAGCGTGCGTCCCAGCGCGACGATGGCCGACACGATCGCCGCATCTTCCGTATCCTCCGCAAGATCGCGCACGAAGCCTCGGTCGATTTTCAACTCGCTGGCGGGAATGCGCTTCAGATGCAGCAGGCTCGAATAACCCGTGCCGAAGTCGTCGATGGCGATGCGTACGCCCATCGCATCGAGCCGCGTCATGATTTCCAGTGTGGCCTCGACATCGCGCATCGCCGTCGTCTCGGTAATCTCGAGTGTCAGGCAGGCCGCCGGCACACCGTGCTGCGCCAGCGCCCGCGCGACCGATTCGACCATGCCGGCGTGGCAGAACTGCAATGCCGACAGGTTGACCGCCATCGACCAGTCCGTATGGCCGGTCGCATGCCACACCGCCAGTTGCCGGCACGCTTCATCCAGCACCCAGCCGCCGATCGGGACGATCGTGCCGGTCTTTTCCGCCAGGGTAATGAACTGGTCCGGCATCAACAGGCCCTGCACCGGGTGATTCCAGCGCAGCAAAGCCTCCGCGCCGACCAGCCGGTTGTCCGATGCGGAGAATTTCGGCTGATAGTGCAACTGCAATTGCCCGTTGCGCACGGCGCCGCGCAGATCCTGGATCAGTGTCTGCTGCGCGCGCGCCTGGTGATTCATCGAGCTTTCGAAATAGCAGTACGCGTTGCGGCCCGACGCCTTGGCGTGATACATCGCCGCGTCGGCGTTGGTCATCAACGCATCCTGATCCTGGCCATCGGCGGGATACAGCGCGATGCCGATGGTGCCCGATACGTGCAATGCATGACCCTCGACATATACCGTTTCGCGCAGCGTCTCGATCAGCGTGCCGGCCACCATGCCGGCGTCGGCTGGCTCGTCCACGCCAACCAGCACCACGAACTCGTCGCCGCCCACGCGCGAGATCGTGTCCTCGGAGCGCACGGCAGCGCGCAAACGGTTGGCGATCTGCACCAGCAGGCCGTCGCCAACCTGATGTCCGTAGGTGTCATTGACCCCCTTGAAACCATCGAGATCGACAAATAGCACGGCAAAGACGCCATGCTGGCGCGATGCCGCCTGGATGGCCTGCGCAAAGCGGTCTTCCAGCAGCACGCGGTTCGGCAGGTGGGTCAGCTTGTCGTGCAGCGCCAGGAACTCCAGCTCCTTGTTGGCCTCGCCCAACGCATCGGCCAGCACGGCCGTGCGCATTTCCAGCCGCATGTCGAGCACCGACGTGATCAGCGCCACGGCCAGTACGCAAACCGTGATCACCAGGATCGGCACGGCCAGCGCGTGCGGGTCCATGCCGTCCGTGGCCGCGCCGCACACGCTGCCGAGCGGAAACTGCGCCGCCGCCATGCCCGTGTAGTGCATCGCCGCGATTGCGCCGCCCATCACCACCGCCGCGCCAAATCGCAACTGATGGACGCGCGGCATGCTGCGACGCAGCCGGAACGCGATCCACAGCGCCGCGCCCGAGGCGCCCACGGCAACGACAATGGACACTACGAACAGCAGCGGGTCGTAGTCGATGCCCGGGCGCATGCGCATTGCCGCCATGCCGGTGTAGTGCATGCTGGCCACCGCCGCCCCCAGCGCCAACGCGCCCATCGCCAGGCGCCCGGGCGGCAGATGATCCCGGCTGACGAGCCGCAGTGCGAAGGCCGACGCCAGCACCGCGATCAGCAGCGAAAGCCCGGTGATCGCCGGGTCGTAGCCCAGCGGGATCGGCAGGCGGAAGGCGAGCATGCCGACGAAGTGCATCGACCAGATGCCAAACCCCATGGCAATCGAGCCGCCAGCCAGCCACATGCGCGCGTAGCGGCCGCGCGCGGCAGTGGCAATACGCCCGGCCATGTCCAGCGCGGTGTAGGACGCGAGGATGGCGACAAGCACGGAAAACAAGACGAGAGGCGCGTCGTAACTGGGGGACATCATTGGGGCGTGACGGGGCAGTGGCTTTGCTGGCCCGCGATTCTGGCGGCACAGGATGACGGAACGTGTAAACGTGCAATTCCCGCCCTCTGCATCGGTTATCGGTATTTGCAAACCGGACTGAAGCGGGATTTTGCATCAGCCGCGTAAATGCCGCACCCGCGGATTTCCCCTCGCTGGCCCGCCCACGCCCAGCGCACGGTCGTGCCCGCGCGCCAACCCGCATGGGAGTGCGGCGCGGCAATGTCCCCTTGACATGCAACCACGGGACGCCCGCGATCGTCCGACAAATTCCTACATCGCAATCAGCGTGCGCCCGAAAGGCTGACGATGCGCGCGCACCTATCCTTGAGTCGTGATGAACGCGCGGCCTCGGACAAACGAAACAACCACCGGCGCCGCGCAGCAGGAGAAAAAACCATGTGGAAACGAGTCGCAGGAGCACTGGCAATCAGCGCATGCTGGTGGGCGTTGTCGGGCTGCACCGCAACAGGCGCGGTGGCCGGCGGTGTAGTTGGACATGAAGCCACCGGCGGCAGCACCGCCGGTACAGTTGGCGGTGCCGTGGTGGGCGGCGTGATCGGCCACGAACTCGGCAAATAAACGCGGGACTTAACGGGCTCTGGCGCAATCGGCAGAGTCATCGACAAACAGGTTTTACGATTTCCGCGGTCTGAACGGCGGGCAGGGTCGTTCAGATTTGCGCGGCATGGACTCTAGATGGGAAGGACATGCCGCCGCGCGCCGCGCCATGAGCGTCGGCTGTTGTGCCCTTCAGCGATGAGCGGACGTTCATTGTTGAAAGGCATAACGGCATCCAACGACGAAAGATCCTACGGATCGTCATGGCGCGGCAGCGGGAAACCTCCATGGGGCGCGCCCCGAACGTAGTACGAAAACACCCCGGTCGTGGAAGCGGCCGGGGTGTTTGTTTTGGAGTCCGCGCGCGGCACGGCCGCTACCGCAGCCCCGCGTTCAATACGACTTCGGCAGGCCCAGCACGCGCTCGGCGATGTGGCACATGATCAGCTGAGCGCTGACGGGGGCGATGCGTGGAATGTACGATTCGCGCAGATAGCGTTCAACGTGATACTCGCGCGCATACCCCATGCCGCCCAGCGTCAGCACTGCGGTCTGGCACGCCTGATGCGCGGCTTCGGCGGCCAGATACTTGGCCGCATTGGCCTCGGCGCCGCAGGGCTTGCCGTTGTCGTACAGCCATGCGGCCTTCCAGACCATCATGTCGGCGGCTTCCAGCGCCATCCATGCCTGCGCAAGCGGATGCTGGATGCCCTGGTTCTGGCCGATCGGGCGGCCAAACACCGTGCGCTCGCGCGCGTAACGCGTGGCGGCGTTCAATGCGGCCCGCCCGAGGCCGACGGCTTCGGCGGCAATCAGGATGCGCTCGGGATTGAGCCCATGCAGGATGTATTCGAACCCCCTGCCCTCTTCGCCGATGCGATCCGCCGCGGGGACCATCAGCCCGTCGATAAACAGCATGTTCGAATCGACGGCGCCGCGTCCCATCTTGTCGATTTCGCGCACCTCGATGTGGTTGCGGTCCAGCGCCGTGTAGAACAGGCTCAGGCCCTGCGTAGGTTTGGCCACCGCGTCCAGCGGCGTGGTACGCGCCAGCAGCAGCATGCGCGTGGCCACCTGCGCCGTGGAAATCCAGATCTTGCGTCCGTCCACACGGTACGCACTACCGTCGGCGGTGCGCACCGCCTGGGTCTTCAGATGCGTGGTATCGAGTCCCGCATCGGGCTCGGTCACCGCGAAGCACGCCTTGTCCCGCCCTTCGATCAACGGCGGCAGCGCGGCCTGCTGCTGGGCCTCCGTGCCGAACACCACCACCGGATTCAGCCCGAATACGTTCATGTGGATGGCCGACGCGCCCGAGAAGCCCGCCCCCGATGCCGACACGGTCTGCATGATCAGCGCCGCTTCGGTGATGCCCAGGCCGGCACCGCCGAATCGTTCCGGCATGGCGATGCCCAGCCATCCCGCGCCGGCCATCGCCTGATGGAACGCTTCGGGAAAGCGGTGCGCGCCATCGAGTTCGGACCAGTATTCGGGCCCGAAATCGGCGCAAAGCTGCGTGACGGCGTCCACGATCGCGTTCTGCTCGGGCGTCCTTTCAAAATTCATCTGACGATTCCTTTGGTTTTTTCCGCCGAATATTCTTCGCCGCGTTTTTTCCGCTGGTCACTCTGGCTGGATGCCAGCGTCCTTGACCAGCCTGTTCCACTTGACCAGTTCGCTGCCGACAAAGCCCGCAAACTGCTGCGGCGTTTGCCCGAACGCCTCGAAGCCCAGCGCTTCGAATTTCGGCGCGACTTCCTTGCTTGACGCGATCTTCGACAGTTCCCGATTGAGCCGCTCGACGATCGGCTGCGGCGTGCGGGCCGGTGCGAATACGCCGTTCCACGACGTGATGTCGAATCCCTTGAGCTCGGGCGTGTCGGCAATCGGCGGCAGATCGGGCAGCAGGCGGCTGCGCTGCGCGGTGGTCACGGCCAGCGCGCGCATCTTGCCGGCCTTGACGTTGGCCGCGCCGGCGGCCACGTCGACGAACATCATCGGCACCTGGCCCGCAATCACGTCGGTCATGGCCGGCGGCGTGCTCTTGTAGGGCACGTGCAGCAGATCGATCTTGGCCATCCGGCCCAGCGTGGCGCCGGACACGATGCCGGTGCTGTTGCCGCTGGCATAGGACATGCCCGGATGCGCCCTGGCATAGGCGATCAGTTCGCCAACGGTTTTCACCGGCAGCTTGGGATTGATGACCAGCATGAACGGCAGGTTGCCCATGCGCGCCACCGGCGTGAAATCCTTGATCGGGTCATAGGGCAGCTTCTTCATCAACGATGGATTGGCCGAGTGCGTGGTGTTGGTCGTCATGAACAGCGTGTAGCCGTCCGGCGCGGCCTGCGCCACCAATTCCGCGGCAATCGCCCCGTTGGCGCCGGGACGGTTGTCTACCACGACGTTCTGGCCCAGCGCATCGCCCAGTTCCTTCGCGGTGATGCGCGCGACCGCATCGGTGCCGCTGCCCGCCGCGAACGGCACCACCAGCCGTATCGGCCGGCTGGGATAGTTGTCGGCCGCCTGGGCGGCCAGCGGCAAGGCCATGGGCAGCGCCAGCATGGCGGCGACGAGCGTGCGCCGCACGCGGAAATTCGGCATGAATGGTCTCCTCGGTATTGTTATGGCGGCTGCGGACAGCCGCGGCGCAACGGTCAGTCCGGACGAATCACGCGGTCCGGCGATTCCTCGTACGGCGGGGCGTAGATCACCAGCAGCTTGACCGGTTCATCGCTGATCACCGTGAACACATGCATGGCGTCGGCCGGAAAGAAACAGCAATCGCCGGGCCCCAACTCCTGCGCCTGCCCGTTGACCTCGGCGCGCGCGCGCCCTTCCAGCACATAGCAGACCTGTTCGATGCCGGGATGCGCATGCGGCAGCGCGCCCTTGCCGCGCTCAATGGTGCCGTGGATGACTTCGAGCTGGGTCGCGCCAACGTTTTCGCGGCCGATGATGCGGCGGTTCAATGTGCCGACGTGATTGGCCGGGTGATATCCGGCCACCTCTTCAGTGCGCACGAAGTAGGAAGAAGCCGGCTGCGCGGCGGCTGGCGATGCGGTCATGGGTGAGCTGTCTCCAACGTCGATGCCTGACCGGGCGGCCGGCATCTGTTTTCATGTCTGTGAAACAGATTTTATGCTCATGAAAATATACGTCAACTAGGGGTTGCTACGGGGTCGGCGCGCTTTCACAACGAACGGACTCTGCGGCGGGCTCACCGGATCCCGCTGGCGGCACCGCGCATATACCCGCGCCGCATATGCGCATGACAATTTGCAGCTTCGTTCACATCGTTGCCGTCCCTACAATGGGCCGGCCTGGCGCGCGTCACAAGCGCGCATCTTTGAGGCGCAATCGAACACAAAGAAACGGGAGGAATCGATGCAAATGGGCAAAGGCATTCGGATGCTTGTGGCGCTATGGCTGGCATGCAGCGTCATGCAGGCGGCAAGCGCGGCGGATCCGGACAAGAAGGAAATCCGCTTCGGCGCGACGGCGGGTCCCTATGCGGACCAGATCCGCTATGGCATCAAGCCCATTCTGGAAGCGCGCGGCTACAAGGTGACGATCGTCGAGTTCAGCGACTATGTGCAGCCAAACCTGGCGCTGGCCGACGGCGCGATCGATGCCAACGCCTTCCAACACGCGGTGTACCTGAAGAAATTCTCGGAGGACCGCAAGCTGCAGCTTTCCGAAGTGGTGCAGGTGCCGACTGCGCCGATCGGCATCTATAGCCGCAAGCACAAGACGCTTGGCGAAGTAAAAGCCGGCGCGACGGTATCACTGCCCAACGATCCGACCAACCTCGCCCGCGCCATCGCCATCCTGCAGCAGATTGGCTGGGTCACGCTCAAGCCAGGCACCGATGCGGTGCGCGCATCCGAGCGCGATATCGACGGCAACCCGCACCGGCTGAAGCTCGTGCAACTCGAAGCCGCGCAGTTGCCGCGCTCGCTTGACGACGTCGACTATGCCTTCGTCAACGGCAATTTCGCACTGGCGTCCGGGCTCAAGCTGACGTCGGCACTGGCGCTGGAAACGATCCCCGACTACTACATGAATCTGGTAGCCGTGAAAACGGCGGACCTGAACAAGCCTTTCGTGGCGGAGATTCGCGACGCCTACCGCTCGGCCGCCTTCAAGTCGGTGACGCAACAGCGCTTTGCCGGGTTCAATCCGCCCGCCTATCAGCGCTGATGCTGTCCGTTGCGCAACCGGCTTAGGGAGCCGGCTGTGGGCGCCGCTCGGCCAGTTCTTCGAGCATCTCGGCGGGCGGCGCGAAGAACAGGCATCCGGTGACAGCGGTGCTGTAGTCGAGCAGGCGGTCGTAGTTGCCGGGCGGCCGGCCGACGAACATGTTCTCCAGCATCTGCTCGATGGGCTCCGGCGAACGCGCGTAGCCAATAAAAAACGTGCCGAATTCGCCCATGCCAGGGCGGCCGAACGGCATGTTGTGGCGCAGGATCTTCACTTCCTCGCCGTCCTTGACGATGGTGGTCAACGCACTGTGCGCGGAGGTGGGCTTGATGTCGTCATCGAGTTCGATATCCGACAGCTTCTTGCGGCCGATGATGCGCTCCTGCATTTCCACCGGCAGCGCGTTCCAGCCATCCATGTCGTGCAGGTATTTCTGCGTGATGACGTAACTGCCGCCGGCAAACGCGGGGTCTTCATCGCCGACGATGGTGGCATGCACGGCGTGACGGCCGGTCGGGTTTTCCGTGCCGTCGACAAAGCCCACCATACTGCGCAGGTCGAAGTAGCGAAAGCCGTGCACTTCGTCGACCACGGACACGGCGTTGCCCAGACGGCTGGTCAATTGCATCGCCAGCTCGAAACACAGGTCCATCTGTTCGGCGCGGATATGCAGCAGGATGTCGCCGGGCGTCCCCACCGCCATGCGCTCGCCAGCGCCGAATTCGCGGAAGACGTGCAGCGCTGCCGGGCGCGGCGCGCCGAACAGCCTGTCCCAGGCCTGTGCGCCAAAACCACATACGCACGACAGGCTTGCCCCGGGAAAGCGCTGCCCCACCGAACGCACCAGCCCCGCGATGTCGGCACACCAGCTTCGCACCGCGTCTGCGGCGGCATCGCCGGGCTGGATCGTTGCCACGATGAAAATGGCGCTGCGGGTGACGGGACTGCATACCGCCTGGGGTTCCACCGGTTCAGTGGCGGCAAGATCGGGCTTTGTCATGGTTATTCTCCGGGGACTTTTCGTTGCGCCCAAATAGTAGGCGGCTTGCGCGCCGCCAGCAACGGTACGCCGTATCGGTAGAATGCCGTCCTTTCCCAAACATCGAACACCGAAAGACACGGAGCCATAACATGAAGATGGACGCATTCGCCTTCGGCACCACCGACTGGGCTCAGGTGGAACGCACCGAGCACAAGGGCGAAACCGGCGTGGCCTTTTGGCGCACCCGATACTTCGGTGACGAGGACCGGCGCATCCGCGTGCGCATGGTCGAGTATTCCGCCGGATACCTGGCCGATCACTGGTGCAAGAAGGGACACGTGCTGTTCTGCCTGGAAGGCACGCTCGAGACGACGCTCGAGGACGGCCGCACTTTCGTGCTCGAACCGGGCATGAGCTATCAGGTGGGCGACGACGCCGAGGCGCACCAGTCGCGCACGGCAACCGGCGCCCGATTGTTTATCGTCGACTGATTCAAGGGAGCGCACACATGCAGCCAACCGACATCGAGGCGATTCGCCAGGCGTTCGAACTGGTCAGCACCTTTACCGAGGCGAAGCTGCCCCAGTACACGGTGAACACCGAGGCCGAAGCCCTGCAGCTGGCCACGCATCGCCATTACAAGGGCGGCCTGTACCGGCGCGTATTCGAATCGCGGCATTCCGAAAACGAAGAGGTCCTGACCGTCTACGTGCATATCTGGCCGCACCAGGTGGGCGGCTGGGCGCGTCCCGCGGAAATGTTCCACGGCCGTCTTGAAGACGAACGCGTGCGCTTTGCCCCGCTCGATCGCTAAGGCGGGACCGGCGGCAACCCCGGGGGCATTTGCAAACAATCCGGCCGGATGGTATCTTCCGGCGCCATGAGTGAAGCCCACCGCCGCCCCAAACAACCGCAACTCATTCGCGACCGCCTGTTATCGGCCACCATCGAACTGCTTGTCGAAGAAGGCATCGGTGCGGTGACGCTGAACGCGGTGGCCGCGCGCGCGGGGGTGTCCAAAGGCGGGCTGCAGCATCATTTTTCGAGCAAGCAGGAATTGCTGGAAGCCATCTCCAACCTGGTGCTCGATCGCTTCAAGGGCCAGGTAAGCGCCGCGGCGCAAGCCGATGGCGAGCCGCACGGACGCAATACCCGCGCCTATCTGCACGCCTCGGCCGATGGGCTGGTCGAGCGCGGCGAACGTGAGCTGTGGCGCGCCGCAATGATGCTGGTGATGGCCCGCCCCGATTTCCGCACGCCTTACCAGGAATGGGAAACCGAATCGCTGCAGCAGGACGTGGCGCATTCCGGCGATGCCACGCGCTTGCTACTTTGCCGGCTGGCCGCCGACGGCCTCTGGCTGGCCGATCTGCTGGGCCACCGTACGATCGATTCCGCACAACGGGCGGCGTTGCTGCAGCAGCTCGACCACATGACCTATCGCCGCCCCGAACACGCATGACCTCACAAGATTTTTCGGCATCCGATCTGGATGCCAGCCTGACCCGTGCGCGCGACGCGCTGCTGAATCTGCAACATGCAGACGGCCACTGGTGCTTCGAGCTTGAATCGGACGCCACCATCACGGCCGAATACATCCTGATGATGCATTTCGTCGACGAGATCGACACCGCATTGCAAGCGCGCATGGCCAGGTATCTGCGCAATCTGCAGCGGCTCGACGGCCACGGCGCATGGGACCTGTATCACGGCGGCGCGGTGGATGTGTCGTGCAGCGTCAAGGCGTACTTTGCCCTGAAGGCCGCTGGCGATTCTCCCGATGCGCCGCATATGCAGCGCGCGCGCGATGTCATCCTGCAGCACGGCGGCGCGGCCAAGTCGAACGTCTTCACACGCATCCTGCTGGCAACCTTCGGCGAAGTGCCGTGGCGCGCCACGCCTTTCATGCCGGTGGAATTCGTGCTGTTTCCACGCTGGGCGCCGATCCACATGGACAAGGTGGCCTACTGGGCGCGCACGACCATGGTGCCGCTGCTGGTGCTGTGCTCGATCCGCGCGCAGGCCAGGAATCCGCTGGGCGTTCACGTGCAGGAGCTGTTTGTCACGCCGCCGGAACTGGAAACCGGCTACTTCCCGCGCAAGCGCGGCCTGCCGGGCCTGTTCCTGAAGCTCGACCGGCTGGTCCGTCATGCCGAGCCGCTGATTCCGCGCCTGCTGCGCCGCAAGGCGATCGAACGCGCCGTGAAGTGGAGCGAGGAACGGATGAATGGCGAGGACGGCTTCGGCGGTATCTTCCCGCCGATGGTCTACGCCTACGAGATGATGGTGCTGCTTGGCTACGCCAAGGACCATCCCTTGCGCCGCGATTGCATGGATGCGCTGAAGAAGCTGATCGTGCATCGCGACGACGGCGTGTCGTATTGCCAACCGTGTCTGTCGCCCGTATGGGATACCGCCTGGAGCCTCATGGCGCTGGAACAGGCGCCGGCCGACGCGCGCGCCGCCGAGGCCATCGCGCGCGGCTATGACTGGCTGACCGAACGCCAGGTGCTGGACCTGGCCGGGGACTGGGAGCACAACGCCGCGCCGGCCACCAGGCCGGGCGGATGGGCTTTCCAGTACGCCAACCCGTATTACCCCGATGTCGACGACACCGCCGTGGTGCTGGCGATGCTGCACGCGCACGGCAAGCGCACCGGACAAAGCCAGCGCTTCAAGCCGCATGTCGACCGTGCGCTCGACTGGTCGATCGGCCTGCAATCGCGTAACGGCGGCTTTGGCGCATTCGATGCCAACTGCGACCGCAACTACCTCAACGCGATTCCGTTCGCGGATCATGGCGCGCTGCTCGATCCGCCGACCGAAGACGTGTCCGGCCGCGTGCTGCTGGCGTTGGGCGTCACCAATCGCCCGCAGGACGCCACCGTGCGCGAGCGATGCATTGCCTATCTGCGCGACACGCAGCAGCGCGATGGCAGCTGGTGGGGCCGCTGGGGCACCAACTACATCTACGGCACATGGAGCGTGCTGGCTGGCCTGGCGCTGGCCGGCGTCGACAAGAATCTGCCGATGGTGCGCAACGCAATCGCGTGGCTGCGCGGCAAACAGAACGCCGACGGCGGCTGGGGCGAAACGAACGACAGCTACCTGCATCCCGAACTGGCCGGCACCAACGACGGCCGCAGCCTTGCCGAGCAAACCGCCTGGGCGTTACTGGGCCAGTTGGCGCTGGGCGAACATGAATCGGAATCGGTGCGGCGTGGCGTCGCGTACCTGATCGACGCTCAGCGCGAAGATGGCTTCTGGATGCATCCGTTCCACAACGCCCCGGGCTTTCCGCGCATCTTCCATTTGAAGTATCACGGCTACACCGCGTATTTCCCGCTGTGGGCGTTGGGGCGCTATCGCCGGCTGATGCACGGGACGCAGCCCGCGCAGCAAACCCGGGCGCCGCAGGCGCAAGGCATGCCGCAGGCGCCAGTGCGCGTGGCCGACGCCGCTGTCGCGGAGCGCACGCCGGCCTGATCGTCACCGGGCGCGGTGCGGCGCCCCGCCTACACGCGGCTTACGCCGGCACCTGTGTTCCCGCCCCGCCCTGCTCCTGCGAGAACATTCGCCTGGATGTGGCCACGTGGCTTGCGAACACTGGCCTGAGCACCGTGAACGCCAGCAGCGCCGCCATCAGGTCCATCGTGGCCACTGTATAAAGCACGGTGGACCACGTGCCGGTGGCTTCCATCATCAGATTGCCAATCGGCACAAACAGCGCGCCAATCCCCTTGGCCGTATAGAGCACGCCGTAGATCTTGCCGATGTGCTTGGTGCCGAAGGCATCGCCGGCCAACGCTGAGAACAGCGAATACACTTCGCCCCAGGCCAGAAACACCACGCCGGAGAGAATCAGGAACGCATACGGATTGCTGCCGAAGTAACCGAGCGCGATGATGCCGAACCCTTCCAGCGTGAAGGCGATCACCATGGTTTTCTCGCGGCCGATATTGTCGGAAATCCAGCCGAACAGCGGCCGCGAGATACCGTTCATGATGCGGTCCAGCATCAGCGCCAGCGGCAATGCAGCCATGACGAAGAAGTGCAGGTCGACCTGGAATTCCTTGACGCCCAGATCCTTGGCGATCACGCCAAGCTGCGCCACGGCCATCATGCCGCCGGTCACCACCAGCACAAACATCACCAGCATCAGCCAGAACAGCCGGGTGCTGAGCGCTTCGCGCAATGTGTAGTCGCGCGTGGACTGGGCGATCTTCTGCGAGACTTTGACCTCCGAAGCTTGCGGCGCGCGCAGGAACCATGCCGCAACGAATGCCAGCGTGCCCTGCAGGATGCCGAAGAACAGGAAGGTGCTCTGGAATCCCGCCGATTCGATCATGGCCGCAATCGGCAGGATGGTGGCGGCGGAGCCCGCGCCGTACCCGCCCGCCGTCAGCCCCACTGCCAGGCCGCGCCGGTCTGGAAACCACTTGATGGCGTTGTTGATACAGGTGGCGTAGATCGATCCCACGCCCAGCCCGCCCACTGCCGCGCCGACGTAGAAACCCATCAGCGACGTTGCCTGCGAATTGATCGCCCACGCCGCACCGATGAAAAGTGCACCGAATGCCACCATCAGGCGCGGTCCGAATTTATCGATGAAATATCCTTCGATCGGCGCTAGCCAGGTCTGCACCAGGACAAAGATGGTAAAGGCGATCTGGATATTCGCCCGTGACCAGCCAAAAGTGTCCTGGATTTCCGGAACAAACAACGTCCAGGCATATTGGATATTTGCGGTGGCGATCATGCAGATAACGCCCACTGCCAGCTGGATCCAGCGCGTGCGGTCGGAAATCTGCGAATTGGGACGCAGCGATCCCGTAGATGCGTGGTTCATTTCGCGCCCTCCGGAATGACTGGATATGAATTATCTGAAAATACGCGCATGGGGTCGCACGACGCCAATCGTCGTCTGAATATGATTGCAGACATTTCGTCGCTCCTTGTGCCATCGTTGTTTTGTCGGCAGCAAAAATGACGGTTTTTTCGGCGATTAACGAATAGCCGCCAAATATCCCGTAAAGCCGCCATATTCCTGACTTGGCGAGCATCTTCACTCCTGCCATGCAGCTTCCGTCCAAACCTTGCGGTTATCAGAAGTCCGCCGCTTGGATGACAAAAATGTAATGTTCACCGCTACCCAACCATTCGCGCGAATGGATATAAGGTATGTGATATACCACCTTAGTCAAGATAAAAAGGACAGAGGGTTTTCACCATATCGGCAATCATTCATTCCGAATTCGGATGGATTATTGCCATTCACGACAGATACGAATGCATCGATTATCTATGGGCAAAAAAATGCCCGCAGGCTAGCACAGGCGGGCGGAGACGTGGCGCGCGACACCAGCTCGCGACACGAAACGTATTTATAGCCGATGTTTCTACTTCGTTGCGCTTTGCCGATGGTTTTCCGCTGATTTAATCATTACATTTTTGTCAGAATGGAAAAACGCCGTCGATAATCGACGGATACGGCCGGGCGGCGGGGTGGGCAGTTGTACCTCGGTCTCGGCGGGGACGCCGAGCACGGTACTGCCGCCCGCGCCATGCGACTTCCGACACCGCCTCTACCGACCTGCCCCACCCGTGGCTGCGCTTACCGTTGTGCCTGCACCGTGTGGACGGCGTCGAGAATGACCTTCGCCACATCGGCCGGCCGCGATTGCTGCGGCACGTGGCTGGTAGGCAGGCTGGTCACCTTTGCGCCGATCTTGCTCGCCATGGCACGTTCCAGCTCGGGTGGGATCATGCGGTCCTTCTCGCTGACGATGAACCACGACGGGCGCGTGGTCCATGCCGCGACCGTGGTCTTTTCCGCAAACGCCTTGCTCTGGATGGGCCCTTGCGTGGCAGCCATTACGCGAGCCTGCGCGGCCGGCACGTCCTGGGCAAAATCGCTGGCCACCGCGTCCGGCGGCAAAGACAGGTAGCCGTCTGCATCGGCCACCAGCCGCTTGATGCCCGGCGCCGGCGGCACCGCCTTGCCTACTTCCTCGGTGGACTGACCGGCGTCCGGCGCAAACGCGGCCACATAGACCAGCGCGGAGACCTTGTCGTTGGCGCCAGCCTCGGTAATCACCGTACCGCCCCACGAATGCCCTACCAGCACGACCTTGCCCGGCTGGTTGCGGATGGCGCGCCGCGTGGCGGCCACATCGTCGGCAAGTGAATTCAGGCCGTTCTGCACGGCTTGCACCTTGATGCCCTTGGCCTGCAGGATCGGAATCACCTTCGCCCAATCCGATCCGTCCGCGAAAGCGCCATGCACGATGACGACGGAAGGCGCCTGGGAGTCGGCGGCGGTCCCTTGGGTGGCCGATTGTGCGGCGAATGCCGACGTGTTTGCGGTGATGCCCATCGCGACCAGCGCAACGGATACGAGCGTGCGGTTCAACATGGAGAGTCCTTGGGTCTTTAAATACGCAACGGTTGGGAAATGAGCCCGCGCAAGCGCGCGGGCCATGAGATGTCTGTCAGACGTAGGCGCCGTCCAGATACGGGTCGATCTGGCGCGCAGGCGCCGCGGATACGCCGGTGCGGTCCAGCCCTGCCACCTTGTGCGCGCCGTCCAGGTAGGGATCGACATTGCGAGCGCCGTCGCTGTACGGGCTGCGCGGTTCTTGAACGCTGCGGGCGCCTTCGCTGTACGGGTCGCGGGCGCTGGTGACGGAGCGGGCGCCATCCGTGTACGGATCGCGCGATCCAACGGAAGCCTGGGCGCCGGCGGCGGCGCCAACCAGGGCAACGGCAAGAACGAGACGACGGGCGAGTTGAGCGGACATGATCGGTTTCCTTTGATAACGAAAGTGAATGGAGTTTGGAGACTGCGTGGCCGGATCTGCTTGCGTTTTCGCGTTGCGTCCTGCCATGGAACGTATTTAAGGCGTCCGAAGTATCTGGCCCGTATGGCGACGCGCGCATTTTCGTCAGGAGACGTATCGGCGGCCCGCGCGGATACAAAGCGGTACAAAGCCACGGTCTGGACGACACGCGGCATGGCGGCTTCAGGGGGAGCCGGCAAGACAACGGGGGCAAGGATTGATGGTGCAGCCGACGTAAGGGCCGGCTCGGGGCGGCGCCCAGTGCGCCGGCAGTTCGCTACCAGGAAGAGCGAGAAACGGTGCCCCGGCGAGCGGGGTCGGCGCGTCAGAGCTTGCGCGCCTGCGCCCGAAGTCCCTTGAAGACGCGGTCGGCCACATCGGCCGGAAAGTCGGCGGGCAACTGTGCGGTGGCCATCGCGATGGCGTGTTCCACGGCGCCTTTCAGCGTGGCCAGCACGGTTTCCACCTCCTCGGCCGGCAAGCCTGCCTGGCGTCCCTGATCCAGCCAGTGCCGCCGCATGATTTCAGCGAGGCGATAGTGGTTCTGGCTGCCTCTCACCGCCATTGCCATGCGCGCCTTCTGCGGCGCAAGCTGGCTGGCGCCTCGCCCCATGATCGGAAAGGCGGACAGCACGTCGTACAGCGGCGTGGACCAATAACGGCCACCGGGACCGATCGACAGGCTGAAGTTCTTGGCGTGGCCGTCCGTGGCCGCCAGCATCCAGAACAACACCTGCGCGGCAAAGAAATTGCGCCGGTCGTGGGCCGGCGTCTCGGAGCCGGCCAGCACCGCCATGATGTCGCCGATGCCGGGGCCGCCATCGGCCTGGTATTTCGATAGCGGCGAAATGCCCAGCGCCTGGCAGAAATCCTCCTGCGGCAACCGCACGATCCATTTGCCGTCCGGCGCGAGCCGGCGGTCGAAGCGTTCCACCACCAGCACTTTCTGGTCCTCGAAGCTGGCGATGTCGCACCGCGCGATCGGCAATCCGAAATGCCCGACCAGTTGCCCGCAGAGCCATTCGTTCTCTACCGAAGTGCGCATGTCGGCCCGCATGTTGCCGACCAATCCCAACGGCAGCTTCAGGATATGCGTGGTGGGCGTGCTGCCATGCGGCACCAGCCACTTGCCGTTTCGATACAGCAGCGCGGTCTTTTCCTGCGCACCGGCAATCGACAGGCGCAGATCGCCGCTGTCGTCGGGCTGTCCCAGCACCGCCGCGTTGCGCGTGGTGTCGCGCAACAGGCGCGCGATGGCGGCTTCGCCGACCACGGTTCCCTCGATCTGGTGCAGGCCCTCCGGCACGCTGTCGTCCGGCAGCAATTGCAGCGCCCCTACGCAATCGCGGCCCAGCGCGGCCAGCAGATCGAACGGGCCGGTGCCTTGCGTGCGATGGCGCAATGCCAGACGCCGCCGGATAGCATCGCTGTCGGGCAGCAGGTTGTCGAAATAATCGGTCACGATGCTGCCGCGGTACGGCGCATTGTCGGCACGGAATGGCAGCGAAAGCGAGAGCGGTCGGCCCTGCGGGCTGGCCATCCAGTCTTCGTCGTAGGCAAACGCCTCGCCATCGGCGCCCTGCTCCCAGACGCCCGCGCGCCAACCGTTCATCCATACGCCGAGTCTGCGCCGTTGCGCGCGTCGTCCCATTACCAGTCCTCTTTCTGTTTGGCTTTTTTCGGGCGGGGTGCCGTGGCGGAAGTATCGCCGCGCGGCGTCAGCGCCAGATCCACTTCCAGTGCCTGCAGGGCCGCGAGCACGCGGGCCATGCTGGCGCGGCCCGGGTTCGCTTCCAGGCGGGCATAGCTTTGCTGGCTTACCCCCAGTCTGGCTGCAAGCGCGGCCTGCGTCAGGCCGCGAGACTTGCGTAAGCCCTGCAGGACTGGGCGTAACTGGCTAAGGATGCGGATCGGATAGGTGGCGGCCATGGCTCGTTTCACAACGGATCGGTTGTAACCACGTTTTACTACTTATCGGATGTATTTTCAACCTACAACCTATACGATGTAAAATAGATTTACAACGTATAGGTTGTGTAGCAGCGCGCCGTTTTTGCGCCGTGGTACAGTCCCGCCCCAGATCCTTCCCGACGTCCTGCGTCCCGAAATCGCGGCCGATCCGCGCCAGACCAGCCATGCCAGAGCGCCAAGAATTGTCTGCAGCCAAGCCTTCGCCGATGAACGTGAAGACGGCATTGCGCGTGATAGAAATCATCGAGACCTTCGCGCGCGAACGGCGCGCGTTGTCGCTTTCCGAACTGGCACGGCTGCTGGCCGTGCCGGCCTCCAGTTGTCTGGCGTTGATCCGCACGCTGACCTCGCTCGGCTATCTCTATGAAACCGCGCGCCGACAGGGTTATTACCCGACCGGACGCCTGCTGGCGATGGCGCAGCAGATTGCCCGCCACGATCCGGTGCTCGATCGCGTGCACGACACCATGCTGGAGTTGCGCGACGCGACCGGCGAAACCGTGGTGATCGGCAAACTGCACGAAGGCAGCGCCGTGGTCTATCTGGATGTCCTGGAATCGCCGCATGCCATCCGCTATATCGCTACGGCAGGAGAACGGCGCGAGCTGCATGCCAACTCCATCGGCAAGGCGTTGCTGGCGGCCATGGACGACGCCGAGCGCGCGGCGGTGCTGCCGCAGCTTGCCTTTCAGGCGTTCACGCCGCGCACGCTGACCAGTGCGGGCAGCCTGGAAGATGACCTGCGCCAGTCGCGCGGGCGCGGGGCGTTTGTGAACCTGGGCGAATCGATGCCCGACGTGGGGGCGCTGGCCTGGCCGGTGCGGCTATCGGGCGAGTGTTATGCGATTTCCATTGCGGGCCCCGTGTACCGCATCGAGCCCCACCTGGAGCGGTATGCGGCGATGCTGCGCGCCGCCTGCGCATCGCTGGAAAAGACCTGAATTGACGAATCGACGGCGCGCGCAGGCGGCACGCTCAGTCGGCCGCCTCGCGCGCGTGCAGGCGCCACCCCTTGGGATCCGGCAAGGCCAGCGCATCGACCGGCACGGACGCCGTCAGCGCCATCACCACGTCCTTGCGGCGCCATGTCACGCCGTTTGCAGTATCGAGCGGCGACGGCAGCGCCTCCACCACATGGGCCATCATGGTCTGGAACAGATTGCCGCCGTGGCACTTGATCCACGCCTCTTTCAGCGTCCATAGCTCGAAAAACGCCACCATGCGCGCCTGGGCATCGCTATCGGCCATCAGGTCCGGCAGCGCGGCGCGTTCGGCGTCAGTGGTGGTGGCCTCGATCAGCGTATCCAGATGCCGGCGCGGCTGCAGCGGCTCGATATCGATCCCGACCGGTGCATCGGAAACCGCGCAAGCCAGGTGATCGGCCGCATGGGCAATCGACACGAACACCGGCATGCCAACCGCACCGCCGGTATGCATGGCCAGCGGCGGAGCATCCTCGGCCGCCGACAGCGCCCATTCGGATGCTTCGCCGCCAAACGTCATGGCCAGCAGGCGCCGCGCCAGCCAGCGGCCCGCCGCAAACTGCTCGGCACGCTGGTGCGAGCGCATGGCGGACAGGCGTCCCAATTCCTCCGCGGACATCCAGCGGCTGACGGGAGGCGCCATGGCGGCGAAGGCCATGACCGATCCGGTACGCAAGGCAAGCGGCATGACGGGTTGTGCAGACGGGTTCAGGATGGATCGGTCCAGCGACGGAAGATCAGCGACGTATTGATGCCGCCGAACGCAAAATTGTTGCTCATGGCGTATTCGACGTCGAGACCACGTGCGGCGCCGACGATATGGTCCAGCGGTGCGCATCGAGGATCCGGCGTATCGAGATTGATGGTCGGCGCAAACCAGCCGTCGCGCATCATTTCGATCGTCATCCACGCCTCCAGCGCACCACAGGCGCCAAGCGTATGACCAAGATAGCTCTTGAGCGAACTGATCGGCGTGCCGTCGCCGAACACCATGTGCGTGGCTTGCGCTTCGGCCAGATCGCCCTGCTCGGTCGCCGTGCCGTGGGCGTTGATATAGCCGATCTGCTGCGCCTGCAATCCGGCGTCTTCCAGCGCCATGCGCATGGCCTGCGCCATCGTTTCCGGCTGGGCCTGCGTCACGTGATTGCCATCGCTGTTGGTGCCGTAGCCAACGACCTCGGCGAGGATTCGCGCGCCGCGCGCCTGGGCATGGTCGAGCGCTTCCAGCACCAGCGTGCCCGCGCCCTCGCCCAGCACCAGCCCGTCGCGCGCGGCGTCGAACGGCCGCGGCGTGGCCTGCGGTGCGTCGTTGCGGGTGCTTGCGGCAAACAGCGTGTCGAACACGGCCGCCTCCGTGGCGTCGAGCTCTTCGGCGCCTCCCGCCAGCATGGCCACCTGACGGCCCATGGCGATGGTCTCGTAGGCATAGCCAATGCCGTGGCTGCCCGATGTGCACGCGCTGGACGTGGTCAGGATCCGCCCCGTCACGCCGAGAAACAGGCCGATATTGACCGCCGTGGTATGCGCCATCATGCGGATGTAGGTAGTGGCGTTGATGCCGTCGGTCGTGAGATCGCTCATCATCCGCGCGAAATCCTGCGCGGCGGACGGCGTGCCGGTGGACGACCCGTAGGCAATGCCCATGCGCCCATCGGTGACGATCGGATGGCCCGCAAGGCCCGCATCCGCCAGCGCGGACTCACTCGCCACGACCGCCATCTGCGCCACGCGACCCATGGTGCGCATGAGCTTGCGCGTGTAGTGCGGCGGCACTTCGAACGACGGCACCGGTGCGGCAAGCTGCGTGTTGAGGCCATTGATCGCGGCCCAATCGTCCATGCGCACCACGGCGTTGCGGCCGCTCGCCAGGCGCGCGCGCACCGCGGCCCAGTCGTTGCCCAGGGCGCTCACGGCGCCCGCGCCCGTCACCACCACCCGCTTCATCCGAACATGCCCCCATTCACCGAAATGACCTGCCGCGTAATGTAACCGGCATCCGGCGACAGCAGAAACGCCACGGTGGCCGCCACTTCGTCCGGCGTGCCCAGGCGACGGGCCGGAATGATCCTGAGCGCCTCGTCACGCACGTTCGCGTCGACCATTTCGGTGTCGATCAGGCCCGGCGCCACGCAATTGACCGTGATCTGCCGCTTGGCAAGTTCGATGGCCAACGCCTTGGTCGCGCCGATGATGCCGGCCTTGGCGGCGCTGTAGTTGGTCTGGCCGCGGTTGCCCACCAACCCGGAGACCGACGACAGCGTGACGATACGCCCCGGGCGACGACGCTGCACCATCGGCATGACCACTGGATTGAGCACGTTGTAGAAGGCGTCCAGATTGGTGTGGACCACCTCGTCCCATTCTTCGCCGGACATCGCCGGAAACGCCGCGTCGCGCACGATTCCGGCATTGCACACCACGCCGTAGTAGCAGCCGTGCTGCTCTATATCGGCCAGCAGCGTTTCGGCTGCAGCCCGGCGCGCGCCGACATCGAACGACAGCACGCGTGCATTGCGCCCAAACGCGCGCACCGCGTCCGCCACCGATTCGGCTTCGTCGCGTCGCGCCCGGCAATGAATCACCACGTCGTAGCCATCGCGCGCCAGACGCAAGGCGATTGCACGGCCAATGCCACGGGATGATCCCGTGACCAGCACGGTCTGGTTGGTCATGTCAGCGGTCCTTCGAGAAATGCCCGTGCATCAGTGGGCGCATATACGGAAACCGTGGCGCGCGCCACTTCGGCGCCATCCTGGTCAAGTGTGCAGGCGAACAGCGACAGGCCATCGCCGTCCGACATTTCCAGTTGCACGCGGATGGTGAGCACGCTGCCCACCGGAAACGCCGCCACATCGCAGGCAAAGCGCCGCGAACCGAGCAGGAACCCTGCCGCCGCCCCGCCCATGCCGTGCATGCGCGCCTGCATGCCGGCCCACGCCGCGACGGTCTGCGCCATATACTCGATGCCGATCCACGCGGGCATGCCGGCATCGTCCACAAACAGCTGCGTGGCCCGCACTGTGGCGCGCGCCACGCCGCACACGTCATCGGCGTAAAGCAGTTCGTCGATCAGCCGCATGGACCCGGCATGGGGCATCAGTTCGCCGACCGGCGGCAACGGTTGCCGTGGGTTCGATAACGGATCGGTGGCAGACATCTTTAGCCTTGTCCCATGAGCAGCACGCAATTGCTGCCGCCGAATGCGAACGAATTGCTGATGGCGTGACGCACCGGGCGTCCCAGCGTTTCGTCCGCACCAACCACGTGCAGCGGCGCAATCTGCGGATCCAGCGCGCCATCCCACCAGTGGGCCGGCAAGCGGCCGCGCGGGTTTTCCACCAGCGTCAGGTACAGCAGCGCAGCTTCCACGGCGCCCGCGGCGCCGAGCGCGTGACCGGTCTGCGGCTTGGTCGAACTGACCGGTATGTCCGCGCCCAGCAGGTCCCGCACCGCGCGCGCCTCCATCACATCGTTCTGTGGGGTGGCCGTGCCATGCAGGTTCACATAGTCGATATCCGCGGCACTCAGGCCCGCGCGTTTCAGCGCCTGTTGCATGGCCGTGCGCGCGCCTGCGCCACTAGGATCCGGCGCCGAGATGTGATGCGCATCGGAGGTCTCGCCCCAGCCCGCCAGATGCACTGGCCCGGGCTCGCGCGACATCAGGAACAACGCCGCGCCTTCGCCAAGATTGATGCCCTGCCGGTTTGCGGACAACGGATTGCAGCGGACGGCACTGACCGAATCGAGCGCGCGGAATCCGGCGATCGTGAATGCGCACAGCGTATCGACGCCACCGGCGATGGCGAGATCGGCCATGCCGTGTTCGAGCAGCCGCGCCGCGGCGGTAAGCGCCTTGGCACTGGACGAACACGCCGTGGATATCGAATAGGCCGGTCCGGCCGCCCCCAAACGGTGAGCCAGATAGCGCGACGGGGAATCGAGTTCCTGCTGGCTGTAGTGGAATCCCGCAGGCCAATGCCCGCTTTGCGCGCGTGCGCGCACGGCAAGTTCGCCCTCATGAATGCCGGACGTGCTGGTGCCGAGCACGATCGCCACGCGGGTGGGATCGACGCGCGCCATTGCGGCGTCGATCGCCGGACGCAGGCCGGCAAGTACATGCTCCAGCACGGCGTTGTTGCGGCTGGCGAGTGCCGGAGGCACGCCGGGCGGCAAATCGGCCACGTCCACGTGCGCGCGCAATGCGCCGAGATGCAAAGGCGTGCCCGGGGTATAGCGGTCGGTCAGTTCGCCGCCGGATGGTCCATCGGTACGCCACAGCGCGGCGCGTACATCGTCGCAGCCGCTGCCGAGCGCGCAAGCCACGTTCATGTCATGCAGGTAGACACTCATCGCGCACCTCCGTTGTCCTGCAATGTGCGAATGACCAGGCGATAACCGTCGCGGTGCTGCGTGAACAGTGTGGTGCGGGCATCGGGATATCGAATCTCCGCGACCACTTCGCTGCCCAACACAAGCCTGCGCAGACCGGGCGCATCGTCGAGCCGCCAGCCCGCCGGCAATGCTGCGCGAATCGCCGACGCGGGCCACAGCGACAACTGCATGTCGCTCAGGATGCGCTCCGGTTTCAGCTCGGGCGGCGCCCAGGGCGAGCGCGTGACGCGCAGATCCTGTCCATCCCAATCGATGCGGGCCAGCACCTGTCCGCCGGCCATCGCGGCCAGTCGTGTATGTGTGCCATCAGCTTCCAGCAGCGCGAGCATATCGCGCGTCTGCTCGCCTTGCGTCGACGGATATTGCACGGTGATCTGCTGCTGCACGTTCAAGGTGCGCCCCAGCGACGCGGGCGACAGCCGCAATAGCGGCACTTCGGCCGGCGTGGGCGGCGTAAGCGGGGACGTCGCGCAGCCCGACAGCCCGGCCGCGCCCACTATCACGCCGGCCGCGAGTGCCGCGGCAACGATCACTCGTCGCACAGCTGCTCCAGCACACTCAGGCGCCGACGCGCATCGGCCACGAAAGGATTATCGAGATCCCACGCGTAGCCGGCCAGGATCGCCGCAATCATGCGCCTAATCTCCGCAGGCGCGTCGCGATGGAAAATCACGCGCTGGAAACGTCCCTCGTACCAGGCTTCGACAAATACGCGGAAACAGTCGACGCCCGCCTTCAAGGGGCGCGCGTACTCGGCTTCCCAGTCGACGCTGTCGCCCGCGAGCTGCCGCACCAGACACGCGGTAGCAAGACTGGCAGACTTGAAAGCGATGGTGACGCCCGACGAAAAGACCGGATCGAGAAATTCGCCCGCGTTGCCCAGCAGCGCATATCCATTGCCCCACAGCGAGCGGACGTTGGCGGAATATCCGACGATCTGACGCGCCGGCGTATCCCATTGCGCATCCTTGAGCAGCGTGGCAAGCCCCGGGTCTTCGTTGACCAGCGCGCGCAGCTTGCTCATCTCGTCGCCATCGTAGCGATCGATGAACGATTTCTCCGCCACCACGCCTTGCGAGCAACGACCGTTGGAAAACGGAATGGTCCAGTACCAGACATCGGCGTGCACCGGATGCACGCCCACGCGGATCTTGTTGCGGTCGAAATCGCCGGTCGGGATGCCGTCCGCCACGTGCGTGAAGATCGCAGCGCGCACCGGAAAATTAGACGGCGACTCGAGGTCGAGAAGGCGCGGCAGGATACGGCCAAAGCCGGACGCATCGAGCAGGAATTTCGCCTGCACAGCGTAGGACTGGCCGTCATCGCCACGCACGGT
Organism: Cupriavidus sp. GW822-FHT06G04; assembly: GCF_058799075.1. Taxonomy (NCBI): domain Bacteria; kingdom Pseudomonadati; phylum Pseudomonadota; class Betaproteobacteria; order Burkholderiales; family Burkholderiaceae; genus Cupriavidus; species Cupriavidus sp. GW822-FHT06G04. Next base: position 47,470 of record NZ_JBXALD010000018.1, on the reverse strand, counting down.
GACAACCGGTTGTGGCCCGCTCACGTCTACCGCTTCCACAACATGCCGGAAGCGCACTTCCGCGCCCTGCTTCTGCGCCTCGCGGATCAGCACGTCATCGAAATGCGCGCGCTGAACCTGATACGTGGTGCCCCAGCCGGGCGAGAACTTGTCGCGGAAGTCGAAATCGGTGTAGCGATCGCCGCGCGCGAATGCCGCGCCGTTCTTGTACTGGAAGCCGGCCTCGACCACCGCCTGCAGCATGCCGGCTTCCTCGATATAGGCCATGCTTTGCGGCAGCAGGCTTTCACCGATCGAGAAACGTGGAAATGTCTCTTTTTCGAGTACCAGCACGCTCACGCCGCGTTTGCGCAGCAGACCGGCCGCCACCGAACCGGCGGGACCGGCGCCAATGATCAGGACTTCCGCCTGTTCCAGGTTCATCGATGTACACCTTGTGAAGAAGTTTGCATCGGGTCCGGGCGAAACCACGGTGACAGCATCCAGACCGCGCCCACCCCCGACAGCATGGTCATGCCAAATGCATGTAGCGCCGGCGTGGACGACAACGCCAGCAGGCCGAACGCCAGCAGCGTGCTGGCAGCCCCGAGCACGATGGCCGTCCACGACACGCCGTCGCCAGGATGTTCCAGCAGAAAAATGCCGTAGTCGACGCCAACGCCCAGCAGCAAGGCCAGCGCAAGCACCGAGAACAATTGCAGCGGCACATGCAGCCAGCCCAGCACCGCCACGCTGAAGGCCGCGGCCAACAGCGTGGGCGCCAAGGCGCGCCATCCGGCACGTCCGTAGCGCCATGCCAGCAACAGTCCCACCGCGAGCGCGCCCGCCAGCAGCATCCAGCTCATCAGGACGCGGTAGTGGTGCAGCAGCGCCGAGATATCCGCGACGCGATCGACCCACTCCGCGCCGGGGACCTGACGCACGGCCGCGGCGATCCGGGGAATGGCCGCCGCATCGTCAATCCCGCGCAGCAGCATCACGCTGGCGTAACCACTTCCTTCCCGGTCGAGCCAGAGATGGCGCAGCGTATCCGACACCGGATTGGCCAGCCATGCCTGCAGCGTCAGCGCGCCGGAACCGGACGCCGTGGCCGGCGCCGCAATCGATCCGCCAAGGGCCTTGGCGACCGCTGCCCTGACCGCTGCTTCCTGCCGATCGGCCAATGCAGCGTCGGCGTGCTGGCGCGCCGCGGACGGCACCCAATCGGAAATCGCGACGAAGCCATCGAACGCGTGCTGGCCGACCGCATCGGCCAGTCTGCCCTTCACCGCTTCTTCGCGCGCCAGCACTTCGTCGGGCGTCGCGCCGCGCACCAGCACGAATTGCGCGGGGCTTGGGCTGCCCAGGAGACGGCCCGCCGTGCGCTGTGCATCCATCAACGCGGGCGGAGAACTCTGCAACTGCCGGATATCGTCGACCACCCGCACCTGCCATACACCGCTCACGATAAAAAGTCCGAGCGCGCCGAGTGCAAGCCACGTGCGCATATCGTTGCGCACGCGCGGCCAGCGCGCCAGGCTGTTCGAGAGCCAGTTCGACAGGCGCGTCTGACGCGGCGTGCCGCGATCAAGCAGCGGAAACCAGAACAGCACGGTCAGAAATGCCGTCGTCAAACCCACTGCGGAAAACAGCGCCATCTGACGCAGGCCCGGGAATGGCGCAATGCCCAGCGCCAGGTACGCGACGACGCTGGTCAGCAACGCCAACGCCATGCCCGGCAGCAGGAAGCGCATGACAGCTGCTGGCGCGGCGCGCGGCATGGCCTGGCGTGCGACGAAGTAGTGAATGCCAAAATCTTCGGCCACGCCGACCAGACTGGCGCCGAATACCAGCGTGATCAGATGCACGCGGTCGAACACGATGGCGGTGGCGGAAATCGCCATGGCGGTGCCGATAAGCAGCGACAATCCCACCAGCACGATCGGGCGCAATGATCGGAACGCCAGCCAGACCAGCAGCAGCACGGCCGCAAGCGAGCCCGCGCCGATGACGTTCATTTCCCAGTTGGCCTGCGACGCCGCCGCCTCGGTGTGCAGCGGAATGCCGGCGGCGATCACGCGCACGCCGCCGTCGCCAGCGCGCGCGGCGGATTCGGCGCGATGCAGCAGGTCGCCGTAGTCGGTGCTGCCGTTGGCGGAAAATGCCGGCTTGGTAATGCGATACGTCAGCAGCACCCAGTCCTTGCCATCGCCCGTCACGGTGGCCATGCCGTCGCGTTCGCGCACGCGCGTGGCGGATGCGCGTTCGAGCCACCAGTCCTGCCAGAGCCCAAGTGGATCGGCGGCCCACTCCGTCAGGCGCGGGCCCATCGAAAATTGATACAGCCGCGTCAGCGCCTGCTGCGAGAGCGTCTCCGCGTTGGTGGTGGCCAGCCGCTGCCGCTGACTGTCCGTCAGCAGCCGATCGCGCCACGGACGATAGAACGTGAGTGCCGCATCGAAATCGAATGCGCCCAGCTTGTCCTCCGGCGCGAGCAACTGGTTGTCTTGCGCGGCGACCTGCTGGAAGCGCTGAGCCGCGGCGCGCGTGTCCGCCCAGTCATCGGCGCCGACCAGCACGACGATCTGGCGCGACACGCCATCGCTTAGCTGTCGCAACACGCGGTCAGCGGTGGCGGTGCGCTCGCTGGTGGGCAGCAGCGCCATCACATCGGTATCGAGCCGCGACGCGCGCCAGAACTGCACCTGATGCACAACCAGTGCAATGACTAGCAGCAGCCAGGCAATCGCCAGCACGCGATCACGCCGCGTCAGACCGCCCTGCATCGAGACACCGCCCGCCACGTCATTCAAAGCGTTGTGCCTCCGACGCGTCCAGCTGTTTTGCCGCCACGGGATCGATCATCTTCACGACGCTACTGTCGCCACTCGCCTCCTCCAGCTTTACATTGCGCACGAACTGGTCACCTGACAGTTCGATGCGAGCGAAGACGCGTCGCGTGCCGGCATCTGTCGGTGTCAGCGTGAGCGTCCACGCCTGCTTGCCGATCAGCTTTCCCGTCACGTCGAAGCGCGACGACAGCGCGCGGAAATCGCCGCGCAGCATGGCGATCATCGACTCGCCGACAATCCGCATTGCTGGCTGCGCATCGGCCTGCATCTGCTGCTGGATCTTGCCGTCCGCACCGCGCACAACCAGCCGGTCCGGACTCACCATCAGGCTTGACGGCACGGGCTCGCGCGTGGTCCACACCACGCCCCGACCACGCGCTACGACGAAATCGCCGCGTGAAACCAGCGGCTGGCTGAAGCCCGCCAAGCGGCGCGTTTGTTCGAACTGGCCGCGAATGACCGGCGCATCGGTCAGCCGTGCCGCCACCGCCGCGGCCAGGTCCTCGGCGTGCAGGGGCGCAGCGGCAAGGCATGCCAGCGCGGCGATCACGCCCAATGCATGGCGGCGCATCATGGCGTCACACCAAGACGTTGCAGCAATACCGGCGGACTCACGTACTGCATCTCGCGCGTGCGCAAATCCACGGCCACCTGGATCGAATGCCCGCGTGTCAGCCGCTCGCCTGTTGCGGCGTCGCGTACCTCGTATGCGATTTTCAAGCGGTTCTCCCATTCCACGAATGTCGCGCGCACCACCACCGTCTGGCCATAGTGCAGCGGGCGCACGTACTTCACGCGCAGGTCGACGATTGGCCACGCGTAGCCCGAATCGCGCATCTGCGGATAGTCGTAGTCGATACGCTGCAACAGCGCGCAGCGGGCCTGTTCGAAGTAACGCAGATAGTTGCCATGCCAGACCACGTCCATCGGATCCAGATCGTGAAAGGCCGGCGTCAGCGAGATTTCATGACTCAGTACGTTCGGCATGGCGCTCCCGTTGCGTCTGCTGCGGTTCCAGCCGGCCGACGCTGATGGGGTCGTCGGCCCAGAAATCGTAGAAGTTGAACCAGTCATACGGCGACAACGCCACGAGCCCTTCTACCCAGCCCGCGTAGCGCCGCGCCAGCATGGCAAATCGCGCCTCCCGTGCAGCGCGCGGCAACGTCACGTTGCGCTCGAGTTCAGCGAAGCGGATCAGATGGCCGTCGCCCTGGCGCACGCATCCCATGGCGAACAGCGGGCATTTCAGCAACGCAGCCAGCACATATGGCCCGACCGGAAAACGCGCGGGCGCACCGAGGAATGGCACACGCACGGCCCGGCCGCCGTGGGCGGGCGTGCGGTCGCCCGCAATCGCCACGAACTCGCCTGCCTCTATCTTGGCGGCCAGTTCCAGCGCGGTGGCGGGCGAAATATCGTCGATCTGGTAGAGCTGAAGGGTCGACTCGGGATCGAGCCGCGCCAGGATCCGGTTGAACCGCTGCGCATGGGCGGTGTGGACGAGCACGGTCACCCGCAGCCCGTCGATGCGATTGGCCATCGCCCGGCATAGCTCCAGGCAACCGACGTGTGCGGTCATGATGATGCCGCCCTGCCCGCTGGCGATCTGACGCAGCAGCACGTCAGCGCCTTCCTTGCTCACGCGATCGAATCGATAATGCCGGCCGATCGCGAGCAGCTTGTCCAGGATCGTATCGCCGAACGAGAACAGATGCCGCACGGAATGCCGCCACGTCGGCCGCTGGCCGAGGGCGCCGGTAACGCTTTCCAGGCGCTGCAGATACTCCATCGACGAGCGGCGCGCCAGCGGATAGGCCAGCCAGAAATACAGCACCACGGGCAGCATCGCGGCACGGAACAGAAAGCGACCGAACACGCGGTAGAGCGCGTAAAGCAGCCAGATGCCCCAGACGCACGTGGACTCGCCGATCATGCTCCAGTGTTGCGCGCGCGGGCGTCGCGGTTTGCGCTGCGCGGTATCGGGATGGGCGATGCTCATGCCGGCCTCACCTTGCGCCACAGCAGCGACGGCATGCGCCACAGCATGCCCAGCGTGAGCTTGGCGAGCATGCCCGTCATCAGCACGTTGTCCTGCAGCAGCCGGAAATGCGACACGCCGTCAGTAGGATACGTGACACGCGTCGGCACGTTGATGACGGGCGTGCCCCGCCAATACAGCCGCACGATGATTTCGGTATCGAATTCCATATGCCGTCCGAGCTGGATGGTATCCATCAGCGCGATCACCGCATCGAGCGGATACGCGCGCAGCCCGCACATGGAATCGCGAATATCGAGCGACAGCGTGGTCACCCACACCCAGATATGCGTCAGGTAACGGAAGTAAAAGCGATGGCGCGGCACCGTGTGATCGTAGACCGGACAGCCAGACACGACGGCGCCGGGATTCTCCTGCGCCAGGCGGAGGAACTGTGGAATGTCGTCGGCGTTGTGCTGCCCGTCCGCATCGATCTGCAGCACATGCGTGTAGCCGAGCTCGGCAGCCACACGGAAACCGCGCATCATTGCCGCACCCTTGCCCTGGTTGCTTGGCAAGCGCTCCAGCAGCACGCGGTCGGGATGCCGATCCGCAATCTCGCGCAGCACCTGGCGGCACGCCGGGCCGCTGCCGTCGTCGACCAGCAGGCAGGGCCACGGATGCCGCAGGATCGCCTCTACCATGGCGCCAATGGCATGCTCGTGGTCGTAGACCGGAACCAGCACGATGGGACGAAAAACGGCGGTCATGACGCAGCAGTGTGAAAAATGATCTTGCCGCTCGCATGCGAGCCGGCGTGAGAGGTGAGTCGAAAATCCAGCGTGCTGGCTTGCGCGCGCCACGTCAGCGCCATGCGGATCGTAGCGTTGGGGCGGATCGCAGCCTGAAATTTCAGTGCGTCGATCCGTGCAAAACGCGCTCGCGGCGGAACGTCCAGTCGCTGCGGCGCCAACGTCATGACCCAATCGAGTTGCGCCACGCCAGGCACCACCGGCATGCCGGGAAAATGACCGTCGAACACCGCCAGATCGTCGGCAATGTCGAGTTCGGCAAGCGCCGACGCGGCATCGGCTTCTAGCCAGCGCACCGCGGGCAACGTCTTGCGGAACACTTCCCGCAGCATCGCCTCGGTGGTCTTGCCCTGTGCATTGCATGGCAACTGCGGTGCGAAAACCCAGCGCCGCGGCAGCGCCAGCGGATCCGCGACAGCGCCCAGCGCATCACGCAGCGCCCGAATGATACTCGCGCGACCGTGCGTGTCGAACTGCTCGCGTCCGACATCGCTCAACACCACCACGGCGCCGACGCGGGTCCCCACGGCGGTGTCGAGCATTGCCACGCGCGCCTCGGCCACCCATGGCAGCCCGCCAAGCTGCTGCTCCAGTTGCGTCAGCGACACACGCTTTTCCTCGATCTTCACGATGCGGTCCGCGCGGCCCGCCAGCACGAAACAGCCGTCGCGCGTGGGCAAGGCGCGGTCCGCGCAGACGAACCACGCATCGTCCGGCAAATGCGCGGAGCGCACGGCAAGATGCCCCTCTTGCAAGCGCCACGCCACGCCTGGCAGCGGCGTCCATTTGTCGTCATGCATCGTGCGCTGGCGCCATGCAATGCCGCCGGTTTCGGAACTGCCGAACACCTCGATTGGCGACAGTCCGGTATGACGGAGCACATCGTTGCCTGCCTCCGCCGGCAGCGGGCCACCCGACGAGAATGCCGCGCACAGCACGCCCCGTGTGGCGGGCCAGTCGAGCATCGCCGGCATGCGTTTCAGATGTGCGGGACTGCTGACCAGCACGGCGGGGGTCGTATCCCGCACGCACCGCTCGACCACTTCTTCAAGGAATGCGAGCCGCGCGTGGGGCACGGCGCGCCCCGCTGCCAGCGGCCACAGCACCATGAACAACAGCCCATAGATATGCTGATGCGAAACCGTTGCCAGAACACGCGCCTGCGACGGAATCGCTGCGCCGAACGCCTGCTCCAGCGCACGCACTTCGGCGTCCAGTTGCGCCAGGCGCTTGTCCAGGGCCAGCGGCACGCCGGTCGATCCCGAGGTGAACAGCGTGACCCCCGTATCGCGCGCGGACAGCGGCGACCACGCCAGCGCGGACGCGGCCGAGAGCGGGACGGGCCGCAGGCCTTGCGGAAGGTCGCCAGCCATGCCGTCGACGGCAGGCCGCAACGCGTCGAGCGTTTCCGGGCGCGTATCGCCGGGGAGCACCACATGCTTGCCGGCGTGCCAAGCGCCCAGCAATGCGGCGGCAAAGTCGATTGTGCTGTCGAGATACAGCGCCCAGCGCTTGCCGGGCTGGCCAGCAAACGCCTGTCGCCACGCGGCCGCTTGCGCGACGAAATCGGCATGCTCCGGCTGCGTCGCCAGTCGATCCATTGCGGTCGCGATGCCGCGCATGCGCTCAATCATGGCGGCTCTCCGCATGACGCGCCATGACGCGTTGCCGCACAATCCATTCACCGGCAAACATCGCGCCGATCAAGCCGTAGGCAATGGCGCCGTTGTACAGCGCCCAGACGCGATCGCTGGCGGCCAGCGCCGTCACGGCGGCAATCGTCCCGTTACAGACAAAGAACACGCACCAGGCCTGCGTGACGCGGCGCGTATAGCGCACACCGTCCGGCGGCAGATCGGGCTGGCGCATGCGCGCCAGACGTTCGACCAGTGTCGGCGGATGCCGCAGGCTCCAGCCGAACACGCCCAGCATCGCCAGATTGACCAGCACCGGATACAGCTTGAGCGGCAGCGCATGGTCCGTTATGGCGACCACGGCCGCCAGCGCGCAGGCCAGCCACGCCATGGCACGCCAGCCCGCCTCGCGGCTGGTGCCGGCGCGCAACGCGGCCAGCGCCAGCAGCGCCAGCGCCGTCACGCGCGGCGAGTAGTGCGTCAAGCCAACATAGATGACGAGCGGATAGGCCAGCGTCAGCAGCCCCAGCCCCCATTTGCGCCAGGCCATAGGTGTCCGGTGTCAGGCAGTCGTCGCCGAGGAATCGATCAGTCTTGCCACGGTGTGCACGACGTCGCGCACCGTCCGCACCGACTTGAACTGCTCGGGCTTCAGCGGCTGGGCGAGCAGCGGCTTGAGGCGGACCAGCAGGTCGACGGCGTCGATGCTGTCGATATCGAGATCGTCGTAGAGGCGTGCGTCAAGCGTGATCAGCTCGGGCGCGATCTCGAACATCTGTTCGAGCACCGCCTTCACGCGTGCAAAGATTTCGTCATGCGTCATGGATTGCTCCGTATTCCCCCGCCAAGAATCTACTGTCATCGGCGGCTCAGGTCGTTGCCCGGCCGCGTTGCGATGCAATGAAAGCAGCCAGCGTCGATACGCTGGCGAAACGGGCGCGGATTTCCTCCTTGTCGCCCTTCATGGTGACGCCGTACTTCTTCTGCAGCGCCAGACCGAGTTCCAGTGCGTCGATGGAATCGAGCCCCAGCCCTTCCACGAACAACGGCGCTTGTGCATCGATATCGTCGGGCTTGATGTCTTCAAGAGACAGGGAAGTGATGATGAGTTCCTTGATTTCCTGTTCAAGCGCGTTCACGACGGATCTCCCTCGAAAAATAGTCGGATAGTGAATGGGTCAGCCGGCGCACCGCCTGGACGGCCTCCAGCCCGTCGGGCACCCAGCGGGCGACCTCGATGTCGGGATGGACGTCGATCACGAAGCGCGGACGGCGCGACGGCACGCGATACCACTTGCCGCCTTTTGTCAGCGTAGGCGGCTCGCAATGAATCACCACGGGCGTCAGATCGAAGCCGCCGCGCACTGCCACGTTGGCGGCGCCACGTTGCAGCCGCAGGGGCGCTCCGGGGTGCGTACGCGTGCCTTCCGGAAAAATGATCAGGCTGCTGCCGGCTCGCAACGACGCGATGCAGTCGTCAACCATCGCGGCGCCGCCGCAGTCGTTGCGGATCCAGCCGGTCGCGCGCACGGCGCCGCGCGTAAACGGGTTGCTGGCCAGATCGGCCTTGACGACACAATCGGCGCCACGCGTCAGCGCCATCAGGAAGACGGCGTCGATCAGCGACGGATGATTCGCCACGATCAGCAAGCCGCCGCGGCGCAGGCGCTCACCGTTGCGGACGTCATACTGGATCACGCCGACGGCGGCCATCAGCCACAGAAAGCACCGCAGCGCGTAGTGAACCACGTCCCGGCAGATCTGCTGGCGTCGGGCGGCGGGCCATGGCGCCAGCGCCAGCAGCGGGAAAACCAGCGCCCGGATCAGCAGCGCGCCGGCGCCGAAAACGACGAAACACAGGCCCGTGGCCAGCACGCGCCAGACGCGGTCGAGATGCTCAGCCATGCCGCTGCCACCTCCACTCGGCCTGTTCGCCGCGATGCCGCAGCGTCGGCTCGCCGGAGAGCATGAAGCGCAGCACGTCGAGACCATGGGGAAGCAATGGACGCGTCGCGTCGGTCGAACGGTGCGCGCCGACGATATCGAGCGAAAAGGACGCGGAGCCACTCCCGGGCCGGCCAATCCGCCAGGCCCAGCCAAACAGTGCCTGCGGCTCGTTGATGAAACTGCTGTACGGGCCGGGCAGCGGCGCATCGTAGCAGACGACCAGCACCTCATCGGCACCATCGGCCAGCAAGCCGCAGGCTTCGACGATGGCGGTCTCGACGGTGTCGCGTCCGCCCGCTATCGCCTGCACATTGGCGGTATCGGCACGATCGATCGAAAACAGCGCGCCAATGGCGTTGTGGACCGACAGACCGAATGCGGTGGGCGACAGCGGCTGGTCCGCCGCCAGTTCGCACAGCATTTCGTAGGCGCGATGAGAATCGCCGTGGCGGGAAGCGAAAACGGCCGGCGTCTGGCCACTACCGGCGCTGTCAAGCGCCTCGTCCGTGGCCGCCGTGTCATAGGCAGGGTGCAGCGCGGCACGTCCGATCGCGTTGACGCGACGGCGCAACATCGGCGCCATCGCCGCAAGCGCAGGCAGATCGGCACCCTGTGGCAGCCACGGAGCCTGGCTCCATGCCTGCCAGTCGGCGTGCGTCTGCAGTGCCGGCGCACAGGCCGCCCATGCGCGAATGTCGAATTGAAGTGCCATGCCGTGCGCGTGGGGAGAATAATGACCTGTCCAGCCGCCAGCGTTTTTCCATATCTGGTCGGCGACGCATTCTCCCATGCGCGCGCAGTGGCGGGCTGTGCCAGAAGGTAACTAGAATGCAAAAGTGTAACAAACAGACCCGGCAGTTTACCGGGTCCGTGCTTTCCGCTACTTCCGGCGCCGGCCGCAAAGGCCGGCGGACCGCCTCAGGCTGTGACGATTGCCGGCAGGATCTGCCCGCTGACTTCGCCGAATCCCACGCGATATCCGTCTGCCTGGCACCACCCCGTCATGGTCACGGTGTCGCCATCTTCCAGGAAGCCACGCTTGACCCCGCCAGCCAGCGTCACCGGCTCAGCGCCGTTGCGGGTGGTTTCGAGCAGGCTCCCGCAGGAATCGGCGGTCGTGCCGCTGATCGTGCCCGATCCCATCAGGTCCCCTACCCGCACGTTGCAGCCCGACACCGTGTGATGCGCCAGCTGCTGCGCCATGGTCCAGTACATCGCCTTGAAATTGGTGCGGCATACCGTCGTCGGGGACGGCGCGCCGGCGGGCGTCAACGCCACTTCAAGCGAGATGTCGTAGGCGTTGCGGCCCTGTTGCCGCAGATAAGCGAGCGGCTCGGGCGATTGGAGGGGATTGTCGCGCCGGAACGGTTCCAGCGCGTCCATCGTCACCACCCAGGGGGAGATCGAGGTGCCGAATCCCTTGCTGTTGAACGGGCCAAGCGGCACGTATTCCCACTGCTGGATATCCCGTGCGCTCCAGTCGTTCAGGATCACCATGCCGAACATATGGTCCGGCGCATCCGCTGTGCTGATCGGTTCACCGAGTGCGGACGGCTTGCCGACGATAAACGCCATTTCCAGTTCGTAGTCCAGTTTTCTGCAGGCGCTGAAAACCGGTCGCGCCTCATTGGGCAGCTTGATCTGGCCGTTCGGGCGACGCAACGGCGTACCGCTGACCACCACCGAACTGGCGCGCCCGTTGTAGCCGATCGGGATTTCGAGCCAATTTGGCAGCAGCGCATTTTCGGGATCGCGGAACATGCGGCCGACGTTCGTGGCGTGCTCGCGTGACGAATAGAAATCGGTGTAGCCGGGGATTTCCACCGGCAGATGCAGCGTCACCGTCGACATTGGCAACAGCGCCTTGCTGCGCAGCGTCGCATTGGCCGACAACGTGGCGTCGTCCGCGGACAACAGGGCACGCAAGCGCGCACGCGTTTCCGACCAGACCGGCTTGCCCAGCGCAATGAAGCGATTGAGACTGGCCTGCGCAAACGCGCCTTTGGCCGCTACGGGCAGCAACCCGGCTTCATCGAGCGCAGCCAGATCCACGACCTGGTCGCCGATCGCCACGCCAACGCGCGGCGCGCCGCTGGCAGTCGAAAACACACCGTATGGCAGGTTCTGCAGCGGAAAATGGGTCAGGCCGTCGTTGGCCGACGTCACCCAGCTGGAATGGGGGGCAGTCATTGTGGTGATACTCCGAATCAGCGCACGTTGGGGTTGAAATGCTTTTTCAGGCCCTGCCAGCACGTGTAGTAATCATGCTGCAGCAGCGCCGAATCGGCCGCATAGCGGGTCGGGCGAATCACGCCCGGGGTCTCGAACATGAACGCCATGGTGTCGGCGATCTGATGGGGCACGCTGGTATCGGCCACGCTCGCGCGTTCGAACGTCTGCGCGTCGGGGCCGTGACCGCTCATGCAGTTGTGCAGGCTGGCGCCGCCCGGTGCGAAGCCGTCAGCCTTGGCATCGTAGACGCCCGCGATCAGTCCCATGAATTCGCTGGCGATGTTGCGGTGAAACCAGGGCGGCCGGAACGTATCCTGCGCCGCCAGCCAGCGCGGCCCGAAAATCACGAAATCGATGGTGTCGACCCCGGGCGTGTCCGATGGCGATTGCAGCACCAGGAAAATCGACGGGTCCGGATGGTCGTAGCTGATCGACCCAATCGTGTTGAAGTGGCGCAAATCGTACTTGTACGGTGCATAGTTGCCATGCCACGCCACGACATCGAGCGGCGAGTGATCGATCTCGGCGCGCCACAGGTTGCCCTGGAATCGCGCCACAAGTTCGAATTTGCCTTCGCGGTCTTCATAGCTGGCCACGGGCGTCAGGAAATCGCGCGGGTTGGCAAGGCCGTTCGAGCCAATCACGCCGAGGTCCGGCAACTTGAACAGCGCACCAAAGTTCTCGCAGATATAGCCACGCGCCTGGCCATCGGGCAAATCGACACGAAAACGGACGCCGCGCGGGATCACGACGATCTCCTGCGGCTCCACCGTCAGACGTCCCATTTCGGTGGCGATCAGCAAACGGCCTTCCTGCGGCACGATCAGCATTTCGCCGTCGGCGTTGTAGAAGAAGCGGTCCTGCATCGACTGGTTGGCGAGATACAGGTGGATGCCGCAGCCGGTCTGCGCCTCCGGGCCGCCGTTGCCGGCCATAGTGACGATGCCGTCGATGAAATCGGTCGGCACCGAGGGCATCGGCGGCGGACTCCAGCGCATCTGATTCGGAGACGGCGGCACTTCGTCGAAATGACTCAGCCAGCGCGGCGAATCCATGCGCGCGAAGGGCTTGTGCATGGCCGCCGGGCGGATCCGATAAAGCCACGAACGACGGTTATGGGCGCGCGGCGCGGTGAACGCGGTGCCGGAAATCTGTTCGGCATACAAGCCATAAGGCGCGCGTTGCGGGGAATTGCGTCCGACTGGCAGCGCTCCCGGCAACGCCTCTGTCGCGAATTCATTGGCGAACCCGCTCATGTATGCGGCCAATTGCGTATCAGCCGTCTGCAAATGTGCTTGTGTCATGGAGTCTTCCTCTCACACCTTGCCGGTTTGCGCCGGCACGCCGTGCGACGGTGGCGCATCTTCGCGACGTAGCCACCCACAATTACGAATTATAAAATTGATTCACCAAATCGTAATCCACGACATTGCGGCAAGTCAAACCCCAATTACGATAGACGAGCAATGGCGAACGCATTCGATCAAAGACCGCGCGGTCAGGAACAGGGCTGGACAAGGGATGGCGCGCGAAAGGCGCAGCGAGGCGTCGCGGAATGGCGACGACCTACCGCTGGGGGATGCGGTAGGGGTCGAGGCGGCACGTGAAAGCGCCAAGGGCATCGGCAGACGATGCCCGCAAGAACCGTGGCGGAACAGGCCAGGCCGTCCGCCACGGATTCCGGTGAATCAATCAGACAGGCTTGTGGCCTTCGCCCGACGTGGGACCCGATCCAAATCCACCGGGAGACGGCGAGGCGGGCTGCGCCTGCGAAGCGGCTGGCTGGCCAGCCATCGAGGCAGCTGTCACACCGCCGTTACGGCTGGCAATGAACGCGTTGACGTCGGCCGCAAGATGCTGCGGGGCGAGTACGACTTCCAGGCCCAGCGCCTCGCAAGCCGCCAGGAAGGTAGACATGCGCGGATCAGCTTGACCTGATTCGGCGCGCAGATAAGCCTCCCGGGAAATCCCGGCCTTACGGGCGACGTCCTCCTGCTTGAGCTTGCGCGCTCGACGCAACGCCCGCAGTTGCCGGAACGGTTCGCTAGCGCCTCTTGGCACGGCTGTACTGTTCATGTCGGTCTCCAGTCACCAGTGAAAAAAAAGTGCGCGGACGTGCATTCGAGTATAGAGCACGTAAAGCGTTCCGTAAGGTCTGTTGTGGAACACTTTTACAGATTTCTTATGATGGCCCCATCTCGCGTCCCGGACTCTCATCCAGAAGACGGATAAAGCACAACTTCCTCCTCCGCCCCCACATAACGACATTGCCCGCTTTGCGTTGACGTCACATCAGTATCGTCCATGTGCGACACAAGGCAAGTTGACAAACCGACCGGTCGTGCTATTCTGCGTCCATGCAAAAGGGAAATTCCACGCGCGCCGCAAGCGGCCTGTACGCGCACTTCAAGTCTAAAGAGGCCTTGCAAGAGGCTGTGCTGGCGCGCGCCATGGAGCGATTCTCGGAACTCGTGGTGCAGCCGGCGATGCGGGAACGACGCGGTATCCCGCGCATGGAAATGCTGTTCAAAGGCTATATGGCGTGGCTGGGCGGTACGGCGATCGAAGGCGGCTGCGTGTTCATGACGCTGTCGCAGGAATATCGAGATCGTCCCGGCGCCATACGGGACAAGCTTGTTCAGGCGTTCAAGGATTGGCACAGTACCATCGTGCGCGTCGTCGTCGATGCGGTCGACGAGGGCGAATTGCGGCGCGACACCGACCCGCGTCAGTTTGCGTTCGAGATGTCGGGCATTGGCATGTCGTTCCAGTCGTCGTTCAGATTGATGGGACGCAGCGATGCCGAGGCAATGGCGCAACGAGCATTTGCACGGCTGGTCAATGACGTGAAGGAGAATCGCGCCGAGGCGGCCATGGCGGGAAATTGAAGGCTGCGCGGTTCCCCCGGCTGTCGTCTCCTCATACCGCGGCGCAGTGTATCCAAAGGCACGATTGCCGGCTTTTCTTGCACAGAAAATAGCACGACTGGTCGGTCTTAAATTACAAAAAATGATGGGCCTGCGAGTCAATCAGCGATCTGGGGCCAAAAAATATCAGTTGGAGGTGTTCGTCGTGTCGCAAGTATTGCCATCAGCATCTCAACCCATCCAAACGGAAACACTTCCGCGCAGCCCCAGTCAGCCGCGCAAGACTGCCCTGGAATCCGCCGCGATGGCCTGGCGCCGGCTGCGCTGGCAAGCGGGCAGCCTATTCTTCCCCGTCGCCACATCGCGCGCGCTGGAACGCCTGTGGTTCACCCCGCCCCGTGGCAAGCCAAACGCCGAAGGCCTGCGGCTGCTCGATACCGCGCGCACCGAATGGGCGCTGGTCACCGGTCAGGGCGGAAGTCGTCGGGTACGTGTCTATCGATGGGGCAGCAAGGGGCCGATCGCCCTCCTCGCGCATGGCTGGGGCGGCAATGCTGGCCAATGGCATGCGGTCGTGAAGGGGCTGCTGGCGGCCGGCATGCGTGTGGTGGCATTCGACGCGCTGTCGCACGGCGCTTCCGACGCTGGCGCGCAAGGTCCGCAGCAAACCTCCGCACTGGAAATGGCACGCTCGCTGCTCGCCGTGGCATGGCATGTCGGGCCGGTCCATTGCGTGATCGCCCATTCGCTGGGCGGTGCGGCTGCGGCGCTGGCCATCCGCGAAGGCCTGCCCGTGCGCGGTGTGGTCATGATCGGATCGCCCGCGGACATGCACGACGCATGCTCCGCGCTGGCGTGGCAGCTCGGCATTGCGCCGCACATTCTTTCGCGCATGCAACGGCGCAGCGAGCAATGGCTCGGCGCAAGCTGGTCCTCGTTCAATGTGCCCGACGTGGGCCGTACGCGTCCGGTTCCTCCGGCGCTGATCATTCACGATCGCACCGACAAGGAAGTGCGCTGGGAAGACGGCGCCGCCATTGCCGGCGCCTGGCCCGACGCAAAGTTGATGACGACGAATGGCCTGGGGCACCGACGTATTCTGCGCGACGAAGCCGTGATCGGCCGTATCGCCGCGTTTGTGCGGAATCTCGGCGAACGGCCCGCCCTGCCTCGCGCGGCGACCCCGCATCCGGAGCCAATAGACAGTTGACGGGGAAAACGCAGGACGGAGGCATTCGCGATGCAGGTCCCGTCCCGCGTGCTCTCACCCCCGCCTCTGCGAGCGGTCTTATTTGAAGGGCCGGACAGCCTCAGCTGTCTCGGCCCTTTTTCTTGGTTGTCCGCGCTGCTCGGCAGTTAATTGCGAATCAGGCTGATTCAAAATCCCTGCAAAACCAGTTTGCCGATGGTCTGACCGCCCTCCAGCAAAGCGTGAGCACGGCGCAAGTTTTCGGCGTTGATTTTCCCGAGGTTATCGCCAACGGTCGTTTGCAGCTTGCCGGCATCGATCAGCCGCGCCACCTCGTTAAGCAGGCGATGCTGAGCAATCATGTCGGGCGTCTGGAACATGGCGCGCGTGAACATGAATTCCCAAACAAAGGTAGCGCTCTTGCTTTTCAGGTCGCCGATGGCCAACGGTCCCGCATTTTCGACGATCGAGCAGATCTTGCCCTGCGGTGCGATAGCCTCGGACATTGCCTTGAAATGGCGATCCGTATCGTTGAAGCAAAGGATATAGTCGACGTGCGCGAAGCCCAGTGCGCGAAGTTGCGACGGCATGTCCTGACGATGATCGATGGTGTGGTCGGCGCCCAGGCGGCGGCACCACGCTTCGGATTCGGGACGCGACGCCGTCGCGATAACCGTCAATCCCGCCAGCACCTTGGCAAGTTGAATACCGATGGAGCCGACGCCGCCGGCGCCGCCAATAATCAGCACCGATTTACCGGCATCCTCACCCTTCGGCGAGATGCCCAGACGATCGAACAATGCTTCCCACGCGGTAATGGCGGTCAACGGCAGCGCCGCAGCCTGGGCGAAATCGAGCGTCGCCGGCTTGTGGCCAGCGATGCGCTCATCAACCAAATGGAATTCGCTGTTGGCGCCGGCGCGGGTAATGCTGCCCGCATAAAACACCGGATCGCCCACCTTGAACAGCGTCACTTCCGAACCGACCGCGACCACCGTGCCTGCCGCATCCCAGCCCAGCACGCGCGGCGGATTTTCGATCTTGTCCTTCGGTGCGCGCACCTTGGTGTCCACCGGGTTCACGGCAATGGCTTCCACCTTGACCAGCAAATCGTGACCGGTTGCTTCGGGCTTGTCGATCTCGATATCGACGAGCGACTGTGGATTGGAAATCGGAAGGTATTGGGTCAGGCCGATGGCTTTCATGTCGGGCATCCTTTGGCAACGCGCCAGTTGATCAATGCGATGCCTGCATCGTAGTCGCCCTATACTCAAATGATAAGCAGGAAAATATCGCAATCACTTTCCTGAATTTTCTGACAATCGAGACGCATAAAAGCCCGCACACGGCGGGCCATCATATTTCCGGATTTCGAGTCAGGTCAGGTCATCAGGCACCGGGCGATAACCCATCGACGCCGTCGAATTGTCCTGGACGAACTTTTTTGCATGAGCCTCGCGCATCGGCTTGAGCAGGAAAATCGCCATCAGCGCGGAGATTGCCGCCATGCCCGAGGCCAGCATGAAGACCGCATGCCAATCGCCGGTGGCCGCTGTGATCACGCTCGAAAAAGGCACCAGCAGCGCGGCAGTACCTTTGGCCGTATAAAGCATACCCGCGTTGGTGGCGGCAAATTTCGGACCGAAAGTGTCGCCGCAGGTCGCGGGAAACAGGCTGTAGATCTCGCCCCAGGCAAAGAACACGATACCGGTCAGGATCACGAACAGCGTGGGATTCTGCCCATATTTTGCCAGCAGCAGAATGCCGACCGCCTCCACCGCGAATGCCAGAAACATGGTGTTTTCGCGGCCGATATTGTCCGAAACCCAACCGAAGAACGGGCGCGTCAAGCCATTGAGGACGCGGTCGATCGTTAGTGCGAATGTCAGCGCCGGCAGGGTCAGCCCAAGAATCGAAACGGGCGAATCGTGCAACCCGAAATCCTTCGCGATCGGGCCAAGCTGGGCGGTTGCCATCAGGCCGCCGGCCGCCATCATCACGAACATCGCGTACATCACCCAAAAAATCGGTGAAGACAATACCTGGCGCGGTGAGGCGTTATAGGTCGCGGCAGCCTTGAGCGTGGCTTTCACATCGGACAGGATCTTCACCGACGGCGGTAATAGCATCAGGCCCAGCAGCACGACGATAATGCCTTGCCCCAGCCCGAAATACAGGAACGTAGCTTCGTAACCGCTGCTTTTGATCATATTGGCGATGGGCACCACGGTCAGTGCCGAGCCAGCGCCAAACCCCGCGGCAGTCAGCCCGGCAGCCAACCCGCGGCGATGGGGAAACCATTTCAGCGCATTGCCCACACAGGTGCCATAGACAGCGCCGGCGCCCACGCCACCCACCGCCGCGGCGAAATAAAGCATCGGCAATGACGAGGCCATCGAATTGAGCACCCAGGCAATCGCGCATAGCAGTCCGCCACCCACCACCACCGGACGCGGCCCATATTTATCGACCAGATACCCTTCGATCGGCACCAGCCACGTTTCCGTGACCACAAAAATCGTGAACGCCACCTGGATGGCGGTGCGGCCCCAGTGATATTTATCGTCGATCGGATTGACGAACAGAGTCCAGCCGTACTGCATATTGGCGATCATTGCCATGCAAATCACACCAAATACAAGCTGCGTCCATGGCGATGAATACCAGGACGTTGGCGTACCGGCGCCGCCGGCGCTTTGCTGACTTTCCATGGTGTCTCCTTCTGGCAGTTGTGACTGCCGTTGTGGAATGGGCATCTGCATGCGATGCCTCTGTGTTTTTGCCACTGCTGCGTTCGCTGACTTCGAACGACTGAGTCGTTCTAGTGCTATACAGTATGTGGTATATCAACCATGTCAAGCCGATTCGGATGGCTACCTGATATGTCGTGCAGACATTTGAAATGCAGGGATTTACGCCGTTTTCGCGACTGGTGCGCTCGCCGCATGAAATGCCCGGCTGCCGCCAGATACCCGACATTGCGTATCAATGAGTTAGATGCCAGCCCAACATCAATGTCGCGGGCGACCTCGACGCGAGACGATGCTGGCTTGCGCGTATCAACCCGCCTTGCCTAGGGAAAATCCCGAGACATCATCTCAGTCGAATTCACCGCTAATGCCGTTGAATCGCTTCGCATTCATATGCGAAGGGAATGGCCGGAATGTGGGGGTAACGCCAGACCTTATGCCGCGGCGGTGTGCGCGGGTCCGGGATGTGGCGGAGGAAAGGGAAAACGGCCGTGGGAAGGGGGATGCTGCAAATCGTTCAGGATTGCCGGCCGCTACAAGGCCCTGAACAAAACGACTCAGAACGGCACGATGTGCCGGGAATCCGGCGATCAGGCGTGCAGGAAACGGGGCTGCAGAACGGCGTCCGATACCGACCCGCCAATGCTGCCGATGCCGGAGGCGTCCTCGGTGGAACCCAATCCTGCAAAGCGACCATGGTCCTGTGCCGTGGTCAGCAAGCCCATCGGGACGAACGTGGCCAGGACATAGGTAACGGTCACGCCCAACGAGATCAGACCAAGGGCGGCGAGGGAAAGCAGCGTGGCGTTCATGAAAACTCCTAAGTGATGAAGATCAAGGTGAATTCATTATATGCTGCACTGCGAGGTCTGTAAATATTCTGTATGTGGTATATCACGAGAGTGTTTACTCTAAAACGACAACGCACCCCTGAGGGTGCGTCAGCCGCCGCAAAGGACGGAGCAAGATCCTAAAAAATCGCTGGTCGACCCCGCGCTAGGTGGTGTGCTGCCCACTTCCGGCGTTGTGGCGCTGCGGCACGTGAAAGGCGTTCATCACCCTACCCCACTTTCTTCAGCAGCGCATGGTCGTACTCCTGTGCCCGCAGGTTGTCCCACACAGCAGCGGCGTTCGGCTTCAATGAGCGCGCCTTGCGGCGCACCAGCACCACGTTGGACGCTACCTGCGGCCGCAGTGGGCGAAGCACCGCGGCGGGTGCGATGCCGCTCGCCAGCGACCGCGACGGTACGATGCCGATGCCAAGGCCCATGGCGACCATGCCGAAGATCGCTGCGAAATGCCCCAGCAACTGCAGCGATCCTGGTCTCACGTGGTAAGTGGAAAGCGCGCCCTCCACGGCTGGCTGCACACCCGAACTGTGATCGAGCGTCAGCACCGCGGCATCGGCCAGTTCGCCCCAGCCGAGCGATTCACGTGCGGCCAGCGGGTGATCCGCTGGCAGCACCGCCTGCAGCGGATCGGCGCAAAGCGGTTCGCAATACAAGTCATCACAAGGTGCGGGATTGCTGGCAATGCCGAAGTCGACTTCGCCGCTACGGACACTCTGCAACACGCATTCATGCGAACGGTCCCGCAGTGTGATGCCGATTCCAGGCCATGCCTTACGGCACCCCGCCACCCACATCGGCACGCTCATCGATGACAGCACAGGATCGGTCGCGATCTGCACCGTCCCTTGGCACGGCTTGCCGGTGCCATGGCTTTCGCGCAGGGTCTGTTCGACTTCCTCGATCAGATGGCAGATGCGCTGCGAGAGCGTTTCGCCGGCATCGGTCAGTTCCACCTGCCGTGTTGTGCGGTCGAACAGCCGCTGATCGATTTCTTCTTCAAGCTCGCGCACGCTGCGGCTGATGGCCGATTGCGTGAGGCCCAGTTCGGCAGCGGCGCGCGTAAAGCTTTTCTGTCGCGCCACGGCCGCAAACGCCTTTAATTGCGGAAGCGAAACATTCATGGTGCCGCTCCTTGCTGGCAGGGTCTGCCGATGTTTTTATTCGCCTTTGCCGGCCGAAAAACCAGCCAGGTACGCGGCCGTATCGCTGACAGGCTGCGCGCTGGCGTGCCCGGTGATAAAGCGCCGGCGCATCGGCTGCAACAGGAATTTGGCCGACAATCCCGCCGCCACGGTCATGAACGCCGCCACGCTGAAAACGAGGTTCCAGCCGCCCTGATGCGACAGCACCGACGCCAGCGGCACCAGTAGCGCGGCCGTTCCCTTGGCGGTGTAGAGCGTACCGGCATTGGCCGCAGCGAACTTGCTGCCGAATGTATCGGCGCACAGCGCCGGGAAAATCGAAAAGATCTCGCCCCAGAACAGGAACGTCAGCGCGGCGAAAAACATGAACCAGTAGGGGTCCTGACCCAATTCCATAAGGCCGATCAAGGACAGCCCTTCGCCAATAAAAATCACGAACATCGTGTTTTCCCGGCCGATGCGATCCGAGATGAATCCGCACAACGGACGTGTCAGGCCGTTGCACAGATTGTCGATCGACAGGGTCATCGTCAGCAGTGGCAGCGTAAATCCGAGCATGGTCACCGGCATCGTGGCAAACCCAAAATCCTTGGCGATGGGACCCAGTTGCGCGGTCGCCATGATGCCGCCGGCGGCCACCGCGACGAACGACACGTAGATCACCCAGAACACCGGCGTGCGCACCATCTGGCCCGGCGTGAACTCGACCGGGTTGGTCAGATTGGCCTTGTTCGCGCGGGCGCCCTTCGGGGGCTGCGGCCTCACCAGCAGCATCGCCATGGCAAAGATCAGTACGCCTTGCAGGATGCCGAAGGTAAGGAACGCATGTTCGTATCCCGATTTCTGGATCATGTTGGCGATGGGGATCACGGTCAGCGCCGAGCCCGCGCCGAAGCCGGCCGCTGTCAGTCCCGCCGCAAGACCGCGCTTGTCCGGAAACCACTTCAACGCATTGCCCACGCAGGTGCCATACACGCCGCCGGCGCCGATACCGGCGATGACCGCGGCGGCATAGAGCATCGGCAACGAAGTCGCGTACGAGTTCATCACCCACGCCAGGCCCGCGCAGATCGCGCCGACCGCGACAACGGGACGCGGCCCAAACTGGTCCACCAGCCAGCCTTCCAGTGGCACCAGCCAGGTCTCGGTGACGATAAAAATGGAAAAGGCGACCTGAATCGCAGAGTCGCCCCAGTGATGCTTGGCATTCATCGGCGTGACGAACAGCGTCCAGCCGTACTGGAGGTTCGCCACCAGGCCCATGCACAGGACGCCGATAAAGAGCTGGAACCAGCGGTTGCGGAGCAGGCCACCATTGGAATCGCCCGCAACGGGGCCTGTCGCATCGGTGTGCGCCATGTCGTGTCTCCTTGCATTAGTGTCATTCGCGCTCTGCGGCGCGAGGTGTGGGCTGGCCTTGGGGGACGCCCGACTTTCACTACTGAATGAGCGCGCCTGACATTGCGGCACGTTGTATTCGTGAATTGATGCTACTTCAAACTTAGATCAGCACGGCATAAAGTTTTTTATTATGATCATTGACGATCCTTTATAGATTGCAGGAACTCGTGCAATGAAAAATGCCACGCTGCGCCAGCTGAAAGTGTTCGAAACGGTGGCCCGTCACTTGAGCTTTTCACGCGCTGCCGAGGAGCTGCATCTCACCCAACCCGCTGTTTCCACACAGGTTCGGCAGTTGGAGCATCACGTGGGTCTGCCCCTGTTCGAGCAGCTTGGCAAACGCATCTACCTCACGCCCGCCGGCACGGAGATGCTCCACTACAGCCGCAGCATCATTCAGCAATTTCGTGAAGCCGAAGATGCGATGGCCCAGCTTAAGGGTATTTCCGGAGGCCGTTTGAATGTCGCGGTGATCAGCGCGGGCGACTATTTCTTTCCGCGCCTGCTTGCGGAATTCATGAATCGCCATGATGCGGTGACTTTAAATCTTGCAGTGCACAATCGCGAAGAATTATTACATCAGCTGGCGGGAAATCTGACTGATCTGGCGGTCATGGTGCGCCCGCCCGAGGGCATTGACACCATCGCGGAGTCGTTTGCGCCGCACCCTTATGTCATCGTGGCAGCACCCAATCACCCGCTGGTCGGGCAGCGCAACATTCCATTGGCCGGCCTTGCAGAAGAAGCGTTCGTTTCGCGCGAGAAGGGATCGGACACCTGGAACTCGATGCAGGAAGGTTTCGCAGGCCGGCTGTCGAACTTGCGCATCGCGATGGAAATCAAGAGCACTGAGACCATCAAGCAAGCGGTCATTGCCAACATGGGCATCGCCTTTCTGTCCGCACATACCGTGGGGCTGGAGTTGCAGACGGGCAAGCTGGCTGTGCTCGATATCGAAGGTTTTCCGGTGATGCTGAATTGGTACGTGGTCCATCGCAAGAACAAGCGGCTCCCGCCAGTGGCGCTCGCGTTCAAGCATTTCCTGATGGAAGAAGGTCACACGCTGATTCAGCAGATTACCGGCGTAGAAGGCCTAATCCGGCCGCGCCTGGCAAGTCATTCCATCCATAAGCAATGACTTATGATTTTTAGCTGAAACTTTAATTATCGTAAATCGTTCTCGCCGCCTAAGCTGCACACATACCACGGCTCACCATGAGTGCAACTTCAGGAGACGATCATGAACCACGTCCAGTCCGACGCGCCTGCCTTCACCGCAACCTCCCCGGCCAGCACCGACACGCAACGCCATGATCGTGAAGTCCATCTGGCAGCCTACAACGCCGCGTTCGCCGAGCTTGGGCTGCGCTTTCGCTGGGACATGCCGATGTTCGATTGGCTGTGCGGCATCGAATGCGAAAAGACCCGCGTCACGCGCTATATCGAGGAATATCACGCGCATCTGCTCCATGCCTATGATGCGCCGTTCCTCAGCCAGCTCATCTTCGACAAGAAGAACGAGTACATGAAAGCCAAGGACGGCATGGGCATGAACTGACAGCAAACTACGCGATGTGCCGGCCGGCGACCCGGCGGCACTGAAAGCGCCACGATCACAAAGGGCCCGCACGGGCCCTTGCTGCTTTTCCTCGCGTCGTTCATCCCTTGACGTGGTTCACCAGCGCGCCGATGCCGTCGATCGACACCTCGACCACGGCGCCGTCCTTCATCGATCCCACGCCCAACGACGTCCCGACCGCGATCACATCGCCTGGCATCAGCGTGAGATCCTGCGATATCCGGCTGACCTGTTCTTCGGGCGAAAAGATCATGTCCGACAGCGGATAATTCTGCCGCTCCGCACCATCGAGCCGCGTCACCACGCTGGCGCTGCGCCAGTCGAAATGCGTGACGATGGCCGGACCGAGGCAGCCGAACGTGTCATAGCCCTTCGCACGCGTCCATTGCGGAAAGTTGGGGTCCTCCGCGATGAGCTCCGCAGCGGTGACATCGTTCACCACCGTATAGCCGAAGATGCATGACGCCGCCTCGGACACGCTGACGTTGCGGCATTTCCTGCCGATGACGATGCCGAGCTCGCCTTCGTAGACGATCTTGCCGCGATAGCTGGGAGGCCGCACGATGGCGTCGCCCGGCCCCGCCAGCGAGGTGGCGGGCTTCATCAGAAACAGCGGATGCAGCGGCGCCGGCTTTTCCAGCTTTCGCGCCAGCGCATGAAAGTTGTTCCACAGCGCAACGATCTTTCCGGGCTCGCAGGGCGCAAGCAACTGCAGCTCGGCACGCGGTAGCACCGCGCCCGTAGGCATCGGGTCCGCATAGGGTGGCCCGTCGAAAACGATCACGCGATCGCCTTCCACGCGACCGAAACTGACACCGCCGCGAGGACTGCGGAAGCGAATCCAGACTTGCTGCATGGGCTCTCCTTGTACGCTTGTGCGAAAAGAAAAGCCCTCAACGGATAGCTGTTCCGTTGAGGGCCGACTACCGATCCATCATGCCAGCGCGGCTGCGCGCATCAGATCTTGCCCGCCCCCCTCGCCCACTTGTACTTCGCACCCAGCACGGCCACCGGGATTTCCGTCGAGTAGGCATAGGCAGGCACGCCATGCTCGTACAGATACTCGGCAGCCTCTTCGACCTGTACGTCGCCGGCAAGCGACGCGACGATTGGCTTCTCGATGCCCCGTGCGGCCATTTCCTCCTTCACTTCGATCACCAGCTTCGCAAACACCATCGGCGGCGTGATGATGGTGTGCCAGTAGCCAAGGATAATCGCGTGGATGCGCGGATCCTCGAGGCCGAGCTTGATCGTGTTCTTGTAGGTCGAGGGCGGCTCGCCGCCGGTGATGTCCACCGGATTGCCCGCGGCCCCGAACGGTGGAATGAACTTGCGGAAGGCGGCGTCCAGATCGTCAGGCATGGTCATCAGCGACAAGCCGTTGTCGACACAGGCGTCGGACAGCAGCACGCCAGAGCCGCCCGCACCGGTGATGATCACGACGTTTTCGCCCTTCGGCGTCGGCAGCTTCGGAATGCCCCGCGCGAATTCCAGCAGATCTCGCAGCGACCTGGCGCGGATCACTCCTGCCTGCTTGAATACGTCCTCGTAGATCTTGTCGTTGCCTGCCAGCGCGCCAGTGTGCGAACTGGCAGCGCGCGCGCCCAGGCTGGTGCGTCCCGCCTTGAGCACCACCACCGGCTTCTTCTTCGATACGCGCCGCGCCACCTCGGCGAACGAGCGGCCGTCTTTCAGATCCTCGCAATGCTGCGCAATGATCTCGGTGTTGTCGTCCTGCTCGAAGAACGTGAGCAGATCGTCCTCGTCGATATCGGACTTGTTGCCCAGCCCCACGATTGCGGACACGCCCATCTTCGCCGAGCGCGAAAAGCCGATGATGGCCATGCCGATGCCGCCCGACTGGGACGACAGCGCGGCCTTGCCCTTCACGTCGTAAGGTGTGCAGAACGTGGCGCACAGGTTCTTCGGCGTGTAATAGAAGCCGTAGATGTTGGGGCCCATCAGGCGGATATTGTGCTTGCGCGCAATGGCGACGATTTCGTCCTGGCCTTCGACGTTGCCGGTTTCCGCAAAGCCCGACGGAATCAGTACGGCGCCCGGGATGCCCTTCTTGCCGACCTCCTCCAACGCCTGCGCGACAAATTTGGCCGGGATGGCAAACACCGCCACATCGACATCGCCGGGCACGTCCAGTACGCTCTTGTAAGCCGTCATGCCCATGATCTCTTCGGCCTTGGGATGGATCGGGTAGATCTTGCCCTGGTAGCCGCCGTTGATCAGGTTCTTCATCACCGAGTTGCCGATCTTGCCGTCTTCGGCCGACGCGCCGATCACCGCCACCGTATCGGGCTTCATGATGCGGTTCATCTGGCGGACGATTTCATCCTGGCTGGGCCGATATTTTTCGGGATGCGGTGAATAATCGACCACGATGCGCACGTCTGCCGCGACGGCGCCATCCTTGCTGGCGAACACCGGATTCAGGTCCAGCTCCGAGATCTCGGGAAAGTCGCTGACCAGTTCCGATACACGTTGGATCATGCCGGCCAGCGCCTCGCGATTGGCGGGGTCGGCGCCGCGCACGCCCTTGAGCACTTCTGCGGCCGCAATGCCATCTAGCATGGACAGCGCATCGTCGTAGGTGGCCGGCGCCATGCGGAAGGTGATGTCCTTGAGCACTTCCACCAGCACGCCGCCCAGCCCAAACGCCACCAGCTTGCCGAACGACGGATCGGTCACGGCGCCGATGATCACCTCCTGGCCGCCGGTGATCATCTGCTGCACCTGTACGCCGATGATTTCCGCATTGGCGTTGTAGCGCTTGGCGTTATCGACGATCGTCCGATAGCCCTGCTCCACCTCGGCGGCCGATTTCAATCCGACCAGCACGCCGCCGGCTTCGGTCTTGTGCAGGATGTCCGGCGACACGATCTTGAGCACCACCGGAAAGCCCATCTTCGTCGCCAGTTCCACGGCGCCGGTGGGCGATTTGGCCACGCCTTCTCCCGGCACCGTGATGCCATAGGCGTCGCAGACCAGCTTGCCTTCGGGCGCGGTCAACGCATTGCGCCCTTCCTCCTTGACGGTCGCAAGAATCTTGCGTACCGCATCCTTGTTATGTGCCATGTCAGGTCTCCATCTGTTCCGGCGAGATTCCGGCTTGCGTATCGTTAGGCATGCAACGGGGCAGCCGCCCCGCGTGGAAACGCGGGCGGCATGCAGACTTCACGGGAGAAACTTCTGGAAAAAGGCCGGCGCTACACCGCCCCGGCGGCCTTCAATGCGGCAATCTGCGCCGGCGTGCGGCCCAGCCATTCGAGCACTTCATCGGTGTGCTCGCCCAACAGCGGCGAGCGTTCGACCTGCACCGGCGACGCCGACAGAGAAATCGGGCAACCCAGCTGCACATACTTGCCGCGTTCCGGATGGTCCAGTTCGACCAGATAGCCGCGCTCGTACAGCGAGCCATCCTCGATCAGGTCTTTCATCGAGAGAATCGGACCGCACGGCACATCGACCTCGTTCAACGCATCCATCACCTCGAACTTGGTCTTGGTCTTGGTCCACTTCTCGACGATGCCAAAGCATTCGCTCAGGCACTTCAGACGTGCCTCGGGCGTGGCGAACTGCGGATGGGTGATCAGATCCTCGCGTCCGCAGAGTCGCATCAGCGGCTCCCAGCCTTGCGGCTGGATGATCACGTAGACGTAGTCGTTGGCGCCGCCCGGAGCGCAGCGCAATGCCGCCCCCGGCTGGCCGCCGCCCGACGCGTTGCCGGCGCGCGGCACATAGTCGTGGAATTCGGCGTTCGGGTATTCCTTCAGCGGCCCCGCGGCCAGACGCTGCTGGTCGCGCAGCTTCACGCGGCACAGGTTCAGCACCGAATCCTGCATCGCCACTTCCACGCGCTGTCCACGTCCCGTGTGTTCGCGATGCAGCAGCGCAGCCAGAATGCCGACCACGCAATGCACGCCGGTGCCGGAATCGCCGATCTGCGCGCCGGTTACGGTCGGCACGCCGTCCTCGCTGCCGGTGGTGCTGGCCGAACCGCCCATGCACTGCGCGACGTTTTCATAGGCCTTGCAATCGGCGTACGGACCCGGGCCGAAGCCCTTGATCGATGCGTAGATCAAGCGCGGATTCAGCGACTGCAGGCGATCCCAGTCGAAGCCCGCGCGATCGAGCACACCCGGTCCGAAATTCTCGACCAGCACGTCGCAGCGCTGCACCAGGTCTTCGAGCAGCGCCTTGCCTTCGGGCGTCTTCATATTGAGCGTCAGGCTGCGCTTGTTCGAGTTCAGCATCGTGAAGTAGAGGCTGTCCGCGTTTGGCACATCGCGCAGCTGGCTGCGCGTGATATCGCCGCGCCCGGGCAGTTCCACCTTGATCACATCGGCGCCCAGCCAGGCCATCAGCTGTGTCGCCGACGGGCCGGCCTGCACATGGGTCATGTCCAGAATGCGGACCCCTTCCAGAGCCTTGTTGTTCATGGCGTTGTCTCCTTGAGTATTCTCGTGAAGGCAATGTCTGTGCAGACGGCCTTATTTGTACATGGTCTGGTTCTTGGTGCCCGGCGCGTATTCGCGCGGATCGACCCAGATATTGATCACGGCCGATTTGCCGGTCTTGGCGATCGACTCGCGCCCACGCTGCAGTGCGCTGGCGATCTGGCCCGGATCGCGCACTTCCTCGCCGTATCCGCCCAGCATCTCGGCGAACTTCGAGAACGGCACGTCCGACAGCAGATTCCCGACATTGCCGCGCTCGTCGCCATACTTGGCCAACTGGCCGTAGCGGATCTGGTTCATCGCGGAGTTATTGCCGATCACGGCCAGATACGGCACGCCAAAGCGATTGGCGGTTTCCATATCGAACGCGGTCATGCCGAACGAGCCGTCGCCGTAGTAGCACAGCACTTCCTTGCCCGGATTGGCCAGGCCCGCCGCGATGGCAAACCCGGTGCCGACGCCCAACGAGCCCAGCGCGCCCGGATCCATCCACTGGCCGGGATTGCGCGGGCGCACGGCCTGGGCGGAGATGGTCACCACGTCGCCGCCGTCGCCGATATAGATCGTGTTGTCGGCCAGGAACTCGTTGAGTTCATAGGCCACGCGATACGGGTGGATTGGGGTGTTCTCAGACTTGAACAGCGGCATCAGCTTTTCCGTTGCCACCGCTTCGGCTTCCATCAACTGACCCATCCACTTCTTGCGCGCCTGGCGCTTGTCGTTCTTGATGCGCCCGCTCGCCGCCTGCAGCACCGCGCCCAGGATTGCGCCGGGATCGCCCACCAGGCCGAGATCGATCTCGCGATTCTTGCCAACGGTGCGGTAATCCATGTCGATCTGCACCAGCGTGATCTCCTTGCTGATGCGCTTGCCGTAGCCCATGCGGAAATCGAACGGCGTACCGACGATGATCAGCACATCGGCATTGGCGAATGCCTGCGAGCGCGTGCGGTCGAAATGATGCGGATCGCCCGGCGGCAAGAGGCCGCGCGCCGCGCCGTTGAAGTAGCCCGGAATATCTAGGCCGCGCAGCAGCGCGATGGCTTCTTCATGGCCGCGTGCGGTCCACACCTGCTGCCCGTAAAGGATGGCAGGACGCTCTGCGTTGACCAGGATGTCGGCCAGCTTCTCGATATCGTGCGGATCGCCCACCGACCTGGTCGACGCGCGATAGTGACCCGGGCGCGGGATGACCGCGCGCGACAGATCGACCTCGCGATCAAGCACGTCACGCGGAATTTCCAGGTAGGCCGGGCCAGGCGCGCCGTTGAAGCATTCGCGCGCAGCCATCGAGATCATGTCGGCCACACGCTCAGTGCTGGGAATGCTGGCGGAAAACTTGGTGATCGGCGCCATCATGTCCACATGCGGCAGATCCTGCAGCGAGCCCATCTTGTGCTGGCTCAGCGCGCCCTGGCCGCCGATATGGATGATCGGGCTTTCCGAACGGAATGCCGTCGCCACGCCGGTGACCGCATTGGTGCAGCCCGGGCCGGCGGTCGTCACAACACAGCCAAGCTTGCCGGTCTGGCGCGCGTAGCCGTCTGCGGCATGCGCGGCCACCTGCTCGTGTCGCACGTCGATGATGCGAATGCCCTCATCCACGCAGCCGTCATAGATATCGATGATGTGGCCGCCGCACAGCGTAAAGATCGTATCGACGCCCTCGTTCTTCAGCGCTCGCGCCACCAAGTGGCCGCCTGATACGACACCCGCTTCGCGGGACTTTTGCTTCAGCGTGTCTTCGGCCGTGGTCGAGTCGGGCCGGGTGGATACGACAGCGGACATGTCTTGGTCTCCTCATTGGACTTGGGAATCGCCGATCGTTACGCATTGGAAAGCGGTCGATCTTGATGACATACGGTATGTGATATACCACCAAACAACAAGGAGAAAATGCAGCGCGGTTCCGACTTTCCATGACGCAGCGCGGCAATCGGTTCTGGGGATATCGCGTTAACCCGCACGATATAAGGGAGTGCGATCAATGTGAGGGCATTGATGCGAAACCGTTTTAGGTCGCTCGGTGCCGCTTTTCCTCATCTCCCCTATCGCGATTTCGCTTGATTTTCTTGTTGATATATTACATACCATATTTCACGTCATGGAGAATCGAACAGGCGGGCCCCGACCTGCGGCACGTGACGCCAACAAGCGAGGAGACACGTGAACATTCACGAATATCAGGCAAAGGAATTGCTCAGGCGCTACGAGGTGGCCGTCCCGCATGGCTGCGTGGCGTTTACTCCTGACGAAGCCGCGCATGCGGCGCGCAAGCTCGGTGGGCCGGTGTGGGTGGTGAAATCGCAGATCCACGCCGGCGGGCGCGGCGCCGGACGGTTTGTCGGCGATGCTTCCGGCAAAGGCGGCGTGCGCGTGGTCAAGTCGATCGACGATGTCCGTGCCAATGCGGCGCAGATGCTCGGCAAGACGCTGGTGACCAAGCAGACCGGGCCCGCCGGCCGCGAAGTGCGCCGACTCTATATCGAGGAAGGTTGCGACATCGCCCGCGAGCTGTATTTAGGGATGCTGATCGATCGTGCCACATCGCGCATCACGATCATGGCTTCCACCGAAGGCGGCATGGAAATCGAGGAAGTGGCCGCGCAAACGCCCGAGAAAATCCTCAAGGTGGCGATCGACCCTGCCAGCGGCATCCAGCCGTTCCACGCGCGGCGCCTGGCCTTCGGTCTGGGTCTGTCCGGCAAGCAGGTTGGCGCGGCGACGCGCTTCATTCTGTCCGCGTATCGCGCGTTCACCGAACTCGATGCATCGATCGTCGAGATCAATCCGCTCGTGGTGACGGGCAGCGGAGACGTCATCGCGCTCGACGCCAAGTTCAATTTCGACGACAACGCACTGTTCCGCCATCCCGACATCGACGCGATGCGCGACGAAAGCGAGGAAGACCCGGCGGAATCCGAAGCCGCCCGGCATGCGCTGAACTACGTGCGCCTGGACGGCAATATCGGCTGCATGGTGAACGGTGCGGGCCTTGCCATGGCAACCATGGACATCATCAAGCTCTACGGCGGCGAACCGGCCAACTTTCTCGATGTGGGCGGCGGCGCCACCAAGGAACGCGTGACCGCCGCGTTCCGCCTGATCCTTGCCGACCCCAAGGTCGAAGGCATCCTGGTGAACATTTTCGGCGGCATCATGCGCTGCGACGTGATCGCCGAAGGCGTGGTCGCCGCGGCGCGCGAGGTGGATCTCACGGTCCCGCTGGTCGTGCGGCTGGAAGGCACCAATGTCGACCTCGGCAAGAAGATCCTGCGCGATTCCGGCTTGCCGATCTTGTCGGCCAACCATCTGGCCGATGCGGCCGAAAAAGTCGTGGCCGCCGTGCGCGCCGTGCAATCGAAAGGAGGCAAGTGACATGGCCGTTCTGATCCACCGCGACACACGCGTGATCTGCCAGGGATTCACCGGCGCGCAGGGCACCTTCCATTCCGAACAGGCACTCGCTTACGGCACGAAAATGGTGGGCGGCGTCACCCCCGGCAAAGGCGGCGAATCGCATCTGGGCCTGCCGGTATTCGACACCGTTGCCGCGGCTGCCCGGGCGACCGGCGCGGATGCGTCGGTCATCTACGTACCGCCGCCCTTCGCCGCCGATGCGATCCTGGAAGCCGTCGATGCCGGCATTGGGCTGATCGTCTGCATTACCGAGGGCATCCCCGTGCTCGACATGGTGCGCGTCAAACGCGCGCTGTCGGGCTCGTCGAGCCGGCTGGTGGGGCCTAATTGTCCCGGTGTGATCACGCCGGGACAGTGCAAGATCGGCATCATGCCGGGCCATATCCATACGCCGGGCAAGATCGGCGTGGTTTCGCGCTCGGGAACGCTGACCTACGAGGCGGTGGCGCAAACCACGGCGGCGGGCCTTGGACAATCAACCTGCATCGGCATTGGCGGCGATCCCGTCAATGGCACCGATTTCATCGATTGCCTGGAAATGTTCCTGGCCGACGATCAAACCGAAGGCATCATCATGATTGGCGAGATCGGCGGCTCGGCCGAGGAAGACGCCGCGCAGTTTCTGCGCGACGCCCGCACGCACAAACCGGTGGTCGGGTTCATTGCCGGCACCACTGCGCCGCCGGGACGACGCATGGGCCATGCGGGCGCCATTATTTCGGGCGGCGCGGGCACCGCGGAAGCGAAGATCGAGGCCATGCGCGCCGCGGGTATCCACGTTGCCGCGTCGCCCGCGGAGCTGGGGCAGACCATGGCGGCCGCAATGCGCTAAGCGCCGCGGCGGCGGACGAAAGAAAGGCGCGGCATGTCCGCGCCTTTTTTGCTGCGCATCGCCAAGCGTCCGATTGATCGGACGATGATTCGGCAATGGGCAACGAAAGACCTCGCGCCGCTTTGGCGATCGACGTTCAGTCGAGGAAATCGCAGTTTTTTTCCACGTACTCGGCCAGATCCAGCGAGTGCTGGCGCACCAGGCGTTCGGCCAGTTCGGTGTCGCGATTTTCCAGCGCTTCGATGATGCGCAGATGGTCAACGATCGAACGCGCCGCGCGGTCGCTTTGCGAGATGGTCATCTTCCGGATCGCGCGAACATGGACAAAAATATTCTTGATCTGGTCCATGATGATCTGCGACTTCGACAACTGCACGATGGCCTGATGGAAGGCGATATTGGCATCCGAGTACTCCTCGATATGCTCGGCGGGCGTGGCGTCGCGAAAACTGTCGAACATATGCCGCAGACGGCCGATCTCCTCGTCGGACGCGTGCTGCGTGGCCAGCCGCGCGGCCATGCTTTCCAGCGCAGCCCAGACCTGAATCATCTCGACGATTTCGCGCTTGGTCTTGCGCGTGATGTAGATGCCGCGACGCGGCACCGTGCGCAGAAATCCTTCCTGCTCCAGCAGGGTCATCGCCTCGCGGATCGGCGTTCGGCTGACGCCCAGCGCTTCGGACAGCACGCGTTCATCGAGCCGGACTTCCTCGCGCGACTGATAGATATCGGCATCGGCAATCGCCTGGCGCAGCATCGCGTAGGCCTGGTCGCGCAGGCTGGCGCCGGCGTTGATCGGTTGCAGCGAAAGGGACAGGCCGCCTTGCGGCGCGGCCTGGGGCTGGATTTCGGGTTGGCTTTGGGCAGACATGAATGCACTCGTCAATGGCCGGCGCCCCGAACGCCAAGTTGGCGTCCGGCGGCACACACCCTTTTATGAACGTCATTGCGTTGAGTTTGGCATGGCGCCATGCGAATTGCTCATCAATCTGGCGCCATGCCGCGCGCTTGCCATCATAAAGGGACGGGTCCGGCCTTTCGTATATGGTATATCACTATGACCAGACTGCCGAAGACTGCCAGCACACGGGCCGCTGCTTTCACGCCGCCCGCGCCACCTTGGCGTCGGGCGCGCGTTCGGCCACTGCCGTCTGCGCCATGCGGTCCCGCTGCTTGATCAGTCCGAGCACGGCGTCGATCATCGGCGTCGGCTGCCCAGTCATGCGGCCCATTTCCTGCACCACGGTCAGCAGCGGATCGATTTCCATCGCCCTGCCCGCTTCCAGGTCCTGCAGCATCGACGTCTTGTGCGCCCCCACCGAGCCGGCCCCATCGATGCGGCGTTCCACGTCGACGCGAAAGTGCACGCCGAATCGTTCGGCAATCGCCTTCGCCTCCAGCATCATCTGCCTGGACAGCGCGCGCGTGGCGGGATCGGACGTGATGACATCGAGCGTGGCATGCGTCAGCGCGCTGATCGGGTTGAAGCAGAGATTGCCCCACAGCTTGAGCCAGATTTCATCGCGGATGTTGTCGCGTACCGGCGCATCCATATCGGCCTTGACCATCCATTCCGAAAGGCGCACGACGCGTTCGGAGCGGCTGCCGTCCGGCTCTCCGATCGGAAACTTTTTGCCATATACGTGCTTGATCACGCCGGGCGCCACGATTTCGGCGGCCGGATACAGCACGCAGCCGATGGCGCGATCCGGGCCCAGGCCCCGCCATTGCGTGCCGCCGGGATCGACGCTTTCCAGCGTGCGGCCGGCAAACTCGCCGCCGTGCTCGTGGAAATACCAATAGGGAATGCCGTTGACGCCGGTGACCACCGCGGTGTCCGGTCCTAGCAAAGCTTGCATGGAGCCAACTACGCCCGGCACCTGATGGGCCTTGAGCGTAATGAATACGTAGTCCTGCGGACCGAGTTCGCGCGGATCGTTGGTACAGCGCACCTTGGCCACACGCTCCTCGCCTTCGATCTGCAGTCGGACGCCGTTGGCCTGCATGGCCGCAAGATGGGGGCCGCGTGCGATGAAACTGACATCGGCGCCGGCCAGCGCCAACTGTGCGCCCATATAACCGCCGATCGCGCCGGCACCGTAGATACAAATCTTCATGGGGTTGTCTCCTCGATGGTTTTTGATACGGATATGTTGGTATATCACATACTATATTTCACTCTCACGGTTCCACAACCCACTTATTGCAGCGGGTCGCCTTTTTGGTGCTGTATTGGCTTCGTGGGTGCCGCGCTGTGCGCTACCATGTCTCGCGTCGTCCGCTTGTCGTCGCCACGTGGGCCCTCTTCGGCCCCCATCCACGAACGTTTCGGAGCCTCGAGTCCGCATGCAAACGCTGCTTGAACTGGCGCGCGATCCGGCCGCCTGGGCCGCACTGGCCACTTTGGTCGCCATGGAGATCGTGCTCGGCATCGACAACCTGATCTTCATTTCGATCCTGACCAACAAGCTGCCCGAAGAGACGCGCGAGAAAGCACGCCGCATCGGCATCGGCCTGGCGCTGATCCTGCGGCTGGGCCTGCTGGCGACGATCGCGATCATCGTGGCCCTGACCGAACCGGTCTTCACGGTGTTCGGCAAGGGCTTTTCGTGGCGCGACATGATCCTGATCGCTGGCGGCGTGTTTCTGGTCTGGAAGGCCA
This sequence comes from Cupriavidus sp. GW822-FHT06G04, assembly GCF_058799075.1. Lineage (NCBI taxonomy): Bacteria > Pseudomonadati > Pseudomonadota > Betaproteobacteria > Burkholderiales > Burkholderiaceae > Cupriavidus > Cupriavidus sp. GW822-FHT06G04. Next base: position 12,874 of record NZ_JBXALD010000018.1, on the reverse strand, counting down.
CGCGCGAGATCCATCAGCACGTGGCGCCGGAACCAGAACACGAGGGCGCCGCGCTGGCGCGCGCCGTGCCGGGCTTTGCCGCCGCAATCGGCCAGATCCTGGTGCTGGACCTGGTGTTCTCGATCGACAGCATCATCACCGCCGTCGGCATGACCGATCACGTGCCGATCATGTTCGTCGCCGTGATCGCCGCCGTGACCGTGATGCTGGTAGCAGCCGGCCCTCTGGCCAATTTCATCAACAAAAATCCCACCATCGTCATGCTGGCGCTGGCGTTCCTGATCATGATCGGCATGACACTGATCGCCGACGGGCTCGGCCACCATGTGCCCAAGGGTTACATCTACACGGCCATGGCGTTTTCGACGGCAGTGGAAGGGTTGAACATGCTGGCGCGGCGGCGACGCGCAAAGGCCCGGGACAGCACATCGTCGACCTAGCACACTGGTGAGGCGGATGCGCGACGCGGTATGATGGCTGTCCTGCTGTCATCCCTACATCACGTTTTCATGCTTCCCACGGACCTCGCCGGCACCGACGGCGATCAGAGTGCCTCCCTGCCACGTTCGGAACGGGCCTATCAACAGCTGCGCGCGGCGATTCAGGCCGGCCAGCTGCCGCCGGGCACGCGCCTGCGTGAAGTCGAACTGGCGGAATCGCTCGGCTTGTCCCGTACGCCGGTTCGCGAGGCACTGTCGCGCCTGGAGTCCGAAGGCCTGGTCGTCAACGAGCCAAATCGCGGCATGATGGTGACCCGGCTCGACGCGAGCATGGTCAGCGAGTTGTACGTGATGCGTGAGGTGCTGGAATCCACCGCCGCGGCGCTGGCGGCGCGCCATGCAACCGACGTGGAGATCTCGCTGCTGCGCGATATTGTCGAGCGCGACCTCTCTTTTGCCGATGATCCCGACCGGCTGGCAATGAACAACCGGCTGTTCCACGAGACGCTGCATCGCTGCGCGCACAATCGATATCTGTTGAAAACGCTGCGCTCGCTGCACGAATCGATGGCGTTGCTTGGCCGCTCGACGCTGGCGGTACCGGGTCGCGCGCGCGGATCGTACGAGGAACACATGTCGCTGGTCGAAGCATTGGAAGCCCGCAATCCGGAACAGGCGGAACAGATCGCGCGTCGCCATATCCAGCAGGCGTACAAAGTGCGGTTGTCGCTGTGGATCGAGGAACAGTCGGGCATGTAAGCGGACGCAAACACGGCCGCCCCGCGCCGATATGCACGACAAATAGCCCCGTCATTCGGGGCTATTGTTTTATGGGGCCGAAAAGTGTGTTCCGCTGGCGCCCTTTTTTGCAATGACCATAACCGCTATCGTGCTTGGCAGGACCGGGGCTCTCTCTCCCCTTGGTCTCACGTCACCCTCCGTGGCGGTTTTTTCATGATTGGCGCTGGCGCGAACGGCAAATTGTTCGTCCGCACATTCCGTCGGCGCGGGGCGCGGCAGATTGCCGCGCCTGGTTTTTTTCGACTTTGCGTGCCAAACCGAGGTCCATCATGACAAACAAGCCCGTCAAGATTCCCGCCAACGACCATCCCATTTCGATCGCCCCACAGCCTGGCCGCGTGGTGGTCACGGCAGGCGGCCGCGTCATTGCCGACAGCCGACGTGCGCTGACACTGAAGGAAGCGTCGTATCCGCCCGTACACTACATCCCGCGGGCTGACGTCGATATGACGCAGTTGTCCCGCACCACCCACAGCAGCTACTGTCCGTACAAGGGCGACGCCGCCTATTTCAGCATCTCCGCTGCCGGCGCGCGCGCCGACAATGCAGTCTGGACTTACGAACACCCGCACGACGCGGTGGCCGAAATCGCCGGTTTCGTCGCGTTCTACCCGGATCGCGTGGACGGCATCGAAATCCGCGAATAACGGGCAACGCAAGACAGCCCAAAAAGGCCACGCAAAAAAACCGGCCGCCGCACACCTGGATTCGGTGTGCGGCGGCCGGTTTTTCAATGCTTGCGGGCGCTAGTGGAGCCGCCCGTTTTTGTCTGCCTGGGCCGATCAGCCGTTGGCGTAGACCACCTTGGCCTTGCGCGCTTCGTTCTGCAGACGGGTGAAAACGTTCTGCACGGCGGCGATCACGCGCTTCACATCGTTAGCAAAACCCAGGCTTTGCGTGCCCAGTTCGCGCTCGATCAGGTCGCGTTCGAGTTGATCGGTCAGCTTGATATCGGATTGGGTGTTCATGGCGTCCTTCCTTTCAGGGATAACCCTTATGGGGTTTTCCCGAATTGTAGCAGACGCTTTGTCGCATTGCAGCATTAGGTAATAGTGCGTATGCAATCGCGCAACAGCGGGCGTGAGAAGCCACGTACCAAGCGCTTTTCAATGCGAGACGGATCGTTAGCTACTATTTGTGCATTTTGATGCACTTAAAATCGCTGCTGTATTTGAATTCAGTGCGATTACTTGCGCGTTGCCGCCGTCATTCCGGCTAGAGCCAGCGACTCCCTGCCCACAAAGATCCGCTCCGGCATCCGCAGATTGCGCAGCTCCAGCGCTTCCAGCGGGCCCCGCCCAACGGCCGCGCGCATCTGTTAGCGGATCGGATATAGCATGTCAGCCGGTGCGGCAAGCCGGGCTGCGCGCGGCAGCAGGCTTTCTGAATGCTCCGGTCGATCGGCCGCGTCTGCCGACTCACTGTCGTTCTTGCCTTGGCCTGCAACTAAGGTGTCGGGAACAGCCTGAAACGTAAGCTGGACCGTCGCGCTATCCACAGGCGTCACCCGCGCATGCTCCAGCATGCGGATCCAGGCCCAGACACCTTCGGTCTCAAAGCTTTTGTTCGTGCTGGCGGTCTCGGTTTGCCATTGCAGCAACGTGCGCGGCGCTTGCAGGTTGTTTGCCGGCCATGTCATGGACTGCCAGGTTTCGCGCTGGTTGTAGTAGTGCAGCGTCTGGTTATCGATCGTCAGCACGGTGTCAGTCAGGCCCGGCGTCGGAATCGGCTTGAGTTCGAAGCGGTACTGGGGGTCGCCTTGCACCAGCAGATGGGCGCCCACGCGCTGCAATATGTTGATGAACTGAAGGAAAGCCGGGTCGAAGGCCAGCCCGTGCGCGCCGCTGCCGACGGGCACCCATTGGTCGCCCTGCAACACCAGCACGCCGGCCAGTTCGGCCATCAGAAAGGCATTGATCAGACCGCTCTGCGGGCGGATATGGCGCGCCAGTTCGGGCAGCGATGCGTCATTGGCCGTGTCGGCGAAGGGATAGCGGCTGGCAAATGCACGGTTCCACGGCAGGGCGATGGACTGCCGCCACGCCTCGTTGAGGCTGGCCTGCGCCGGTTGCAGGACGGATTGCAGTGCCTGGGCGATCGGGTGCACGAACAGCGTGTCGCCCATGCCGGCCCATTCGGCACCGAGGCTTGCCGCCATGAGCTGGCCATAGGCTTGCGTGTCGGCCAGATCCGATCCTTTGCCCTGGAACAGCGACTGGGCCATCTGCCGCGCCTGCATGTCGGCGTCCGCACTGTTGGTCAACTGCTGCAGGCGCAGACGCACTGCGGTGATCCGGTCGAGATAGCGCTGCAAGCTCAAGTCGCTGCTGCCACTACTGCCACTACTCCCACCACCCTGCCCGGGTTGCCCCACCAGCCGCAGCACCGGACCAAAGGCCGCCGCGAGCGGGCCGGCCGGATCCGGCCTGGCGGCTTCGGGGGCCTCGTCCTTCTTGCCCAGAATCCCCTGCGCCTTGGCCACGAGGGTGTCCGACAGGGAATCCCTGTGCGCACCGGCGCCGCCCTGATACGCGAGCGACTTCATGAGCGCGATAACGGGCGACTGGCGCGCGTCGGCCATCAGCTTGAGTTGATCGACCACACCGGGCAGCGTCGCGGCCGGCTCCCACTGCATCCCGTTCATGAACTGCTGCCAGTGCTCGGCGTAGTCGGCGAAGTACCGCTCAGTCAGCGCTTTGCGGAAATCCGCAGCCGTTGCGCTCGACATCTGCCGTGCCGGCTGCGGCTTGCCATCGGTGATCACCCAGTCATTCGCCACGTCCTGGCGCTTGGCGGCCTTCTCGATGGCGGCCTCTACGTAGCCCTCATAGGCCTGTCGCGTAAAGACACCCGGCACGGTCGCCGAGGCACGCAGCAGCCCGCGCGGGTCTGTGCCCGACGTCAGCGCTGCCAATGTCTGATCGGGATACTTGGCGCCGGCGCCATCGAGGAGGTTCTGGTAGACCGTATCGACAGCATTGCGCTCGCCGATCACGGCCAGCAGCGTCTGACGCGCGCCGGCCACCAGATCAGAGCGCGGCTCGATACGCCAGGCCGGATTGACCTTGAGGTGTTCGGCGTAGAACTTGGCGAATCGCTCGGCCAGGTCCTGTCTCTGTCCTGGAGTGATTCTGGCATCGGTGGACCAGTGCGCTGCCAGTTTCTGCGACAGGAACGCAGGCTCCACCCGCGCCGGGTGAGCCAGCATCAGGTAAGCCTTGAGCGTGTCGCGCCCATCCAGCGCCCACTTGGCGGTTTCCTCGCTCAATCCATCCGTCCGCAATTGCGAGAGATCGACCAACGTGGATTCGAGGTTTTGCGCCACGGGCGTCACCAGGATGTCCTGGCTGGCCTTTGCGTACGGCTTCCACAGCGCGGCCAGCACCTCCGGGTCACGGTTCAGGCCAAAACGCGTGAAGATCGGCGCGTGATGCTGGACGCGGTACTCGTAGCGGAGGATCTGCTGCTGCAGCGTGTCGAGGGCTTTGAGGCGCGCGGCGGCGGTGGAGGCAGATTGGACGTCGTGCACCGCTTGCTGGGCGGATTGGAGGTCGTGCTCATTGCGCAGGCCTGAGATGAGCATGGCGGCAGTCCATAGCCCGATCGCTAGCAGCGCAAGCCAGGCACAGATCGTCAGCGGATGCCAGGCGGTGTGGCGGCCGGGCTGACTGCGCGCAGCGTCGGCCAGGTATTGCCAGATCGGCAAATCGGTGTCGGCGTCCTGGCTTCCCTCGAGCCCGAACGCCGGAGCAAAACCGACTCCGCGAACCAGCAGTTGCCCGCGGGCAGCACCTGCGAGTCCAGCCAGCCACTCCGCCAACGCCTTGCTCCGGTCGTCCAACCGTTGGGAAAGCTTACCGAGATAGCGTTCTTGGCCAGTCTGCGGCAATTGCGCCAGACTGCGGCGCGATAGTTCACAACGCAGGTTTTGCAGCGCTGCCTCGACAGACCTGGCGTTGGCATGCCCCGGCATACCGCAAAAGACTACAGGGGCGTCTCCGATGGATGACGCGCTGGTCGGTCCAACTTCCAGCGCTTAAAGGGGGGCGGACCAGCGCAAGATCTCGGCGATGCGCGCCAGGCGAATGCCAGGTGCGTCGGTGCCCCGCCGCTGTGTCGGCAGGTCCTTGTCGCCATCCGTCACGAGCACGACAGCGTCAATGGGTCGACGGCGACGTAGCCTGCATACGTGCTTGAGCCACGCGGCGTCGGATTGGCCGTCGGCACCCGATCGGCCCCACAACAACACGGCATCGCTGCTGACCGACCACCCTTGCTCCCTCAGATTTGGAAGTAGTCGGCCAATTGCGGCGTTGTCGCCGTTTAGCATCAACCAGGGCAATTTATAGCGCCAGCGCCAACCAAAATCCGCCCGCAGTACAGCGCGCAGATTGCCCAAGCCTTCCAGCTCGGCGGCTTGCGCGGACTTTGCTGCAAAAACAGCCTTGTCCTTAGCCTCGGGCGGCTCCAGGCCCTGCTCCTTGGAGGCATCCTGCATGGCGAGCCGTGTTTGTCGCCGCCCGGGGAGTTCAACGACAAGCAAAGCCGTGACGATAAGCATCACGGCACCCAATTGCAGGCCGTACTGGGCAAACCAGTTCTGCAGATCTTGCAAGCTCACTGTCCAAAAGACAAAGGCAATCAGAGCCCCCAAGGCGCCAATCAAGACCAGCCAGCGACCCAACACGTAATTTTTCAATTTATGCTTCCTTGCCCGATTCATGCGCTGGTGTTCCAGTCACCACGCACAGCTGGATCGTCTCGTTATCCCTCTCTTTCCAGGCAACCAAATGCGAGCCGGCCGCTTCGGTTGCTGCTTCTAGTGCCGTGCCAAGTGCGATCCAGCCGCTGACTGGCCCCGGCAAGCCGATCATATGGTCTAGCTGACGATCGACTCGCTGATCCGGAGCAAGCTGGTGAAGCGTTGATGTGATGACGGCGGATTCCTCACCGCACCCTGAAAACCAGAGATGTGTAAGTCGGTTGCCTTCGAGTTGCATGGCAACGAGTTGCGCGAGGTCCTCGTTCAACATATCGCTGCCTGTGATCATGGGACGAAGAATGGAGCCGGCCTCCGGCGCAACCTGTCTCACCGGCTTTGTGGCATGCGCAGAAGGCTCGATAAGGATCCCCACGGCACCCTCGCTGAAGTTGCCAGGCGCATCGCCCGCATCCCATAGCTGTATGGCCACCATCAGGCGGGCGATACCATCAATGGTGTCAACCTGCTCAGTGATCCATTCCGCGCAATCAGCCGCCTTCGCGGCCTCCACACTGACATCAATCCCTGGCATCGCACTCGTGAACACCTTTGCTGCATCGGCCGCCCCCAAATCCACGGCCGTGCTATCAAAGGTATCGAGAACAAGCACGACATGGACTGCCCGCAAACCCTCGAGCGCAGGCCGGAATCGATCCGCAATGAGATAAAGGATGCGCATGAAACGCGATTCATCCGTATCGGGCTTCAGCCATGCAAAGCCCACCGCTCGCTGCAGATTCACAGGCAGTTCAGTACCCGTTCTGCCCAGCTCGATTGCGCTCTCCTTCACCGGTAAAAATGTCGCAACGTGCCGGATGACGCGATGTCGACGCGACCACGTACTCCAAAGCAATTTGATACGCGCGTGTTCACGCTCCGCCTCCTCGGCCAAAAGTTGCTCGCGCTGCCATGGAACTAATTTCCAGCCGAGTACAAGGCAGGCCACGATAATCGGCACCCCGACCAGTTCTCCCCAGAAAAGCATGTCGCGCGTCGCTTTACCTGCAGGCCAGAATCTGAGCACCAGCGCTGCCGATGCTGCCGCGAACGTAAGCGAAACGGGAAGCCAGACACGCAACGGGAATGGCTCGGGGCGCTTGATTGCGCTTAGCTTCGGAACTGGCCAGGACATTCAGTGGAACGGTGAGTGCATGGAATCGCCGGCCGGTCAGGCATCGACGTCGTAGGAGATCAATTGCCAGCCGACATCCGATACGTGTTGGCGCTTGCCAAGTAACCGATCAAGACCGGGTATCAGCCGCGGGTCTTCATAAACCAGTGGCGGCATCACGTCGCCTTCCTTGAAGTACCGCGTGGCGTCCGGCTTGATGCGGGCCACATGGGGCACGCACCAGCGTCCACCCTGCGGGCATCGCTCTCCCGTCCGGACTTTCGTGCCAAGCGGCAGGCGTTCGGTCTTGCTCGAAGTGGTGAGCGGCAGGCCGGTCGCTGGATCGAGATTCTTTTCTTTGGCAAGTCGCTGAACAAGCTCGTCGGCGGGCTTCTGCGGCGGCACAGCCGCATCCTGTTCCTTCTGCCACTGGAAAGTACCGTCCCACTCCGGCAGCTTGGCCGGCGGCAGCGGCACGATCTTGTCGATGTCCGGTACCTTCGGGTTGCGGCCGTCGTTGGCAATGAGGAATTTCCAGATTGCCTTGTAGCGGCGGGAACGTTCGGCATCAAAAGGTAATGCTAAGTAATTAAGCTCGTCGCTCTGCGGCGGTCCATTGAACCCCCCCTCCAGGAAGGAAGCCGCTTGTGAATTGCCGGCAGCGACACCAATCTGAAACGCTCGGACAGCTTCTGGGAACAACCTTTTGTTCTGACGGTTGATACCAAGCATATTCGCTGCTTCCCCGTAACCTTGGACGGCTGCGCACTGCCGCATTTGAAGGGCAACTTCAGGGGCCATATCTGCCGGAGCCAGTTTCTCGCCAACGTATGCCTGGGCCTCCGGGCTACCCAAGTCCGCCGCTTTGCGAAAGTAGCGCAGGGCCAGTTCGCTATCCTGCGTCACGCCGTAACCCCATTCCAGATAGTGACCCATGTCGAAGTACCCCCCGGGAACACCCTGGCTAATCAACTGCGCTGCAAGATCAATGGTTTCCCTGGACGGAGCAGGCGAATCCGCAAAACCCTGCGAAACGAGCAACTGCAGGTTGTGGTTGGCTTTGTAGTGCCCGTGCGCTGCCGCGATCCGGTAGTAGCGCGCCATCTCGTTGAAGTCTTTCGGCCCAGGCTGCTTCTGGAGATGACGCGCGTACAAGAACAGGCTATCCATCTGTGGATCCAGTGGCGGCAGGTGGTCGGTTTCTCGCATGCACGTAAAGGCCAGGTTGGCGCGCACGGCACCAAGATCAGGTGGCGAAGGCAACGAATTCTCCTTGTTTGAGCAAGCGCAGATCAGGAGCGTAAGCGAGATGGGAAGCCAGACACGCAACGTGAATGGCTCTGGGCGCTTGATTGCGCACAGCTTCGGAACTGGCCAGGACATTCAGTGGATCAGTGAGTGCATAGAATCGCCGACCGGTCAGGCATCGACGTCGTAGGAGACCAATTGCCAGCCGACATCCGATATGCGCTGGCGCTTGCCAAGTAACCGGTCAAGACCCGGTATCAGGCGCGGATCTTCATAAACCAGCGGCGGCATCACGTCACCTTCCTTGAAGTACCGCGTCGCATCCGGCTTGATGCGGGCCACATGCGGCACGCACCAGCGTCCGTCCTGCGGGCATCGCTCTCCCGTCCGGACTTTCTTGCCAAGCGGCAGGCGTTCGGCCTTGCTCGAAGTGCCGAGCGGCAGGCCGGTCGCTGGATCGAGATTCTTCTCCCTGGCCAGTCGCTGCACCAGTTCCTCGGCGGGCTTCTGTGGCGGCACAGCCGCATCCTGCTCCTTCTGCCACTGGAAAGTACCGTCCCACTCTGGCAGCTTGGCCGGCGGCAGCGGCACGATCTTGTCGATGTCCGGTACCTTCGGGTTGCGGCCGTCGTTCGACTTGATGAACTTGTGGATCAACTTATAGCGATGCGAGCGCTCCGCGTCACGATCAAGCGCCAGAAAATTCATCCGATCAGATTGTGGTGGCCCCTTAAATCCCTCTTCCAAAGCGAGCGCCGAGAGCGAATTTCCGGCCTTGACCCCTTGCTGAAATGCAAGAATTGCTTCGACAAAATTCTTCTTGTGCTGACGATAAATCCCCAGCGTATTGGCGGCATCACCATATCCCTGGTCAGTGGCGCATTGCCGCATTTTAAGTGCGATCTCCGGTGCCTTGTCGAAAGGAGCAAGAAGGTTGGCAATATATGACTGGGCTTCCGGATTCCCCAAGTCAGCAGCTTTGCGGAAATAGCGCAGGGCCAGTTCGCTATCCTGCTTCACGCCATAGCCCAATTCCAGATAGTGGCCCATGTCGAAGTACCCCCCGGGAACACCCTGGCTAATCAACTGCGCTGCAAGATCAATGGTTTCCCTGGACGGAGCAGGCGAATCCGCAAAACCCTGCGAAACGAGCAACTGCAGGTTGTGGTTGGCTTTGTAGTGCCCGTGCGCTGCCGCGATCCGGTAGTAGCGTGCCATCTCGTTAAAGTCTTTCGGCCCCGGCTGCTTCTGGAGATGACGCGCGTACAGGAACAGGCTATCCGTCTGCGGATCCAGTGGCGGCAAATGGTCGGCCTCAGCGGTACAGGTAAAAGCCAGGTTGGCGCGCATAGCGCCCACGTCGGGTGACGAAGGCAATGAATTCTCCCTATTTGAGCAGGCGCAGATGAGAAGAGACAGTGAGCAGATCAGAAGACTACGGTTCATGGTTTCAGTCCGCATAGCTCCGATCCTTGGCCGTCCGCATGAAACCCACCAGAGATGCAAGCGGGCGTTGTGATGGATCAGTTAGCAGCACAGAATTGCCATGGATAATACGATCCCACACCTCAAAAGCCTCCACCGGATCATCCTGCGCCCCCAACCCATTCGTATGAATGTCCCACAGCCGCCTGCGCAGTGGCTGGGTCACGCCCATGTGCTCATGACAGATGTTCAGTTCACTGTCCGCCATCATGCTGCGCGTGTTGATATTGGCCGAGCCGATGGTCGTGAACACGTCATCCACGATCATGAGCTTGGCGTGCACGTAAACGTAGTCCCATTTCCCCGGCGGGGAATCCGGCGCCACTAGCGAACAAACGTGGACCTTCAGCCCGGGAATCTCGACGGACGGTATCCGCTTGCTTTCGTCCGCGTTGGCCTGCTGCCGCTGCTCCAGTTCCGCCACCTTCGCCTGCGCAGCCGCTTGCGCCTGCGGCGAGGTCGCTCCGGCAGCTTGCGTGCGTGCCGCCTCCAGTTCCACCTTCAGTTTGTCGGCCCGCTCATCGCGCGCCACACCCGGAATCGTGTCGGCACGGCCCAGGGCATCCAGCATTCGATAAGTGTTGACGGTCCCCGCGCCGATGCCCGCATCGTTGTCATTCGTCACCACAAACAGGTGGATCGGCCCATGCTTGCCCGGGTCCCGACCCCGCTTAACCTGTTCGGCCGCCGCCGCCTTGATCTTCTCGGCCAACGGTGGAAACCGAAAATACTGGTTCTCGATGTAGATGAACTGCGTGGCGTTGTTCACGGCATTCATGTACATCGATTCGATGTCCCGCTTTCCTTTCTGCGCCTGGGTGCGCAGGATCTGCGCCATCACCGGGGTATCGCAGTCGCGTCGCAGTTGCAGTTTCTCCGCAATGCCTTCGCGCGCCTTGCCAAGGCTCTGGCCCGTTGCATCGTCCCATGCCTGACAGAAGTTCCTGTTCAGGTATTGCAGCACCGGCCCCGTGACCCGCGCAGAAATGTCTTGGCGAGGGTGCTCGCCGTTGCGCCCCATCCTGGGATGCATCCGCACGTAGCTATGATCATTGCGGTCCCAATAGGTATCCAGCATGTTGTGACCCATGACGAAGCCAAGCGCCTGCTCTGGCAGCTCGTAATCCACCAGGACCATCTTCTGATGGTGGGTGGGCTCTGCTCCCATCGCGGCGCTGTTCGTCGCCTTGGTTTTTGCGTCGCGCTGCGAATCCTTGCCAAACAACCAGGTCTGAAAGGCGATCAGCGAGCGATCCCACGGGTCAAAGCCCCGCGTCGCAAATTCAATGCCGTCGAAAGGCTTGAAGCCAAACAGCGAGCTCGCCAGCCGCTTCCCCAGCTTCTCCGCCAGTGCACGCTCCAGCCGCTTGTTGTCTTTGGTGACGTTGTTCAGATTCACCCGCCGAAACCATTCCAGGTCAAATTCCCGCTGAAAGGATTTTTGATAGTCGCGCGTCACCATCGACATGCCTGGCAATGCGAGAAACCAGTCGGGTAGATGGGGTTTCGCCATCGTGGCAAAATTGTTGCCCGGCATATTGTTCTCGCTCCACTCAGCCATATGGATATCGTCCTGCCAGCAGAGCAGGCGTACGCGTACTCCCTCGGCCCCCTTGCGGGCCAGCAACTGCCCGATCGACACGGCATCGCGATCGCCCCGCTTGAAGTACATGGACGGCTGAAACCCCCAGCAGATGATGTCGACAGAGCGGCGCGCTGCCGCGATGGCGTCATAGACCACGCCGAACGCCTCCTCGCCGTTCACCAGTGGCTTGAAGGTGGATTGCGCCGGACAATACTCGGTGCGCTGTACAAACCACGGCAGAGTAATCGTCGCGCTGTTCGTGCGCGACAGCGCAATGGGTGTAACGATTGGCTTTTGCTCGGACATCGTCAGGCTTCCGGGTTAGGGTTGAGCAGATCGTTATAGGCCTGGCGATGCACGGCTCGGTCTGCCTGATTCACGTTCTCTTCGGGGACGCCCTCGTGAAAGTGAAAGCCCAGATTCGCAAGCTCGCCGTTGCCTGCATCCCCGCGGTATTCTTCCGGCACCGGCAGGTCATGCGTCACGCCATTTGCCATTTGCAAGGTGTATTTTTTTGTTGTAGGTGCGTGGTCCACCAGAAGTTCACCGGTGTCGTCCATCACGCCTTGTCGCACTACGACACCATCAGCCAGCAACGTGTACGGCATGCTCTTTGTTAGAGCCCCGGTCGCAGCGGGCGAGGCTGCCGCACGAAGCACGAGGGGACGTGTAGGCATTGCCATAACGCTTGGGTGATTGAGGTTGAGCGGAATGTGGTATGACTCCGCACCTTTTTTCTGCATCGTGATGAACTTGTAGATCAGGTCGCCTGGGCCGCCCAGGGTGATATTGCCGCCGGACAATTTCACGAACGCCCCACCACAGCTGAGGATCAGTTCCTTGGCTGCCGCAATATTTACCGTTCCGTTCACACTGGCGACCGTTACGTCTTTGTCGGCGAGCAAGGACATCAGGTCGCTCTGTGCCTGGATTTCGACAGGCCCCTTGCCTGCGAACAGCTTGATCCCCAGCGTCTGCGCGAACATCGAGACCAATTCGCCTGCGGCCACCGTCCAGCGCTTGACTGCGGTCATATCGACATTCTTGCCAGCCACCGTCGACACATTGTCAGCCGCAGCAATCTGAACGCCACGCCCCGAAACAATGCCGACGGAAGCGGGGGCAGTTGCAAGAATCGCCGGCTTCTTCAGTCCGCCAAACTCCTCATTGACCTGCTTCTGAGCGTCCGTATCCGCCGGCGCCGCGTTAGCGGTCGCGGCCGATTCAGCCAACGATTTCGCGATCGCCAGCGCGCTTTCCAGTTGGGCGATCGTCTGCTGCATGTCCAGTTGCTGGCCGCCTGCGTCGGGCTGGTCGTGGGCGGTGAGGAGCATCCCCCTGCCCGCCCGCAAAGCCCCCCACCCCGACGTCCGCAACTCAAAACCTTCCCCACGCTTCTGGCGCTTGTGATCGACCAGATAGCCCATGTTGAGCTGCGTCTT
>NZ_JBXALD010000017.1:0-94037 GCF_058799075.1 Cupriavidus sp. GW822-FHT06G04 | reverse complement strand
CGGTATTTTGCCGACTACGCCGAGCACTGGCAGCAGTTCATGAACGGGATGCAGTGGGAGTCGGCCGCGACGCTGCCCGGTGTCGTCGATCAACTCAAGCTGATGGCCGACGCGCGCCAGTCGCCGGTCATCGCGCTCATGAAGTCGCTCGCGTATCAGGGTGGCGCCGGTGCGCACAAGGATTCTTTGTCGGACACCCTGGTGGCCAAGGCGCAGGGGATTCTGGGTCGGAAGGACGAGGCACCCGCAGCCATTAGGCCCGATCCGGCCGGCCCGCTCGCGGCAGCGTTTGGTCCGGTGCTGCGGCTGGTGGGGCAGGCCGGGCAGGGTGGTGGGAGTAGGGGTAGCACTGGCAGCAGCGACATGAGCTTGCAGCGCTATCTCGACCGGATCACCGCGGCGCGGCTGCGCCTGCAGCAGCTGACCAACAGTGCGGACGCCGACATGCAGGCGCGGCAGATGGCCCAGTCGCTGTTCCAGGGTAAAGGATCGGATCTTGCCGACACGCAAGCCTATGGCCAGCTCATGGCAGCGAGCCTCGGCGCCGAATGGGCCGGCATGGGCGACACGCTGTTCGTCCGCCCGGTTGCCCAGGCATTGCAATCCGTCCTGCAACCGGCGCAGGCCAGCCTCAACGAGGCGTGGCGGCAGTCCATCGCACTGCCGTGGAACCGTGCATTTGCCAGCCGCTATCCCTTCGCCGACACGGCCAATGACGCATCGCTGCCCGAACTGGCGCGCCATATCCGCCCGCAGAGCGGTCTGATCAATGCCTTCCTCCTGGCCGAACTGGCCGGCGTGCTGGTGCTACAAGGCGACCAATGGGTGCCCGTCGGCAGCGGCGCGCACGGGCTGGCCTTCGATCCGGCTTTCCTTCAGTTCATCAACACATTGCAGCGCGTGGGTGCCCATCTGCTGGTGCAAGGCGACCCCCAGTACCGCTTCGAACTCAAGCCGATTCCCACGCCGGGCCTGACTGACACCGTGCTGACGATCGATAACCAGACGCTGCACTACTACAACCAGCGCGAAACTTGGCAGTCCATGACATGGCCGGCAAACAACCTGCAAGCGCCGCGCACGTTGCTGCAATGGCAAAGCGAGACCGCCAGCACAAACAAAAGCTTTGAGACCGAAGGTGTCTGGGCCTGGATCCGCATGCTGGAGCATGCGCGGGTGACGCCTGTGGATAGCGCGACGGTCCAGCTTACATTCCAGGCCGCGCCCGACACTTTAGGTGCAGGCCAAGGCAAGAACGACAGTGAGTCGGCAGACGCGGCCGATCGACCGGAGCATTCAGAAAGCCTGCTGCCGCGCGCAGCGCGGCTTGCCGCACCGGCTGACATGCGATATCCGATCCGCTATCAGATGCGCGCGGCCGTTGGGCGGGGCCCGCTGGAAGCGCTGGAACTGCGCAATCTGCGGATGCCGGAGCGGATCTTCTTGGCGGCAAAGCCAGGTGCGACTGTCCAGAACTGAACTTGTCCGCTTGGCGCAAGCCATAGCCATAGCCTTGCGCTTGCTGGCGCGCTGTTCGGCATTTTCCCCGCCCCCCCCCCGCCTCCGCCATCCCCCGCGCTCCGATTTCCACTAGTCAGATATTGCAAACGGCTATGATGTCGCCTGCACGCCGCAGGCGTGAGCCCGTCCTCTTTCATCCTGTTTATCCATGCCCTTTGCCCGGACGCTTTTGCGCTGTCTGTCTGTTCTTGCCGTGCTTGCCACGTCGCGCGCTATCGCGGTGCAGCCGGCATCCGATCCGGCGCTGGCGGATACATCTGGATGTACGGCGCTGATCGATATTGCGCAGGAGAGCTTGCGAGGCGAGATCAATGTGGCGTGTACCAATGAGCCGAAGGCGAGCTGCGAGGTCAAGAACGCGGAGATCCGGACGTTGCTGGACATCATCGATCAGCGCCGCAAGCGCAATGCCGACGAATGCGACACGCTGGCGCAGATCAATCGGTTGCTGCGCTTGCTGCCGCCCAAAAGCTGAGGCGGCAGCGCTGGCAAGGGGTGGGTGGCCGGGGCAGGTTTTGGGGCCGTATCGGGGGCGCTACCGGGCCGGATCAGCCCTGAGGAGTGCGGTATCGGGATGACGGGCGACGCGGTGAAGCGGTCGCGTCCGTCAGTGGCTCATCCTCGAAAACAGCTGGATCACTGCCACGCCGCCGATGATCAGCGCGATGCCGATCCAGGCGGCCAAGTCCGGCACCTGGCGGTACAGCACGGCAGCGATCAGGGTGACCAGCACAATGCCGGCGCCGCACCAGATCGCATACGCCACTCCCACGGGCACGGTCTTCATCACCTGCATCAACAGCCAGAAGGCGGCAACGTAGCCAGTCACCACGAGGACGCTGGGCCCCAGGCGCGTGAAGTTTTCCGCTGCCTTCAGGCTGCTGGTGGCGATGACTTCCGCGACGATGGCGAGGGCGAGCAGCAGGTATCCGTTCATGTTGGCGATATTCCCCGGTGAAAAAAGCGGCGCTTGCGGCGCCTTGGGCGGATTCGAGCCCATTATTATGCAGGCCGCCCCCCAAACGGGTCTGCCAAACCGCGTGAAAATACCTCAGAATCCAGTCGTCATGCGGGTTTCCGGCGGTTGAACAGCCCTCCCTCCGGGTGGTTGTGCCGCAGTCGATACCGGCTTTGAATGAAGGAAGGCGCATGGCGCCATAGTCACCCGGGATAGTCAACGAGGTGGCCATATCAGAATGTCGCGGTGATCGCATCGACCTGACCCGGCTCGCATCGAAAAAAATGCCGTGGCAATAGGTTGACTGACGGGATAAGGGGAGCGGTATGAACAACGATCCGGATCCGGCCGCAGCCTGGCCGGTCACGCAAATGGCCGAAGCAGCGGTGGCAACCGAGGCCGCCGCCGAATTTGGTGAAGGCGTCTGGCAGAACACGATTGCCTCCGCCGATCACGCGCTGGAAGAAGCGTCCCGCATCCAGCGCGGCGTCCAGCAACATTTCAAGCTGATGCAGGAAGCGCGGGCACTGCGCGAGGAATTACGCCGTGCCCACACTGAAATCGACCGCTATCGCGGCATGCATGCGCGTGTGGTGGTCGGCATGCGCCAGCTCGAGGAAGAGCACGCCGCGGAAATGTCGCGCCTGCAGGCCGAGAACGAGATGTTGCTGGTGCGGCATCGCGTCTACAAGCTGCTGACCGAACACTATGGCGTCGCTGCATTGCGACTCGACCGTGAAGTGTTTGCCCAGCATCGCGATCGCGTGCTGGAGCACGTACTCTACAAGCGTCGCAAGGGCGTATCGCTGTCGTCGATCACGGCGGCGGAGGTTGCCTTCCTGCTGCTCTGACGGCGGTCTGGCGCGGCGGCGCAGGTCAGGCGGCACCGGTCAGGCGGCGCGTGCGGTGCGCGGCCTGAGGACCAGTAGCGCAAGCATGCCGCCCACCACGCCCCAAAATGCAGAGCCGACGCCGGCCAGCGTCATGCCGGAGGCCGTGATCATGAATGTCAGCAGCGCCGATTCGCGCTCTGCCGGCGTCTGCATGGCCACGGTCAGGCCATTGGCGATCGAACCGAGCAGGGCAAACGCCGCCACGGCCACCACCAGCGCCTTGGGAAACGCCGCGAACAGTGCGGCGATGCTGGCCGCCATCACGCCCATCGCCAGATAGCCGAGCCCGCAAACCACGGCGGCCATGTAGCGGCGGCGCGGATCGGCGTCGGCCTGGGGACCCGTGCAGATGGCGGCGGTAATCGCGGCGAGGTTGATGCCATGGGATCCGAACGGCGCGAGGATGGCGGACGCCAGCCCCGTCACGGCGATCAGCGGGCTGGCCGGCACGTGATAGCCGTCCGCGCGCAGCACCGCCAGTCCGGGAATGTTCTGCGAGGCCAGCGCCACGATGAACAGCGGCAGGCCGATGCTGATGAACGCCGACAGCGAAAATGCCGGCGTGGTCCACACCGGCCGCGCCACGGCGAAGTGGAACTGGTCGAAGTGCAACTGGCCCAGCGCGGCGGCCAGCGCAATGCCGATCGCCAGCACGCCCGGCACCGCATAGCGCGGCCACCAGCGGCGGCCCAGCAGATAGGCGGCAAACATCGTCAGCAGCAGTACGGTGTGATGCTGCGCTTGCACGAACACATCGATGCTGATGCGGAACAGGATGCCGGCCAGCAGCGCCGACGCGATACTGGCCGGCAACGCCTTCATCAGTTTGTCGAACCAGCCGGTCAGCCCGGCGGCCGTCATCATCAGCGCGGCCAGCAGGAACGCGCCGATGGCTTCGGGGTAGGGCACGCCCGGCAGACTGGCGATCAGCAGCGCGGCGCCCGGCGTGGACCACGCCACGACGATCGGCACGCGCATGACCAGCGACAGTCCCAACGTGGTCACGCCCATGCCAATTGATAACGCCCAGATCCACGACGCGATTTGGGCATCGGACAGATGCGCGGCCTGGCCGGCCTGGATCATCAGCACCAGCGAACTGGTGTAGCCGGTCAGCATGGCGATCAACCCGGCCACAGTGGTGGAAACAGACAGGTCGGACAGCTTCAGGGAGGCGGCGGCAGTCATTATCGTCGGGCAAGGATGGGCGGCCGTTGCGGCACGGCCGGTATCTTCGCACGGGACGGCGGCGCAGGTGCCGGTTTTGTTCCGGCGGCCGTGGAGGACGGCGACAGGCAAGGGCCGCGCGATGGCGGCCCTGTTGGGGAGATGGCGATGGCGGCGCGCACGGCGCGGCAGGCCATGGCAAGTTTTACGGCGCCGACGGCGAGCGCACCGCTGGCCCAAACCGCCGGCGGCAAGTTACGGCGGCGCGTTCCGGAAATGCCGCCAGCGCAACGCGCGTGGCCGGCGCCGCCACGCGCGGTACGAAGCCTCAGTCCGCCACCTTGTCGCTCGGGAACTTGAACGAGTCGCGTAGCAGATAGCTCATCGGGATGTCGAGCGTGATCCCATTGGGCGGAATCGGCTGCAGGAACCACTTGCGATACAGCTTTTGCGTTTCCTGGTCGTAAATAGACGCGATCAGCGCGCGGTCGACGATCTTCTTGAACTCTGCGTCTTGTCTGGACAGCATGATCGCGTACGGTTCGATCGTCAGTAGGTCCCCGGTTACCGCCAGCGCGGCCGGATTTTTTGCGTTGGCGCGCAGCCCGAACAGCAGCACGTCGTCCATCACGAAGGCGTCGGCCTTGCCCGATTCCACCATCGCGAACGCCTCGGCGTGGTCCTTGGCCTCCACCACCTTCCAGCCCATCGCGCCCGATTCGTCCATCTTGCGCAGCATTTCCAGCGGCGTGGTCTTGGTGGTCGATACCACGGTCTTGCCGCGCAGGTCGCTCCATTTGCGAATGCCCGCATCGCTTTTCACCAGCATGCGGCTGCCGGCAATGTAGTGCGGAATGGTGAAGGCTACCTGTTCGCGCCGTTCGCGATTGTTGGTGGTCGATCCGCATTCGAGATCGGCCTTGCCATCGACGATGGCGGGAATGCGCGAGGCCGGCGTCACCGGCACCCATTCCACGCGCAGTTGCGGCAGCTTGAGCTGGCTGCGCACCGCGTCGGCCACTTTCAGGCACAGGTCGACGGCATAGCCCATCGGCTTGCCGTCCGCCACGAACGAGAACGGCACCGAGCTTTCGCGGTGCGCGATGCGGATGACGCCGCTCTGCTGGATGCGCGCGACCACCGGATTTGGCGTGGCCGCGCGCGCCGGCGCAGGCGGCAGGCAGAGCAGGACGGCAAGCGAGAATACGACAGGCGCCATGCCCTGGAACAAGGCACGGCGCGGCAGGCCCGAATTGATCATGTAGACACCCGTCGAAAATTGTCAGGAAAAACCCAGGCGGCGCGTTGGCCGCCGATGGCCGGATCGATCCGGCTCTCGTACTGCGGTGCTGCTGTCGTTGTGCGTTCGGAGCAATCTGCCGGTGCAGATTGTTGTTCGCAGATTGTTCCACGGCGGGGCGTCGCGGCACAACCCGAAGTCCTGGAAGACCGCTTCGACGTCCACGGCGAGCAACGCTCGTGCGGCTTGCGGGTTGACGGGGACTTTCCCTTACGGATTTGTCCGACTTCTGGCGCAGGTCGCGCGTGGCTATGCTTCAGACGTGCCTTGCGAGCAGGGCACCGAGGAGAGACTCTTGGGCCCGTTCGGCTGAACGGGCCCATCTTTTTTTTTCGGGCGGTGCGCGCCGCGGCCGAAACTGGCGAAGCATGGCGCGCAGCACAGTCGTCTACAATTCGGGCCTGCCTGCGCGCCGGCGAAGTTTCCTTCCGGTTTCCTCGCTCCCGGCGCCGCTTACCCCGTCCGACACCATGGCCCTGTTTTCCATTTCCGATGCCCAACTGGCCTTTGGCCACGTGGCCTTGCTCGACCACACCGATTTTTCGATCGAAGCAGGCGAACGCGTCGGCCTGATCGGCCGCAACGGCTCCGGCAAATCGTCGCTGCTGCGTATCGTTGCAGGACTTTCCGCGCCCGACGATGGGCTGATCGCGCGCCAGAGCGGCGTGACGTCTACCTATGTGGCGCAGGAGCCACAGTTCGAGCCGGGGCTGACCGTGTTCGATGCGGTCAGCCAGGGCATGGGTGCCGCGCACGATCTGCTGCTGCGCTACGACGCCGCACTGGCCCGGCTGGAGACGCACAACGACGAGGCCACGCTGGCCGAACTGCATCGCGTGCAGGCCGAACTCGATGCGGCCGATGCATGGCAGTTGCGCACGCGCGTGGAGACCACGCTGGCCAAACTCGATCTCGATCCGCATGTGCGCGTCGACGCGCTGTCTGGCGGCCTGCAGAAGCGCGTCGCGCTGGCGCAGGGGCTGGTGGCCGATCCGGACATCTTGCTGCTCGACGAGCCGACCAACCATCTCGACGTGCAGGCCATCCGCTGGCTCGAAGACCTGCTGCTGGGTTTTCGCGGCAGCGTGCTGCTGATCACCCATGACCGCGCATTCCTGGACCGCGTGGCCACGCGCATCGTCGAACTCGATCGCGGCCGGCTGGTGTCGTTCCCCGGCAACTTCGCCGCATACCAGGCGCGCAAGGCCGAACTGCTGGCCAACGAAGCCGTCGAGCAGGCCAAGTTCGACAAGCTGCTGGCGCAGGAAGAAGTGTGGATCCGCAAGGGCGTCGAAGCGCGCCGTACGCGCAGCGTGGCGCGCGTGCAGCGGCTGGTGACGATGCGCGCCGAACGCCAGGCGCGGCGCGAAGTACAGGGCAACGTCAAGCTCGAAGTGTCCCAGGCCGAGCGCTCCGGCAAGATCGTCGCCGAACTGGTCGATGTGTCCAAGTCGTATGGCGATAAGGTGGTCGTGCGCGATTTCACGGCGACGATCATGCGTGGCGACAAGGTCGGCCTGATCGGCCCGAACGGCGTTGGCAAGACCACGCTGCTGCGCCTGATCCTTGGCGAGCTGGCGCCCGATCGCGGCACCGTGCGCAATGGCAGCAACCTGCAGGTGGCCTATTTCGACCAGATGCGCACCTCGCTCGATCTGGAGAAATCGCTGGCCGACACCATCAGCCCCGGCAGCGACTGGGTCGAAGTCAACGGGCAACGCAAGCACGTGATGAGCTATCTGGGCGATTTCCTGTTCGCGCCGGAACGCGCGCGCTCGCCGGTGAAATCGCTCTCCGGCGGCGAGCGCAATCGGCTGTTGCTGGCGCGCCTGTTTGCGCGTCCCGCCAATGTGCTGGTGCTCGACGAGCCGACCAACGATCTCGATATCGACACGCTCGAATTGCTGGAAGAACTGCTGCAGGACTATAGCGGCACGGTGTTCCTGGTGTCCCACGATCGGGCATTCCTGGACAACGTGGTGACGTCGACGATCGCCGCCGAAGGCGATGGCCAGTGGCGCGAATCGGTGGGCGGCTATTCGGATTGGGTCGAGCAGTCGGCGCGCGCGCAGGCGCTGCAGGCCACCCGGCAGGCCGAAGCGAAGCCAGTCGAGGCGCCCAAGGCAAGCAGCCGCGACGCACGCGGCGCCAACCGGACCGTCAAGCTCTCGTACAAAGAGCAGCGCGAACTCGACGGTTTGCCCGAGCGGATTGCGGCGCTGGAAGCCGAACAGAAGACCATCGGCGCGCAGCTCGAAGACGGATCGCTCTATGCCAGCGATCCCGCGCGCGCTGCGGAACTGGCGACGCGCCACGACGAGATCGAGATGGAACTGCTGGAAGCGCTCGAGCGCTGGGAAGTGCTGGAGAAGAAAACCAGCGGCGAGGGCGCCTGAAGATCCGGCGCGTGGACGATCGTCCGCCGGCCGGCCCTCGTCCTCTTTCGCTGTCGCCAGGCCGCGCCGGGCGCTTGTCAGCGACGCGGCAGCACATTCGCGTCACGCGCCCGCACAGCGAGCACCTTCGCCCGCTAGCTGCCCGCTAGCCGCACCACGCCAACACCATGTTCGTCAGGTCGACCATGAACGCCGGGCGCAGGTAGGCCAGGAAGCCCAGCGTCAGCACCGCCGCCAGTGCCACGTAGGCCAATCCCCGGGTCCAGTGGATGGCGGACATGTCAGGCGCCCGCCGGCTGGGTGCGCACCAGTGCGTGCTCGCGGATCGGCAGGTTGACCAGCGCGGCCAGCACGCCAAGGCCGATTGCGATCATCCACACCATGTCGTAGCTGCCGGTCTTGTCGAACAGGTAGCCGCCCAGCCAGGCGCCCAGAAAGCTGCCGATCTGGTGCGAGAAGAACACCACGCCCGACAGCATCGACAGGTATTTCACGCCGAACACCTGCGCGATGATGCCGTTGGTCAGCGGCACCGTGGACAGCCACAGGAAACCCATCAGCGCGGCAAAGATCCACGTGCTCCACGCGGATAACGGCAGCATCAGGTAGCCGGCGATCACGAACGAGCGCGCAAGGTAGATCGCCGACAGCAGGTAGCGCTTGGGCATGCGCTGGCCCATCGCGCCTGCCGTGTAGGTGCCGAAGACATTGAACAGGCCGATCAGCGCCAGCGCCACGGTGGCGATCTTGACGTCGGCAAAGCCGCGATCCTTCAGATAGGGCGTCAGGTGGACGCCGATGAACACGACCTGGAAACCGCACACGAAGTAGCCGAGCGTCAGCAGCTGGAAGTTGCGGTTGGAGAATGCTTCGCGCGTGGCCTCGCCGATGCTCTGGTGGGGGCCGCTGGTGTTCGCTTCGATCTTCGGCTCGCGCAACATCAGCGCCAGCGGCAGCATGAAGCAAGCCAGGAACGCCAGGATATACAGCGCGTTCTGCCAGCCGGCGGTGGAAATCAGCGTCTGTTCCACCGGGATCATCAGGAACTGCCCGAACGAACCGGCCGCCGCGGCGATGCCCATGGCCCACACGCGCTTGTCCGGGCTGGCCACGCGGCCGATCACGCCGTACACCACGCTGTAGGTGGTGCCCGATTGCGCGATGCCGATCAGCACGCCCGCGCCGGTGGCAAACGCCGTGCCGCTGGTGGCCAGCGCCATCACGATCAGTCCGGCCACATAGAGCGCCACGCCGATCAGCATGATGCGCATCGCGCCAAACTTGTCGGCCAGCGCGCCGGTGATCGGCTGGCTGGCGCCCCACATCAGGTTCTGCAGCGCCAGCGCAAAGGCGAAGGTCTCGCGGTTCCAGCCATGCGTCTGCGTGATCGGCAGGTTGAACAGGCCGAAGCCGTGCCGGATGCCCATGGAAAGGGTGACGAGCAGGCCGCCGCACACCAGTACGGAAGTCAGGGTCAGTTTGCGGTCGTTCATGTCGGTGTCGGGCTCGGTATTGTTTCTATTGTTTTGTGGCGCTGACGAGGCGTGGCCGGCGCGGCGCGCGGTCTGCCGCCCGCTGGCTGCCGAGTTTACCTCCCGTGCCGGATTCCTGCCGGCCGCGGATTTTCGTGGTTTTCCAAAAGGATTGCCGGCCGCGGCCATCCATTACAATGCAGCGCAAACCGGCCGACGACGGCCGCGAGACCTACTATCCGTATCGACTCCATGGCGAGCAAAACCAGTCAGTACAGCGAATCTTCCATCCGGGTCCTGAAAGGCCTGGAGCCGGTCAAGCAACGGCCCGGCATGTACACCCGTACCGACAACCCCCTGCATATCGTGCAGGAGGTGATCGACAACGCGTCCGACGAGGCGTTGGGCGGCCACGGCACCACCATCCTGGTGACCCTGCATCGCGACGGCAGCATCAGCGTGGAAGACGACGGCCGCGGCATTCCCGTGGGCATCCATCCCGATGAGGGCGTGCCGGTGGTCGAGATCGTCTTCACGCGGCTCCATGCGGGCGGCAAGTTCGACAAGGGCAAGGGCGGCGCCTACGCGTTTTCGGGCGGCTTGCATGGCGTGGGCGTGTCGGTCACCAATGCGCTGGCCACGCGGCTCGATGTCACGGTATGGCGCGACGGCATGGAATCGACGCTGACCTTCGAACATGGCGGCGAAGTCACGCGCGCACTGGAAAGCCGCAAGCTCGACCGCGGCCAGAAGAAGAGCGGCACGCGCGTGCAGGTATGGCCCGACGCCAAATACTTCGATTCGGCCGCCATCCCGATGGCCGAACTGCAGCGGCTGCTGCGTTCCAAGGCGGTGCTTCTGCCCGGCGTGAAGGTCACGCTGGTGGTCGAGAAAACCGGCGAACAGACCGTCTGGCAATACGAGCAGGGCCTGAAGGGCTATCTGGTCGAGGCGCTGGCGCAAGGCAGCGGCGCGGAACTGGTGATCCCGATGTTCGAGGGCGAGCATTTTGCCGATCCGGACAAGAACCCCGGCGAGGAAGGGTTTGCCGAAGGTGAAGGCGCTTCGTGGGTGGTGGCGTGGACCGAAGACGGCGCGCCGGTGCGCGAATCGTATGTCAACCTGATTCCCACGCCAGCAGGCGGCACGCATGAATCCGGCCTGCGCGAAGGGCTGTTTCTGGCCGTGAAGAGTTTCATCGAAATGCACTCGCTGCAGCCCAAGGGCGTGAAGCTGATGAGCGAGGACGTGTTCGCGCGCGCCTCGTTCGTGCTGTCGGCCAAGGTGCTCGATCCGCAGTTCCAGGGCCAGATCAAGGAACGACTGAACAGTCGCGATGCCGTGCGGCTGGTGTCGACCTTCAGCCGTCCGGCGCTGGAGCTCTGGCTCAATCATCATGTCGACTTCGGCAAGAAGCTGGCCGAACTGGTGATCCGCCAGGCGCAGGCGCGCACGCGTGCCGCGCAGAAGGTGGAAAAGAAGAAGGGCTCCGGCGTGGCCGTGCTGCCCGGCAAGCTGACCGATTGCGAATCGACCGATGTCGAGCGCAACGAGATCTTCCTGGTGGAGGGCGACTCGGCCGGCGGTTCGGCCAAGATGGGCCGCGACAAGGAATTCCAGGCCATCCTGCCGCTGCGCGGCAAGGTGCTCAACACCTGGGAAACCGAACGCGACCGCCTGTTCGCCAACAACGAGGTGCACGACATCGCCGTGGCGATCGGCGTGGACCCGCACGGCCCGGACGACGAGCCCGACTTGTCCAACCTGCGCTACGGCAAGATCTGCATCCTGTCCGACGCGGACGTGGACGGCGCGCACATCCAGGTGCTGCTGCTGACGCTGTTCTTCCGCCATTTCCCGAAACTGATCGAAAAGGGACACGTCTGCGTGGCGCGTCCGCCGTTGTTCCGCGTCGATGCGCCGGCGCGCGGCAAGAAGCCCGCGCAGAAGCTGTATGCGCTGGACGAGGGCGAACTCGAGGCGATCCAGGACAAGCTGCTCAAGGATGGCGTCAAGGAAGGCGCGTGGCAGATCTCGCGCTTCAAGGGCCTGGGCGAAATGAGCGCGGCGCAGCTCTGGGAAACCACCATGAATCCCGATACGCGTCGGCTGCTGCCGGTGGCGCTTGGTGAATTCGACGTGCTGCAGACGGTCAGCATGATGAACATGCTGATGGGCAAGGGCGAAGCGTCGCAGCGTCGCACTTGGCTCGAGGAAAAGGGCAACGAGGTGGAAGCCGACATCTGACGGCCGACACCTGCACCGGAGCGAGAACGATGAAGCATTCGACAGGGCAATCGCGCTGGACCGCACGGGCCGCCCGCCTGGCGTGCGCGCTGGCCCTGTCCGCCTGCATCGTGGCGCCCGCGCATGCCGAGCTGTGGGGCTATGTCGATGGCGACGGCGTGGCGCATTTTGCCGACACCCGGCTCGATGCGCGCTACACGCTGTTCATGCGCGACGGCGGCCACCTCGATTCGGCAGACCTGGGCCATCGCGGCGCCATCACGCTGCAGGGCAAGTCGAGCCCCGAGCGCGAAAAGCTGTTCCGCTACATGCTGAACCACCCGAACATCCGCCAGGTCGAGCCGATCATCCAGCAGGTGGCCGACGCGCAGAACGTTGACCCGGCGCTGGTCAAGGCGGTGATGGCCGTGGAAAGCGGCTTCAATGCGTCGGCGGTGTCGCCCAAGGGCGCCATCGGGCTGATGCAGGTGATCCCGGACACCGGCGCGCGCTTCGGCGTCGCTGCCGACAAGCGCCGCAGCGTCGAACAGAAGCTGGCCGATCCGAAGCTGAACATTTCGGCCGGCGTGCGCTACCTGCGCTTCCTGATGGAGCTGTTCCCGAACAATCTTGAACTGGTGCTGGCGGCGTACAACGCTGGCGAAGGTGCGGTGCAACGCTATAACAACCAGATTCCGCCGTTCCCCGAGACGCGCCAGTATGTCAGCACAGTGCTCGAGTTCTACCGCCTGTACCAGCCGGATGGCGCATCGGGCGGGCGCGTGCTGCGCACGGGTGTGGCCGCCGAGCGGGTGCGGATGGTGATCGGCGGACGCCGGCCCATGCCCTGACGGCGGCAACGCGGCGTGCGCGCCATGGCGGCGTCGTCATCCACTTCCTTTAGAATCCCACGCTGATCGCAACCTCGGCACGCGCGCACGCCTGGCGCTGTGCGCACCGAAAACTTGCCAAACATGGATCAACCAGACATTTCGTATCAGGCCGATGAACCGGCCGATTCGCTGACCCTCGCCCGCTATGCGGAGCGGGCCTATCTCGATTACGCCGTCAGCGTGGTCAAGGGCCGCGCGCTGCCCGAAGTGGCCGACGGCCAGAAGCCGGTGCAGCGGCGCATTCTCTACGCGATGCAGGCAATGGGACTGCGCGCTGATGCCAAGCCCGTGAAGTCGGCGCGCGTGGTCGGTGAAGTCCTGGGTAAATTTCACCCGCACGGCGACCAGTCCGCCTATGACGCCCTGGTGCGTCTTGCGCAGGATTTTTCGCTGCGCTATCCGCTGATCGACGGCCAGGGCAACTTCGGCTCGCGCGATGGCGACGGCGCGGCGGCGATGCGCTACACCGAAGCGCGCCTCACGCCCATCTCGCGGCTGCTGCTCGATGAAATCGACCAGGGCACCGTGGATTTCCTGCCCAACTACGACGGATCGGAAGAAGAACCGAAGCTGCTGCCGGCGCGCCTGCCGTTCGTCCTGCTGAACGGCGCGTCCGGCATCGCGGTCGGTATGGCCACCGAGATCCCGCCGCACAATCTGCGCGAGGTGGCAGGCGCCGCCGTGGCGATGATCCGCAATCCCAATATCTCGCTGGCCGAGCTGCTGTCGATCATGCCCGGGCCCGACTATCCCGGCGGCGGCCAGATCATCTCGCCGGCCGCGGAAATCGCCCAGATCTACGAGAACGGCCGCGGCAGCCTGAAGGTGCGCGCGCGCTGGACCATCGAGGAAATGGCGCGCGGCCAGTGGCAGATGGTAGTGACCGAACTGCCGCCGAACACGTCGTCGCAAAAGGTGCTCGAGGAAATCGAGGAAATCACCAATCCGAAGATCCGCACCGGCAAGAAGGCGCTGACGCCCGAGCAGACCCAGCTCAAGACCACGATGCTGGCCGTGCTCGATGCGGTGCGCGACGAATCGGGCAAGGACGCGCCAGTTCGGCTGGTGTTCGAGCCCAAGAGCAAGAACACCGACCAGCAGGACTTCATCCAGACGCTGCTGGCACATACCAGCCTGGAATCGGGCGCGCCGATCAATCTGGTGATGATCGGCACCGACGGGCGTCCGCGCCAGAAGGGGCTGCAGGACATCCTGCGCGAATGGATCGAGTTCCGCTTCGCCACGGTGACGCGCCGCACGCGCTTCCAGCTGAACAAGGTGGAAGACCGCATCCATATCCTGGAAGGGCGGATGCTGGTGCTGCTGAACATCGACGAGGTGATCCGCATCATCCGCGAAAGCGACGAGCCCAAGCCCGCGCTGATCGAGGCGTTCCGCCTGAGCGATCGGCAGGCCGAGGACATCCTTGAAATCCGCCTGCGTCAGCTGGCGCGGCTGGAAGCGATCAAGATCGAACAGGAACTGGCGCGGCTGCGCGACGAACAGGCCGAGCTGGACGTGCTGCTGAAGTCCGAAACGATGATGCGCCGCAAGATCATCAAGGAGATCGAGCAGGACGCCAAGCAGTACAGCCCCGAGGACAAGGATCCACGCCGCACGCTGATCCAGGAAGCCAGCCGCGCGGCTGCCGAGGTAAAGGTGATCGACGAGCCGGTGACGGTGATCGTGTCCGGCAAGGGCTGGGTGCGCACGCGCCAGGGTCACGGCCACGATCCATCCCAGTTCACGTTCAAGGCAGGCGACAACCTCTATGGCACGTTCGAATGCCGCACCGTCGATACGCTGCTGGCGTTCGGCAGCAATGGGCGTGTCTATTCGGTGGCGGTGGCGGGCCTGCCGGGCGGCCGCGGCGACGGCGTGCCGGTGACGACGCTGATCGACCTGGCCGCGGGCACGCAGATCGCGCATACCTTCGCGGGCGGCGCCGAGCAGCGCATGCTGATCGCCACGGCGGGCGGCAACGGCTTTGTTACCAAGGTTGGCGACATGATCAGCCGCCAGAAGGCGGGCAAGGCGTTTATCACGCTCGATGACGGCGACACCATCCTGCCGCCGGCGCCGATCGGCACGGAAGCCACGCATGTGGCGTGCTTCTCGGCCAACGGACGTCTGCTGCTGGTGGGCCTGGACGAGGTCAAGGTGCTGTCTGCGGGCGGCCGCGGCGTGATCCTGATGGAGCTTGAAGCGAAGGAAACGCTCGAGCAGGCCGTGGCCGTTGGCGCGCCGGGCCTGATGATCTCGGGTACGGGCATCCGTGGCGGCAAGGTGCCGCCGCAAAAGCTGGCGGGCAAGACGCTGCTGCCATACGTCGGCAAGCGCGCGCGCAAGGGCAAGGCCATCGAGCCGCGCCTCAAGGAAGTGAAGATCGAGCCGGTGAAGGTGGAATCGCCGGCGTAACGTCGACGCGCGGGGCGGCGGCCGTCGTGTGCGATGTGGTGCGCGACGCTGCCGTTGGCATCGGCGGCGGCTGAATCCCGGCATGTCGCGCGATGTGGTGCGGCGCAGGGCATGCTCACGGGCCGCCGCACCGCCCGCCGCCCCCGCACCCGGGGGGCGGGCCGCTGCGGCGGCTTGCGCAGCTTCGGCGATTCCCACACCTTCCGCAGCGTCGGCGGCAACCGCCACTTCGCCCGCGGCCGATGTCGATGCCGCGCGGACATCGTCAACCCTGATCCCCTCTTGCCGAATCGTGATGCCCCGCATGTCCGTCGGCGTGCGGTTCTGCCTTACCATGTCGGCACCCTGCCCAATCCGCAAGGCAGGCGATCCCAATCACGATCATGTCCTCCACGCCCCTGTCACACGCGGCCGAGCTTGCGCCGCCGCCCACGCCCCGTACGCTGTTTTTTGAATTTGCCCGCATGGGCCTTTCCGGTTTCGGCGGGGTGTTGCCATTTGTGCGCCGTTCGGTGGTGGAACGCAATCGCTGGCTGGACGACCGCGACTTCGTGGAGATCCTCAGCCTGGGACAGGTGCTGCCGGGGCCCAACGTCATCAATCTGGCCTTGATGCTCGGCTTGCGTTTCGCGGGGTTGCGCGGTGCGCTGGCGGCGTTCTGCGGGCTGGTATTCGTGCCGATGGTGGTGGTGCTGTGCGTGATGGGTCTGTATCTGCGCTACCAGGACGTGCCGCAGGTCCAGCAGGCGCTGGCGGGCATGACCGCGGTGGCCGCCGGGCTGGTGCTGTCGACCGGCGTGAAGCTGGCGCAGAGCCAGCCGCGCACGGTACGCGCGGTGATGGTCGGCGCGTCGGCGTTCGTGGCGATCGGGCTGTTGCGCTGGCCGCTGCTGCCCGTGATGGCGGTGCTGGTGCCGGTTGCGCTGGTGCTGGAACATCGCGCCACCGCGCGCCGGGAGAAGCCATGACATCGCCCGAAATCCTGCGCGATCTGCTCGGGCATTTCGGCATGCTGTCGCTGCTCGCCGTGGGCGGCGGCGGCACGGTCATCCCCGATATGCATCGCTATTTGGTAGAGACCCGTCACTGGATGACAGACGAACAGTTTGCGGCGCTCTATGCGATTTCACAGGCGTCGCCGGGGCCCAATATCCTGTTCGTGGCGCTGTTCGGCTGGCAGGTAGCGGGCGCCGCCGGCGCGTTTGCGTCGATGGTCGGCATCTGCGGCCCGTCCAGCGTAATCGCGCTGGGGTTTGAGTACTTTGCGGGGCGCTCGCCGCATGCGGTGTGGCCCGGACTGATCCGGCGCGGCTTATCGGCGTTGACGATCGGCCTGCTGATGTCGACGGGATGGGTGCTGGCAAGCAGCGTCGATCATCGATGGACCGCGGCGATGGTCACGCTGGTCACCATCGGCCTGATGCTGAAGACGCGCGTGCACCCGCTGCTGCTGGTGGGGCTCGGTGCGGGGGCAGGGCTGCTCGGGCTGATGTAGGCTGCGCCAGCGTTGGCGCAGCGGATGGCCGACAATATGGCGCCCGATCGGCGCCCGCGGCCGCGGGCGCCTACCGGATTATTTCAACGGCAATACCAGAATACCCATCGCCGCAGGCCGCGCGCGCATGGCGTCGAGCCAGCGTTGCAGGTTGGGACGCGGCGTGTGCGCAACGGGCATGCCCATCCAGCGATGCGCCGCGCAGGCCAGCGAGATGTCGGCCATCGTGAAGCGGTCGCCGCCGATGAATTCGCGGTCGGCCAGTGCGTCGTCGAGCATTTTCGCCAGCGGCTCGGTGCGCTCGCAGGAACGGGCGATGATTGCGTCGTCGCGCTGGTCGGCCGGCACGCGCACCGATTGCAGGAAAGCCTGGACCATCGCCGGGCTGAACGCCGTGGTCTGCCAGTCCATCCAGCGATCGGCCGAGGCGCGCGCCTTGACGTCGGACGGCCACAGCGTGGACTCGCCATAACGCGCGCACAGGTAGCGCACGATCGCGTTCGATTCCCACAGCACGAAAGGCTCGCCGGCCACGTCGGTATCGCGAAAATCCTCGATCACCGGAATCATCCGGTTCGGATTCAGGCGGACATAGGCTTCGGTGTCCAGCTCGCCCTTCTGATTGCCGATGTCGATGCGTTCGTGGTCCAGATGCAGCTCGCGCGCGCACCAGACCACTTTCTGCACGTTGATCGACGACAGTCGGCCCCAGATACGCAGCATCGTTTGCGGCTCCTCGGCTTCCATCACGTCCAGGGTCTCCTGTGGGAATGTCGCAGGCTCAGGCGGCGCGGGCCTGCGGGGCGTGCTGCGCGATGGCCTCGCGGAACAGCGCGCCAAGGATCGATACGCCTTGCTCGATGCGCTCGGCCGGCACGGTCACAAACGCCAAGCGCAGCGTGTTCATGCGCGGATTGGTGGCGTAGAACGGCGCGCCCGGCACGTAGGCCACGTTGCGGCGCACCGCTTCCTCGAGGATCGTCATGCTGTTCAGGCCCTCGGGCAATTCCACCCAGATGAACATGCCGCCTTCCGGCGCGTTCCACGTCACGCCTTCGGGCATGTGGCGCTTCAGCGCGTCCAGCATGTAGGCGCACTGCTTGCCGTACAACTCGCGGATGGTCGGGATATGGCGCTCGAGCAGGCCGTCCTTGACGGTTTCGTAAGCGATGCGCTGCGTGAACGTCGGCGTGTGCAGGTCGGACGCCTGCTTGGCCTGGCACAGCTTGAAGTGCAGATCCGGCGGGGCAATCACGAAGCCCAGGCGCATGCCGGGCGCCAGGATCTTCGAGAACGATCCCATGTAGATCACGCCGTCCGGATTCATCGACAGCAGCGTTGGCAACTGGCTGCCCGAATAGCTCAGTTCGCCATACGGATCGTCCTCGACCAGCAGCACGCCGAGGTCCTTTGCGCGCTGGACCAGCTCCTGGCGGCGCTCCAGCGGCAGGCGGCGGCCGGTCGGGTTCTGGAAGTTCGGCAGCGCGTAGAGAAAGCGCGCGCCGGCGGTCAGCTCGGGCGTCAGCGCCGCGGGGATCAGGCCGTGCTCGTCGGTCGGGATCGACACGAATTCGGGCTCGAACAGCGAGAACGCCTGCAGTGCGCCGAGGTAGCTCGGTGTTTCCACCAGCACCGGGCTGCCCGGATCGATCATCACCTTGGCGATCAGGTCCAGCGCCTGTTGCGAGCCAGTGGTGATCAGCACGCGCTCGACCTCGACGTTGTAGCGCTTTGCCACGAACTCGCGCAGCGGCAGATAGCCTTCGGTGGCCGCGTATTGCAGCGCGCCCTGGGGGTTATCCGCAAATACACGGGCCACCGCCGCTTCCATGGCCGCTACCGGGAACGACGCCGGGGACGGCAGGCCGCCGGCGAACGAGATGACTTCCGGACGCTCGGTGACCTTGAGGATTTCGCGGATGGCCGAGCTGGTCAGTTGCTGCGCCCGGCGGGAGATGGCCCATTTCATGATTGGTCTCGTGGTGGGGTAAGTCGTGCGCCGGACCGACATGGCCCGGCAATTCTTCTGGATTCTGTCTCAGGCGATCTCGACGATCATTTCGATTTCCACGCAGGCGCCCAGCGGAATCTGCGCCACACCGAAAGCGCTGCGTGCGTGCTTGCCCTTTTCGCCGAACACTTCGACGAGGAATTCGGAGCAGCCGTTGGTGACCAGATGCTGCTCGGTGAAGGTCTCGGTGGAATTCACCAGGCTCATCACCTTGACGATGCGCTTGACGCGGTTCAGATCGCCGATATGGCCGTGCAGCGTGGCCAGCAGGTCGATGGCGATGTTGCGCGCCGCCTGCTTGCCGGTGTCGGTGTCGATATCCTTGCCAAGCTTGCCGGCCCAGGGCTTGCCGTCCTTGCGGGCGATGTGGCCCGACAGGAATACGGTGTTGCCGGTGGTGGCGGCCATTACATAGGCGGCAGCCGGGGCGCCGGCGCTCGGCAGTTCCACGCCGAGGCGGGCAAGGGTGTCGTAGACGGACATGCGTGACTCCTGTCAGTGAATGCGTCCGGGATGAATCGGGGGCGTTTCTCCAGTCGCGGGGACTGGTGGCGTGGCGGGTGCGGTATTGCGCACGGAGGCGCGCCGGCCGGCGGCTACCACGGCGATCACCGCCACTGCAAAAGCGACGGTGGCGGCATCGAGGGGCTCGGCCAGGATCAGGGCGCCGCCCGCCAGCGTGAGGAACGGCTGCAGCAATTGTATCTGGCCTACGCGCGCCACGCCGCCTTTTGCAAGGCCGGCGTACCAGAACAGGAAGCCGATGAACATCGAGAACACCGACACGTACGCCATGCCGACCCACGCGTGCGACGAAGCGGCGGCAATCGCGGGGCCGTTGGCCAGCGCCAGCCATGCGACCACCGGCGCCAGCACGGGCAGCGACACCACCAGCGCCCAGCTGATGGTCTCCAGGCCGCCCAGTTCGCGCGACAGCTTGCCGCCTTCGGCGTAGCCCAGCGCGCCGAGCACCACGGCCAGGAACAGATACCAGTCGGCATGCTGCAGTCCGCCCGCGCCCTGCCAGAGCGCGAAAGCGACCACCAGCGCACTGCCGGCCACCGCCGACAGCCAGAACGCCGGGGAAGGGCGTTCGTTGCCGAACCACGCGGCGAATACCGCGGTGGCCAGCGGCAGCAGGCCGATCACGATCGCGCCATGGCCGGCGGGCACCTCGCGCATCGCCAGCGACGAAAACAGTGGAAAACCGACCACCACGCCCAGCGCCGTCAAGGCCAGGCGCGCCCACTGCCGGCCCCGCGGGCGGCGCGCCGGAGACATCGCGCCGCGCACGGCCAGCAGCGCCAGCGCCAGCACGGCCGCGATCACCGCGCGCGCCAGCGCCACGAACGTGGCGTCGAGCTCCATCACGGCCATGCGCGTGAACGGCAGCGTCTGGCTGAAGATTGCCACGCCGATAAAGCCAAGCAGCATGCCGCCCGATTGCGGATGAGAGGTGCGGGTCATGGTCTCAATGCGGTTGTCCGGCCACGGCGATCCAGGCCGCCGTGAGCGCCAGCGCCAGGCCCATCGCACCGTTGAACCAGCGCACGCGATTGCCCTGCATGAGCCACTGGCGCAGCGACGCGCCCAGTACGCCGTATGCGCCGTTGCTGACGAAGCCGAACGCGCCGAACAGCACGCTGACCAGCACGATGCGCTGCGCCGGCGAGGGCGCGCCCGACATATAGGACGCGGCCACTGCCAGCGCCAGCATCCACGCCTTGACGTTGGCGTACTGCAGCGCCACCGATTGCCAGATGTTCATCGGCCTGAGCACGGTCTTTTCGGCCAGCGACGTGCTGCGCGCGATGCGCAACGCCAGCCACAGCAGATACAGCACGCCGATTACGTGGATCGCCGCCGCCAGCATGGGGCTCGCCAGGATCAGCGCGCCCACGCCAGTGGCGCATAGCGCGACGATGCTGGCAAATCCCAGCGACACGCCGATGCAGTGCGGCAGCGTGGCGCGCAGGCCGAAGTTGGCGCCGGTGACCGCCGCGATGGTGGTGTTCGGGCCCGGCGTGAAAGCGCCGACCGCGAGCAGCGTGATCAGGGCAAGGAACTGTGCCGTGGACAGCCCGGTGAGCCACGCCTCTTGCATCGGCATCATGCGAAGTTGACGACCACGCGCCGGTTGGTGCGGCTCTTCTTTTCGATCTTGGTGACGACCACCGCGCCGATCTCGCCCGTGTTGGCCACATGCGTGCCGCCGCAAGGCTGCCGGTCGACGCCGGGAATGTCGACGATGCGGATCGTCGATGTGCCGGCTGGCGGTGCGGCGCCGATGGTGCGCACCAGATCGGGCTGGGCGGCCAGCTGCTGCGGCGTGATGCGGTCGATGCCGACCGGCGTGCGGGCGTCGATCAGCGCGTTCAGTTGCTGCGTCAGCGTGGCTTTGTCCAGCGTCGATTCGGGCAGATCGAAATCGATGCGCGCCGAATCGGGCGAGATGCTGCAACCGGTCACCGGCACGGGAATCAGCGAGCCCAGCAGATGCAGGCAGGTGTGCAGCCGCATGAGTTTGTGACGGCGCTGCCAGTCGATCTTCACTTCCACGCGGTCGCCGGGCTGCAGCGCGGGCGATCCTTCGGCGGGCACGTGCAGGATGCGCGTGCGGTCGTCGGCGTAGATGGTGTCGGCCAGCACGACGACGCGCCCGTCGGCAGCGGTCAACGTGCCGGTGTCGCCGGCCTGACCGCCGCTGCGCGCGTAGCAAACGGTCTGGTCGAGTTCGATGCCCGCCGCGCTTGTGGCCACCACCGTGGCGTGGCAGTGATCGAGGTAAGCGTCGTCGTCGAAACGCTTGAGCGTGATGGCGGACATTGGGGAGCTCCTTCGGTGTGCTTGATGCTTGTAGGTGTTTTCTGGTTTCAACGCAGGGTCTTGAGCCCCGCTGGCGTTTCGATCTCGGCCTCCAGCAGCGGCGGCCCATCGGTGTGTTCGATCTCGATTGCGCCCGTGGCGCCGATCCAGGCCAGTCCCTGTCGCAGCAGCTCGGCTTGCGGATGCTTGCCGCGCAGCTTGCGCAACGCCAGGTCGTGGCGCGGCAGGCTGACACCGGGGTGATCGGCCACGTCCCACTGGATCAACGTGGGGAACACGCCATCGCCCGCACTGCCCGCCTCGCCGCGCCAGGCGGGCAGGCTGCCGTCGTCCGGCACGGTCAGCCGCCATTGCAGCGCGCCGCGCGTCATCGGCACGGGCGGGGCGATGCGGTCCGGATACTGGGCCTGCCAGCGCGACAGATCGGTGGGACGCTCGACGCGCGCGGCCCAGTGCGCCAGGAACGGGCCGTCGCGCAGCCGCTGCTGCATCGCCTCGGTGTCGAGGGCGAACCAGCGCGGACGCTGTGGCGCGGGGGCCGACGGATCGATCGCGATCACTTCGAGGTACATCTGGCCAAACATGCCCAGCACGCGATTGTGCGTGCCCATGCCAGGATGCGCGCCGCCGCCCTGCGGCGCGATGCGGAGCGCGTCGGCGACATACTCGGCGCCCGTATCGAGGTCGGGCGCGGCAATCACGAGGTGGTCAATGGCAAGCGTCATGGTTGGTTGATGGTAGTCAAGCTTGTCGGTACAGTACCGATACAGTTGATCAGATCGTCTTCAGTACAGTTGCGGGAGCGCCACATGGAAGGCAG
Organism: Cupriavidus sp. GW822-FHT06G04; assembly: GCF_058799075.1. NCBI lineage: Bacteria > Pseudomonadati > Pseudomonadota > Betaproteobacteria > Burkholderiales > Burkholderiaceae > Cupriavidus > Cupriavidus sp. GW822-FHT06G04. The sequence goes on along the minus strand of NZ_JBXALD010000017.1, from coordinate 71,641 downwards.
CCAGAAGAATAATCGAGACGCCAAGGAAGGCGCGGCCGGCGGTACCAGGCCGCTTCGGCTGGTATTGCCGGCAGCGGGCCATCCGCATCTGCCCGACCCGATTCCGTCGGCGCAGATGACTCTGGTCGAGCAGTTGACCGAATGGGCGCGCCTGCGGATCGATGAGCGGGTGTTTCGCGCCGGCATGCGCATGCCGTCGATCCGTCAGCTGGCCGCCGAAAAGGGCATCTCGCGCTTTACCGTGGTGGAAGCCTACGAGCGGCTGGTGGCGCTGGGCTATCTGGAATCGCGGCGCGGCTCGGGCTTCTTCGTGCGGGATCGCGTGCCGCATCCTGCGGTGGTGACGCCGCCCGCGTCGCCGTCCATGCGCAATGTCGACGTCACATGGCTGCTGCGCAGCATGTTCCATTCCGCCGAAAGCCACAAGGCGCCAGGTTGGGGATTTCTGCCCAACGACTGGCTCGACGGCGAGCTGTTGTCGTCCGCGATGCGCGGCCTGGGGCGGCAGCCCGGCGGACATTTCCTGTCCAGCGGCACGCCGATGGGGTTCCTGCCGCTGCGCCAGCAGTTGCGCACGCGCCTGGAGGAACTGGAAATCGGCGTGACGCCGGAGCAGATCGTCATGACGTCGGGCATCACCCAGGCCTTCGACCTGATCGCCCGGGAGTTTCTGCATCCCGGCGACACCGTGGTGGTGGGCGATCCGGCGTGGTTCGTGATGTTCGCGCGCTTTGCCACCCAGGGCGCCAACGTGATCGGCGTGCCCTACACGGCGGACGGCCCCGATCTGGAGGCGCTGGAGCGTATCGCGCAGGCGCATCGCCCGAAGCTGCTGGTGGTCAATTCCGTGCTGCACAATCCGACCGGCACGTCGCTGTCGGCTGCGCGCGCGTTCCGGCTGTTGCAACTGGCCGAGCAGTACGGATTCACGATCATCGAGGACGATATCTACTGCGATCTGTGCCCGCCGGCGCACGCCGCCACGCGCCTGGCCAGCCTGGACCAGCTCAGGCGCGTGATCTACCTGGGCAGCTTTTCGAAGACGCTGGCCGCCAATCTGCGCGTCGGCTTTATCGCCGCCAGCCCCGAACTGGCCGTCACGCTGACCGACAGCAAGCTGGTCACCGGCATGGCCACGCCCGAAATCAACGAGCGCGTGGTCTACAAGGTGCTGACCGAAGGCCACTATCGCAAGCACACCGAGCGCGTGCGCGTGCGCCTGGACCGCGCCCGCGACGAGACGCGCGAGCGGCTGGAACGGCTGGGCGTGCGGATCTTTCCCGGCCAGTTGGCGGGGATGTATCTGTGGGTCGATACCGGCGTGGACACCAACGTCATCGCCACCGCCGGCCATGAGGAGGGCTATCTGTTTGCGCCGGGCAGCCTGTTTTCGCCGTCGCAGATGCCGTCCACCTGGACGCGCTTCAATGTGGCCAGCAGCGCCGATCCGGGCATGCTGCGCTTTCTGGCCGAACAGATGGACCGCCTGTCCGGCGCGCCCGCCAGTCCCGGCGACGCGGGGGCTTGAAAAGCTCCCGGGTCGACCCGATTTCTAGCGCCATCGCTGCGGCGCCGGACGCGCGCCGGGCACTGTTGCGCATCGATCCATAGATCCGTTTCAAGAGAGAGAACCATGACCGTACCGCACGAGACGATGAGCTTCCAGGCGGAAGTGAAGCAGTTGCTGCACCTGATGATCCACTCGCTGTACAGCAACAAGGAAATCTTCCTGCGCGAGCTGGTATCCAACGCTTCGGACGCCACCGACAAGCTGCGCTTCGAGGCGATTGCGAATCCTGCCCTGCTCGAAAACGATGCCGACCTGGCGATCCGCATCGAGCCCGATGCCGCCGCGCGCACGCTGAAGATCACCGACAACGGCATCGGCATGAGCCGCGACGAAGCGATCCGCAATCTCGGCACCATCGCGCGCTCGGGCACCAAGGAATTCTTCCAGCAACTGTCGGGCGACCAGCAGAAAGACGCCGCGCTGATTGGCCAGTTTGGCGTGGGCTTCTACTCGGCCTTCATCGTGGCCGACCGCGTCACCGTGGAAACGCGCCGCGCGGGTCTGGCGGCCAACGAGGCCGTGCGCTGGGAAAGCACCGGCGACGGCGAATTCACCGTCGACACGATCGAGCGCGCCGAGCGTGGCACCACGATCACGCTGCATCTGCGCGAGGGCGAGGACGATTTCCTGTCGTCGTATCGCCTGCAGCACATCATCCGCAAGTATTCGGACCACATCTCGCTGCCAATCCGCATGCCCAAGGAGGAATGGGATGCCGAAGCCCAGAAGCAGAAGCAGACCGGCGAGTGGGAGAGCGTGAACCAGGCGAGCGCGCTGTGGACACGTAACAAGTCCGATATCACCGACGAGCAATACCAGGCGTTCTACCAGCACATCGCGCACGATCACGACGCGCCGCTGGCGTGGACCCACAACCGCGTGGAAGGTCGCAGCGAATATACGCAACTGCTCTACATCCCCGCGCATGCGCCGTTCGACCTGTGGGACCGCAATCACAAGGCCGGGCTGAAGCTCTATGTGAAGCGCGTGTTCATCATGGACGACGCCGAGCAACTGCTGCCGGCCTACCTGCGCTGGGTCAAGGGCGTGGTCGATTCCGCCGACCTGCCGCTGAACGTGTCGCGCGAACTGTTGCAGGAAAGCCGCGACGTGAGGGCCATCCGCGAAGGCTGTACCAAGCGCGTGCTGTCGATGCTCGAGACGCTGGCCGATAGCGAGGACGACGCCGATCGCGCCAAGTACAAGACGTTCTGGGAACAGTTCGGCCAGGTGCTCAAGGAAGGCATGGGCGAAGATCACGCCAACGCCGAGCGGATTGCCAAGCTGCTGCGCTTTGCCACCACGCACCACGACACGGCCGAGCAGTCGGTGTCGCTGGCCGACTACGTGGCGCGCATGAAGGAAGGCCAGGACAAGATCTACTACGTCACGGCGGACACCTGGGCGGCGGCCAAGTCGAGCCCGCACCTGGAAGTGTTCCGCAAGAAGGGCATCGAGGTGGTGCTGCTGACTGATCGCGTCGACGAATGGATGCTGTCGTACCTGCGCGAATTCGACGGCAAGGAACTGGTGTCGGTGGCGCGCGGCGATCTGGACCTCGGCGCACTGGCCGACGAGGCCGAAAAGGCCGAGCAGGAAAAGGCCAGCACCGAATGGAAGGATGTGGTCGAGCGCGCCAAGTCGGTGCTGGAAGGCAAGGCCAAGGATGTGCGCGTGACGCTGCGACTGACCGAATCGGCCTCGTGCCTGGTGTCCGACGAAGGCGACATGAGCGGCTACCTGCAGCGGCTGCTCAAGCAGGCCGGCCAGAAAAGCCCCGATGCCCAGCCGATCCTGGAGCTGAACCCGGAGCATGCGCTGGTCAGGAAACTGCGCGATGTGTCGGACGACGCGGCGTTCGGCGACCGCGTGCGCGTGCTGTTCGATCAGGCGCTGCTGGCCGAAGGCGGCATGCTTGATGATCCGGCGGCTTATGTGCAGCGCGTGAATCGTCTGCTTGCCTGACGACCGTGACGCCACCACGAGGCGCCTGCGGGCGCCTCGTGGCTTTTTGGGAATCACCGATGTCCACGAAACGCTGCTTTCCCCCGGTGGTGGACCGCCACACCCGCGTGCTCGTGCTGGGTAGCTTGCCCGGAGAAGTCTCGCTGGCGCACTCGCAGTATTACGCGCACAAGCAGAACCGTTTCTGGCATCTGATGGGCGACGTGCTCGGCGTGGATTTGGTCGGGCTCGCCTACGACGCGCGCCTGGCGGCGCTGCGCAGGCATCGCGTGGGGCTTTGGGATGTGGTCGCCGAAGCGCGCCGCGATGGCAGCCTGGACAGCAATATCCGCGACCACCAGGGCAACGATCTGGTTGGGCTTATCGCCACGCTGCCCAAGCTGAGAGCCATCGCGTTCAATGGCGGGACGGCGGCGAAGATTGGTGAGCGCGCGCTGGGCGACCATGGCGACCAGCATGCGATCCTGAAGCTGCCATCGAGCAGTCCCGCCTACACGCTCGCGTATGCGGACAAGCTGGTGGCATGGCAGGCACTGTGCGAGTGGCTGGCCTGAGCGCGCGCCGACCTGCCCGTCGCAGGTTCAACCGGCCTTCGGCTGCGTGGCGGCGTAGCTGGGCCGTGCGCGCATGACCGCGTGGCCGCGCCGGATATTGGGCCGCGTCTCCAGCAAGGCCTGGCTTTCCGGGAACATCCCCAGATACTCGACAATCGGCGCGAAGAACAGGTCGGCCATCGACAACGCATTGCCCACCAGGAAATCCCTGCCACCGTACGCCTGCTCCAGTACGTCTAGCTGTTTGGCCATTTCTGGCACGGCGGCGTCGATGGTTTGGCGGTCGGGCTGGCCGTTTTCACCCTTCGGGAACACATACTGCAGCACGTAGCGCCGCACCATGGTGTCGTAGGCGTGGCAGTTGATCAGGCTGATCCATTGCTCGCAGCGTGCGCGGGCGGTGGGGCCGGTCTGCGGAATCAGGTTGGTGCCGCCGAAGACCTCGTTGATATAGCTCAGGATTGCCCGCGTTTCGTAGAACTCGATCGGACCATCGGCGAAGGCCGGTATGCGGCCGAACGGGTTGTGGGCGAGCAGGGCGTCGTCGCGCGGCGTTAGCGGATCCAGCGTGTAGCGCAGCCCTTTTTCCTCCAGCGCCAGCCGTAAGGTGCGCACATAGGTGCTGCGCGCATCGCCGTAGACCGTCAACGTGGCGGCGCTGCCTTCCGAGTCCAGATAATCGACAAGGTTGTTGAACACCGACTGCCAGCCGCTGACATGCGAGTCGCGCATCGCCGCGTCGGGGAAGCCGCTGTGACGCATGTGCATGTGGGTGCCGCCGTCCTTGTCGGTCAGGGTCACTTCGATCAGCGTGCGCATGCCGGGCGGCAACTCCGCGCCGCCTTCCCATTCCCACGTGTAGGCCAGGAAATTGGCGCGGTCGAGCGTCTGGTATTCGCCATTGACGATGTGCTTTTCGCCATCCCGCGCGCCGATCACCAGTCGGTAGGTCCCGCCCACCCGCGCGTCGGCGCGGGCTTCCAGCACGCTCATGCCGCGTGGGCAATGCCAGGTGGCCAGCGCGGCCTGATCGGTGAAGGCATCGAACACGCGATCGCGCGGGGCGCGGATCTGACGGGTCATTTCCAGATGAAAGGTCGCGGCTTCGCTCATGACTTGTTCCCCTGCTTCGATGTGACATCGGTGTCGGATTGCGCCTGCTCGACAAAGGCAACGAGCCTGTCGAGGTTGTCCTCCCAGTACCGCCGGTAGGTTTCCAGCCAGCTGTACGCATCGCGCAGCGGGCCGGGACGCAGATGGCAGATGCGCCAGCGGGCGTTCACTTCACGCTCGATCAGTCCGGCATCGGCCAGCACCCGCAAGTGGCGCGAAATGGCCGGCGCTGACATGTCGAAGGGCCGCGCCAGTTCGCTGACCGGCGCTTCGCCCTGCGTCAGGCGCGCAAGAATCGCGCGGCGCGTCGGGTCCGCCAGGGCGGCGAAGATTGGCGATAGTGAGTCGTCGTCGATGGGCATGCCGTCATTTAACGCAATGGTTAAATGACACGCAAGCGCTGTTACAACTTGGATCGGAGGGAAATCGGACGGGGTGCGGGCGCGGAGGGCGGATTGCGCCGGGGGCAGGGACCGACCAAAACGGCCGGTCCCGAGGGGGAGAAACGCCGAATCGTCAGGCCGTGGTGTTGACCATGTTGCCGGTGCTGGAGCCGGTTTCCTGCTGATACGCTTCGGACAGTTTGACCATCGCGTCGGACAGGGCCGCCTGGGTGGTGGAGACGGCGGCCTGCGCGGTGGCGACTCGGGCGGCCTTGGTCTGCTCGTCGGTCTTGGCGCTCTGTGCGGCCTGCAACTGCTGCATTTGCACGGCCAGTTGCTTCTGCAGCGTCTCGATCTGCTGCTTCAGCGCCTTGATGACGGCCGATTCGCTGTCATCGCTGCTGCTATCGGCCGCGCCCGTGCCGCCGGCGCCGCCGGCCTTGCCCGCACCGGCCGGCGCGGCAATGCGGCCACTTGCGTCGGCCGACGCGGTGGACGAGTCGGAAGAGGTCGACGATGCGTTTACGCCGGTGGCGGGAGCGTCGGCGGCCTGCGCGGCGTCCGTGGTTGCGCTGAAACGGCGCGTGCTGGTGATTGCTGCGTCACTGGCTACGGTCACCTGCGGCGTCACGCTGCTGATGGATGTCATGTTGTTAGTCCACTCGAAGAAAGAGCCCACCCCCTTCTTCGGCCGGCCGCGCAAAAACTTTAGTGCTGTAGCCGGGGTCTTACCGGCTTCTGTCACAATCGCGGCCAGGCCGGCGCTGCCAAAGGTTGTTGGCGTCGTCCTGCATCCCGTCCATTCAATCGGATCGTTCTGCTATGTCTTCTCTTGGTATCGGCGGCATTGGCCTGCACGTGATCGTGGCGATCTTTTTCGCCGTGCATGCAGTGCGCACGCACCAGAACATGTACTGGCTGCTGCTGCTGTTCGTGTTTCCCGGCCTCGGCAGCATCGTTTATTTCTTTGCGGTCTACTTGCCGGGCTTGCGCCAGTCGCGCGGTGCGCGTGCGGCGTCGCGGGCCATTCAGCAGATTGTCGACCCGCATCGCGCCGTGCGCGACGCGCGCGAGGCCTTTGACCGGGCGCCTACCGTGGATCACCGCATGCGCCTGGGCGCGGCGTTGCTCGATGCCGGCAACGCGGCCGAGGCGCTGGAGCACTATCAGGCAGCGGCCAACGGCCCCTTTGCCTCGGACCCGGCGCTGCTGGAAGGGCTGGCGCGCGCGCAGGTGGTCACCGGCCGCCATGCCGATGCTCAAGCCACGCTGGAGCGCCTGTTTGCGGCCCATCCGCTAGCGCGCAATCAGGCCGAGCCGTCGTTACTGTATGCTCGCGCGCTGTCCGCCCTCGGCGCGCCGGGCACGCGTGAAGCGTTTGAGCGCGCGCTGACCTGCGCCAGCGATGCCGCGGCGCGGTGTCTGTTTGCCGACTGGCTGAGCCGCCAGCCCGACGCTGCCGATCGCGAGCGCGCCACGGCGCTTTATACCGAGATCGTGCATGATGCGCGCCATTGGCCGCGCCACGCACGCGAACACAATCTTGAATGGCTGCAGCGCGCGCAAGCCGCGTTGGGCCAATGATTCGCGCCCTTGGCGCACTTCTTTCATCTATGACGCTTCTGAAACGCAAATCGATCGAGGCCGTGGCTTCGCGCCGTCCCGCGCGTGGTGACCGTGAATCCTCGCGTAAGAATATCTCCAAGAACGCCGAAGAAAAGCGCATGACGCCGCGTTTCGCGCCGGTGACATTTTCCGAAATGGATGGCGTGCGTTATCTGCATTTCGGTACCGAATGGGTGCAGGGTGCGATGCGGCTGCGCAAGCCCGAGTCCATCGAACTCGAATACGCACAGCAGATGATGGCGTGGCTGCTGTTCCTGTCGCCCGCGCAGGCCGGTTTCCACGTCGCGCAGTTGGGGCTGGGCGCCGCGGCGTTGACCAAATTCTGCTATCGCCATTTTGCGAAGGCAAAGGTCACCGCGGTGGAACTGAATCCGGCTGTGATCGTGGCGGGCCGCAGCATGTTCGGCTTGCGCGAGGACGATGCGCGCCTGACGGTGCGCGAGCAGGATGCGTGGGACTACGTGATGGACGCCGCCAGCACGGAATCGATCGACGCCTTGCAGGTGGATCTGTACGACGCCACCGCGCGGGGCCCGGTGCTCGATACGACGGCGTTCTATCGTGCCTGCCGCCGCGTGCTGAAATCGCCGGGCGTCATGACGATCAACCTGTTTGGCGACCACGACAGCTTCCCGAAAAACATCGAGCGCATTTGCGATGCCTTCGACAATCGGGTGCTGGTCTTTCCCGAGGTGCACGACGGCAATATCATCGCGCTGGCCTTTAACGGGCCGGCCATCGACGTGTCGTGGGAAGCGCTGCAGGCGCGGGCAGATGTGATCGAACTATCGACCAAGCTGCCCGCCAGGGGCTGGGTGAAGATGCTGCGCGCGGCAAATGCACGGCAGGAAGAGCGGCTGGTGATCTGACGCTTCCGCCCCGGAGGGGCGTGGCGTCACGTCACAGATAGACCAGCGTGAAGGTGGCCAATCCGTCGATCGGGATGTCCGTGGTCAGGTCGGGAAGTTCGGATCTGGGAGCCACACCAAGTCCGATCTTGAAGGGCTGCGAAATGGTGGTGTAGGCCTCTGGCGCAGCCTGGCTAATCGGTGACCAACTGACGAGCATGCTCTGTGGGGTGATCAGTGAATCGGTTCCGTAGCGCGATTCGTCTGCCCACGTGGCCCCTTGGTCAAGCGACTTGGAGGGGGAGACCGAGGCGCCGTCCGCGGTAGGCTCGGTCAGGTAGAGCACATAGGCGCCGACTTTCTTGCCATCGACGCTCCCTACGCCAAAGAAATTGCCAGACCAACCGCGACCCAGAAGAATAGGATTGGCATCGGGATTGGCCGTGCCGGCGCGATCATCGGTCGCTGTCAACCCGACCCGTGTTGGCGCCTCGCAGGTAATGGTGGCGGTGCCGGTTTTCTCGCCAATATCTGTGCCGCCTGTCGCATTGAGCGAACTGGCGCGAATGTTGCCGAAATCGATTTGGCCGTCGTCGGACAGTGTTATCGAACAGGCGGATGGGCGGATAACGCCCTTGACGGTAAGGTCTGCGGTTTCGGCGGCGTGAGCCCCAAGCGAGGCGAGGCCGAGCAGCGTTGAGAGGGCGACGATGCGAAGAGTTGATTTCATTTTGACTACCTACTTATTTGCGTTGAGTCTCCGGAAGGTTAGTCACTGCACCGGCATGGAAACATGGCCGGTTCTTGAATGGCAGAAGCCTTCCGGGCAATCGCGAATCCGGGGCGCTGGCGCGCCTCGAAATCGCGATTTACATCACAGATAGACCAGTGTAAATGTGGCCAGCCCGTCGATGGGGATGTCCGTGGTCAGGTCGGGAAGTTCGGATTTTGGGGCCACGCCAAGTCCGATCTTGAACGGCTGCGAAATGACGGTATAGGCTTCTGGCGTAGCTTGGCCGCTGGGTGACCAACTGATTAGCGTGCTCTGTGGGCTGACCAGAGAGTTGCCACCGTAGGCCGTTACTTCGGCCCACGTGGCGCCTTGGTCTGACGACCTGGATGGGGAGATCGTGGCGCCATCCGCAGTAGGCGGCACCAGATCAAGCGTATAGGCCCCGACGTTCTTGCCATCGACGCTTCCTACCCCAAAGAATGTGTCAGACCAACTGCTATCCAAAGAAATGGGATTGGCATTGGGATTGACCGTGCCCGCGCGATTATCCGTGGCCATTAGCCCAATCAGCGTGGGCGCCTCGCAGGTAATGGTGGCGGTGCCGGTCTTTTCGCCTAGGTTTGTGCCGCCTGTCTCGTTGAGCGAACTGGCAGCAATGGTGCCGAAGTCGATCTTGCCGTCGTTGGACAGTGTTATCGAACACGCGGACGGACGGATGACCCCCTTGACGGTAAGGTCTGCGGTCTCCGCGGCATGAGCCCCAAGCGAGGCAAGGCCCAGCAGCGATGAAAGAGCGGCAATTCGGAATGCAGATTTCATTTGTGACAACCTTTGAGGAGTTGTTGAAAGCTCCTGAAGATTAATCACAGGTTGGTCGCCACGACATCGCTGTACGGCCAATTGCCGAAGTTACCCATGCGTCGCGCAAGGTGCGCTCAATTTCCTCCGATTGCCGCCCCGTCCCTCATTCCTTGTGGAAGAACTGCGCGAGCGACCATTCGTCCGTGCGCGCCTCATAGCGCAGCCCACGCCGCATCGCCCACATCGCCAACTGGCTGTGCGACGGAATGATCGCGTGATCTTCCAGCGCAAACCTGGCGGCGGCGCGCGCGTTGGCTTCGCGGTCCTTTTCGCTCGACACCGTGGTCAGCGATTTCTCGATCAACTGGTCAAGCTTGGGATTGCTGTACTTCCCCCAGTTCCATGTGCCGTAGCCGGTCTTCGGGTCTGGCGTGCCGGTGATCGAGCGTAGTGCAACGTCTGCTGCGGCCGAACCCCAGCCCAGCATCTGGAACGAGAACTCGCCCTGACGCGCGCGCGTGAAGTAGCTGGCGACGGGCAGCGTTTCCACCTTGGTCTGGATGCCGATGCGCGTCAGCAAGCCGGCCGTGGCTTGCGCGACCTGTGCATCATTCAGATAGCGATTGTTGGTGGCGTGCAGCGTCAGGCCGAAGCCGTCGGGATAGCCAGCCGCGGCCAGCAGCTTCTTCGCGCCTTCCGCGTCGAATGCTTCCGGCTTGGTGCCCGGATGACCGAAAATCTGCGGCGACACGATCGACGATGCCGGTACCGCCAAGCCTTCCATGATGCGTTTGACGATCGCATCGCGATTCAGCGCCTTACTGATCGCCGCCCGTACGCGTGCATCCTTGAACGGATTCTTGCCGAGCGGCTTGCCGGCCTTGTCCGTGATGAACGGCGAATTGTCACGCCACTGATCCATCTGCCAGAAAATGGTGCGCCACGACACGGTCTGCTCGATCTTGAATTTGTTGTTTTGCTTGAGCTTGGCGACGTCGGCGGCCGGCACGCTTTCGATCACGTCGACATCGCCGGCCAACAGTGCGGCGGTCCGCGCGCCGTTGTCGGTAAGAATGCGAAATACTGCGCGGTCGAATTCTGGCTTGGGTCCCCAGTAGTCGGGATTGCGCGTCATCACAATTTCCTGGCCGCGCGCAAAGCGCACAAACTTGTACGGCCCGGTGCCGATCATCGCCTTGCCGGAATCGAAGTCAGCCTGGTTGAGGTCCGCGGCGATCTTCTTCGGCATGATCGGCACGCTATTCAGATCATTGGCCAGATTGGCGTAATTTGGCACGTTCATCGTCAGACGTACCGTCAGCGCGTCGGGGGTATCGATGCGGGCGATGGGTTTGGTATAGCTGGTGAACGATCCCGGCGCGTTGGTGAGTTTCTCCGGGCGTTCCAGCGATGCCTTGACATCCTCGCTGGTGAACGGCGAGCCGTCGTGCCATTTCACATTGGGACGCAGCTTGATTTCCCAGGTGATCGCGTTGACGGGCTTCCACGACAACGCCAGGCCGGGGATGTAGCGCGCGTTCTTGTCCATGAACACCAGCGACTCGAAGATGTGGAGCGCGATGGCGTTATTGGGACCCGCGTTGTTCCAGTGCGGATCCATCGAGGTCACGTCGGCCGCCAGACCGATGCGCAAGTCTTCGGCATGCGCGGCCTGCGCCGGCAACAGCATCAGCGCGGCGGCGCCCAGCGTAATGGATAGGGTGGCTTGCAGCAGCGTGCGGCGGATCATAAGCGGGCTCCTCGTACGGTGTGGGTCGCGGTGGTACGCAATATGCGCGCTATTGTGCCGTCAAATGTACTTGAATGCCCGATACCTTTGAAGGCTCTGACAGGTCAGGGGCCGCCGCGCAATGGCGCGTTGCGCTACGGAAGTGTCCGTCGATCTGCCCCTCCGACCGTTGCCCGATGCGGGGGCGGCGGCGGGCATAAAAAAACCCGCCGGGCTGTGGCGGGTTTTCTGTCTGGCGCGGCGCTTCAGTGGAACAGCGGCTGCTGCGTCGGCGCGTCCTCGGGCAGCTCGGCATGCACGATTTCACCTGAGCGGTCCGCGTACAGCGGCGTGCCGCAATCCTCGCAGTATTCCGGATCGAACAGTGCGGCGTGGCGGAAGATATCCTCCACGCCGGCGTTGCGCAGTTCCTCGCAGATCTGTTCCACGGGATTGCCTTTCTCTTCGGCGTCGATCTCACCGGATTCGCGGCCGTACACGGGCCAGACGATGCCGTAGATCACTTCCTTTTCGCCGCGCATGGTAAATCCCACGCGGTATTCCTCAACCACTTCCTCGCCAAAGCCAGCCACCACGGCGGCCAGCTGGCCCGCTGGTACATCGAGCGTGCCGCACAGGTAGTTGACGGCCGCGCGCACGGTCAGCGGACGGATGCTCTTGTCCGATTCGCGGCACGACAGGAAGAAGGCGTCCGGCAGCAGCAGTTCGAACTCGCAGCCGGGCAACAGCACCGCAACGGTCGGCTGCACCTGGTTGCGCCATTGTTCGAGGCAGGTCGATCGCTCGGCGTGGTGTTCCTTGGCGTCTTCCTGCCAGCGGAACAGCGCGCCTTCATGCGGCGCCACCACGACGGCCAGCAGATAGCGTGGATCGGCCAGGATCGGCGCCGTTTCGGGCAGATCGCGCAGGTCTACCTTGGGCACCGTGCCGGCCAGCGCGGCCGACGCCAGTTTGTGCGTCAGCGCAAAGGTGTCGCTGTGGCTGCGCGGCAGTTGGTCGATGCTGTACAGGTAGGGCGACAGCGCGACCTTGGTGTCGGTGGCCAGCACATGCGCTTGCAGGTGCACCGCCAGCGACTGCGCCAGCTCGGGCTTGAGCGCGCCGGACGGGATGGCATAGCGGGTATGGGCCAGGATCGGCGCGGCAATCAGCAGTACGTCATGCTGCACGCCGTCGATCTCAATGGCGGCCGATTCGGCCAACGTCTCGGCCTGTTCAGCCAGCACGTCGGATGCATCGGCATTGTGCTTGAACAGGTGTTCGAGCGCCGCATCGAGCGCGGTCTGGCTGCCGTTCTTCAGCAGGCGATGGAGCCGTTGAGACAACCGGCGCTCCCAATACCCATCCTCCATGCGGCTGCCGGATGCGTCGAGAGCGAGCGCATCGGCCACCAGTCGCTCGGCGTCTGGCGAGAGTCGGGGAGAAGACTTTGGGCGAAAACCTGCCATAAGTAGAGGACGTCCGTTTTTTCGTAAAACGGTATTCTACTCGCTGCGTTGACAGCCGCAGTCCACCGTAACCCTCGAATCGACGAGTCTGGCGAGTTTATTTTTGTGCGGCTGGGGCGTGCGTTTCCGTGCCGTGGGATTCGCCGGCCATCGACACCTCGCCGCCGCCCTTGGTCAACAGGTAAAGGCAGGCGCCCGCGACGACGACGAATGCGATCAGAATCTTGGCCATGTGATGTCTCCAGTAGGTATTGGTTTGGCGCTGGATGCGTGGAGACGAGTCTGGCAGCGCAGGCTTGCGCGGAACTTACGCGCCGGGGTGGGGAATACCCGCGCCCGCCCGACCATCCGGCCGCGCGCCCATGAAAAAACCGCCGCCCCGGTTACCCGGGCGCGGCGGCCTGTGAGCCAGTCGGGCCGGCACGCGCCGGCCTGGCGGACGCTTAAGCGGCCAGCAGCTGGCGCAGCACGAACGGCAGGATGCCGCCGTGGTTGTAGTAGTCCACCTCGATCGGTGTGTCGATGCGCAGCAGCACCGGCACGCGTTGAGTGTCGCCATTGGCGCGATGGATCACCAGCACCACGTCCTGCTGCGGCTTCAGATCGCCTTCGATGCCTTCCACGTCGAAGGTTTCGTTGCCGATGATGCCCAGCGACTGCGCGCTGTCGCTGCCCTTGAACTGCAGCGGCAGCACGCCCATGCCCACCAGATTGGAGCGGTGGATCCGCTCGAAGCTGCGCGCGATCACGGCCTTGACGCCGAGCAACTGCGTACCCTTGGCCGCCCAGTCGCGCGACGAGCCCGTGCCGTATTCCTCGCCGCCAAACACGACGGTGGGCGTGCCTTCGGCGACGTACTTCATCGCCGCGTCGTAGATCGACATTTCCTCGCCGGTCGGCTGGTGCAACGTAAGCCCACCTTCGACGCGCGATCCGTCGGCCTTTGGCGGAATCATCAGATTCTTGATGCGCACGTTGGCGAAGGTGCCGCGCATCATCACCTCATGATTGCCGCGACGCGAGCCGTAGCTGTTGAAGTCCGCCTTGAGCACGCCATGCGCCAGCAGGTACTTGCCGGCCGGCGAGGTGTCCTTGATCGAGCCGGCCGGGGAAATATGGTCGGTCGTCACGGAATCGCCGAACACGCCCAACGCACGCGCGCCGCGGATGGTCACCGATTCGGTGCTCGGCGTCATCGTGAAGTCCTGGAAAAACGGCGGCTCCGCAATGTAGGTCGATTTCGGCCAGTCGTAGACCTGTCCCTTGGTGCCCTTGATATTGGCCCACAGCTTGCTGGGCTTCTTCACCTGCTCGTAGTTGCCCTTGAAGGTCTTGGCGTCCATCGCAAACTTCAGCAGCGCGTGGATTTCCTCGGAAGTCGGCCAGATATCGCCGAGCCAGATGTCGCGCCCGTCCTTGCCCTTGCCGACCGGCTCGGTCATCAGGTCGCGCGTGATCGTGCCGGCGATGGCGTAGGCCACCACCAGCGGCGGCGACGCCAGGAAATTGGCGCGGATATTCGGGTGGATCCGGGCTTCGAAATTGCGGTTGCCCGACAACACGGCGGCGGCCACGATGTCGTTCTGCACGATCGCTTCGTTCAGCGCGGGCGTGAGATCGCCGGCGTTGCCGATGCAGGTGGTGCAGCCGTAGGCGGTGACGCCGAAGCCGAGCTTTTCCAGATACGGCAGCAGGCCCGCGGCGGTCAGGTATTCGGTGACGACCCGGCTGCCAGGCGCCAGCGAAGTTTTGATATGCGGCGCCACGTTGAGGCCCGCTTCGACGGCCTTCTTGGCCAGCAGGCCGGCCGCCAGCAGCACGCTCGGATTCGACGTATTGGTGCACGACGTGATGGCCGCGATCAGCACGTCGCCATTCTTGACCTTCACGCCGTCGGCGTTGGTGTATTCCTTGTCCAGGTCCGCAGCGTCCTTGTTGAAGCCGTTCTCGGCCACCGGCTTGCTGAACAGCGACGCGAACGTGCTTTTTACGTGGCCGATCTCGATGCGGTCTTGTGGACGCTTCGGGCCGGCCAGCGACGGGGCCACGGTGCCCAGGTCCAGCGTCAGCGTCTTGGTGTAGTCGATCTCGCCGGCCTTCGGCACGCCAAACAGGCCCTGGGCGCGGAAGTAGCCTTCAAATGCGGCGATTTCCTCGTCCGTGCGTGCCGTGCCGCGGAAGTATTCGATAGTCTTTTCGTCGACCGGGAAGAAGCCCATCGTGGCGCCGTATTCCGGGGCCATGTTGCCGATGGTGGCGCGGTCCGGCGTGGTCAGGCTGGCGGTGCCTTCGCCGAAGAATTCGACGAACTTGCCGACCACCTTCTCACGGCGCAGCATTTCGGTGATCGTCAGCACCAGGTCGGTGGCCGTTACGCCTTCGCGCAGGCGGCCCTTCAGTTCCACGCCGACCACGTCGGGCGTCAGGAAGTACACCGGCTGGCCCAGCATGCCGGCTTCGGCCTCGATGCCGCCGACACCCCAGCCCACCACGCCGATGCCGTTGATCATCGTGGTGTGCGAATCGGTGCCGACCAGCGTGTCCGGATAGTAGACGCCGTCCTTCTTGTGCACGCCGCGCGCCAGGTATTCCAGATTCACCTGGTGGACGATGCCGAAGCCCGGCTGCACCACGCCGAAGGTGTCGAATGCCTGCATGCCCCACTTCATGAACTGGTAGCGCTCGTTGTTGCGCTGGAATTCCAGTTTCATGTTCAGATCCAGCGCGTTCTTCTCGCGGAAATAGTCGATCTGCACGGAATGGTCGACCACCAGGTCGACCGGCACCAGCGGCTCGATCTGCTTGGGGTTCTTGCCCATTTTCTCGGCCACATTGCGCATCGCCGCCAGATCGGCCAGCAGCGGTACGCCGGTGAAGTCCTGCAGCACCACGCGCGCCACCACGAAAGGAATCTCATCCACGCGGTCGCCATCGGGCTTCCAGTGGGCCAGTTGCCTGACGTGTTCTTCCGTGACCTTCTTGCCGTCGCAGTTGCGCAGCACCGATTCCAGTACCAGCCGGATCGACACCGGCAGGCGCTCGATCTTCACGCCAAGCGCCTTGCCCAGTTGAGGCAGCGAATAGTACTGGCCGGAGCCGCCGGTGGCGAGCTTGAATTCCTTGAGGGTGTTATTGAGGTTGTGGGGCATTGCCTGACTCCAATCGAGGGATGACGCGGGAGATGCTCTTCTTCTTGATACCCCGGTACGCGAAAGGGTTCCGCCGCTGACCATGCGGCGCGGCCGACCGGCCCGGTCGCACACCGTTGACAAACATTCGGTTCAGGCCGCGCGGCGCCATCGGTCAGGCGCCGCGCGGGTAAGGCAAGACTTCGACTTTACTGCTTCGGCGCGGGTTGTGCACCGGGCTGCTGGCCTTCCGCCGGCTGGGCGGCCGGCTGCGACGGCGCCACCAGCAGCGGCGTGGCCACCGGCGCGCGCAGCGCACCGGCCTGCGTCGGCGCGGAGCCGCCGGCCTGCATGTCGGCGTTCTGGCATTCGTCGGCCAGGCGCTGGCCCAGGTTGCGGTTGAACAGCATGGCCTTGGACGGGATCACGACCAGGTCCAGGCCCGACGCGGCGTCGAAGTAACGGTCGGCGCCCGTGACGGTGGATTGGCGCGGCAGGCGGTAGTTCTTGCCTTGCCAGTGCACGGTCAGAACCTCGTCACGGAGCATGTTGCCGTTGATCCAGATGGCGTTGCCCAGCTCGCATTGCCACTTTTCGCCCGACGGCTCCACGGGCGCGGCGGCGGCTGCGGCGGTGGACTTCTTGGCGGGCGCTTTCTTGGTCTTGGTGGCGGCAGGCTTCTTGGCAGGTTCCTGGGCCAGCGCGGCGCCGGCAGTGGTCAGGGTCAGGGCGCCAAGGCAGGCCGCCAGCACGAGTTGTTTCATTGTGGATTCCTTCCGGATTGCTAAATGATCAAGGGGGCTCGTTATAGTGAAACCGTCGGGGGTAAAGCTGGGATGTTACGTGCACGCCCCGGCAACTTTCCGCCGCTATTCTCTACGATTTGTCTGACTGGGCGAAGTCTGACTTCCATTGGTTACACAATCGCCGGCAGTCGGTTCGTCATCGGCCACTTGGCGTCAGAAATGAGCAGTGTGCGCATGCATGGCGGCCAGGGGAGGCGGGTCAATCGAAGAAAAGCTCGGCGACAGGCGGGGGAAGCGGGGTGCCGGTGGCGTGGGCGCGTTGCAGCAGCGACCAGTAGTACCGATAGCTGGCGCGGTCGTGCAGTTGTCCATCATGCCGGATCGGCGCCCAGCTGTTTTCGTGCGCGGCCAGAAGAATCTGACTGGCGGCGCCGATCTCGCGGTCGCTGGGCCGGAACGCCGCCACGATCGGTTCGATCTGGCCCGGATGGATACTCCATTTGCGCAGGTAGCCGAATTCGGCGCGCGCTCGATGCGCGTCGTCGCCTGCGCGCTGCGGCGTATCGATGTCGGTGCTGACGTTGTGCGATGGCACCTTGCCGTGGCGGTGGCACGCGGCCGAGATCTCCAGCATGGCGCGCCGGATCAGCGGGTGCTCGAACTGCTCGGGCGAGCGCATCGCCTCGCCCGGAATCGCGCCGTGGTGTGCCGAAACAAAATCCATCAGCCCGAAGCTCAGGCATTCCACCTGGACCAGCGCGGCGATATCGAATGCCTGCTCGAGCGCGGCATGCGTTTCGATCAGGACATGGATCGGAATGTGACGTGCGATGCCTGCGGTGCGAGCAACCTGATTGACGTGATCGGTCACGCGCGCCACTTCCACCACGTCGGTCACCTTGGGGATCACCACATAGGCGAGACGGGCGCCGGCGGCTGCCACCAGGATGTCGATGTCCTCGCGCCAGCTGGCGTGGCTGGGATCGTGGATGCGCACGCCGACGCGGTTGTACGCATTGTCGGCACTGTTGATCAGCTGCGCGCACAGTTGGGCGTGCTCGCGTTCGAGTCCGACGGCCGCGCCGTCTTCGCAATCGAACGTGATGTCGAAAATGGGGCCAAGCGAACGTTGCAGCGCCAGCGATTTGCGCATCAGCTTTTCGCTGCCCGCATAGTGGTCGCAGACCGGCAGTTGCACCGGGATGGCTTCGCCCTGGAACAAGACCTCGGATGGATGCACGTTGATATAGCGATGAAGCGAAGGAGGTGGCTAGGAATTTCCGGTTGCCCAAACAAAAACCGGGGTCCGCGCCGATTCTTCAATCGATGCGGACCCCGGTTTCATCGAGCGGAAGGCTCTAAAGAATCAGCCCAGCAGGTGTTGCACGCCGGCACGCTCTTCTTCCAGTTCCTTGAGCGTGATGTTGATCTTTTCCTGGCTGTAGGCGTCGATTTCCAGGCCTTGCACGATTTCGTACTTGCCGTTGGCCGTGGTCACCGGGTAGCCGAACATGACGTCCTTGGGAATGCCGTATTCGCCGTTCGACGGGATGCCCATCGTTACGACCTTGCCGTTGCTGCCCAGCACCCAGTCATGCACGTGGTCGATCGCAGCGTTGGCTGCCGAAGCTGCCGACGACAGGCCGCGCGCCTCGATGATGGCGGCGCCGCGCTTGCCAACGGTCGGCAGGAACACGTCGTTGTTCCACACCGGATCGTTGATCAGGTCCTTGACGCTCTTGCCGTCCACGGTGGCGTAGCGGTAGTCGGCGTACATGGTCGGGCTGTGGTTGCCCCACACGAACATCTTCTCGATCGACGACACCGGCTTGCCGGTCTTGGCGGCGATCTGCGACAGGGCGCGGTTGTGGTCCAGGCGCAGCATGGCCGTGAAGTTCTCGCGCTTCAGGTTCGGCGCGCTCTTCATGGCGATGTAGGCGTTGGTGTTGGCCGGGTTGCCCACCACCAGCACCTTGACGTCGCGGCTGGCGACTTCGTCCAGTGCCTTGCCCTGCACCGTGAAGATCTGGGCGTTGGCTTCGAGCAGGTCCTTGCGCTCCATGCCCTTGCTGCGCGGACGGGCGCCAACCAGCAGGGCGACGTCGACATCCTTGAAGGCGACCTTGGGATCATCGGTGATGACCACGCCGGCCAGCAGCGGGAACGCGCAGTCTTCCAGTTCCATCACCACGCCCTTGACGGCGGCCTGGGCTTGCGGGAGGTCGAGCAGTTGGAGGATGACCGGCTGGTCTTTGCCGAGCATGTCGCCATTGGCGATGCGGAACAGCAGGGAATAGCCGATCTGGCCAGCGGCGCCGGTGACTGCGACGCGCATTGGGGCTTTAGCCATGAGTAAGTCTCCAAACGAAAAGAGGGGGGTAACCGGTCGGTGGCAACAGGCCATTCGGACATGTGTCTGGCCGGCGCTTCACCGGATGCTGGTTCGCGTGTCGCCACGGGCAGGCGGGCATCCGCCGCGAGCCCGCGGCGCTGCATCTGACCGGCGACGAGGAGCGCGCGGGCCATGAACAGGCGTCGAGGGCGACAAGGCGTAAGTCTACTACTGCTATGTGGTGCGCCGCATCCGGGAGGTGTCGGAAATTCAGAGGCGATGGCCCCGGGGCGAGACCAACCGGCGGCGGCGGCGCGGACTGCGCGAGTGTAGGGTGAGCCCTGATTGATGTCAATTCATATGTCTTATATAAGACATAAGACATTTCATAGCGCGCTGGACGCGATTCTGGCTTTTGTGGTTGAATCCGGCCTATGTCATCCCTGCCTACGTCCCCGTCCGCCGCGCATGCCAATGGCTCGCCGGAAACGGTCGCCCCACAGAGCGGCGCCGGGACGCAGCCGTCCCCCAGTTCTCAGGCCGCGCCGTCGGGCGCCACGCCGTCTCCCACTTTCAGTCCGCTCTACCAGCAGATCAAGGCCCTGATCATGCAAAGCCTGCAGACGGGCGAGTGGAAGCCGGGCGAAATGATTCCGAGCGAGATGGACCTGGCGGCCCGCTACAAGGTCAGCCAGGGCACGGTGCGCAAGGCCATCGACGAGTTGGCGGCCGACAATCTCGTGGCGCGCCGGCAGGGCAAGGGCACCTTCGTGACCACCCATCACGAGGATGTGGTCAAGTTCCGTTTTCTGCGTCTGGTGCCGGACGAGGGCGAGCCCCACTATGGCGCCAGCCGCGTGCTCGAATGCAAGCGCCTGCGCGCGCCGGCCGAGATCGCGCGCCTGCTGGACATCCGCACCGGCGACAGCGTCGTGCAGATCCGCCGCGTGCTGACGTTTTCCAATGAAGCGACGGTGCTCGACGAAATCTGGCTGCTGGGTGCCAATTTCAAGGGTCTGACGGCCGAGAAGCTCAACGAGTGGAAGGGTCCGATGTACGCGCTGTTCGAAGCCGAGTTCGGCACGCGGATGATTCGCGCCACGGAAAAGATCCGTGCGGTGGCCGCCGACGATACCGCCGCGGAACTGCTTTCCGTCGCGGTCGGCTCGCCGTTGCTATCGGTCGAACGTGTGTCGTTCACCTATGGCGATCGCCCGGTGGAAGTCCGCCGTGGCCTGTATGTCACGACGCGCCACTATTATCAAAACGACTTGAGTTGATGCGTAATGGCAATGCCAGGGCAGTCCCGTTCGCTGATTATTGCCGTGCGTATATGGGACATTCGCCAACCATTGTCGTTAGTGAATGGAATAGCGCGATTTTTCGCGTCCGGCATGGTGCGCGCATTGTCGCGTGCGATTGTCGGGCACGCCGCGCTGGTGCGCGATAGGCGAAAATTATTGGTGCGCTGCGCAACAAAGGCGCTAAAATCACGTCGATTTGCTCCACTGCATCCATTTGCATTCAGCGTTACCCACGCGCCCGATGCAATACGGTGCACAGACGGTACCCGTAGTGACGCACCGGTGCAATCGGGAGCAATGGCAGTGTCGTTCTTTTGCAGTTTTCTTTTCACAGCAAATGGGGTCTCGCATGGCTGAAGCCGCCAAACAAGCCAGGCCGGAATTCCGGAACATCGGTATCGCGCAAATCTCGCGCTACCGTTTGCCCTGGGCCGGCAAGGTATCCATCCTGCATCGCGTAAGCGGCGCATTGATGTTTCTCCTCCTTCCTTTCGTTCTGTACCTGTTCGAGCAGAGCGTCACTTCCGAACTGAGCTACGCGAAGTTCTCGGCCCTGCTGTCCAACGGCTTTGTCAAGCTGGTAATCCTGGCGCTGATCTGGGGTTATCTGCATCACTTCTGCGCCGGTATCCGCTTTCTGCTGCTCGACGTCCACGTCGGCGTGTCGAAGCCTGCCTCGGCCACCTCGGCCAAGGCCGTGCTGATCGTCAGCCTGCTGCTCACCCTGGTTTTCGGGCTGAAGCTATTCGGCCTGTTCTGAGGAGAATCACGGTGGCAAATAACAATATCGGTCCCAAGCGTCTTGTCGTCGGTGCCCATTACGGCCTGAAAGACTGGCTCGCGCAACGCGTTACCGCCGTCATCATGGTGGTCTTCACCGTGGTGCTCGCCGTGGCGTTTCTCGCCTTCGGCAATCCTTCGTACGAAGGCTGGTCGGGTCTCTTCGCCAATCAATGGATGAAGCTCCTGACGTTCTTGACCATCCTGTCGCTGCTCTATCACGCCTGGTTTGGCGTGCGCGATATCTGGATGGACTACGTGAAGCCGATGGCCGTGCGCCTTCTGCTGCAAGTTCTTACGATTCTGTGGCTCGTCGGTTGTGCGGGCTACGCTGCTCAGATTCTCTGGAGGGTGTAATAAATGGTCGCAGTCAAGACTGGATTGCCGCGTCGTAAATTTGACGTGGTCATCGTCGGGGCGGGCGGCGCTGGGATGCGCGCATCCCTCCAGCTCGCAGAAGCCGGCCTGAACGTGGCCGTGCTGTCGAAGGTTTTCCCGACCCGTTCGCACACCGTTGCGGCACAGGGCGGCATCGGCGCCTCGCTCGGCAACATGAGCGAGGACAACTGGCATTTCCACTTCTACGACACCATCAAGGGCTCCGACTGGCTGGGCGACCAGGACGCCATCGAGTTCATGTGCCGTGAAGCGCCGAAGGTCGTGTACGAGCTCGAACATTTCGGCATGCCGTTCGACCGTAATGCCGACGGCACGATTTACCAGCGTCCGTTCGGCGGCCACACCGCCAACTACGGCGAGAAGCCGGTGCAGCGCGCCTGCGCGGCAGCCGACCGTACCGGTCACGCGCTGCTGCACACGCTGTACCAGCGCAACGTGCGCGCCAAGACCCATTTCTTCGTGGAATGGATGGCACTGGACCTGATTCGCGACGAAGAAGGCGATGTGCTGGGCGTGACCGCGCTGGAAATGGAAACCGGCGAAGTCTATATCCTCGAAGCCAAGACCACGCTGTTTGCGACCGGCGGCGCCGGCCGTATCTATGCGGCTTCCACCAACGCCTTCATCAACACTGGCGATGGCCTGGGCATGGCGGCTCGCGCCGGCGTGCCGCTGGAAGACATGGAATTCTGGCAGTTCCACCCGACCGGCGTGGCCGGCGCGGGCGTGCTGATCACGGAAGGCGTGCGCGGCGAGGGCGGCATCCTGCGTAACAAGGATGGCGAGCGCTTCATGGAGCGCTATGCCCCGACGCTGAAGGATCTGGCGCCGCGCGACTTCGTCTCGCGCTCGATGGACCAGGAAATCAAGGAAGGCCGCGGCTGTGGCCCGAACGGCGACTACGTGCTGCTCGACCTGACGCACGTCGGCGCCGAGACCATCATGAAGCGCCTGCCGTCGATCCGCGAAATCGGCCTGAAGTTTGCCAACGTCGACGCGATCAAGGAACCGATTCCCGTGGTGCCGACCATCCACTACCAGATGGGCGGGATCCCGACGAACTTCCACGGCCAGGTCGTGGTGCCGAAGAACGGCAACCCGAACGAAGTGGTCAACGGCTTCTACGCAATCGGCGAATGCTCGTGCGTATCGGTGCATGGCGCCAACCGCCTGGGCACCAATTCGCTGCTGGATCTCGTGGTGTTCGGCCGCGCCGCCGGCAACCACATCATCGCCAACGCCGCGAAGCAGAAGGAACACAAGCCGCTGCCGGCCGACGCCGCCGATCGCGCGATGTCGCGTCTGGCCAAGCTGCAGGGCACGACGTCGGGCGAATACACGCAGGATGTGGCCAACGATATCCGCCGCAACATGCAATCGCACGCTGGCGTGTTCCGCACCCAGAAGCTGATGGACGAAGGCGTCGAGCGCATCCTCGAAGTGGCCGAGCGCGCCAACAACATCCATCTGAAGGACAAGTCCAAGGTCTTCAACACCGCGCTGGTGGAAGCCCTGGAAGTGGCCAATCTGGTGGAAGTGGCCAAGGCGACGATGATTTCGGCGGCAGCCCGCAAGGAATCGCGCGGCGCCCACGCCCACAGCGATTTCCCGAACCGCGACGACGAGAATTGGCTCAAGCACACGCTGTTCTACAGCGAAGGCAACCGCCTCGACTACAAGCCGGTAAAGATGCAACCGCTGACGGTGGAATCCGTTCCGCCCAAGGCCCGTACGTTCTAAGCCCGCGTCGTAGAGAAAACAGGACCCACAGAAATGAAGCGTATTTTCGAAGTCTACCGCTACGATCCGGACAAGGACGCCGCGCCCCGCATGCAGACCTACGAGGTCGAACTCGACGGTCACGAACGCATGCTGCTGGACGCCTTGGTCAAGCTGAAGAAGCTCGATGAAACCATTTCGTTCCGTCGTTCGTGCCGCGAAGGCGTGTGCGGATCGGACGCGATGAACATCAACGGCAAGAACGGCCTGGCGTGCCTGACGAACATGCGCGAGCTGCCGGACCGCATCGTGCTGCGTCCGCTTCCCGGCCTGCCCGTGGTGCGCGACCTGATCGTCGACATGACGAACTTCTTCAAGCAGTACAACTCGATCAAGCCGTTCCTGATCAACGACGAGCCGCCGCCCGAGAAGGAGCGTCTGCAGTCGCCGGAGGAGCGCGAGGAACTGGACGGCCTGTACGAGTGCATCTTGTGCGCCAGCTGCTCCACGTCGTGCCCGTCGTTCTGGTGGAACCCGGACAAGTTCGTAGGCCCGGCCGGCCTGCTGCAAGCCTATCGCTTCATCGCGGACACCCGTGATCAGGCCACGGGCGAGCGTCTGGATAACCTGAACGACCCGTACCGTCTGTTCCGTTGCCACAGCATCATGAATTGCGTCGATGTGTGCCCGAAGGGCCTCAATCCGACCAAGGCGATTGGCAAGATCAAGGAATTGATGGTTCGCCGCGCTGTTTAATCGGCCGGTATAAACTGCCTGTTGCGCCGGCCCCTGGCGCAACAGACAGTCTGCAGTTGATGTAAGCGGCGCGTCAGCCCGATGCGGTATCAATCGGGCCGCGCCGTTCAAAGAAGGCTGACCATGAGTCTTTCCACCACATTCTCCCATCAGGCCGATCCGCACAAGCGTGCCCGTCTGCGCTGGCGCGCCCGCCGCGGCCTCCTGGAGAACGACATCATCGTCGAACGTTTTTTCAACCGTTACGAGGAGAGCCTGTCCGATGAGGACGTGGCATCGCTGGGCGAGCTGTTCGAGCTCAGCGACAACGAGTTGATGGACCTGCTGCTTGTCCGCAAGGAGCTGGACGGTGAGCTCGACACGCCCCCGATGCAACGGGTACTCAGCCTGCTGCGTTCGGTCTGAGTTTGGTCAACACTATTATTCACAGTATTTGAAGGAACCGACATGACGCCGTCCGATGTGAAAGCCACGCTATCGTTTTCCGATGGTTCCCCCAGCGTTGAGCTGCCGATCTACAAGGGCACGGTAGGCCCGGACGTGATCGACATTCGCAAGCTGTACGGACAAACCGGCAAGTTCACCTATGACCCGGGGTTCATGTCGACCGCTTCGTGCAACTCCAAGATCACCTACATCGATGGTGACAAGGGCGAACTTCTGTATCGCGGCTACCCGATCGAGCAACTCGCGCAGAAGTGCGACCACCTCGAAACCTGCTACCTGCTGCTCAAGGGCGAGCTGCCCAACGCCAAGCAGAAGGAAGAATTCGTGAACTCGGTGATGAACCACACCATGGTTCACGAGCAGCTGCAATTCTTCCTGCGTGGCTTCCGCCGCGATGCCCACCCGATGGCCGTGCTGACGGGCCTGGTCGGTGCAATGAGCGCGTTCTACCACGATGCGATGGACATCGACGATCCGCACCAGCGCGAGATCTCGGCCATCCGCCTGATCGCCAAGATGCCGACGCTGGTCGCCATGGCGTACAAGTACAACATCGGCCAGCCGTACATCTATCCGCAGAACGACCTGTCCTATTCGGGCAACTTCATGCGCATGATGTTCGGCACGCCGTGCGCGCCTTACACCGTGAACCCGGTGCTGGAGCGCGCGCTGGACCGCATCTTCATCCTGCACGCCGATCACGAGCAGAATGCGTCGACGTCGACCGTGCGCCTGGCCGGTTCGTCGGGCACCAACCCGTTCGCCGCCATCGCCGCCGGCGTGGCCTGCCTGTGGGGCCCGGCACACGGCGGTGCGAACGAAGCCGCACTGAAGATGCTGGAAGAGATCGGCAGCGTCGACAACATCAACGAGTTCATCAAGCAGGTCAAGGACAAGAACTCGGGCGTGCGCCTGATGGGCTTTGGCCACCGCGTGTACAAGAACTACGATCCGCGCGCCAAGCTGATGCGCGAAACCTGCCACGAAGTGCTGGAAGAGCTGGGCCTGCACAACGACCCGCTGTTCAAGCTGGCCATGGAGCTGGAAAAGATCGCGCTGGAAGACGAATACTTCGTCAGCCGCAAGCTTTACCCGAACGTGGACTTCTACTCGGGTATCGTGCAACGCGCGCTGGGCATCCCGACGTCGCTGTTCACCTGCATCTTCGCGCTGGCTCGCACGCCGGGCTGGATCTCGCAGTGGGAAGAGATGATCACCGATCCGGAATACAAGATCGGTCGTCCGCGCCAGCTGTTCAATGGCGCCGCCGCTCGTGACGTGCCGGACATGGGCAAGCGCTGATCCGCCTGCTGTACCGCAGCATGAAGAACGCCCCGGATTTCCGGGGCGTTTTTTTGTTTGCTGGCCGCGGGCGATTGGGGGCTCGCCGCGGCGCCGTGGTCCGTCCCGCGCGGTTGCGCGAAGTGGCGCCATGCTGTGGTGGCGTCACAAATGCGGCTATGCACAACTGTTGTGAAAGTCGATTTTCGCGACGATTCCTGCTGTTGGCCGGTTGCAACCATCGGCATTAGTTGTCGGATTTTCTATAAAACCGAAGAACTTCACTCTATTCGGGTGCAACTTTGCCCCTATAATGCGGGCTGCTTTACCGACTGGCGGCCGGGCCACCCTTCCGGCATCGCCACGTTGGAGAAGCGGGGCAGGCGAAGCGCTTGCGCGCAATAGAGAACGCATCAACGTTGTCTTTCCGAACTTTTGGTGTGCGCCGCCAGGCGTGCGCCGACACATGCCGGGCCCCGCATTCGCTTCACTGTCTTCACCGCAGGCCCGACTTCCGCTTTGGGCCTTTTTCGTTCGCCACGTCAGGCGGCGCTTCTCCCCGCGGGTGTTGTTCGATTGCGCCGGTCATGCCGACTCTGCCCGGAATGACCCATACATAAATCGAGGAGCTCCTGATGACGCTGTCCCGTCTCACGTCCACTGCCATGGCTGCGGTGCTTGCCACTGCCGGTCTCGCTGCCTTCACGTCGGCCAACGCCGAAACCATCAAGATCGCCATTGCCGGTCCGATGAGCGGCTCCGTCGCCCAGTACGGCGACATGGTCAAGGCCGGCGCCCTGACCGCGATCGAGCAGATCAACGCTGCTGGCGGCGCCAATGGCAACAAGTTCGAAGCCGTCATGATGGACGACGCCTGCGAACCGAAGCAGGCCGTAGCGGTGGCCAACAAGATCGTCAGCCAGGGCATTCACTACGTGATCGGTCACGTGTGCTCGGGTTCGACCATTCCGGCTTCCGACATCTACGAGAACGAAGGTATCGTGATGGTCACGCCGTCGGCCACGGCGCCGCAGCTGACCGAAACGAAGAAGCGCAACTTCATCTTCCGCACCATCGGCCGCGACGACCAGCAGGGTCCGGCAGCCGCCCAGTACATCATCGGCAAGGTCAAGCCGAAGAAGGTGGCCGTGCTGCACGACAAGCAGTCGTACGGCCAGGGCATCGCCAGCTCGGTGAAGAAGGATCTCGAAGCCGCCAAGATTCCCGTGGCCGTGTTCGAAGGCATCAACGCCGGCGATTCCGACTACTCGGCGGTCATCACCAAGCTGAAGTCGCAGGGCGTGGATTTCGTGTATTTCGGCGGCTATCACCCCGAAATGGGCCTGCTGCTGCGCCAGGCGCGCGAACAGGGCGTGAAGGCTACGTTCATGGGGCCTGAGGGCGTGGGCAACAAGGACGTGACGGCGATTGCCGGTCCGGCTTCGGAAGGCATGCTGGTCACGCTGCCGGCGGACTTCTCGGCCGATCCGGCCAATGCCGCGCTGGTGAAGGCGTTTGCCGACAAGAAGCGCGACGCCAATGGTCCGTTCCAGATGCCGGCGTACGCCGCGGTCAAGATCATCGGCGATGCGATCGCCGGCGCCAAGAGCACCGATCCGACCAAGGTTGCCGCCTACATGCACAAGAACGCGTTCACCACGCCGATCGGCAAGGTCGAATACGACGCCAAGGGCGACCTGAAGTCGTTCAAGTTTGTCGTCTACACGTGGCACAAGGACGCCACCAAGACTGCCGCCAACTAAAACCGGCGCCATCCTGGCGAAACGCCCCGCTGCCGATCCGGCCAGCGGGGCGTTTTGGTATCGGTTCGATGTGGGTTAATCGCCACATAACGGCGACGCAGCATTGCACATCGGACTTTTCGATCCACAAGGTCCCCGCATGAACGAATTTCTTCCACAGTTCACCCAGCAACTGGTCAATGGCCTGACGCTAGGTGCGATCTATGCGTTGATCGCCATCGGCTACACGATGGTCTACGGCATCATCGGCATGATCAACTTTGCCCACGGCGAGATCTACATGATCGGCGCCTACGTGGGACTCGTGACACTGACCGCGATCGGTGCGCAGGCCGGTTATCCGCTGCCGCTGGTGCTGGGCGCGGCGCTGGTCGTCTCGGTCGTCGTCACCGGCTGTTATGGCTTTGCCGTGGAGCGCGTGGCGTATCGCCCGCTGCGTGGCGGGCCGCGACTCGTGCCGCTGATCTCGGCGATCGGCATGTCGATTTTCCTGCAGAACTATGTCCAGATCGGGCAGGGCGCGCGCGACGTGTCGGTGCCGCTGCTGATCTCGGGTGCGATCGAATTCCAGATGGGCGGCGATTTCACGGTGACCGTGCCGTATTCGCGCCTGTTGATCGTCGGCGTGACGCTGGTGCTGATGATCGCGCTGACGCTGTTCATCGGGCATTCGCGCATGGGACGCGCCTGCCGCGCCTGCGCCGAAGACATGCGCATGGCCAACCTGCTTGGCATCGACACGAACCGTGTGATCTCGTTCACGTTCGTGCTCGGCGCGATGCTGGCCGCCGTGGGCGGCGTGCTGATCGGGCTGACCATCGGCAAACTCAATCCGTTCATCGGTTTTATCGCCGGCATCAAGGCGTTCACCGCGGCGGTGCTGGGCGGCATCGGCAGCATCCCCGGCGCGATGCTGGGTGGCGTGCTGCTGGGCCTGGCCGAAACCTTCGCCTCCGGCTACATGCCCGCGGAATACAAGGACGTCGTGGCGTTCGGCCTGCTGGTGCTGGTGCTGCTGTTCCGTCCCACGGGCCTGCTGGGCAAGCCCGATGTGGAAAAGGTCTAAGGGGGACGACATGACTCAAGCGACTTCGATCTCGCGGGCGTCGGCCCCGCAAACGGCGGTCTCGGACACGCTCAAGAACGCGATTACCGCGTCCGTGCTGACCGCCATCCTGACCATTCCCGTGCTCGGCCTGCAACTGAAGCTGGACGGCTACAAGGTTGTGCTGGAGCCGCACTGGCGTCCGGTCTGGATCGCCGTTGCAGCGGTGTTCCTGTTCCAGTTGGCCAAGCCGCTGCTCGCGCGTGCGCGCGGGGCAGTGAAGCTGCCCGCGCTGCCCGCCATGGGTGCACAGCGGCAGCGCGCTGCGGTCTGGGTGTTGCTGGCCGTGGGCCTCGTGTTTCCGTTCTTCGGATCGCGCGGCGCCGTGGACGTGGCGACGCTGGCGCTGATCTACGTGATCCTTGGCCTGGGCCTGAATATCGTGGTCGGCTTTGCCGGCCTGCTGGACCTGGGCTACGTGGGCTTCTACGCGGTGGGCGGCTACACCTACGCGCTGCTGAACCAGTACTTCGGCCTGACGTTCTGGGAATGCCTGCCGCTGTCGGCCGGACTGGCCGCTACGTTCGGCTTTGTGCTCGGTTTTCCGGTGCTGCGGCTGCGGGGCGATTACCTGGCCATCGTGACGCTGGGGTTTGGCGAGATCATCCGCCTGCTGCTGAACAATCTGACCAGCTTGACCGGCGGCCCCGACGGCGTGTCGGGTATTCCGAAGCCTTCCGTATTCGGCATCGAGATGGCGCGCAGCGCGAGCGTGGAGGGCGCCAAGACGTTCCACGAACTGATCGGCTTGCCCTACGCCGGCCAGCACATGGTGATCTGGCTGTACCTGCTGGCGCTGCTGCTGGTGGGCTTCACGCTGTTCGTTACCAGCCGCCTGATCCGCATGCCGATGGGTCGCGCCTGGGAGGCGCTGCGCGAGGACGAGATCGCTTGCCGCTCGCTGGGTTTGAACCCCACGCGCATCAAGCTGTCGGCGTTCACGCTGGGCGCCTCGTTTGCAGGACTGGCCGGCGCGTTCTTCGCGGCGCGCCAGGGCCTGGTCAATCCGGAATCGTTCACCTTCATCGAATCGGCGCTGATTTTGGCCGTGGTGGTGCTGGGCGGCATGGGTTCGCAACTGGGCGTGATCCTGGCTGCGATCCTGCTCACGATCCTGCCCGAGGTGGCGCGGGATTTTGCCGAGTACCGGATGCTGATCTTCGGTCTGGTGATGGTGCTGATGATGATGTGGCGTCCGCAGGGCCTGCTGCCCGCAAGCCGTCCGCACGTGGAGTTGCCGCGATGAGTGCTGAAATGCTGAAAGTATCCGGCCTGCAGATGCGCTTTGGCGGTCTGCTGGCCGTGGACGGCATCGAGTTCGATGTGCGTCGTGACGAAGTCTTCGCCATCATCGGGCCGAATGGCGCGGGCAAGACCACTGTGTTCAATTGCGTGGGCGGCTTCTACAAGCCCACCGCCGGCGAGGTAATGCTCGACGGCCATTCGATCGCGCGCAAGCCCAGCCACGTAGTGGCGCGCCACGGGCTGGTCCGGACGTTCCAGAACATCCGCCTGTTCAAGCAATTGACGGTAGTGGAAAACCTGCTCGTCGCCCAGCACCGTCAGGTCAAGGCCGGACTGCTGCGCGGGCTGCTGGCCACGCCAGCGTATCGCCGCGCCGAGCGCGAGGCACTGGGCCGCGCGGCCGAATGGCTCGAACGCATGGGGCTTAGCGCGGTGGCCAACCGCGAGGCCGGCACGCTGTCGTATGGTCATCAGCGCCGCCTGGAAATCGCCCGCTGCATGATCACCGGGCCGCGCCTGCTGATGCTCGATGAACCGGCTGCCGGACTCAATCCGCAGGAAAAGATCGAACTGCAGCAGTTGATCGACCGGCTGCGCCGCGAATTCAAGATCTCGGTACTGCTGATCGAACACGACATGAGCCTGGTGATGGGAGTGTCCGACCGCATCCTGGTGATGGAACACGGCAAGCCGATCATGATCGGCAAGCCGGACGAAGTGCGCAACGATCCGCGCGTGATCAAGGCCTACCTGGGAGAGGACTGATGCTGAAGCTGGAACAGGTCCATACCCACTACGGCGCCGTGGAGGCGCTGTCCGGTGTGTCGATCGAAGTCAACAAGGGCGAGATCGTCACGCTGATCGGCAGCAACGGCGCGGGCAAGACGACTCTGATGATGACCGTGTGCGGCACGCCGCGTGCGTCGAGCGGACGCGTGATGTTTGAAGGCGAGGACATCACGCGGCGCAACACGCACGAGATCATGCGCATGGGCATGGCGATTTCGCCGGAAGGCCGCCGCGTGTTTCCGAGCCTGACCGTGCTTGAAAACCTCAAGATGGGCGCGTTCTTCGCCAGCCGTCATGACATCGAGGACGGCATCGAGCATGTGTTCAAGCTGTTTCCGCGCCTGAACCAGCGTGCCAGCCAGCGCGCCGGTACGATGTCCGGCGGCGAGCAGCAAATGCTCGCGATCGGCCGCGCGCTGATGAGCAAGCCGCGCCTGCTGCTGCTGGACGAGCCGACGCTCGGCCTGGCGCCGCTGATCATCGCGCAGATCTTCGACATCATCCGCACCATCCGCGAGGAAGGCGTCACGGTGTTTCTGGTCGAGCAGAACGCCAACAAGGCGCTGCAAGTGGCCGACCGCGGCTATGTGCTCGAAACCGGCCGTGTGGTACTGGCCGATACCGGCGCCAACCTGCTGGCCAACGACCGCATCCGCTCGGCTTACCTGGGCGGCTGACGACCGTCCAGCCTGCCGGGTTCACGGCATCGGGTACGGGCGGCGGCGCGCGAGGCGCCGCCGCCTTCGCCATCCACGAAATCCCCCTTTCGCCAATGACCGCCGCCCGGGTGGTCTGCCCGCCCCGTCGGCGGCTGGCGCACATGGCATAATCGCTTGCCATGTCAAGCAATCACCGGCATGGCCGGAAAAGCGCAAAATAGCCGCTTTCCAGCGCATCATCCGAACAACAACCCCCTGCAAACCAACGCGCGGATTCGCGCCGTTCGACGCCCTGGCGTGCGAGCGGACGGTCTGCCTCAGCATCATGGCCAAGACGCTCTACGACAAACTTTGGGATGACCACACCGTTCACGTCGAGGAAGACGGCACCACGCTGCTCTACATCGACCGTCATCTGCTGCATGAAGTGACCAGCCCGCAGGCCTTCGAGGGGCTGAAGCTGGCGGAGCGTCCGGTATGGCGTATCAGCGCGAACCTGGCCGTGTCCGACCATAACGTGCCGACTACCGACCGCACGCAGGGCATTGCCGATCCGGTGTCGAAGCTGCAGGTGGACACGCTCGACGCCAACTGCGACGCCTATGGCATCACGCAGTTCAAGATGAACGATCACCGCCAGGGCATCGTGCATGTGATCGGGCCGGAGCAGGGCGCGACGCTGCCCGGCATGACGGTGGTTTGCGGCGACTCGCACACCAGCACGCATGGCGCGTTCGGCGCGCTGGCGCATGGCATCGGCACCTCCGAAGTGGAGCACGTGCTGGCCACGCAGACGCTGCTGGGCAAGAAGGCCAAGAACATGCTGATCACGGTGGAAGGCAAGCTGCCGCGCGGCTGCACCGCCAAGGACATCGTGCTGGCCATCATCGGCAAGATCGGCACGGCGGGCGGCACCGGCTACACCATGGAGTTTGCCGGCTCGGCTATTCGCGATCTGACCATGGAAGGCCGCATGACCGTGTGCAACATGGCGATCGAGGCCGGGGCGCGCGCCGGTCTGGTGGCCGTGGACGACGTGACGCTCGAATACGTGAAGAATCGCCCGTTTGCACCGCAGGGCGTGGAATGGGATCAGGCCGTGGCCTACTGGCGCACGCTGCATTCCGACGCCGGCGCCCATTTCGACAAGGTCGTGCAGCTGCGCGCCGAGGAAATCCGTCCGCAGGTGACCTGGGGCACGTCGCCCGAGATGGTGGTCAGCATCGAGGATCGGGTACCCGATCCCGAGCGCGAAAAGGATCCGAACAAGCGCAACGCCATGGAGCGCGCGCTCGAGTACATGAACCTGCAGCCCAACGTGCCGATGGAATCGATCAGCATCGACAAGGTGTTTATCGGCTCATGCACCAACAGCCGCATCGAAGACATGCGCGCCGCCGCGTGGGTGGTGCAGAAACTTGGCCGCAAGGTTGCGTCGAACGTGAAGCTGGCGATGGTGGTGCCAGGTTCGGGTCTGGTCAAGGAGCAGGCCGAGCGCGAAGGCCTTGACAAGGTGTTCAAGGCGGCCGGTTTCGAATGGCGTGAGCCGGGCTGCTCGATGTGTCTGGCCATGAACGCCGACCGGCTGGAGCCGGGCGAGCGCTGCGCGTCCACCTCGAACCGCAATTTCGAGGGACGTCAGGGCGCCGGCGGCCGTACGCACCTGGTCAGCCCGGCCATGGCGGCGGCGGCGGCCATCGAGGGGCATTTCGTCGATATCCGCAAGCTCGGCTGAGGGCCGGGCAGGGCAACGGGTCAACCACGACTTTCGAACAGAGAGAACATGAAAAAGTTCGTGATCACGCTGCTGGCATGCCTGGGCATGCTGCAACTGGCTGGCTGCAACACGATGGCCGGATTGGGCAAGGACACGCAGGCTGCGGGGCGTTCGCTGGAAAACGCCGCCCGCAAGTAAGGACACCACCATGGAAAAATTCACCGTACATAGCGGCCTTGTGGCGCCGCTCGATCGCGAAAACGTCGATACCGACGCGATCATCCCGAAGCAGTTTCTGAAGTCGATCAAGCGCACGGGGTTCGGCCCGAACCTGTTCGACGAGTGGCGTTACAAGGATGTGGGCGAGCCCGGCAAGGACAACAGCAAGCGTCCGCTGAATCCCGATTTCGTGCTTAACCAGCCGCGCTACCAGGGCGCTTCGGTGCTGCTGGCGCGCAACAACTTCGGCTGCGGCAGCTCGCGCGAGCACGCCCCGTGGGCGCTGACGCAATACGGTTTCCGCGCCGTGATCGCGCCGAGTTTCGCCGATATCTTCTTCAACAACTGCTACAAGAACGGTCTGCTGCCGGTGGTGCTGACCGAACAGCAGGTCGATCACCTGTTCAACGAGACCAACGCGTTTGCCGGCTACAAGCTGACCATCGACCTGGACAAGCAGGTGGTATTCACGCCGGGCGGCAACAGCTATCCGTTCGACATCGCGCCGTTCCGCAAGTACTGCATGCTCAACGGTTTCGACGACATCGGCCTGACCTTGCGCCACAAGGACAAGATCAAGGCGTACGAAGCCGAGCGCCTGACCCGCATGCCGTGGCTCGGCAATCGCGTGGTCGGTTAAGGTTCGCTTAGTCCGGGCGACGCCGGCGATGCGGCCGGCGCGTCCACATCAAGGAAGACAGATGAAGATTGCAGTTCTGCCGGGCGACGGCATCGGCCCCGAAATCGTTGCGGAAGCCGTCAAGGTGCTCAACGCGCTCGACGAAAAATTCGAACTGGAAACCGCACCCGTGGGCGGCGCCGGCTACGAGGCCGAAGGTCATCCGCTGCCCGAGAACACGCTGAAGCTGGCCCAGCAAGCCGACGCGATCCTGTTCGGCGCCGTAGGCGACTGGAAGTACGACAGCCTCGAGCGTCCGCTGCGTCCGGAACAGGCCATCCTGGGCCTGCGCAAGCATTTGCAGCTGTTCGCCAATTTCCGTCCGGCCATCTGCTACCCCGAACTGACCGGTGCATCGAGCCTGAAGCCCGAACTGGTGGCCGGTCTGGACATCCTGATCGTGCGCGAACTGAACGGCGACATCTATTTCGGCCAGCCGCGCGGCGTGCGCGAGGCGCCGGACGGCCTGTTCAAGGGCGCCCGCGAAGGCTTCGACACGATGCGCTATAGCGAGCCGGAAATCCGCCGGATCGCCCACGTGGCATTCCAGGCCGCGGCCAAGCGCGGCAAGAAGCTGTGCAGCGTCGACAAGGCCAACGTGCTGGAGACGTTCCAGTTCTGGAAGGACATCATGATCGATGTCAGCAAGGAATATCCGGATGTCGAGCTGTCGCACATGTACGTGGACAACGCAGCGATGCAGTTGGTGAAGGCGCCGAAGAGCTTCGACGTGATCGTCACGGGCAATATGTTCGGCGACATCCTCTCGGACGAGGCCGCCATGCTGACCGGTTCGATCGGCATGCTGCCGTCGGCGTCGCTCGATGCGAACAACAAGGGCCTGTACGAGCCGTCGCACGGCTCCGCGCCCGATATCGCCGGCAAGGGCGTGGCGAATCCGTTGGCCACGATCCTGTCCGCCGCGATGATGCTGCGTTATTCGCTGAACCGCGCGGAACAGGCCGATCGTATCGAGGCGGCGGTCAAGAAGGTGCTGGCCCAGGGCTATCGCACCGGCGACATCCTGACGCCGGGCTGCAAGCAGGTGGGCACGCGCGAGATGGGCGACGCGGTGCTGGCAGCACTGTAATCGCCGCGCCCACCTCTTTCGCCCCTCCCGTCTGGCGCGAGGGGCGGGAGGACGGGGCGGCGGGCGATACCACGCGCGGCGGCACGATGCGAATGCGCAATTTGTTGCCGTTTGCAAAGCGGTGCGGCGGCTGGACGAGGCCGGAAATACCGGAAAATCGCTTCGAAAGCTACAAAACACCCCGCATTTCCGCTGCGGCGGCGCGGCAAATTCGTGTAGACTCTCCCGCTATGGCCCGAATCCACCAGTCCCCTCTGACTGCCAGCGCAGCTTGCACCGCCACCCGCGGCGCGATCGGCGTGGATTCGCCTGGCCAGGCAGTTACCGCAACGACGATTAAAACCATTACCAAAAAAACGATCCGCTAGATCGTTCGTCGTGCCTGCCCGTCTTCCCCGCGCAGCCACGCCGGGCGAGGAAAATGGCGGGGAAGTTCAAATCACATCCGAGGTAAGTCATGATTGTAGGTCTCGTCGGTTGGCGAGGAATGGTCGGCAGCGTCCTGATGCAGCGCATGCAGGAAGAGGGCGATTTCGACCATATCGAGCCCGTTTTCTTCAGCACGTCCAACGCCGGCGGCAAGGCCCCGGCCATGGCGAAGAACGAAACCACGCTGAAAGATGCCAATGACATCGAAGCGCTGAAGAAGTGCGATGTTGTGCTCACGGCGCAGGGTGGCGATTACACCAACGACGTTTTCCCGCGCCTGCGGGCCGCCGGCTGGAATGGTTACTGGATCGACGCGGCTTCGTCGCTGCGGATGAAGGACGATGCAATCATCGTGCTCGATCCCGTGAACCTCGGCGTGATCAAGGACGCGCTGTCCAAGGGCGTGAAGAACTTCATCGGCGGTAACTGCACGGTCAGCTGCATGATGATGGGTCTGGGCGGCCTGTTCCAGCACGATCTGGTCGAGTGGATGACCTCGATGACGTATCAGGCCGCTTCCGGCGGCGGTGCCCAGCACATGCGCGAATTGCTGACGCAATTCGGCACGCTGAACGCCGCGGTCAAGCCGCTGCTGGACGATCCGGCCTCGGCCATCCTGGAAATCGACCGCCAGATCCTGTCGACGCAGCACGGTCTGTCTGCCGACGAAACCAAGCAATTCGGTGTGCCGTTGGCCGGAAACCTGATTCCCTGGATCGACAAGGATCTCGGCAACGGCGTGTCGAAGGAAGAATGGAAGGCCGGCGCGGAAACCAACAAGATTCTCGGCCGTGGCGAAGGGTTCGTCGGCGCCACGGGCGCCAGCCCGATTGCCGTCGACGGCCTGTGCGTGCGGATCGGGGCCATGCGCTGCCATTCGCAGGCGCTGACCATCAAGCTGCGCAAGGATGTGCCGCTCGATGAAATCGAAGGCATGCTGGCCGCCAACAACCAGTGGGCCAAGGTTGTGCCGAATACGCGCGAAGCCAGCATGAAGGACCTGACGCCGGCTGCGGTGACGGGTACGCTGACGATTCCGGTGGGCCGTTTGCGCAAGATGCAGATGGGCGGCGAATACCTGTCGGCCTTCACGGTGGGCGATCAACTGCTGTGGGGCGCGGCCGAACCGCTGCGGCGTATGCTGCGCATTCTGATCGAAGCTTGATCGTCAGATTCGCCTCGCCGCTGCGTTGCGGGGAGGCAACAGAATGCACCGCTTTGCTTACAACGCCGCGCGCCAGCGCGGCGTTGTTGCATCCGGGACCCTATTTTTCTTGGGCTTGCGTCACAATACAGCGGCGCTTGGCCAGGGGGCATCGCGGCTGCGGGATCGGGAAAGGCCGCTGCGACACACGCGCGACAGGGGCGGCCATTTGGTCCGCCACCCGTTGCCGTCCGCCAGCCAGCCATTTGGGGTCGGGTTAATTTTTTGCTACTAAAACCATAAATGGAGCACGAGGTGAGTGTGAGCCTACTTCGCCGGAAAGATGCGCCTATTGTCCGTCAGCGCTGGTCAACGCTGGCCATCACGGCTGTTGGTCTGCTGCTGGCGCAGCCGGCTGCGTATGCCGCAGGGTTTGGACAACTACGGGTCCAGTCCAACCTGGGGCAGCCGCTCCAGGCCGAAATCGATATCACCGGCGTATCGGCCGAGGAAGCCGACAGTCTTGCTGTCAAGCTGGCTTCGCCGTCCGCCTATGCCCGCGCGGGGCTTACCTACCTGCCGGCGATTTCCGGCGTGAAGCTCGACGTGCAGAAGCGGCCGAACGGCAGCTACGTCGCCACTGTCCGCTCGAAC
This sequence comes from Cupriavidus sp. GW822-FHT06G04, assembly GCF_058799075.1. Classification (NCBI taxonomy): domain Bacteria; kingdom Pseudomonadati; phylum Pseudomonadota; class Betaproteobacteria; order Burkholderiales; family Burkholderiaceae; genus Cupriavidus; species Cupriavidus sp. GW822-FHT06G04. The sequence goes on along the minus strand of NZ_JBXALD010000017.1, from coordinate 34,465 downwards.
CAGCCGCTAAGTGAACCGTTCGTCGACATCCTGATCGACATGAGCTGGTCCAGCGGCAAGGTCACGCGCGCATATACGTTCCTGCTGGATCCGGCAGGCGCCAAGTCGCCGGAACAGTCGTTTGCGCCGACGACCGTGGTGCAGGCCGCGACGCCCGATGCGTCGCCCGCTACCGCGCCGTCCGCACCGGCTCCCGTTGCCGCCGCGCCCGCCATTGCGCCGGCGCCGTCCGCCGAAACGCCACGCCCGGCGCCGCCCCGTCAGCCGCGCCGCGCCGCCGCCGCGCCTGCTGCCGCCGCGCCGGCTCGGGCCGAAGTCGCCACCGTCAGTGGCAGCTATACGGTTCAGCGTGGCGACACGCTCTCCAGCATTGCCGGTGAAGCGGCGCAGGGCCAGGATTCCGTATCGCTCGACCAGATGTTGCTGGCGCTCTACCGCAACAATCCCAATGCATTCATTGGCGGCAATATCAATCGCATCAAATCCGGTGCGGTGTTGAAGGTGCCGAGCGCCCAGCAGGCGCAATCGGTCACCCCGCGTGAAGCGCGCCGCGAAGTGGTGGCGCGCACGCAAGGATTTGATAGCTATCGCAGCCGCCTGGCTACCGCAGCCGCCGCAAAGTCGGTGGAGGCTGGTACCGGTCGCGAGCAGTCCGGAAATGTCACGGCGCGTGTGCAGGACACCACGGTGCCAGACGCCGGTCCGCGCGACGAACTGAAGCTTTCGAAGGCCGACAAGGGCGCGCAGGCGAAGGCCGAGGCCGATGTGGCCGCCCAGCGCAAGCTCAAGGAAGCCGAGTCGCGCGTGGCACAGCTGGAAAAAAACGTTTCCGATATGCAGCGCCTGATGGAGCTGAAGAACGCGGAAATCGCCAAGCTCGGCCAGGCCAACCAGGCGGCCAAGCCGGCTGCTGCCACGGCTGCCGCAACGACCGCCGCCACTGGCGCCGCGAAGCCCGCCGACACCGCGGCAGCGCCCGCCCCGGCCGTGGTCCCGCCCGAGCCGTCAAGGCAGGCCGATGCCACGACCAGTACCGCTGCGCCAGTGCCGGCGGCATCGTCGTCGGCTCCGTCGTCTGTTGCGGCACCCGCATCCGCGCCCGATAGCGCCGCAGTGGCCGCCGCATCTGCCCCGCTGGCCGCTGGCGCATCCACGCCGGCCGCCGCAGCACCTGCCTCCGCACCGGCAGTGGCCGCGAAAAAACCGCCCGTCATCCAGCCGGTGCCGGTCGAGACATCGTTCGTCGACGATCTGCTGGCCAATCCGATGCTTCTGCCCGGCGCGGGAGTGCTGGTTGCGTTGCTTGGCGGATATGCGTACTATCGCCGCCGCCAGAATCAGAAGGCGAGCGAAAACACCGGTTTCGGCGACAGCATCCTGTCCCAGGAGAGCACCGTCATGGCCGGCGGCCACTCGCTGTTCGGCACCGCCGGCGGCCAGAGCGTCGATACGTCGCAACATAGCGTTTTCGGCGCCGATTTCCGCATCGGCAACAACTCGCCGGAAGCCACGGAAGTCGATCCGATTGCCGAGGCCGAGGTGTATATCGCTTATGGGCGCGACGTGCAGGCCGAAGAAATCCTGCGCGAAGCGTTGCAACAGAATCCTGAGCGGCAGGCCATTCGCCTGAAGCTGCTGGAGATTTACAACACGCGTCAGGATGTGGAAGGTTTCCGGGTGATTGCAGAAGACATGTTCGCTCAGACGGGCGGACAAGGCGCCGAGTGGCTCCAGGCGGCGGAAATGGGCCGCAAGCTCGACCCGAGCAATGCGCTGTATCTGGCCGTCACGCCAGACGCTGGCGGAGAAGCCGATACCACTACGCCGGTGGCCGATCAATGGCGCACCCAGGATCCGGCCCAAAACCTGCAACAGGCGCCGCGGGAAGCCGCCATGCCGGATCTGGCGCTGCCCCTCGATGCCTTCCCGGCGCCCGCACCGGGCGAGCCAATCATTGCGCCGATGTCGGCTTCAATGGTGTTCGGTAACGACGCGCTGGGCGAACCCGATGTGCTCGACGCGCGCGGCGACGATGAAGCCGCCCAGCGCCTGTCGGACATTCCGGCGCTCGATACGCCCACGCGCTCGCGGCCGCTGGAATTCGACATGTCGGGCCTGTCGCTCGATCTGAATGCCGACACGCCTAGCACTGCGCCCGCCACCGCGCCCACTGACGTGGCCGCGATGTTCGATCTGCCGACGCTGGCTGACGTCCATGAGCCCTTGCCCGCGCCGACGATGCTGCAGAATGGCATGCTCGTCGAGCCGATCGATCTCAGCCGCGTGACCTCGGAAGGTGGCGATTCGACCCACGGTGTGTCGGCCAGCACATTGTCGCCAACCGGTATGGACGGTGGCCGCGACATGCAGATCAAGCTCGATCTGGCGCGCGCTTACATCGAGATCGGCGACAAGGAAGGCGCTCGCGAGTTGCTGCAGGAAGTGGTGGATCAGTCGCAAGATCCGTTGCAATCCGAAGCGCGCTCACTGCTGCGCGAGGTGGCCTGACGCCTCAATGGCCTGAGGGATCATTCCAAAGGCCGGTATGATGCAGGGTTTGCGGCGGAATCGCGCCGCAGCCCGAAGTGATGCGCCGGAAGCGTCCTTCCGGCGCATTTGTTTTTTGGCCCACGACATTTATGAATCGCATCGCCATCGGCCTGCACTACGACGGAGCGGCATTTTCGGGCTGGCAGTCCCAGCCGCATCGCAACACGGTGCAGGATTACCTGGAGGACGCCATCGAGCGCTTTGCAGGCGTGCGCTTGCTCACGACGGTGGCCGGACGGACCGACACCGGGGTGCACGCGCTAGGCCAGGTGATTCATATCGATACAGCGCTTGAGCGCGACAAGTTTTCCTGGGTCCGAGGCGTCAATGCCTTCCTCCCTCCGTCGATCGCGTTGCAATGGGCCGAGCCGGTCGACGAGAATTTTCACGCACGGTTTCTGGCATTCGAGCGTATGTATTACTACGCGCTCTACACGGGCCCGCATCGCGCGCCGATGATCCACGGTCGTGCCGGGTATCAGATGCTGCCGCCGGGACAGCGTCTCGATGTCGAGGCGATGCGCGCCGCCGGCGCCTGCCTGGTCGGCGAGCACGATTTCTCGGCGTTTCGTGCCGCCGAATGCCAGGCGAAGTCACCCGTGAAAACGATGTACGAAGTGACGATCCAGGCGGACGGAAACTGGGTGTTTGTGCGGTTGCGCGCGAGCGCGTTCCTGCATCACATGGTGCGCAACCTGATGGGATGCCTGGTGGCGATCGGTCGGGGCCGTTATCCGGCGGAATGGATGGCCGAGGTCTTGGAGGGCCGCGACCGGCGCAAGGCGGCGCCGACGTTCATGCCCGATGGCCTGTACCTGGCAGACGTAAAATATCCCGAGCCGTATCGCCTGCCCAGGGCCGATCTTTCCGCCAGCCTCTTTCACGGAGTGTTCGCCAATGACGACGCCTGATTCCGTTCGCCCACGCACGCGCATCAAGATTTGCGGGCTGACGCGCGAGGAGGATGTGCACGCGGCCGTGGATGCCGGGGCTGACGCTATCGGACTGGTGTTTTACGACAAGAGTCCCCGTTATGTCGACGTGGCGCGCGCCGCCGCACTGGCCGAGCAGGTGCCGCCCTTTGTCACCGTGGTCGGACTGTTCGTCAATGCCGATGCCGAGGAAGTGGCGCACGTGGTCGAACGAGTGCCGCTCACGCTACTTCAGTTTCATGGCGACGAGTCCGCGCAGCAGTGTTCCGAAATCGCCCGCCGCTGCCGCCTGCCGTTCATGCGCGCCGCCCGTGTCCGGCCGGGGCTTGATTTGGTAGAATTCGCCGATCAATACCGTGACGCAGCCGGTTTGTTGCTGGATGCCTTCGTCGAAGGCTACGGCGGCGGCGGTCACGTCTTCGACTGGACCCTGATCCCTGCTCAATGGCTTCCGCCCGATCCTGCCAACCCTCGCACCGGCGACGCTCCTCGCATCGTTTTGAGTGGTGGGTTGAACGCGCAAAACGTCGCTGGTGCGATTGAACGCGTACGCCCCCATGCCGTCGATGTCAGCAGCGGCGTGGAGGCGGCCAAGGGTGTGAAGGACCACGCCCGCATTGCCGCATTTGTGCGCGCGGTGCGCATGGCAGACGCAGGGTAGGCGGATCCCGCCTCAACAGTGCCGAGCCGGCACCCATCCCTGCCTTGTCATCGGCCGCGCCCGATTCCGATTTTTCGCGTTCCCACGCATGCGTGTGGGGAACGCCATCTGAGAGCCTGGACATGTACAACCTGCCCGATTCCCGGGGCCATTTCGGCCCATATGGCGGTACGTTTGTTTCCGAAACCCTGGTTCACGCCCTGGACGAGTTGCGCGCCGCCTATGCGCACTTCCAGAACGATCCGGATTTCACTGCCGAGTTCGAGCGCGAACTGAAGCATTTCGTCGGTCGTCCGTCGCCGATCTATCACGCCCAACGCTGGAGCGAGACGCTTGGCGGCGCGCAGATCTATTTCAAGCGCGAAGACCTGAACCATACCGGCGCACACAAGATCAACAACGTGATCGGCCAGGCGCTGCTGGCCAGGCGCATGGGCAAGAAGCGCGTGATTGCCGAGACCGGCGCCGGCCAGCACGGCGTGGCCACGGCCACGATCGCCGCGCGCTTCGGCATGGAATGCGTGGTGTACATGGGATCCGAAGACGTGCGTCGCCAGGCGGCCAACGTCTATCGCATGAAGCTGCTCGGCGCCACGGTGGTGCCGGTGGAAAGCGGCTCGCGCACGCTCAAGGATGCGCTGAACGAAGCCATGCGCGACTGGGTGACCAACGTGGAAACCACGTTCTACATCATCGGCACCGTGGCCGGCCCGCATCCGTATCCGATGATGGTGCGCGACTTCCAGTGCGTGATCGGCGAGGAATCGAAGGTCCAGATGCCCGAACTCACCGGCCGCCAGCCGGACGCCGTGATCGCGTGCGTAGGCGGCGGATCGAACGCCATGGGCATCTTCTACCCGTATATCGAACACAAGGATGTCGAATTGATCGGCGTGGAAGCTGCTGGCGATGGCCTGGAGACGGGGCGTCACGCCGCGTCGCTGATCGGCGGCACGCCCGGCGTGCTGCACGGCAACCGCACCTATCTGCTGCAGGATGGAAACGGCCAGATCATCGAGACGCATTCGGTCTCGGCGGGCCTCGATTATCCCGGCGTCGGACCCGAGCATGCATGGCTCAAGGACATTGGTCGCGCGCAATACGTGCCGATCACCGACGACGAAGCGCTGAAGGCCTTTCATGATTGCTGCCGGATCGAGGGCATCATCCCGGCGCTGGAATCGAGCCATGCCATCGCCTACGCGTGCAAGCTGGCGCCGACACTGGGCAAGGACAAGCTGCTGCTTGTGAACCTGTCCGGCCGTGGTGACAAGGACATGCACACGGTGGCCGAGCGTGCGGGGTTGAAACTCTGATGCGCGCGCTGCCCCCTGACATGCCGTCGCGAGTGGAAGAGGGCGGCGCTGCGGCGCCGTTCGATATTCTCGACACCGACGCGGTTCGCCTGTTCCAGGAAGATGCGCTGGAAGGCATCCAGCGTATCGCCGACGGATCGATCGATCTGATCGTTGCCGATCCGCCCTATGGCCTGGGCAAGGATTACGGCAACGATTCGGACCTGCTTTCGGGCGACGCCTATCTGGAATGGTCCGAGCGCTGGATGGACGCGATCATTCCCAAGCTGGCGCCGCGCGGCACGCTCTACCTGTTCTGCACCTGGCAATACTCGCCCGAGTTGTTCGTGATGCTCAAAAAGCGGCTGACGATGATCAACGAGATCATCTGGGATCGCCGCGTGCCGAGCATGGGCGGCACCACGCGCAAGTTCTCTTCGGTGCATGACAACATTGGCTTCTTTGCCCGCCAGCGCGACTACTACTTCGATCTCGATCCGGTGCGCATTCCGTACGACGCCGAGACCAAGAAGGCGCGTAGCCGGCCGCGTTTCGAGGGCAAGAAGTGGCTTGAGGTCGGCTACAACCCGAAGGATCTGTGGAGCGTGCCGCGCATCCACCGCCAGGACCCGGAACGCGCCGATCATCCGACGCAGAAGCCGCTCGAAATCGTCGAGCGCATGGTGCTGTCGAGCTGTCCGCCCGGCGGCGTCGTGCTCGATCCATTCACCGGCAGCGGCACGACGGCCGTGGCCTGCGTGCGTCATGGCCGGCGCTTCGTCGGATTCGAGATGAATCCGCAATACGCGGCGCTGGTGCGCGAGCGCGTGACCGCCGCGCAACCCGTGTATGCGCAGATCCAGCCCGACGCTTCCGAACCGACCTCCGACGCTGCCAACGACGACGCCCAGGCGTCGATCGTGGAACGTCTTATCTGATGGCCACTGACATGTCCCGTATCCAGAAGACTTTCGCGGCGCTCGCCGCGCAGAACAAGAAGGGTCTGATTCCGTTCATCACCGCTGGCGATCCCGAGCCCGGCCTGACCGTGGCGCTCATGCATGCGCTGGTGGAAGGCGGCGCCGACGTGATCGAGCTTGGCGTGCCGTTCTCGGACCCGATGGCCGACGGCCCGGTCATCCAACGCGCTTCCGAGCGCGCCCTGGCGCAAGGCGTGTCGCTGACGCACGTGCTGGGCTGGGTGGCCGAATTCCGCAAGACCAACGCCACCACGCCGGTTGTGCTGATGGGTTATGCCAACCCGATCGAGCGCATGGGCGAGGACGCCTTCGCCAAGGCGGCCGCCGCTGCTGGCGTCGATGGCGTACTCGTGGTCGACTATCCGCCAGAGGAGTGCGAGTCGTTTGCCGCGCTGATGCGGACCAACGGCATGGATCCGATCTTCCTGCTGGCGCCCACTTCGACCGACGCGCGCATCGAGGCCGTCGCCAAGGTCGCCAGCGGCTACCTCTACTACGTGTCGCTCAAGGGCGTGACCGGTTCGGCCACGCTCGATCTCGACAGCGTCGCGGCGCGCCTGCCGCTGATCAAGCAGCATGCCAACCTGCCGGTCGGCGTTGGTTTTGGCATCCGCGACGCACAGACCGCGCGCGCGATCGGTGGCGTCGCCGATGCCGTCGTGATCGGCAGTCGTCTGGTGCAACTGCTCGAAGATGCGCCGCGCGACCAGGCGGTGGCGTCGCTGCGCAGTTTTATCGCTGGCATCCGCGAGGCATTGGACGCCTGAAATCGTGTCCAACGCCTGACGTTCCTGCCGAAAACCGCATCGATTGAGATTTATGCATCACAATTGATGCGGTTTGACTCGGCGAGTCGTCGCGGGCGTGGTAAATTCGCGGCCTGATTCCCTGCCGTCCCTGTGTCCGGCCTCTCGGCGAGAGGCGTCGATGCGCGGGCGGCAGTTATCCGAAAGGAGCTTTCATGAGCTGGTTGGATAAACTCCTGCCTCCCAAGATTCAACAGACCGACCCATCGACCCGCAAGGGCATTCCCGAGGGGCTGTGGGTCAAGTGCCCGTCGTGCGAGTCCACGCTGTACCGCACCGATGTCGAGGCCAATCTGCATGTGTGTCCGAAGTGCGACCATCACATGCGCATCCGCTCGCGCGAGCGGCTGGACAAGCTGCTGGACGCCGAAGGACGCTATGAAATCGGCCAGGAAATCGTGCCCGTCGATGCGCTGAAGTTCAAGGACACGAAGAAGTATCCGGACCGCATCAAGGCCGCCATGGATGAAACCGGCGAGACCGATGCGATGGTGGTCATGGGCGGCGCCATCCACACCATCCCCGTGGTGGTGAGCTGTTTCGAATTCGAGTTCATGGGCGGTTCGATGGGCTCGGTGGTCGGCGAGCGCTTTGCGCGCGGCGCGCAGGCAGCGCTGGAGCAGAAGGTGCCGTTCATCTGCATCACCGCCACCGGCGGCGCGCGCATGCAGGAAAGCCTGCTGTCGCTGATGCAGATGGCCAAGACCACGGCCATGCTGAACCAGTTGTCGAATGCGAAGCTGCCGTTCATCAGTGTGCTGACCGACCCGACCATGGGCGGCGTGTCCGCGTCGTTCGCGTTCCTGGGCGACGTGGTGATCGCCGAGCCGAAGGCCCTGATCGGCTTTGCCGGTCCGCGCGTGATCGAGCAAACCGTGCGCGAAAAACTGCCGGAAGGCTTCCAGCGCGCGGAATTCCTGCTGCAGAAGGGCGCCATCGACATGATCGTGGACCGCCGCAAGCTGCGTGCAGAACTTGCGCAACTGCTGGCCTTGCTGCAGAAGCAGCCGGCCGATGCGGTGGCCTGACGCGATAGCGTGAATTGCAGGACAATGGCGCGGGTGCCACAACCCGCGCCATTTTGTTTTTCTGAAGCCGCGAGCGGGACGCCGCCGGCGCCTGAATCCCCGGCGCTTCCTTGGTGCCGATAGCGCTTCTTCGCGTAGTACGACGAGACGTAACCAGCATGCCCATCTTCCACAATCTCCCCGACTGGCTCGCACATCTGGAAATCGCCCATCCGGTGGGCATCGACATGGGCCTGACGCGCATTACGCGCGTCAAGGAAGCGCTGGGCCTGCGCATCGACGCCGTGGTTTTCACGGTGGGCGGCACCAACGGCAAGGGATCGACCTGCGCGATGCTCGAGCGCATCCTGCTCGAGGCCGGCTACAAGGTGGGTCTGCATACGTCGCCCCACCTGATCTCGTTCAACGAGCGCGCGCGCATCAACGGCGAGCAGGCCACCGACGCCCAGCTGCTGCCGCATTTCGAGGCGGTCGAGCGCGCCCGTACCAGTTTTGCCGATCCGGTCAGCCTGACCTATTTCGAGTTCACCACGCTGGCGATCATCCACATGTTTGCCGCGGCCGGGCTCGACGCCATGGTGCTCGAAGTCGGGCTTGGCGGCCGGCTCGATGCGGTCAATGTGATCGACACGGATTGCGCGGTCATCACCAGCGTCGATATCGATCACACTCAGTACCTGGGCGACACGCGCGAGAAGATCGGCTTCGAGAAGGCGGGGATTTTCCGGCCCAACGTGCCGGCCATCTGCGGCGACCCGTTGCCGCCGCAATCGCTGATCGATCATGCCGAGGCGATCGGCGCCGATCTGTGGCTGGTGGGGCGCGATTTCCGCCATCAGGCCGCGCAGGGACAGGAGCGCCAGCAATGGGACTGGAGCGGGCGCGGGCGCAAGCTCAACGGACTCGGCTATCCGGCGTTGCGCGGCGCCAACCAGCTGCTGAACGCTTCCGCTGCGCTGGCCGCGCTGCAGGCCATGCGCCCGCGCCTGCCGGTCAGCGCGCAGGAGGTGCGCAACGGGCTTGCGTTCGTTGAATTGCCGGGGCGTTTTCAGGTGATGCCGGGACGCCCGGCCGTGATCCTCGATGTCGCGCACAATCCGCACGCGGCGGCGACCCTGGGGCAGAACCTCGAAAACATGGGCTTTTTCCGCTACACCTATGCGGTCTTCGGCTCCATGCGCGACAAGGATATCGACGGCGTACTGCGTCATGTGGCCGACAAGGTCGATCACTGGTGCCTGTGCGACCTGCCTTCGGAGCGTGCCGCGACGGCCCGGGAACTGCGCGAACACCTCGACACCGCGGGTTTTCAAGAAGGCCCCGACAATACCGCCGCCTGCTTTTCGAGCCCCGAACTGGCGTATCGCGATGCCATCGAGAGAGCGACCGAGAATGATAGAATCCTGGTCTTCGGGTCGTTCTTCACCGTTGCCGGCGTGCTGGCGTATCGCGCTACGCAAGCCAACTGAGAAGCCATTCCACGGCTTTGCACGGGTACGACATCGCACCGAACACCACTCTTTGGGCATTTATGGGCCTGCTTTCGCTGTTCTCGTCCCGCAAGGGCACTGATCCGGCGCCGGAACGCGGTCGCCGCACACGCGCGGAATCGAGCGCCGGCGCGTCGCGACGGTCGGCAGACGATTACGCCGACGACACCCTCGATCCGGATTTCCCCCAGAAGCAACGCGCCCGGCGCCGCCTGATCGGTGCGGTGGTGCTGCTGGCCGCGGCGGTCATCGTGTTGCCGATCGTGTTCGAGCACAAGCCCCGGCCGGTTTCCGAGGATGTGGCCGTCAGCGTGGCCAACGGGCAGGCCGCCTCGCAGAAGCCGAAGATCGAACAGCGCAAGGCCGAACCGTTGCCGCCGGCTGCCAACGCCGGCCGCAACGACGCAGCGCTCGATGCCGGCGAGGAAATCGTCAGTGCGCCGGCCGCCGACAAGCCGAAAACCGATGCCAAGGCCGACACCAGGCAGGCCGACGCCAAGCCCGCGGATAAGCCCGCGGACAAGTCCGCCGCGGCAAATACCAAGTACCTGATTCTGATTGGGGCGTTTTCCTCCGAGGAACGTGCCAAGAACTGGCTGGCCAAGCTCAAGGAGAGCAAGGTGCCCGCCTACGTGGAAAAGAAGACGCTGGCCGACGGCGACCGCCTCCTGCTGCGCGCGGGGCCGTTCGCCAATCGCGACGCGGTCGACGTGGCCGAGAAAAAGGTGCGGGCGCTGGGCCTGACCGCGAAGGTGGTCGAGCAATAACGCCGCAATTGCAGGGCGGGAATTTGCCCCCATCTGACAGGGATTGACGTCGCGCGCATGGCTTTTACTTTTTTCGATTACGGTGTCGCCTTCATCCTGGTGGCGTCGGCGCTGATTGGTGTATTGCGAGGCCTGGTGCGCGAAGTGCTGGCGCTGGTGGGATGGGTGGTGGCGTTTGTGCTGGCCTACCACTTTGGCGGCATCGCCGCGCAGTGGATGCCCGAATCGTTGCCGGGCGGCGCCCTGGCGCGCAGTGCGCTGGGTTTCCTGACCGTCTTTTTCGGCACATGGATCGTATCGGCGCTGGCCGGCGCAGTGCTGGGGCAGTTGCTGGAAACCACCGGGCTGAAGCCGGCCGATCGCGGGCTGGGTTTGGTGTTCGGGCTGGCGCGCGGCGTGCTGATCGTGATGCTTGTCGTGGTGCTGGCCGGGCTGACAAAGCTGCCGGAAGAACCATTCTGGCGTGACGCGGTGTCGCGTACCTATGTAGTGCAGGCGATGGATGCGTTGCGGCAATGGCTGCCGCCCGACCTGGCCAAGTATGTGAAGACATAATCGAAGACGCGAGCGTTTGCACAACGCGCGCTTGCGGCGCAGTATCAACGCAGGTCCCGTCGCGCCCATGACGGATCAGCGCCCCTGAATTAATTGCCTTTCCTGGGAGTTCGGCATGTGCGGTATCGTCGGCGTGGTTTCCACCAGCCCTGTCAACCAACTCATTTATGACAGCCTGCTGCTGTTGCAACACCGCGGACAGGATGCAGCCGGCATCGCCACGGCCAACGGCAGCACCTTCCACATGCACAAGGCCAACGGCCTGGTGCGCGATGTGTTCCGCACGCGCAACATGCGCAGCCTGCCCGGCAATTCGGGTATTGGCCAGGTGCGTTATCCGACGGCCGGATCGGCATCGAGCGAGGAAGAAGCCCAGCCGTTCTACGTGAACGCACCATACGGCATCATCCTGGCGCACAACGGCAACCTGACCAATTCCGAGCAGTTGCGCGAAGAAATGTTCCGCCGCGATCGCCGCCACATCAACACGCACTCGGATTCGGAAGTGCTGCTCAATGTGCTGGCCGACGAATTGCAGCGCGGCAGCAACGGCCAGACGCTCGACGCCGAAGCGATTTTCAAGGCGGTGTCCGGCATGCATCGCCGCGTCAAGGGCGCGTATGCGATCACCGCGCAGATCGCCGGGTCGGGCCTGCTGGCCGTGCGCGACCCGTTCGGCATCCGTCCGCTGTGCATCGGCAGCATTGATACGCCGACCGGCAAGGAATACCTGATTGCCTCGGAATCGGTGGCCCTGGAAGGCATGGGCTACAAGATGGAGCGCGACGTGGAGCCCGGCGAGGCAATCTTCGTCGATCTGGACGGCAAGCTGCACAGCAAGCAGTGCGCGGAAAATCCGCAGCTGACGCCTTGCATCTTCGAATATGTCTATCTGGCGCGTCCCGATTCGTGTATCGACGGAGTGCCCGTCTACGATGCGCGGCTGCGCATGGGCGATTACCTCGCGGAGAAAATCCGCCGCGAAGTGCCGGCCGGCGATATCGACGTGGTGATGCCGATTCCCGATTCGAGCCGCCCCGCTGCGATGCAGGTGGCACGCGCGCTGGGCGTGCCGTATCGCGAGGGCTTTTTCAAGAACCGCTATGTTGGCCGCACCTTCATCATGCCGGGCCAGGCGGTGCGCAAGAAGTCGGTGCGCCAGAAGCTGAACGCCATGGGCGTCGAGTTCAAGGGCAAGAATGTGCTGATCGTCGACGATTCGATCGTGCGTGGCACCACGTCGTTCGAAATCGTGCAGATGGCCCGCGACGCCGGCGCCAAGAAGGTGATCTTCGCATCGGCCGCGCCGCCCGTGAAATTCCCGAACGTGTACGGCATCGACATGCCCACGCGTGCCGAGCTGGTTGCCCATGGCCGCACCGACGAGGAAGTGGCGCGCATGATCGGCGCCGACCAACTCGTGTATCAGGATGTCGAGGCGATGAAGCAGGCCGTGCGCGACATCAACCCGAAGCTGCGCGATTTCGATGCGTCGTGCTTCGATGGCAAGTACATCACCGGCGATATCGACGAGGCGTACCTGGATCGGCTGGAAACGGCGCGCAGCCAGGCCGACCGCGAAGGCACCAGCGGCGGCGAGACGGAACGTTCGCAACTGCACTTGCAACGCTCGGGCGGCAACGAATAACGACAACCAACCATTGGGGCAGCACAGCAGCATGAGCGAACCGTTCAATCCCGAGTCCTACGGCATCGACACCCTCGGCGTGCGCGCCGGCACCTTGCGCACCGGCGAATTCATGGAGCACTCCGAGGCGATGTACCTGACCTCGAGCTTCTGCTTCAACAACGCCGCCGAGGCCGCCGAGCGCTTTGCCAACTCGGAAGAGGGCTACACGTACTCGCGTTTCACCAACCCCACCGTGTCGATGTTCCAGTCGCGCCTGGCTGCGCTGGAAGGCGCGCAGTCGTGCATGGCCACGGCGTCGGGCATGAGCGCGATCCTGTCGGTGGCGTTGGCCTCGCTGCAGTCCGGTGATCACCTGGTCAGCTCGCGCTCGATCTTCGGCTCGACGATGACGCTATTCAACACGATCCTCGCCAAGTTCGGCGTGGAGACGACCTATGTCGACGGCGGCGACCTGTCGGCGTGGCGTGCGGCCGTGAAGCCCAATACCAAGCTGTTCTTCCTGGAAACGCCGTCGAATCCGCTGACCGAAGTGTCCGATATCGCGGCCATCGCCGATATCGCGCATAACGCTGGCGCGGTGCTGGTGGTCGACAACTGTTTCTGCTCGCCTGCGCTGCAACAGCCGATCAAGTTTGGCGCCGATGTGGTCGTGCATTCGGCCACCAAGCACATTGATGGCCAGGGCCGCGTGCTCGGCGGCGCCGTGCTGGGCAAGCACGACTTCATCATGGGCAAGGTCTTCCCGTTCGTACGCACGGCCGGGCCCACGCTGTCGGCCTTCAATGCGTGGGTGATGCTCAAGGGCATGGAGACGCTGGCAATCCGCATGGAGCGTCATTCGCAAAGCGCGCTGGCGATCGCTGAGTTCCTGGAGTCGCATCCGGCCGTGAACCGCGTGTTCCATCCGGCGCTGAAGTCGCATCCGCAGTACGACGTCGCGCAGCGCCAGCAAAGCGGTGGCGGGGCGATCGTCTCGTTCGAACTCAAGGGGGCCACGCCGGAGCAAATGCGCGCCAACGCCTGGCGTGTAATCGACAACACCAAGTTGTGCTCGATCACCGGCAACCTCGGCGATACGCGCACGACCATCACGCATCCGTACACCACCACGCATGGCCGTGTGGCACCGGAGGCGAAGGCCGCCGCAGGTATCACCGAAGGGCTGATCCGCCTTGCTGTTGGCCTGGAATCGGTCGACGACCTGAAGGCGGACCTGCTGCGCGGTCTCGGCCAGTAAGCGTTTGATCCGCCCGTTCCCGACGGTGGGAGCGGGCGGCTTCCTCAGCGCAGCAATCGCCTGCGCAACAGTATCAGCGCCACCACCAGCGCCACGGCCGCGTATGCGGCAAGCACCGCGACGTGCAGTGCGGCATTTTCCACCGGTCGGCCCAACATCAACGGACGTATCAGCGCCACGGCATGCGCCAGCGGCAGCACTTGCGTGGCCTTTTGCGCGGCCTGCGGCAATTGCTCCAGCGGAAAGAACACGCCTGAAAGCAGCAACATCGGCGTGATCACCAGCGTCTGGTAGAACATGAAAAAGTCGTAGTTGGGCGCCAGCGCGGTGACGATCATCGCCAGGCTTGCAAACGCGATGCCGGCCAGGACGATGACGGGTAGTGCGGCCAGCGCGCCAGGAAAGTGCGCGTAGCCGAGCAGCCCGGCCACCAGCATGATCGCCGCACCGGACAGCACGGCCTTGCTGGCGGCCCACAGGATTTCTCCCAGTACCACATCGCCGAGCGTGAGCGGCGCGTGCATGATCGCTTCCCAGGTACGCTGCACGTGCATGCGCGAGAACGCCGAGTACATCGATTCGAAACTGGCCGACATCATCACGCTGGACGCGGTGGTGCCGGCTGCCAGGAACGCGATGTAGGACACGCCATGCACCTGGCCGACCAGCAGGCCGAGCCCGAGACCCAGACCGAACAGGTAGATCATCGGATCGGCCAGATTGCCGATCATCGACGGAATGGCCAGTTTCTTCCAGACCATGAAGTTCCGGTACCACACCATCATCCAGTTGCGGGCATTGCGCGGCAGCAACGGTTGCGGATAGTGTTCGCGCCGAGGTATCGCGGCGGTGCCGTCGGCCGGCATCGCAACCTCGGATTTTTGCGGATCCTGTTCGCTCATCTCAGTCTCTCATTTCGCGGCCGGTCAGCTTGAGGAACACATCCTCAAGGTTGGCGGGGCGGTGCAGGTAGCGCACGCCACCCTTGCCGTGCAACGCGGCGAGCAGTGCATCGGGTTGGCGCACGTAACAGAACAAGGTTTCGCCGCGCATCTCGCAGCGGTCAGCCAGTGGTGTCAACGAATCCCGCAGCGGTCCCAGTTCGTCGCCGTAGACCTCCACCACATCGCAGCCGATTTCGCGGTCGATCAGTTCGTGCGGCTTGCCCTCGGCGATCTTCCGGCCCGCATCGATGACGCAAAGATAGTTGCAGAGCCGTTCCGCTTCTTCCATGAAATGCGTGGTCAGCAAAATCGTCTTGCCCGCCGCCAGCAGCGATTTCAGACGCTCCCAGATCAGATGGCGCGCTTGCGGATCCAGACCGGTGGTGGGTTCGTCCATCACTAGCAGGTCGGGGTCGTTGATCAACGCTCGCGCTACGGTCAATCGTCGGCGCATGCCGCCGGAAAGGTCGCGCACCTGCGCCTCGGCGCGGTTTTCGAGCCGTGCAAATTCGAGCAGCTTGGGTACGCGCCGGGCGATTTCGGCCGACGACAGGCCGAAGTAGCGGCCGAAAATGCGCAGGTTTTCGATGACCGAAAAATCGGGGTCGAGGTTATCGAACTGCGGCACCACGCCGACACGCATACGCGCCTGCGGCGCCCGCTGGGGAATCGGCTCGCCGCACAGCATCAGTGTGCCCGAGGCCGGTGTCGTGAGCCCCAGCAGCATGCGCAGGGTGGTGGTCTTTCCCGCGCCGTTCGGCCCCAGCAGGCCGTAGCACTGGCCAGGCTGGACTTCGAGATCGAGGTTGTCCACGACGAGATGGTCGCCGTAAAGCTTGCGCACATTGCGCATTTGGAGGATGGCAGTCAAGGCAGCGTCCCTGAAGGCGATATGCGCCATTATGCAGGGCATCGCGCGGCGCATTGTTGCCGCAGCGCGGCAAGACAATTCCATTGGGAGGCCGGGGCGAATTCCCGCGGTGGATCCGGGATAGGCGTACTCTCTACTTTTTGCGACGACACGTTGAGGAGCGGCAATGTCTTTCGAACACTGGATTGCATTCGTCCTGACCAGCGTAGTTCTGCTGATCATTCCCGGCCCGACCATCCTGCTGGTCATCGGCGACGCACTGGCGCATCGCGGCCGCAGCGCCTACGCGACGGTGGCCGGTGTGGCCGCGGGCGACCTGACTGCCTTCACGTTGTCGATGGTCGGCCTCGGCGCCGTGCTGGCGGCCTCTGCCACGTTATTTACGGCGCTCAAGTGGGCTGGCGCCGCCTATCTGGTTTATCTGGGCGTGCAAACGCTGCGCACGGCTGGCGCGGCCAGATCGTCCGAGATGGCGCCTCAGGCCGGCAGCGGCTCGCAGCGCTTTGCCAAGGCCTGGCTGGTGACCGCACTGAATCCGAAGAGCATCGTGTTCTTTGTGGCGTTCGTGCCGCAATTCATCGACGCAAAGCTGGCATTCTGGCCGCAGGCGATCGTGCTGATCCCCACCTTCGTCGTCTTGGCGACGGCAAATGCCATGGTGTACGCGATGTTGGCGCGCTCCCTGGCGACGCGGCTGACTTCCCGGCGTGCACAGGCGAATGTGCAGCGCGCCGGTGGTCTTACGCTGATCGGCGCGGGCGTACTGATTGCCACGCGGGCCTGAGGCTTGACGCATCGACGGCGTTGGAGCGCGCCGGGACGAAAAAAAACCGCCAGCATGCTGGCGGTTTTTTTGGGGCAATGCGCGAATCAGTAGAGCTTCTTCGGCAGCATTTGCATGCGCAGACGCTTGCGCAGGCGGGCCTCGGCAGCCTTCTTCTTGCGCTTGCGCTCAGTCGTCGGCTTTTCGTAGGCGGTGCGGCTCTTCAGTTCCACGATCAGGCCAGTCTGCAGAATGGCGCGACGGAAACGACGCATTGCAACTTCAACGGGCTCACCCGGTTTCAGAACGATCTTAGTCAATTCAGTCCTTCAGGAAATACCGCCCAAGGGCGGAGGGTTCATACGGGGGGAAACATCGCCGCGTCGGGCTCCGGAGCCTTTCGTGACGGTGGTATTGCACGCTGCGGCGAACGCCGCGGTGCGCCCCCGCGAACCTGCATGGACCGAAATCCGTACTGCCAGTGTCAGGGGTGATGGGCCAAATTTTCCTACGTAGGTAAAAACTTGGCGCTACCTGTTTCCATGATATTGCGCAAGAAATACGCCGGTAAGCTTTTACAGGTATACCGGGCGGGAGTCAAGCTATTCAGGGCAATCCGAGATGATACACCAAATAATGTGCGCGCGAGTCGCCAAAATTTGGTGTCGTGGCACCGCGGCACCTGCAGCGCAAACTGTGATGCGGTGGGCATAGCGTGGGTGGCCGACGGCGCTTTTTCTCGACCTTCGCGCACCGTGTCAGGGGGGGGGGGGCGGCGGCGGGGCGAGGGCGAATCAAGTTCGTGACTGGCCCTTGAGATCGTGTGCGGCCGTCCGAGGCTCGCGCAGGCTGTCGAAAAAGGAAGCGACGGGGTGGCTTGAAAAGTGATTCCGGAAAAGCAAAAGGCCGATGCTTTCGCATCGGCCTTTTGCTTCTATCGGTTGGCTCCCCGACCTGGGCTCGAACCAGGGACCTACGGATTAACAGTCCGGCGCTCTACCGACTGAGCTATCGGGGAACAGCTGAGAAAGAAATTATAACCAGCTTCTCTTCGTTTCGTCAACAACTTTTTAACGTTTTGTTTTCGTTAGCAGGTTGTCATCGGAACTCTGGTTCGCCTCGAAACCGGCCTGCAGTGGGCGTTTCCGCCTTTTGCTTGGTTGCCGTGTTTGTCAGCGAGGCCGCATTATAGCCAGCTTTTTGATTTATGCAAACAAAAAAACCGCCGTGTGGCGGTTTTTTTGCGATGGCGCTCGAAGTATCAGTCGAACACCGGCGTTTCGACGCCCAGCACCTTGTGCAGCTTCGGCGAGGTCGTCGTGTATTGCATGTGGATCTTCTTGTCCGGGAAGATGTACGGCGCAGCGCCGAACGCTGCCAGCGCAGCCTCGTGGAAGCCCGACAGGATCAGCTTCTTCTTGCCCGGATAGGTGTTGATGTCGCCCACCGCGAAGATGCCTGGGATGTTCGTCTCGAACTTCTCGGTATCCACCTTGATCTGCTTGCGTTCCAGATCCAGGCCCCATTCGGCGATCGGGCCCAGCTTCGGCGACAGGCCGAAGAACACCAGCAGGTCGTCCACGGGCATGCGGCGCGTCACGCCGTCGCCGCCGGTGACCTTGATCTCGGTCAGCACGCCGTCTTTTTCCTCATAGCCGCCGATCTGGCCGACCATGAATTGCATTTCCATTTGCTCGCAGAGTTCGCGCATCTTGGCCACCGAGGCCGGTGCGGCGCGGAAACCGTCGCGGCGGTGAATCAGCACGACCGATTCGGCCTTGCCCACCAGATCCAGCGTCCAGTCCAGCGCCGAGTCGCCGCCGCCCACGATCACCAGGTTGCGGCCGTGGAAGCGGCTCGGATCCTTGACGCGGTAG
The DNA here is from genome assembly GCF_058799075.1 of Cupriavidus sp. GW822-FHT06G04. Taxonomy (NCBI): domain Bacteria; kingdom Pseudomonadati; phylum Pseudomonadota; class Betaproteobacteria; order Burkholderiales; family Burkholderiaceae; genus Cupriavidus; species Cupriavidus sp. GW822-FHT06G04. The sequence goes on along the minus strand of NZ_JBXALD010000017.1, from coordinate 16,058 downwards.
AACAACTGCTTGCCGTCGAACTTGTCGATGCCTTCCACCTTGACCGTACGCGGCTGGAACGAACCCACGCCGGCGGCGATGAAGATGGTCTTGGTAATGAAGCGGGTTCCGAGCGACGTTTCGACAAAGAAACGGCCGTCTTCGCGGCGTTCCACGACGCTGACTTCCTGGCCCAGGTGGAACGTGGGCGAGAACGGTTCGATCTGCTTGAGCAGGTTGTCGGTCAGTTCCTGGCCCGTGCAGATAGGCACGGCGGGAATGTCGTAGATCGGCTTGTCCGGATACAACTCCACGCATTGGCCGCCGACGACCTTGAGCGAGTCGATCACGTGGGCCTTGATTTCGAGCAGACCCAGTTCAAAGACCTGGAACAGGCCGACGGGGCCCGCGCCCACGATCAGCGCATCGATTTCCAGCGGCTGTCCGCCGGTGTGGCCGCCGGCCTGCTGAGTCGCGTCGGCCACGGGATTTGGAATGCTCAAGTCCATATTCGTCCTGATACGTTGTGGGCACGCAGGTGCCCGGCATTACGGGAAAGCGCGTGGGGACGGGCTTTCGACGGCGCTCTGCCGGTGCTGTCCGGCATCGGTCGCGCCTGTTTGTCTTAGCGCTGCAGGTATTGCAGCTTGTCGGTGGCGTCCTTCCACTCTTCGGCTTCGGCCAACGGAGCCTTGGTCTTGGTGATGGACGGCCAGTTGCGGGCAAGCTCGGCATTCAGTTCGATGAACTGTTGCTGGTCGCCCGGCACATCTTCTTCAGCGTAAATCGCGTTCACCGGGCATTCGGCCACGCACACGGCGCAGTCGATGCATTCGTCGGGATCGATGGCCAGGAAATTCGGGCCTTCGCGGAAGCAATCGACCGGACACACATCAACGCAGTCGGTGTAGCGGCAACGGATGCAGGATTCGGTGACAACGTGAGTCATTTCGGTTCCAGAAAAACGGATCGGTCTTCGATGGGGGATAGTCCAAGGCCATTCCTGCCTTGCTCTTGCAAGCCCCCGCGCCTGTTGTTGGCGTGCATGTCAATCGGGGTAACTTGGGGCGAGCGAGGGCCGTGGCCTTTCAAAGACCGATATTGTAGCCGAGCCTTCCCGCAAGGATAGCCAGTCTATATAGCCGGGTAAGATAGTTTTCTTATTTCTTTATGTACATCTCTGTCGACCTGCCGTGGGAGGAGTGCGTGGAAGGCGGCTTCGACGCGATGTGCCTGCCGAGTGCGCGGGCGCCAACTAGTATTCGTTGGGACCTCAAGCAGCGCTTCAGGCCAAAAAAGTTACCTATATGCAACAATCCCGCTCAGTCACCTTGCAACGCAGTCCAGGAGAACAACGATGAAGGCTCGTTTTGCGATCCGGTTGCTTTGGTGCGTGGGCACGGCGGCGGCCCTCCTGGGCGCCGCCGTGGGGATGGCGCAGCCCGTCGAGCCCCCTGTGGCGCCATCGGCGAAGCGGGGTGAAATGGCCGATAGCGTGGTGTCGCGGCTGGTGGCATGGCGCTCGCGGACGGATCAACCCGTGTCGCTGGCCGCCCTGACAGCCTTCGACTGGGACAGTTTCAGCGTGATCCGCACACCGGCGGGCATCGCCATGGCCAACTGCAATCGGGATGGATTTCTGCCGTGCGGCCAGGATCTGCAGCCGCCGTCGGATGCGCTGATCCAGGTGCTGCGCTTCGATCGCGCGGGCCAGGCGGTCTACCAGGAGCGCATCATGGTCGCCTCGGCCGCCTTTGCCGATCCGCTTCCGACGGCCGTGTCGCGCGCGCAGGCCATGCTCGTGACGTGTCCCAATGCGCAAGGACGGCCCCTCTGGTGCCTGCAATCGCGCGAACGTCCGCACCAGGCGCCGTCGGCGCTGGATAATCTCAATGGCGCCTGAAGGGTCCGTGCCAACCCGGGCGTGACTTTCGGTTAGCATGATGGCCTGACTTCGGCGCCCCCGCGTCTGGCCTTGTTATGATCATCCGCTCACTGCTCGACACCGACCTGTATAAATTCACGATGATGCAGGTAGTGCTGCATCACTTTCCCCAGGCGCAGGTCGAATATCGCTTCAAATGCCGCAATGCCGGCGTTGACCTCACGCCATATGTCAGCGAGATCCGCAGCGAGATTGCCAGCCTGTGCCAGTTGCGATTTGCCGATGAAGAGCTGGAATACCTGCGCGGCCTGCGCTTTATCAAGAGCGATTTCGTCGATTTCCTGGCGCTGTTTCACCTGAACGAGAAATATGTGGTGGTGCAGCCGTCGGCGTCCGGCAACGGCGAAATCGACATCATCATTCGCGGACCGTGGCTACATACGATCCTGTTTGAAATCCCGCTGCTGGCAATCGTCAACGAAGTGTATTTCCGCCGCACCCAACCGCAGGCCGACCTGCAGGAAGGGCGCCGACGCCTGGAAGCGAAACTCACCTTGCTCAAGGATCCGCGCTATCTCGATTGCGTGATTGCCGATTACGGGACGCGCCGCCGTTTCTCCGGCGATTGGCAGGAAGAGGTTTTGCTGTCGATGCGCGCCATGCTCGGCCCGCAATTGGCTGGCACCAGCAACGTCCACTTCGCGCGGCTGCACAATATGACCCCGCTCGGCACGATGGCGCACGAGTATCTGCAGGCGTGCCAGGCGTTGGGCCCGCGCTTGCGCGATTCACAGGTCTATGCGCTAGAAAACTGGGCGCGCGAATATCGCGGCGACTTGGGCATCGCCTTGTCGGATACCTATGGTTTCGATGCCTTCCTGCGTGATTTCGATCTGTATTTCTGCAAGCTGTTCGATGGCGTGCGTCACGATTCCGGGGACCCGTTCGAATGGGGCGAACGCATGCTTGCGCATTACGCCGCCAATCGCGTGGACCCGCGCGGCAAGACGCTGATATTCAGCGATGCGCTCGATATCCCCAAGGTTATCGAGCTCTACGAACGTTTTCACGGCCGCTGCAAACTGGCATTCGGGGTCGGCACAAATCTCACCAACGACGTCGGTTATACGCCGCTGCAGATTGTCATCAAGATGGTGCGCTGCAATGGTCAGCCGGTCGCCAAGCTTTCGGATACGCCAGAGAAAACGATGTGCGACGACCCTGGCTATCTCGCCTATCTGAGGCAGGTGTTCGAGGTCAAGGTAGCCGCCTGAATGGATTCACTTACCCCGCGTCTGCATTTCTTATAATCGGCCAGCCAACCTTCGTCACATACCGCAATGGAAACCAACGCCGCTCGTGATCGCATATTCGCCCGCATTCGGGCCGCCCAGGGCAGGGGAGCGAAAGTAACCGAGGGCGAGCGCGAGGCCGTGGCTGATTATCTGAACCGGCATCCGCAGGGCCCCCGGCCCGCTGTCGGGCAAAACCTTGCCGAGGCTTTCAGCGAGCAGGCGCAGAAAATGGCCTCGACGGTGGACCGTGTGGCAACGCTGGCCGATGTGCCGGGCGCCGTGCTGCGTTACCTCGACGGCTTGAACCTCGCGCGTCGCGCCGTGGCATGGACGGCGCTGGGCGCGCTGCCTTGGGCGGCGCAAGGCATCGAAGTGGAATGCCGACCTCCGTTGCGCGAGCCGCAGGCAGATCGCGAGCATGGCGATCTCGTTGGCATTACCGGCTGCTTTGTCGCGATCGCCGAAACCGGGTCGCTGATGCTGCTTTCCGGGCCCGACACATTTGCTTCGGCGGCATTGCTGCCCGAAACGCATATCGCGGTGGTGCCGGTGTCGCGCATCGTCGCCAATATGGAAGAGGCCTTCGCGCGCATGCGTGCCGAGCACGGGCAGCTGCCGCGCGCCACCAACATCATCAGCGGCCCGTCGCGCACCGGCGATATCGAACAGACCATCGTGCTGGGCGCGCACGGCCCGTATCGTGTTCACGTTGTCCTCGTCGAGCAAGGCTGAGCGGTCATACTTTCAGGCCGCATTTTGAGATCTTTCTCGCAGGGCTTTGCTTTACACTGAGCCCTTCATTGCGTGACGCCGCCCCGACGCCCTGGTAGACCGGGCGCGTACGCCGTTTTGGTCAATCTCATCGCATGGTCCATGGCTCCGGCACTTGTGTCGGGACGCGTCGCGCGCCGCGATAAAGGAGAGTCTCGTTCGATGCAACGTGCAGTTACGCTGCTCCTGTCAATTGTCTTGCTGACGCTTTCGCCCACCTGGGCGCTGGCCGCGGACCTCGATGGCGCAAAGCTTTCGCCGGCCTGGGGCGTACCGTTTGCAGGCATTCTGCTTTCGATTGCGCTGTTTCCGCTGTTCGCGCCCAAGTTCTGGCATCACCATTACGGCAAGATCGCCGCGGTGTGGGCGGCGCTGTTCCTCGCGCCATTTGCGGCGCAGTTCGGCGTGCACGCGGCGATGGCCAATGTCGTACACGCGCTGCTGGCCGAATACATTCCGTTTATCGTGCTGCTTACCGCGCTGTATGTCGTGGCGGGCGGCATTTGCGTGCGCGGCAATTTGCATGGCTCACCACGCCTGAATACAGGCATCCTTGCCTTGGGAACGGTGCTGGCAAGCGTGATGGGTACCACGGGTGCGGCCATGCTGCTGATCCGCCCACTGCTACGCGCCAACGACAACCGGCGCCATGTCGCCCACGTCGTGGTGTTCTTCATCTTCCTCGTGGCCAACGCTGGCGGCGCGCTCACACCACTGGGCGATCCGCCCTTGTTCCTCGGATTCCTCAAGGGTGTCGAGTTTTCCTGGACGTTGCGCAATATTTTTCCTGAGACCATCTTCATCTGGGTGGTGCTGCTCGCGCTGTTTTACGTGGTCGATCGTCACTATTTCCTGAACAAGGAAGAGGAACTGCCGCTGGCTCACGACCCCACGCCCGATTCCACGAATTTGCGGATCGAAGGCAAGGTCAATTTCCTGCTGCTTCTGGCGGTAATTGGGCTGGTGTTGATGAGCGGACTCTGGAAGCCCGGCATCGCATTCGACGTGATGGGAACAGAGGTGCCGCTACCAGCGCTGACGCGTGACGTCCTGCTGATTGTGGTAACTGTTGTGTCGCTGCTTGCCACACCTCATGTGGCGCGCGCGGGCAACGAATTCAACTGGGAGCCGATTCTGGAAGTCGGCAAGCTATTCGCCGGTATCTTCCTGACGATCATTCCGGTGATAGCGATGCTCAAGGCCGGTACTGACGGCGCATTCGCAGGCGTGATCCGGGCAGTCAGTGACGGTAACGGGCAGCCGATCGACAGCATGTACTTCTGGGCTACGGGCATGCTGTCATCGTTTCTCGATAATGCCCCCACGTATCTCGTGTTCTTCAACACGGCAGGCGGCGATGCTGCGACGCTGATGACCCGAGACGCATCGACCCTGGCGGCAATTTCTGCAGGAGCAGTCTTCATGGGCGCGAATACCTATATCGGCAATGCGCCCAACCTGATGGTCAAGGCAATTGCAGAAAGCCGCGGCGTGCGCATGCCCAGCTTTTTCGGGTACATGGCGTGGTCTGGCGCCGTGCTAATGCCGTTGTTCCTGGTGATGACCTTTATCTTCTTTCACGTATGACTGCCATGAAGCCCTCAATTCTGGTGACGCGCGCAATTTTTCCTGATGTCATCGACCGACTCTCCCTGTATTTCGACGTCGATGCCAACCAGGACGATGTCGTTCTCGACGCTGCGGCGCTGCGCGCTCGTCTCGCCGGCAAGGCGGGAGTGCTGGCCAACGCTGCGGACCAGATCGATGGCAGCCTGGTGAGTGGGCTGCCGCAATTGCGCGCGGTCTGCAATATGGCGGTCGGTTATAACAATCTCGATATTCCCGCGCTGACTGCGGCCGGTATTGTGGCCACCAATACGCCGGATGTTCTGACGGAGACCACGGCCGATTTCGGATGGGCTCTGCTTATGGCAACGGCGCGCCGCGTGACCGAAAGCGAGCACTATCTGCGTGCTGGCAAGTGGCAGCGATGGAGCTACGACATGCTGGTCGGTGTCGATGTATATGGAAGCACATTGGGCATCCTTGGCATGGGGCGTATTGGCCAGGCGCTCGCCCGACGCGCAGCGGGCTTTGGCATGCAGGTGCTTTATCACAATCGCAGCCAGCTGCCGGCCGATGTCGAGAAATCGTTGAATGCGCGCTATGTCAGCAAGGCTGAACTGCTTGAGCAATCCGATCATCTGATTCTTGTGTTGCCGTATAGCGCGCAAAGCCATCACGCGATTGGCGCGGCCGAGCTGGCGCAGATGAAACCCACCGCGACGCTGATCAATCTGGCGCGCGGCGGGATTGTGGACGACGCCGCGCTGGCATCCGCGTTGCGGGATCGTCAGATATTCGCTGCCGGCCTCGACGTGTTCGAGGGCGAACCCCACGTCCATCCGGATCTATTGACCGTGCCGAATGTCGTGCTTACCCCGCACATTGCCAGCGCATCGGAAAAGACGCGGCGCGCGATGGCAAACCTGGCAGCCGACAACCTTATCGCAGCGCTCGATCTCGGCCCGCAAGCCGGCCGGCCACCTGCCGTTATCAACCCTGATGTCATGGCCCATCGTCGTTGATCGTCGTGAGTGCCGGCAGTTATGACGCTTATTCCTCTGCTCACGCTTCTTGTCGCCGTTATCGCTGTCGGCTTGCTCGTCGCCCTGGTCCTGCGCAAGCCAAACAGTGCATCGACTGACTTGCTACCGATGCTTGGCGATCTTCGCGACGATGTGCGCGAGGACACCGCGCGCGGTTTTGAAAGGCTCGAACGCGAGTTGCGCGCCGAGCTGGCCGAGACTTCCCGCGCCAATCGCGGCGAAGCGGGGCAGCATATGCTGCGATTCCAGCAGCAGTTGTCGTCCCAGTTGACCAGCATTGCCACCGTGCAGCAGCAACAGCTTGCACAGATGTCGGAAGCCAATGAGAGGAGGCTTGCGGATGTCCGCGCAACGCTCGAGCAGAAGCTGCGCGACATCGAGGCGAACAACGCCGCGAAGCTGGAGGAAATGCGCCGCACGGTAGATGAGAAGCTGCATGCCACGCTGGAGCAGCGGCTCGGCGAGTCTTTCAAGCTGGTGTCAGACCGACTGGAACAAGTTCATCGCGGTCTGGGTGAAATGCAGGTGCTGGCGCAGGGTGTTGGAGACCTCAAGCGCGTGCTGACCAATGTGAAGTCACGCGGCACCTGGGGAGAAGTCCAGCTGGAAATGCTGCTGGAGCAAATACTGACCCAAGAGCAATACAGCAAAAACGTCGAGACGGTGCGGGCCTCGGGTGCGCGCGTGGAATTTGCCATCCGTCTGCCGGGGCGCGATGCGGTAAGCGGGCCAGTGTGGTTGCCCATCGATGCGAAGTTTCCGAAGGAGCAGTACGAACGTCTGATCGATGCGCAGGAACGCGGCGACGTCGATGGGGTGGTTGCGGCCGGCCGAGAGCTTGAGATGGCGGTGCGCCGGGAAGCGCAAACCATCGCCCAAAAGTATCTATCGCCGCCAGCCACCACGGATTTTGCAATCCTGTTCTTGCCGACCGAAGGGCTCTATGCGGAAGTTCTGCGCCGGCCTGGCCTGATGGATGTGTTGCAACGCGACTGCCGCGTAACCGTGGCGGGGCCGACGACCTTGACCGCCTTGCTGAACAGCTTGCAGATGGGCTTTCGGACGCTGGCGCTGGAAAAACGGTCGAGCGAAGTGTGGGAAGTGCTGGGCGCCGTGAAGACCGAATTCGGCAAGTTCGGCGAGATCCTGGCCAAGACGCGCGATACGCTGGTGCGCGCTGCGCGCAATATTGAGCAGGCAGAGGTCCGGACTCGGCAGATGGAACGCAAGTTGCGCACGGTCGAGGCGCTGCCCGGCGAGCGCGCCGAGCAGTTATTGGGAACGGCGGGCAGTATTGCCGGGACGCATGATCAGCCGACCCAGTCTATCGAAGCAGACGGGGACGGCCAGGATGATCGGGTGGTTTAAGCGCGGTCGTCGGCGGTGAGTTCGCGGACGTGGACTTCGATGCCGCCAAATCGCGCGGCAACCCAGTTATAGGCGCGGCAGCCGAGCCATAGCAAACCGAATCCAATCAGCGCGTTAAGGATAAGAGCCGTGAAGACCGCGATGCCCGGCAGGTCTCCGTAACGAATGAACGCTACGAACAGGCCCATGGCAACAATCGGCACCGAAAAACACAGATACACGAGTACGAGCGCACGGGCGGTCTTGACGGGGTGGAGGTACGCGATCTCCTGATTCATGACGACGGACAAGGTATTGGGGGGAATCGAATTTTCGTGCTGCAAGTGTAGCGACTGGTTCTAGCGACGCCTAGCCTGCCCCACTTCTGGATGATGCTTTTGGCGGGCGAGCCGGGCTATCCGGCAACTAGTGCGGCACAAATACGACACCTTGGTGGTGAGCTGCTGTGAATGAATCGCATCTATTCATGCTTGCGGCGTCTCAACCCGTTTGCCAACTGCCATTGCGCCTGCCCGGCGCCTCCATGGCAACTGCAATGCCGTTCTGCGTGGCGGGACAGCCACTGAGGAAGAGTGCCCACGTGGAGAGCGGGCAAGGCGGGCAGAACACGCAGGTTGGCCAGAATGAGCAGGGTGGGCAGGGCCTAAAGCTAGATCAACCCGTGGAATAGAACGACTTCCACCAGGTCGCCAATCTCGACCGATTCTTGGTCGTGTCCAAGGACAATGAAGCAGTTTGCTTCGCTCATTGATCGAAGCACGCCGGAGCCTTGTTGGCCGGTTATGCGGACTTCGAGCTCGCCGTTCGGCCCCGCGGCGACGATGCCGCGCTGATACTCGGTGCGGCCCGGCCGCTTGCGGATCGGCGTCGCGCTGCGCACTCGAACCCGGGGCAGCGCGGCGGCACTGGCTCCCATCATTCGGTGCAGGGCCGGCCGGACGAAATTGTAGAAGGTGACCATCACCGCTACGGGATTGCCGGGCAGCCCGAACAGCATTGCCTCATGGCCATTCGAGCCGATTCGGCCGAACGCCATCGGACGGCCCGGACGCATCGCAATCTTCCAGAACGTGACATCGCCGAGCTTCGCCATGATCTGCTTTGTGTAGTCGGCGTCGCCCACCGATACGCCGCCCGAAGTGATGATTGCATCGGCATTTTCGCAAGCGCTGCGAAATGCTACTTCCATTGCGTCGGGATCGTCGCGCACGACGCCCATATCGATCAGATCGACGTTGAGTCGGCGCAGCATGCCGTGCAGCGTGTAGCGATTCGAGTCATAGACGCAGCCTGGATCCAGCACTTCGCCGATGGAGCGGAGTTCGTTGCCGGTCGAAAAAAAGGCCACGCGCAAACGTCGGCGAACCTTGATTTCGGCGACGCCCAGCGAGGCGAGCAGGCCGAGGTCGGCGGGTGTGAGGATACGGCCGGCGCTCAGCGCGGCCTGGCCGCGCGCCAGATCTTCGCCGCGCAGACGACGATTGTCCCCGGGGCGGACGGCGTCGCGAGAGAACCGGATCTGATTGCCGCCCGCCTGGATGTCGACCAACTCCTGGGGCACCACGGTGTCGCAGCCATTCGGCATGACGGCGCCAGTCATGATGCGAACCGCTTGCGCCGAGGTGGGGGCGCCTTCAAATGCCTTGCCGGCATAGGCGGTGCCGATCACCTCCAATACGACGTCGCAGGCGGTGTCCTGCGCGGCCTGGCTGGCAAACGCATAGCCGTCCATTGCCGAGTTGTCGTGCGCAGGAACATCGATCGGCGAAATCACATCATCAGCCAGAACGCGATCCAGTGCCGCCCGAATCGCCAATTGCTCGATACCTTGCACCGGCTCCAGCACATTGCGGATGATGGTGTTGGCCTGATCGACGCGCAGCGCGCTCGGATCATAGTCTGACAGGCACGAAATGACGGATTGCAGCGAAGGCATGGATTGGGCGGAAGAAGCGGGATTGTGGCGACAGGATTGGCCAGGTTGAGTCTAACGCGGCCGGACAGTTGTCTCGTGCCTGTGAAGCTCGTCGAGTGTGTTGATGTTGGCAAACGCGGCGGCGTCTTCGAAAAGCACCTGCGCCAGCCGCAGGCCGGTGACCCAGGTTTCGATCTTTCGCTGTCCGGTAGCGACGTATTCGCGCAGGCTTTTGCCTGCGGTGGCCGGCATCAGGCAGAACACCGGCTGCAAGCGCCGCTTGCCATCGCTATCGAGCGTGACCGGGACGGCCACCTCGGCCTCTTCTGTCTCGATAGCCCTCGTTAGGCGATCCACGAGATCGACTGGCAGATCGGGGGTATCGCACGGTGCGGTGACGATCCAGCGTGTCGTGCATTGATCGAGCCCCGCCAGCATGCCCGCCAGCGGGCCGGCGAAATCCGGCAAGGCATCCGCAACCACGGGTACGCCGAACATGGCGTAGCGGTCGACGTTCCGGTTGGCGTTGATCAGCACGGCGCTGGTTTGTGGCGCCAGACGTTGCAGAACGTGCTGCACCATCGGCGTGCCGTGGAAAGTCTGCAGTCCCTTGTCGACGCCGCCCATGCGGCTGCCGCGGCCGCCCGCCAGAATCAGTCCGGTAATGTCGTTGCGCGCAATCATCCGCCGATATACGACATTTCGATCTTGCTTTCGGCACGCGCCGCGCGGACCGCTGGATCGCTGCGTTGCTCGGAATAGTTGTCAGTGCGACCTTGCCAGACTTGCGCAATGGCATTGCCGATTTCCAGATCGCTCCGATCACCGCGCAGCAAGGCGCGGAGATCGTAGCCTTCCGTGGCAAACAGACACAGGTACAACTTGCCTTCGGTGGACAGCCGGATGCGGCTGCAGTCGCCACAGAAGGCATGCGTAACGCTCGAAATCAGTCCGATCTCGCCGCCGCCGTCGCGATAGCGCCATCGTTGGGCGGTTTCGCCCGAATAGTTGGCACCGACAGGCTCCAGCGGGAAGACTTCGCCAATGCGGCGAACCACCTCGGACGACGGCAAGACTTCGTCCATCTGCCAATGGTTGCTGCCGCCGACATCCATGAATTCGATAAAACGGACGATGATGCCGCTATGGCGAAAGTGCCGCGCCATCGGCACGATTTCCTGGTCGTTGGTGCCGCGCTTGACCACCATATTGACCTTGATCGGCGCAAGCCCCACGGCCTGTGCGACTTCAATGCCGTGCAACACGTCGCTTACGGCGAAGTCGACGTCGTTCATCGTGCGGAACGTGCCGTCGTCAATGGCATCGAGGCTGACCGTCACGCGGGTGAGGCCGGCGTCGCGCAGCGACCGGGCTTTTCGAGCCAACAGCGATGCATTGGTAGTCAACGTCAGGTCGAGCGGTTTGCCCGACGCGGTTTCGATGCGCGCGAGCATTTCCACAAGGCGCTCGATATTCTTGCGCAATAACGGCTCGCCACCGGTCAGCCGGATTTTCTCGACACCCTGGCTCGCGAAAATGCGCGCCACACGTTCGATTTCCTCGAAACTGAGCAGTTCGGAATGCGGCAGGAAGGTGTAATCCTTGTCGAAAACTTCCTTTGGCATGCAGTACACGCAGCGGAAGTTGCACCGATCGGTCACGGAAATGCGCAGGTCATGGAGCGGCCGGCCGCGCGAGTCGGCAATGAATCCCGTCGGCGCAAGAAGCTGCGCAGGGATACTCGGCACCATCGATCTGTATCGATGGTCGCGCAAATCGAAAATCGGAATGACAGTATCGGTCATGGCAGAGGGGGCTGCGGCTAACCAGCGCAAAGGCGCCGGGTGGATGGCCGTCTGCTTGCCATTCTAGCCGAGTGTGGGATTCTGCCGTGCGCCGCGCCGGCTAGCCCGGGATGACAGATCGCCCGCCGTGCTGCCGGTACAGTTGGCGAATATGACTTCCACGTCAAATTGGCGGGACAAATAAAAAGGGACGGCGATTTGCCGTCCCTTTTGCCTGTCAGCGCCGAAGCGCCTTATTGCTGTTGCTGCGCGGCTTCCTGACGCTGGCCGCCGGTTTCGACCAGGATCATCGGGCCTTCCGGCAGCGGCGGCAGCGGCTTGCGTTCGCGCGGGACGCGGGGCGCCGGCGCAATGCGGGCCGAAGCTGCCTGGGCGGCGCGCAGCTTGTCGCTGTCGGTACGGACCCATTCAAGGCCGGCCGCGGCCAACATCGGCTCAAGCGCGGTCGCGTTCAGGTCCACCGGCGCGGCGGCGCTTGCCACCGCGACAGGCGCTTCGACAGCCGGGACCGACGTCGGCGTCGCCACGGGCGTCACGGCAACCGGTTCCGGGATTGCCGGAGCGGTCGCCACGTGCGGCTGGGCTTCCACCGGCGCGATGGCCGCAGCCGTTTCCGTTTCCACGGGGGCGGGAGGCACAACCGGGGCGGCTTCGGGCGTGGCCACGGCGGCAAACACCGGCTCGGCCACTGCGGGTGCCGCAACCGGCTCGGCCTGCTCGACCGTCGACGTCTGCACCGGCGTCGCTACGATGGCGACTGGCGCGGCCTGAACCTCGGCCGTCACCTCGGCGGGCTTCGGCTGCGTGGCGGCCTGAGGCGCCGGTTCCGCTACCGGAGCCTGGACAGGCTGCTCGGCCACGATGGCGGGCGAGGCGGCCGATTCCGCTTCGGATTCGGTCACGCCAGCGCTGACTTCGGCCAGATTGCTTTCGTTGACTTCCAGATCTTGCGTGCCGTCTTCGCGCTCGCGACGATAGCGATTGCGACCGCGACGATTGCGGCGGCGACGCTCTTCGCCTTCGCCGGTCTCGGCCACGGCTTCCAGATTTTCCGCGCCGGCCGGTACGTCGATGGCCGTCAACGCTGCCGGTGCGGCTTGCGCGGCTTCAAACGACGTTTGCGGCGCGGATTCGTCTGCATTCAAGCCGTCTTCGCGCGACTCTGCGCGTTCGCGCTGTCGCTCGCGTTGACGTTCGCGGCGTTCCTGGTTGCGTTCCCGTCGGGCTTCCTGACGGCCTTCGGCCGCCGGGGCGGTCACCGCCGGAGCCGGCTGAGCCTCGCGCGGGGCGCGCGGCTGGCGTTCGCCACGCGGTTCGCGGGGCTCACGCTGCTCCCGCGGTTCGCGTTGCTCGCGCGGCTCGCCGCGCTGCGACTCGCCACGGGTTTGCTCGGCACGTTCGCCACGCTGGCCACGGCCCTGGCGCTCGCTGCGATCGCCACGTTCGCCTCGCTCTGCGCGTTCGCCACGTTCGGCCCGGTCGCCACGCTCAGCACGCTCGCCACGCTCCGAACGGTCGCCACGGCCCTGACGGCTGTCGCCACGCTCGCCTCGTTGGCTGCGCTCGCCGCGACCCTGGCGGCCTTCGCCGCGCGAGGAGGTTTCAGCAGGCTTGACCGGCTCGGCCACCGGCGTTTCAGCCGGCTTGACGCCAAACAGGCCCTTCAGCCACGCCATGAAACCGCCACCGCTGACCGGCTGGGTGGCCGGGGCAGGACGGGCGGCGGCAGCTTCCGGACGCGCGGCGCGCTCCGGCCGCGGCACCGACACCGGCGCCGGCGCGTCGGGCGTGATGCCCTTGACGGCGGCTTCCTGGCGGGGCCGTGCATCTTCCTTCTTGCGGCTGCTGTAGCTGGTGTCCGCTTCCAGTTCCTTCGCGGCCGCCTCGGCCATGCGATAGCTGGCGGTCGATTCTTCCAGGCGCGGATCGTCGTGACGCAGGCGTTCGAGCTTGTAGTGTGGCGTTTCCAGATGCTTGTTCGGAATCAGCAGCACGTTCACCTTGAAACGCAGTTCGATCAGGTTGATGTCCTGGCGCTTCTCGTTCAGCAGGAAAGCGGCCACTTCCACCGGCACCTGGCAGTGGATGGCGGCCGTGTTTTCCTTCATCGCCTCTTCCTGGATGATGCGCAGCACCTGCAGGGCGGACGATTCGGTATCACGGATATGGCCCGTGCCGTTGCAGCGCGGGCAAGTGATGTGCGAGCCCTCGGACAGCGACGGACGCAGGCGCTGACGCGACAGCTCCATCAGGCCGAAACGGCTGATCTTGCCCATTTGCACGCGGGCGCGATCGTGGCGCAGGGCGTCCTTCAGGCGCGTTTCCACGTCCTTCTGGGCCTTGCCCGATTCCATGTCGATAAAGTCGATCACGATCAGGCCGCCCAGATCGCGCAGGCGCAACTGGCGGGCGATTTCGTCGGCGGCCTCGAGGTTCGTGCGCAGTGCCGTTTCCTCGATATCGGCGCCCTTGGTGGCGCGAGCCGAGTTCACGTCGACGGACACCAGCGCTTCGGTGTGGTCGATCACGATGGCGCCGCCCGAAGGCAGCATGACCATGCGCGAATAAGCCGACTCGATCTGATGTTCGATCTGGAAGCGCGAGAAGAGGGGCACGTCGTCCCGGTACTTCTTCACGCGGTTCAGGTTGTCCGGCATCACCACGCTCATGAAGGCGCGGGCCTGCTCGTGGATCTCGTCGGTATCGATCAGGATCTCGCCGATATCGGGCTGGAAGTAGTCGCGGATGGCGCGAATCACCAGGCTCGATTCCAGATAGATCAGCAGCGGGGCCTTGTTGTCGCCGGCGGCGCCGTCGATGGCCTTCCACAACTGCAGCAGGTAGTTCAGATCCCACTGCAGCTCTTCGGCCGCACGTCCGATGCCCGCCGTGCGCGCGATGATGCTCATGCCGTCCGGCACTTGCAGCTGCGCCATGGTTTCGCGCAGTTCCTGGCGGTCTTCGCCCTCGATGCGGCGCGAAACGCCACCGCCGCGCGGGTTGTTCGGCATCAGCACCAGATAGCGTCCGGCCAGCGAGATGAACGTGGTCAGGGCGGCGCCCTTGTTGCCGCGCTCTTCCTTCTCCACCTGGACGATCAGTTCCTGGCCCTCGTGCAGCGCGTCTTGGATGCGTGCGTTGCGCACGTCCACGCCATCCTTGAAGTAGGCGCGGGCCACTTCCTTGAACGGCAGGAAACCGTGGCGTTCTTCGCCGTAATTGACGAAGCAGGCCTCCAGCGACGGCTCGATGCGGGTAATGACGCCTTTGTAAATATTGCCTTTGCGCTGTTCGCGCCCGGCAGTTTCGATGTCGATATCGATCAGTTTCTGACCATCGACAATGGCGACGCGCAACTCCTCTTGCTGCGTCGCGTTGAACAGCATGCGTTTCATCGCAATACCTCACTTCAATGTCGCGGGCGGCCAATGGGTCATGAGTGGTTCATGCCCGCGACGGTCCAGGGAGCACGCGAGGAAAGTGAGCGAGGGCGGGAGAATTGCCGATGATGCCGGTGCGTACTACAACGCAGTTGCCGGCGGGGCGCGGGTGAAAGGAGAGGCTGTCGGCGTACTGGCCATCCGCAAAGACTGCGGACGGTCCGCTGGGTCGGGAGAGGGCAAATGGGCACTGCTCCTGATACAGCGACTTCCGGCGGATGTCGGCATGCCGGGCGACGAGATGCTGCGGGCCGTGCCAGCGGCACAAGCTTCGCTTCCCATCGCGGCCGGGCGGGACAGCCAGGACGCGTCAAAGAGCAAGTAATCCGGACGCGGCAGGCGCAATGCCCCGCACCAAACTGACCTGTCCGCTGACGGGCGCGCCGCGGCTTGTTGGCGTTCTGCGTCCGGGCGCCGGTGCCGGTTCGACAAAATACGTCGAATGGCGATGATTGCGGCCGATACTTCAGGTCAGTTGGCAGGGGTGCCTGCCGAGCCGGCACCGATTCCCGGTGCGGGCGGTCTTCTCTCACCGATGTGGATGCCTCTGTCTGGCATCCACATTGAATTCTTTTCTACCTGAACACTCAGTTCCCACGTGCCGGCCGATGGTTTGCCGAAGCCGCCTCTGGGCGACTTCCTGCGGATCGGTGCGGCGCGTGCGTGCTGCTGATTGCCACCATTTGCCCATCTCGCGCCTGCGGGGTACGCAACATGCGGAAAACGGGCCGGGTCGATGGCAACCCGAAGTGTAAAATGCGAAATCTTGCGCGAATACTGGTGGGAATACCCAAGACAACGTCTGGGACCCTGCATGTTCCGGATCGGATTGCCGCAAATATGGCTGGCATTTCGATCGGGTTCGCGCCAAACATCGCTACACAGGTCGTGCGTCACCGGTCTTTGGCCGGGAACGGCCGGGAAATTATATTGAAAATGAATGAGTTACGCCATCAAATTGAAACGGAGCCGCAATCGCGCCCCAGCGGCC
>NZ_JBXALD010000016.1:0-101530 GCF_058799075.1 Cupriavidus sp. GW822-FHT06G04 | reverse complement strand
TCTTCTGCTGTCAGGGACTTTCACCCTCTACTCCTTGCCGGTTAGCCGGCGCACACTGTATGAATATACAGTATCTGTCAGTGAGCCGCTCGCGACCCGCAACTGTACGAACTAGCAAGGCACGCGTGTCGAACTTGGCGGCCTTTGAAATTCGGGAGCCCACGCCACCCGACGCGCGCAGGGAAAGGAATGAGTCTATGGGAAACAGCCGCCTGGCAGCGAACTGCCAACTACCCGGGCAAGCCACTGGCAAACCAGTTCTCGCTGGTGCAAATGGCATTCTTGGCCGCATCCAAGGCCAATACGTGGCGGCTGTGTCAACGCCAATCGAAACTTGCACAATTGGGGCGGCCGAAAATTGCACGAACCGAATCTAGGTTACATGTTTGCCAGGCGTGTTTTTTTGCGGTGCAGCGTTGATGGTGGCCTGTACGGCGGTGGTGCTGGCCTGAAGTGGCAGAGTTGGAATCAGAGCTAGCCCGGCAAACTCCGCAACGGTCAGACCTAGCTGACCTAGCGCCATCGCCCGAGTCCGCCGATCAGAGACAGCCGCGGTCCTGGCGTGGGCGGACGGCAGAGACCGGCCATGAAGCGTCGTTGGATGACCCGCTTGCCGGGTCACTCGACCGTCAGCTTGCAGCCTGATAGCTGCCATCAGTTACCAGAATCAGCGCCAAAGGGGCCCAACTACAGTCACCGACTCTTTCTGAAATTGGAAGCGCAGCGTTTCAGCAGCGCAGAGTACGCGATCGGTCCCACAGCTTGCCGCCGCCAGGCAAGGTGCGATTGTGCTGCGAGCGCAGTAGCCAACCCGCCGGGTGGCCCAACTCCTTTGCCTTGACCATCAGCGCCATGATGTCCGGCTCCCGGTCAGCTACATAGACGAGTCGCGTGGCAGGCAGTGCGGCCGCTTGTTCGGCGACCCGCTCATACCCTTCGGTCCAGCGGGTACTCTCCTTGATGCCGGGGCGCACGCCATCCGGACCCCTTGGGCTCGCGCGCCCACATGTAGGCGTCAAGCACGCCCCAGCGGTTCGCGCTGGCGTTACCGCGTAAGTCGGGTGCGGATTCCAATCGCTTCTGTCGCCTTGTGGCGCTTCGACACGCCTTCGTGTCCTGTGACGTCCGCGACAGTTCGCGAGTAGCGCCCGACTGGCTGGCGCGTCCGACATATACACATAAAGTGTCAATGAATAACCAATAATATATTGGACGTGATCTAGCTGCGGCCATATTCTCCAGCAGACCCAACAACGGGCGCGGAAATGACCATGGCAAGCAATCTCATTCTTGAAACCGTCGGACTGAGGAAAGAATTCAAGGGATTTGTCGCCGTAAACGACGTCAGTCTCAAGGTCAGGCGAGGGCACATCCACGCGCTGATTGGTCCGAACGGTGCAGGCAAGACCACCTGCTTCAACCTCCTTACCAAGTTCCTGGATCCCACGCGCGGCACCATACGGTTCAACGGTGCCGAGATCACCGGCGAGAAGCCGGCGCAGGTCGCACGCAGGGGCGTGGTGCGCTCCTTCCAGATCTCGGCGGTGTTTCCGCACCTGACCGTGCTCGAGAACGTACGTATCCCGTTGCAGCGCAGGCTCGGGATTTCCTTCCAGTTCTGGCGCTCGCCGAAAGTCCTCGCATCGCTCGATGACAGGGCCATGGCATTGCTCGCCGACGTCGGACTGGAGGACTTCGCCGACATGACGACTGCCGAGATGCCGTACGGCCGCAAGCGCGCGCTGGAAATCGCCACCACGCTGGCCCTCGACCCCGAGCTGATGCTGCTCGACGAGCCCACGCAGGGCATGGGCCACGAAGACGTTGACCGCGTCATGCAGCTCATCAAGAAGGTCTCGGCCAATCGCAGCATCCTGATGGTGGAGCACAACATGAAAGTGGTGTCCGGCATCTGCGACGCCATCACGGTGCTGGCGCGCGGCAGCGTACTGGCCGAGGGCACCTACGCGGAAGTCTCCGCCAACCCGCAGGTCATCGAGGCCTATATGGGCAGCGCTGATGCCGCGCTCGCTGCGCCGGGGGGACATTGATCATGGCGACGGAATACCTGCGGGTCACCGACCTCCATGCCTTCTACGGCGAATCGCACATCCTGCACGGCATCGACTTGCTGGTGAACGAGGGAGAGTGCGTGACCCTGCTCGGCCGCAACGGGGCAGGCCGTACCACCACCCTGCGCGCGATCATGGGCCTGACGGGGCGGCGCGCCGGCTCGGTCATGATCGACGGCCGCGAGGCAATCGGCATGCCGGCCCATCGCATCGCGCGTCTCGGCGTCGGCTTTTGCCCGGAAGAGCGGGCGATTTATTCCAGCCTCTCGTGCGAGGAGAACCTCCTGCTGCCGCCGCAGGTCGGTGGCGGCGGGATGAGCCTCGACGAGATCTACGCGATGTTTCCCAACCTCCACGAGCGGCGGCATAGCCAGGGCACGCGGCTCTCGGGCGGTGAGCAACAAATGCTGGCGATGGCGCGCATCCTGCGCACCGGGGCGCGGCTGCTGCTGCTGGATGAAATCTCCGAGGGACTGGCGCCGGTGATCGTGCAGAAGCTCGCCCAGGTCATCCGCGACCTCAAGGCGAAGGGCTACACGATCGTGCTGGTGGAGCAGAACTTCCGGTTCGCCGCGCCGCTGGCCGACCGCATGTACGTGGTGGAGCACGGCCAAATCGCCGCGGAGATCCACCAGCACGAGATTCACGAGAAGCAGCACCTGCTCCAGGAACTCCTGGGTGTCTGAGACCGCTGCGGAGGAGACAACATGACAACGATTCTGGGAGTCCCGCTACAGGGGCTGTTGGGGCAACTCGTGCTCGGGCTGGTGAACGGCTCGTTCTACGCGATTCTCAGCCTCGGGCTTGCCGTGATCTTCGGCATGCTCAACATCATCAACTTTGCCCACGGCGCGCTGTTTATGGTGGGCGCATTCGTCGCCTGGGCGGGCCTGGAGTATCTCGGCATCAGCTACTGGTGGTCGCTGCTGGCGGCGCCGGCGCTGGTCGGGCTAGCGGGTATCGCCATCGAACGCGGCCTGCTGCGGTGGCTGTACAAGCTCGACCACCTGTACGGGCTGCTGCTCACCTTCGGGCTGGCGCTGATTATCGAAGGCCTGTTCCGCTTCCAGTTCGGCGTCTCGGGGCAGCCCTATTCGATTCCCGACGAGGTGGCCGGCGCCTTCAACCTCGGCTTCATGAGCCTGCCGAAATACCGCGCGTGGGTCATCGGCGCCTCGCTCACAGTGTGCCTGGTGACCTGGTTCACGATCGAGAAGACCCGCCTCGGCGCCTACCTGCGCGCCGCCACCGAGAACCCAAGCATTACCCAAGCCTTCGGCATCAACGTGCCGGTGATGGTGATGCTGACCTATGCCTTCGGCGTGGGCCTGGCCGGGCTGGCCGGCGTGCTGGCAGCACCGACGGGGCAACTAAGTCCGCTGATGGGGTCGAACCTGATCATCGTCGTGTTCGCGGTGGTGGTGATTGGTGGCATGGGTTCCATCCTTGGCGCGATCGTCGCCGGGCTGGGGCTGGGCGTGGTCGAAGGACTGACGAAGGTGTTTTATCCGGAGGCGTCGGCCACGGTGGTCTTCGTGATCATGGTCATCGTGCTGATGGTTCGGCCGGCGGGCCTGTTTGGCAAGGAAAAGTGAGGTCGAGTATGAAAATGAGAAATCTTGGCTACGGTGTCCTGCTGCTGGGCGCGCTGGCGGCCCCGGCCGTGCTCTATCCGGTGATGCTGATGAAGGTGCTGTGCTTCGCCTTGTTCGCCTGCGCCTTCAACCTGCTGCTCGGCTATACCGGCCTGCTCTCGTTCGGCCATGCGGCGTTCCTCGGCACGGCGGCCTATATATCGGGCTACGGCATGAAGACCTGGGGGCTGACCCCGGAACTCGGCCTGCTGCTCGGCACGGCCGTCTCGGCTGCTGCGGGCTTTGTCGTCGGGGCGCTCGCTATTCGCCGGCAGGGCATCTACTTCGCGATGATCACGCTTGCGTTGGCACAGATGTTCTACTTCCTGTTCCTGCAGGCGCCGTTCACCGGCGGCGAGGACGGCATGCAGGCCATTCCGCGAGGCAGGCTGTTCGGCCTGATCGACCTGGCGTCGGACCTGCGCATGTACTACTTCGTGCTGGCGATCTTCCTGTTCGCCTTCTGGCTGATCCACCGCATCATCCATTCGCCTTTCGGCCAGATCCTGAAGGCGATCCGCGAGAACGAGGCGCGCACCACCTCGCTGGGCTACGACGTCGCGCGCTACAAGCTGCTGGCCTTCGTCCTCTCGGCGGGCCTGGCCGGCCTTGCCGGGGCCACCAAGACCCTGGTCTTCCAGTTTGCCACGCTGACCGACGCGCACTGGCACACCTCCGGCGAAGTCGTGCTGATGACGCTGTTGGGCGGCCTTGGCACGGCCTTCGGCCCGGTGGTGGGCGCGGGCATCGTGGTCGCCATCCAGAACGCCTTGGCCGACAAGGTCGGCTCCATGATCACCGTGATCATGGGGAGCATCTTCGTCGTGTGCGTGCTGGCGTTCCGCCGCGGCATCGTCGGCGAGTTGAACGCGTTGTGCCAGAACATTGTAGGCAACCGCCGCGGCCGGCCCGCACCGTGCCACGCTGCCGGGCCGGCACCAAGTCATGACGAAACACCCGCCGGAGCAGGCGTGCCTGGCCGGCGCGTGGAAGGAAAGGCATGAAATCTGGCGCTGAACGGAACACCCCATATCTATCCCCACAGAAGAGGAGACACATGATGAACAATCGCATCAAGCTGCTTTCGCTCGCCGCGCTGCTGACGGCCTCGACGGCGCAGGCCGAGATCACGGACGGCGTGGTCCGGATCGGCGTGCTCAACGATCAGACCGGCGTTTATGCCGGGCTGGCTGGTCCCGGTTCGGTCTGGGCCGCGAAGAAGGCAGTCCAGGACTTTGCGCCCGAGAAGCATGGTCTGAAGGTGGAGATCGTGGCCGCCGACCACCAGAATAAGCCGGACGTCGGAGCGAGCATCGCCCGCCGCTGGTTCGACGTGGACAAGGTGGACGCTATCGTCGACGTGCCGACCTCGTCGGTCGTCCTGGCGGTCAACCAGGTGGCCAAGGAGAAGAACAAGGTGATGATTGTCACCGGCGGCGGCACCTCCGACCTCACCGGCAAAGCCTGCACGCCCAATGCGATCCACTGGGCCTACGACACGTGGGCACTGGCGAATGGGACTGGTAAGGCGGTTGTCAAGTCGGGGGGCAAGAGTTGGTTCTTCGTGACTGCTGACTACGCCTTCGGCCACTCGCTCGAACGCGACACCGAGGCCGTTGTCGTCAAGAACGGTGGCAAGGTCCTCGGCAAGGTCCGGCATCCTTTCCCGGGCAACGATTTCTCCTCCTACCTGCTTCAGGCTCAGGCCTCCAAGGCGCAGGTAGTGGGCCTGGCCAACGCCGGGGGGGACACCATCGGCGCGGTCAAGCAGGCCGCCGAGTTCGGCGTGACCGCCGGCGGTCAGAAGCTGGCAGGCCTGCTCGTCTTCAGCAGCGATGTCCAGGCGCTCGGCCTCAAAGCCGCCCAAGGCCTTTTGCTGAGCGAGACCTGGTACTGGGACATGACCGACGAGAACCGCAAGTTCGGCAAGGAATTCGCCGCCGCCAACAACGGCAAGTTTCCAACCATGGCGCAGGCGGGCACGTACTCGGCGGTGACCCACTACCTGAAGGCAGTGGCGGCAATGAAGGCGGATGGCGACGGCGCTGCCGTGGTCGCGAAGATGAAGGCGATGCCCACCGACGACAAGCTGTTCGGCAAGGGCAGCATCCGCGAAGACGGCCGGAAGATCCACCCGCTCTATCTTTTCGAGGTGAAGAAGCCGTCGGAATCGAAGTACGCGGGCGACTTCTACAAGCTCATCGCCACCATTCCCGCCAACGAGGCGTTCCGGCCGATGGAAGAAGGTGGCTGCCCGCTCATTGGGAAGAAGGCGTCATGAGCATCACCGGACATATGCTGATCGGGCAGAGCAGCGTCAGCGGCACCGCCGGCGCGTTCAAGGCGTTTTCTCCGGCGCTTGCCGCCGACATCGAGCCCGCATTCGGCGGCGCCGGCCCCGCCGACGTCGACCAGGCCTGCCGCCTCGCTGCGAGCAGCTTTGCGAGGTATCGCGAAACGACGCCCGAGACCCGCGCCAGCTTCCTGGAAGCCATCGCCACCGGCATCGAAGGCCTCGGCGACGCCCTCATCGAGCGCGCCATGGCCGAGACGGCTCTGCCGCGAGCGCGTCTGCAGGGCGAGCAGGCGCGCACGGCGGGCCAGTTGCGGCTGTTCGCAGGGGTTGTACGGGCCGGGCACTGGCATGGGGCGACGTTGGATACGCCCTTGCCCTATCGCACGCCGCTGCCGCGCCCCGACCTGCGCCGACGCAACGTCCCGCTGGGCCCGGTGGCCGTCTTCGGCGCCAGCAATTTCCCGCTGGCGTTCTCGGTGGCCGGCGGCGACACGGCGTCGGCCCTCGCGGCGGGCTGCCCGGTGGTCGTCAAGGCCCACCCAGCGCATCCCGGCACTTCCGAACTGGTCGGCCGGGTCATCCAGGCGGCGGTGGCCGAATACGGGCTGCCGGAGGCGACCTTCTCCCTGCTCTTTGGCGTTGGCAATGACGTAGGACAGGCGCTCGTCGGGCATCCCGCCATCCGGGCAGTCGGCTTCACCGGCTCCCGGGCCGGTGGCCTAGCGCTCTTGCGGCAGGCGATGGCCAGGCCGGTGCCGATTCCGGTCTACGCCGAAATGAGCAGCGTCAACCCGGTGCTTCTGCTGCCACATGCGCTGGCAGATCGTGCCGAGGGCATCGCGCGGGAATTCGTCGATTCGCTCGTGATGGGCGTCGGCCAGTTTTGCACCAACCCCGGTTTGGTGATCGCGCTGGAAGGGGACGACTGTGATCGCTTCGAGGCCGAAGCCGGGCGGGTCGTACAAGGTAAGCCGGCGGGTACGATGCTGACGCCCGGCATCGGCCGCGCCTACGCCGCCGGGGTGGCGCGCCTGCGGGCGCATGAGGCAGTCAGAAGCGTGGCCACCGGCGAGAGCAGCAGCGGCGCCTGCGCGGCGACGGTCCATCTGTTCGCCACCGACGCGGCCAGCTTTCTGGCTTTTCCCGAACTGGGTGAGGAGATATTCGGTCCCTGCTCGCTCATCGTCAGATGCCGCTCGGCGGCGGATGTGGCGGCGGTGCTCGATGGGCTGGAAGGGCAACTGACCGCCACGCTGCAGATGGCGCCGGCGGACGAAGCTCTCGCGGCCGAACTGCTGCCGCGGCTGGAAGACCGGGCGGGCCGAATCCTGGTAAACGGCTTCCCGACCGGCGTGGAAGTGAGCCACGCCATGGTCCACGGCGGACCGTTCCCGGCCACGTCCGATGGGCGCAGCACGTCGGTCGGCAGTGCCGCCATCGAGCGGTTCCTGCGCCCCGTGTGCTATCAGAACTTCCCATCCAGCCTGTGGCCGGCCGCGCTGGCCGACTTCAACCCACTGGCGCTCGACCGCCACGTCGACGGTAGCCTGTCGCCGACCTCCCGGCGCGACTGAACACCCGCGCCATCCTCCGCCTTGCCCATATTGCACCGGGCGAGGTCGGAGGAACCCTCACAGCATGCTTTTGGCCGTCTCGATGAACGCCGTCATGAGCGGCGTTGGGGTGCGCTGGCTATAGCCGAGCATGATCTCGATTGTCGGCTGCCGGCCTTCGATGGGCTTGTAAACCACGTGGTCGAACTTTACCTTCCGGACTGACGCTGGCACGAAGCCGATGCCCGCACCGGAGCTGACCAGGCCGAGTAGCGTATAGACCTGCCCCACTTCCGAGATGACCTTCGGTACAAAACCCGCCGACGCGCACATGCGCATGTTCATGGCGTGGAAGTCCGGCGCCATCTCCGGTATGTACATCACGAAGGGCTCCTGCGCGCATTTCTTCAGAGAAATCGACTCAGCGTTCGCCAACGGGTGTCTTGCCGGCACGGCCAGCACGAACGGCTCTTCCAGGATGGTCTCCCATGTCACTTCCTCAAGGTCTGGCACCGGCCGCATGAAGGAAATATCCGCGTCACCCCGGCGCAGCGCTTCCGCCTGTTTGACGACCGGAAACCAGCGCAGCAGGATTTCGACGGAAGGAAAACGTTCTCGGTAGGCGCGCAGGATGGGCGGCAGCAGCGTGTAGGACGTGTGTTCGAAGAAGCCGACCGTCAGCCGACCCGTCTCGCCGCGATGCGCGCGTTGCGCCTGCACGACTGCCCTCTCGGTAGCTCGCAGGATCTGCCGCGCTTGCTCAAGGAAAATGCGACCCGCTTCCGTCAACTCCACGTGCCGACGCGAGCGATTTAGCAGTGTGACATCCATCTCCTCCTCGAGTTGGCGGATCTGCATGCTCAGCGGAGGCTGGGCGATGTGCAGTCGCTCGGCCGCTCTCGTGAAATTAAGTTCCTCAGCGATGGCGATGAAGTACCGCAGGTGGCGAAGGTCCATCACTATATCCATTGAGTATCAAAGATCCATTAATTATATATTGGACACTAGTTTGCGCAATCCCTAGGATTCCATGCATACCCCGCTCCGCACGCCACCCCAGCCGGTCCACAAGGCTGGCACCGGAGACCGGACAAGCCAATGTACGCATGGAGACAAACATATGGATTCCAGACTGATCGATGATGCGCTCGATCGCATCCTGCAACGCATCGATGCGACGATCTCGCAGGACGAGGCGGGTTTTCCGCACTATGGCAATCCGGCCGACGGCACCTGGACACGCACCCCGGCCGGCGACTGGACCGGCGGGTTCTGGGTCGGGATGCTGTGGCTGGCTGCCTTGCGCACTGGCGAGCAGAAGTACCGCGACAGCGCTCGCATGTGGTCCGCACGGCTGGCGCCGCGGGTGGTGTCGAAGTCGGTGTTCAAAGGGTTCCTCTTCTGGTACGGCGCGCAACTCGGTGGCTCCCTGCTGGCCGATCCGCAGGCCGCAGGGCTCGCGCTCGACGGCTCGCGTGGCCTGGCGGAGATGTACAGCGAAGCGGCCCGCCTGATCCCGCTCGGCACCGAGGCTGAGGAGGCTTCCAGCGTGGGGGCGTGCGAGGCCAACATCGATGCGATTCCGGGCACCGTGGCGCTGCTGCTGCGGCACGACGCCGCGCTCGGCACGGGCGAGATCGGCCGCCAGCACCTGCGCCAGCACATTGCCTTATGCGTGCGGGAGGATGGCTCGGTTTGCCAATCCGCCACATTCAATGCTGCCGATGGTTCGCTCGTGAAGCGCTACACGCACAAGGGCATTCATGACAGCAGCACCTGGGCCCGCGCCCAGGCGTGGGGCATGCTCGGCCTCGCACAGGCACTGTCGTGCGGCGAGCAGGCGTTCAAATCCGACGCGATCCGCGTGGCCGATTGGTGGGTCGCGCACCTGCCCGCCGACTGCGTGGCCTTCTGGGATTTCGACGATCCCACCATCCCGCACACTAACCGCGACACCTCGGCCACCGCCATCGCCGCCGCCAGCCTGTTCAAACTGGCTGCGCTCATCCCGGAGCGGGCGGAAGTCTACCGCCAGGCCGCCGTCGAGAGCACCGAGCAACTCGTGATCCGCTTCCTGACCCCGGTCAGCCCAGGCGATGTACGGCAGGCGGGCATCCTCACCGGCGGCTGCTTCAACAAGCGCAATGGCGTCGCCATGGATAACGAACTGGTCTGGGGCGACTACTTTCTCTTCGAATCTCTGCTCATCCTCGCGGGCAGGATTGACGCCACCCAGGTCTGAACCCAACCCACTCCCGGAGAAACCAAGTGTCCGACATCAAGATCCCGCACGAAGGCAACGTATCCACCCTTATTGGCACGCACACCAGCTACACGCGCACCCTCGGCGAGTACGACATCTATGCCTTCGCCGGCATCAGCGGTGACAACCACCCCAATCACATGGACGAAGAATACTGCAAGCGCATGGGCTTCGGCGGCCGCATCGCGCAGGGCGCCATGATGGTCGGTTTCATCGCCGGTGCCGTGACCAAGTATCTCGACATGATCAAACGCCCGGCGGTCTCCTACGGCTACGACAACGTGCGCTTCACCAAGCCCGTTCGCATCGGAGACACCCTCACCGTGAACTACCGCATTGCCCGCGCCGACGACGAGAAGAAGCGCCTGTGGGCTGAGGCAACGCTACTCAACCAGCGGGGCGAGACGGTCTGCGTCGGTACCCACATCATCCATTTCCAGGCCTGAGCCCGGGCGGCGAGCGGCGAGAAAGGTGAGAGATCGCATGAGCAAGATCTGTACTGCGGCGCAGGCCGTTTCGGATATACGCCCCGGCCAGAGCGTGGGCAGCGTCGGCGTGATCGGCTGGCTGACGCCGGACGCGTTGTTCCAGGCGCTGGCGCAACGCTTCCATGAAACTGGATCGCCTCGTGACCTGACCTTCTTCTTCCCGGTCAGTGTCGGCGACGGCATGGGCATCCGCGGCATGGATCACGTGGCAGTCGAAGGGCTGATGAAGCGGATCGTGTCGGGCAACTTTACCAATGCGGTGAATCCGGCCACCGGCGAGCGCCCCGAGTTCATGCGCCTGATCCGCGAGAATCGGGTGGAAGCCTACTGCTGGCCGATCGGCGCCACCATGCACTGGCTGCGCGAAGTCGCCCGGCGCAGCCCAGGCTA
Organism: Cupriavidus sp. GW822-FHT06G04; assembly: GCF_058799075.1. Taxonomy (NCBI): domain Bacteria; kingdom Pseudomonadati; phylum Pseudomonadota; class Betaproteobacteria; order Burkholderiales; family Burkholderiaceae; genus Cupriavidus; species Cupriavidus sp. GW822-FHT06G04. The sequence goes on along the minus strand of NZ_JBXALD010000016.1, from coordinate 90,834 downwards.
CCTGACCCGCATCGGCCTCGGCTCCTACATCGATCCGCGCCAGCAGGGTGGCAAGTACACGGCGCGCGCCACCGACGACCTGGTGCGGATGCAGGAGCTGGACGGCAAGGAATACCTGTTCTATCCGAGCTGGCCGCTCGACGTGGCGTTCCTGCGTGCCACCAGCGCCGACGAGCACGGCAACCTGAGCTTCGAGGACGAGCCGATCACGTCGTGCGCGCTGGCCATGGCGCTGGCGGTGAAGGCGTCAGGCGGCACCGTGATCGCACAGGTGCGCAAGCTGGTGCCGCGCCACGCCCGGCCGGCGCATGCGGTGCGGATTCCCGGCGTGCTGGTGGATCGCGTCGTGGTGGAACCCGACGCCATGATGACCACCGACATCCGGTACGACGATGCCTATCTCGGCGGCCAGCTTTTCGACGGTCGCGCCTCGGACCGCCTGACGCCCGGCGCCGACAAGGTGATCGCTCGGCGGGCGGCCCGGGAAATCAGGCCCGGCGAGGTCAGCATCTTCGGCTTCGGCGCTTCATCCGACGTGCCCACGGTGATGATGGAAGACGGCCTGTTCGCCGACGGCGGCCTGCATCGCTACAGCTTTACCACCGAGCACGGCCCCTTCGGCGGCGTCGTGATGAGCGGTTGGCAATTCTCCGCCAACAAGTATCCGGAGGCCTTGATCGACGGCCCCTCGCAGTTCGACTTCATCGACGGCGGCAACTGCCCGATGGCGGCGCTGGCCTTTGCCCAGTTCGACCGGGCCGGGAACATCAACGTCAGCCGCTTCGGCGCGGCCAATCCGGGGCCGGGCGGCTTCATCGACATCGCCTACAACGCGCGCAAGCTGCTGTTCACCGGCACCTTCACCACCGGCGGCCTCGCCGCCGACACCACCGACGGTTTCCTGTCGGTCGGGCGTGAGGGGAGCGTGCGCAAGTTCGTCGAGCGCGTGGACGAGATCACCTATCCGCTCGGGCGCAACGTGGCCGAGCGCGGCCAGGAGGCCAAGGTCATCACCGAGCGCGCAGTCTTCTCGGTGGCGCCAGACGGACTGGTGCTGGAGGAGGTTGCGCCTGGTATTGACATCAGGTCGCAGGTGCTAGACCTGATGGCCTTCCCGCCGGTGCGCGTGGCGGAGCCGCTTCCGCGCATGGACCCAACGCTATTCCGCGCCTGACGCATCGACATATCTACGAGGAAAACATGGCTGTCATCAACTACCTGACTACCGTTCACATCGACTTCGGCGCCATCCGGATGCTGGGGGCCGAGCTGCAGCGCCTGGGCATCCAGCGACCGCTGATCGTCACCGACCGCGGCATCCGCGCCGCCGGTATCGCCGACAAGGTGCTCGACGCCCTGGGCCCGGATTGCACGCCCACCGTCTTCGAGGACACCCCATCCAACCCGACGGAAGCCGCCGTGTCGGCCGCGACCGGCCTTTACCTCGGCAATGGCTGCGACGGCATCGTGGCCGTGGGCGGCGGCTCGCCCATCGACCTGGGCAAGGCCACCGCGCTGCTGGCGACCCACCCGGCACCGCTGCAGACCTACGCGGCGGTGGAGGGCGGCGCGAGCCGGATCACCAGCCGGGTCGCCCCGCTGGTGGCCATCCCGACGACTGCGGGTACCGGCAGCGAGGTGGGCCGGGGCGCTGTCATCGTCATGGAGTCCGGTCGCAAGCTCGGCCTGCTTAGTCCGTTCCTGCTGCCGAAGCTCGCCATCTGCGACCCCGAGCTGACGCTGGGCTTGCCTCCGGCCCTGACCGCCGCGACCGGCATGGACGCCATCGCCCACTGCATCGAGACCTTCCTGGCGCCGGCAATCAACCCGCCCGCCGAGGCGATCGCTCTGGACGGCTTGCGCCGCGGCGTGGCCAATATCGGCAAGGCCACCGCCGACGGCTGCGACCGCGACGCGCGCTGGAACATGATGATGGCCGCCATGGAAGGCGCGCTGGCCTTCCAGAAGGGGCTGGGCGCGGTGCATGCCCTGTCGCACCCGCTGGGCGCGGTGCCCGGCGTCTCGTTGCACCACGGCACGCTTAACGCCGTGCTGCTGCCCGCCGTGCTGCGCTTCAACAAGCCGGCGACCCAAGCCAAGCAGGCCGCACTGGTACAGGCCATGGGCCTGCCCGCCGGCGGGGACCCGGTTCAGGCCATCAGCGACCTCAACGCCCGTCTCGGCTTGCCGGCCGGTCTCGGCGCCATGGGCGTGCCGCGTGACGTGCTGGAAGACATCGCGGTCGCCGCCACGAAGGACCACTGCCACGCCACCAATCCCCGCATTGCCACGGTCGACGATTACTTGGCGATGCTGCAGGAATCGTATTGAGGAGGAAGACGATGTCATACGTCGCAGAACACCACGAGATGATCCGCGAGGCGGTGCGCCGCTTCGCCGAGGAAGAGATCGCACCGGTCGCCCACCGGTTGTGGGAAGAGGAGAGTTTTCCCTACGAGATCTGGCGCCGGGCCGGCGAACTGGGTTATATCGGGCTGCCGTACCCCGAAGCCTGGGGAGGTAGCGGCGGCGACTGGCTTGGCTTCGCCATTGCGCTGGAAGAGATCGCCCGCGTCGATTGCGCCGTGGCCGTGGCCATCATGGCCAACTCGACGGCGGCCAGCCTGCTCAACAACTACGGTACCGACGGCCAGAAGGCGCGCTTCCTGCGGCCGATCCTGACGGGCACGCAGGTCGGCTGCATCGGCCTGACAGAGCCGAACGCCGGCTCCGACGCCGCCAATATCCAGACCCGCGCCGTGCTGAAGGATGGCTGCTGGGTCATCAATGGCGCCAAGACCTTCATCAGCAACTCGGGTTCCGAGATCACCGGCCCGATCGTCATTGCGGCGGTGACGGGAACCCGACCCGACGGCCGCAAGGAGATTTCGAACTTCATCGTGCCGAACGGCACGCCCGGCTTCAGCCATGGCAAGAAGCTTCACAAGATCGGCTGGCGCGGATCGACCACATTCGAGCTGTTCTTCGAGGACTGCACCATTCCTGCCGAGCACCTGCTCGGCGAGCTCGGGGCCGGCCTCAGACAGACCCTGTCACAGGTGAGCACCGGCCGCATCCTGATCGGAACGCTGGGCCTGGGCATCCTGCAGGGCTCGCTGGAACGCTCCGTCCGCTACATGAGCGAGCGCACAGCGTTTGGCAAGACGCTCAACCAGTTCCAGTCGCTGCAGTTCAAGCTGGCCGACATGGCGACCCACGCACACGCTGCCCGCCTGATGCTCTACGACGCCGCGGTGGCCAAGGACGAGGGCCGGCCCTACGATCGGCAGGCCTCGATGGCAAAGCTCTTCGCAACCGAGAAGGCCATGGAGGCGGCCCACCAGGCCGTGCAGATCCACGGCGGCAACGGGATCATGACGGAGTACGCGGTATCGCGCGCGTTCGGGGATGCCAAGGTGCTCGAGATCGTTGAGGGGACCTCCGAGATCCAGCGGATGATCATCTCCCGCGACGTAATGCGCTGACGCACGGCTGCAGCCAGTGAGGCAATCCATGGAATACGTTGAACACAGCGCGGATGGGCTGGAGCGCAGCCCGGTCAACTTCGTGCCCCTGACGCCGATCTCCTTCCTGCGCAGGACGGCCGAGGTCTACCCTGAGCGTACCGCCATCGTCTACGGCGAGCGCCGCACGAGCTGGCGGGCAATGCTGGACCGAAGCCGCCGCCTCGCGTCGGCGCTGGTGGCCGCCGGCGTCAGGACTGGCGATACGGTGGCCGTGATGGCCACCAACACGCCGGAGATGCTGGAGATGCATTTTGGCGTGCCCATGAGCGGCGCTATGCTGAACACGCTGAACGTGCGTCTGGACGCGGCCGCCATCGCCTTCATGCTCAGGCACGCGGATGCGAAGGTGCTGGTCACCGACACGGAGTACGCTGACGTAGTCCAAGCCGCACTGGCACTGCTCGACGACAAGCCGCTGGTGATTGACATCATCGATCCCGCCGTCGAAGGAGGCCGCAGGCTGGCGGAGATCGAATACGAGGGCTTCCTGGCCGGGGGCGATCCGCACTGGGAGGGCGGCGAGCCCGTCGACGAATGGCAGGCCATCGCCCTCAACTATACGTCCGGCACCACGGGCAACCCAAAGGGCGTGGTCTACCACCATCGCGGCGCCTATCTGGCTGCGCTGTCGAACATGCTCGACTGGGGCATGCCCCGGCACGCCGTCTTCCTGTGGACGCTGCCGCTGTTCCACTGCAATGGCTGGTGCTTCGCCTGGACGCTGGCGGCCAACGCCGGTACCAGCGTCTGCCTGCGGCGGGTGGATGCTGCCGCCGTGCTCGATGCGATTCGCGAGCACCAGGTCACGCATTACTGCGGAGCGCCGATCGTGCATGCGATGCTTGCCCACGCACCTGAAGCGTGGAAGGCGGGCATCGACCATCCGGTCCACGGACTCATCGGCGGCGCGCCGCCGCCGATGCCGGTGATCGAGGGCCTGTTGCGCATGGGGATCAGGATCACCCAGATCTACGGGCTGACCGAGGTCTACGGCCCCGCGGCGGTCTGCGTGGAGCAGCCCGAATGGAACGACCTCGGCATCGATGCGCTGGCGGAACGGAAAGGACGGCAGGGCGTCCGCTACACCGCGCAGGAAGGCATGGCCGTGCTGCATCCCGAAACCCTTGTGCCGGTGCCGTGGGACGGGAAGACCATCGGCGAAGTCATGTTCCGCGGCAACATGACGATGAAGGGCTACCTGAAGAACCCCGAGGCCACGGCGGAAGCTTTTGCCGGCGGCTGGTTCCACTCGGGTGACCTCGCAGTCGTCTGCCCGGATGGCTATGTACAGATCCGGGACCGTTCCAAGGACGTCATCATTTCCGGCGGAGAGAATATCAACTCGCTGGAGGTGGAGGAGGTGCTCTACCGGCACCCCGCGGTGCGCGTGGCAGCCGTCGTCGCCCAGCCGGACGAGCGTTGGGGGGAGACGCCATGCGCCTTTGTCGAAGTCGTTGATGGCGCCAGGGTCGGCGAGCGCGAACTGATCGAACATTGCCGCGCCCACTTGGCGCACTTCAAGGCGCCGAAGAAGGTGGTCATCGGCCACCTTCCCAGGACGTCGACCGGCAAGATCCAGAAGTTCCTCCTCAGGCAACGAGCAAGCTCCGGCGCTCCCTGGCCCGGCCACGTACCGGCGTGAGTTCCCCCGTGAATGTCTTTCGGTGGCCCGCCGAGCCTGCTCTCCACATTCGGGATATCCGTGAGCGCCCGTTCGTGGCTGAGCAGAAGACTCGTGTCCGGTATCGCATCGGCAGCGAAGACCGGTTGATCGACCGCCTTGGCGACATCTTGCGCGAGATGCGTGACTGGCGCGGTGCTACCGCACGGCAGGCACGGCATCTGTCCAGGCGTCACGGTATCGGCTACCAGGCCGCCCTGCTCTTCCTCTATCGCGCGGAGATGCGTTCAGCGTGCCCGAGGCGCATGGTGATCTGTCTAGCTGCGGCGGTGGAAATTGGCATTGACTTGAGCGGCTTCCCACCTGGATGCAGGATCGAAGAGGCAGAGTTGTCTTCGGAACTTCGGGTCATGTATTGGGCGGCCTTACGGAGGGGCGCAGGGCGGAAATGGGGCCAGTGGCCGGGAGATGGCGCCGGACAAGTATGAGAACAGGGTAATTTCGGATGATGGTCGGCTGAATCCGCGGTGGTAAGCGGCCGTAAGCATGGCAACCTGTGACAGTTGCGCCGATCCTTTTCTGCCGTTGACGCGCTGATTGCCGAATGACTGAAATGGCGACCGTCTGCCGAAGCAGCATTAGGGAGGATGACCGTTGGACTCGAATAGCCGTCATCGTGTTGAGGAAGATTCGAACGGCGCATAGGGGTCGGGAACCGCCGATTGGAGGGGGATAGCAGTAGTTCGAGCGAATTCTGGACTATGCGGCGCCCGTTACCTCCGTGCGTGTGCGTCGGGCGCGTGACTCACGGTTAAGCTCCCGCGAGAGCTCTGCGTGCTCACGCATGCGATAGCTGTTCCCCTTAATGTTCACGAGATGGCAGTGGTGGAGCACCCGGTCAATGAGCGCGGCAGCCATCACTTCATCCCCGAAAACAGCTCCCCATTCTTCGAATCCCTTGTTGGAAGTCAGTACGGTGGAAGCATGTTCATAGCGTCGGCTGATGAGCTGGAAGAACAGCACAGCGCCGCCGTGCGTGATCGGCAGGTAGCCAATCTCGTCGACCACCAGCAACGCCGGATGGGTTAGCACCGTGAGACGACGAAGCAGTTGTCCCGTCGCCTGCGCTTCCTCAAGTGACGAGATCAAGTCGATCAAGGTCCCGTAGTAGACGCGACGGCCCCGCTTGGCTGCGGCGACGGCCAGGCTGATCGCGAGGTGGCTTTTGCCAACGCCAGGAGGGCCAAGCAGGACGACGTTCTCCTTGCGCTCGACAAAGCCGAGCTCGTGCAAGCTCTCGATTTGTTCGCGCTTGATCGATGGCTGAAAGGCGAAATCGAAATCCTCCAGGGTCTTGATAGCAGGGAGCCGGGAAGAGTGCATTGCCGCCATCAGACGGCGGTTGTTACGCAGCTTTATCTGCGCTCCCAGGAGGCGCTGAATTGCTTCAGACGCCGTTAGTTGGCCGCTGTCGACCGCGCTGAGGATCTGGTCGATCGCCTCGAGCGAGCCTGGCATCTTCAGATCCGCCAGCATATCGCGGATGGCTTCGCGCGGTGACCTGGCGGCGCTCATCGTTGATCTCCCGCCAGTCTGCCGTATTCGCTCAGGGAACGCCTCTCCACCCTAGGCAATGCCGCGGCCGGTATCCGGCAAGTCGGGCGGTCTGACAGGGTTGCCACGCCTCTATAAGGTGCTCGTGCCGACGGCTGAAGTAAGGCCAACTCGTCGCGTAGAAAGCGGGCATCGGGCGCCTCTCCAGTGGTCCGATGTTTCCGCTGGTTGGCTTTGCGCATTACCCACGACAACGCCTGGGTATTCAGATCTGAATCATTGAGGAATTCCCGACCGTAGAAGAAGCTCTGTCGGACATATCTGATGGGCCGCTCCACCTTGCCTTTGGTCCTGGCCCGATACGGGCGACAAGCGCGGATGCGAAAGCCCCAATGACGAGCAAAGCGCGAGAACTCGACATTCTCTAGCACCCTGCCGCCGGCGCCACGCTGATCGTCGACCACAATGGCCTTCATTTGGTCGAACAGTAGCTCCAAGGGAACGCCACCATGGAAGGCAAAGGCCTCTTCCAGGCCTTGCATGAGCACCTCCATGCTTTGGCGCGGGTAAAACTGAAGCCACATGCGCCGCGAATAGCTCAGCACCACGAACAAGGCGTACCGTTTGCCCCACGGCAGCCGAAACTCGGCGAAATCAACTTGCGCCTGCCGTCCGGGCGGCGTCTCGAAACGCACGACTGGCTCTGGGACCGCACCTGGGCGAATTTGTCGCACGAACTCCTTGACCTGCGAATAACCGCCCTCGTAGCCGGCGGCGCAGATCTCCTCGAACAGCCGCATCGCGGTCAGCCTCGGGTATTCCGCCAAGCGTGCCGTGATGATGCCGCGGAACTTATCAATCTTGTGCGGCACCGGTGGGCGGCACCGGTACCGCAGTGACTCGTTATCCCGTGAGCGATCAAGTTGCCCTGTGTCAATCCAGTAGTAGAGGGTGCGCAGGCTCACGCCCAATTGCTGCGCGATCTCCGTTTTGGACAGGCCTTGCTCCAGATAGTGACGTAGCAACACGCGTTGTTCCCTCCCGTACATAGGCGGCTCCAAAGGCTCTTTCGGAGCTGCCACCTTGCCCGAGCGTGCAAATTTCGTCCGCCAGTTCTGTGCAATTTACGTCCGCCACCCACAGGCTGCGACGAATCTGCTTCCGCCGGCGGCCACAGCTACCGACGCACGCATGGAGGTAGACCTCGACGCCGGTCCGGATGGACGAGTGCGCTTTTTTGCAGAGAAGAAGCAGGTCAAGCACCATCGGCACTCACATTACTTCTGGGCGGTGTACCGTGCGGAGCCGATACGCAGCGACGATCCGATTTGAGCCTGGCGCACTCGAAAGCGAGTATTCGGGAAACTTGACCCCAATCAACGATACGCAAAGTCAGTTTTGCATACACCTACTTGCAGATAAAGCCGCTGCCAGGTATGCCGATAGTAAGGACTTACGCTAGGCGAACCCCGCTACAGCGTTTTCTATAGGCGAGCAGCGTCAGTCTGCTGCTCGCCTCTTTCCCTGCCAAAAAAGAAGCCCATCACATGGCGATGACGGGCTTTGCTCAACCTACGGAATTGAAGAAAGACACGCTCCTGAGTAAGCGCGCCGATCTCAATGTTAGTCCGCGTCTCACGACTGGATGTCGGTGTTTCGCTGATTCCGAGCCGCTGCCTACCTGGCTGCCCTACCTGATGCCAGAGCACTGATTACGCACCCATTCATCCAGACTCGGCACACCTATACTGAGGATGCAAAAACATCCTCAGCTCCAAGCCGAACAAGCCGGCAATCCTTCTCTCTTCAATATTCCCGCTTCGGCTGGGCCGATTTTGAAATGGCCAGGTGGCAAGACCCGGCTCCTGCCAACGCTGCGTGAGTTGTTGCCTGCGGGAAATCGTCTCGTAGAACCGTTCCTCGGCGGCGCCAGCGTCTTCCTGGGCACCGATTTTCCAAGCTACCTGCTACTTGACGCGCACGTGGACCTCATCGGGATGTACAAGCAGATGGTCCAACGTCCCGAGCGCATCATCGAACTGGCACGACCGTTGTTTTCGCAGTATGCGGCAAACGAGAAAATCTACCTCTATATCCGCGAAGCATTCAATCAAGCCACGCCTCCCGATGTCCGCGCCGCCTACTTCCTCTACCTGAATAAGTTTGGCTTCAACGGGCTGTCGCGGTACTCGGCGAAGGGCAACTTCAACGTGCCGTGGAATCGGGCTGCCCAAGCCCCGGCGCTGCCAGAAGAGAGCATCCGAGCGTTCAGCGAGCGGGCGCGAAGCAATGCGGTCATTGTGCAAGGCGACTTCACGGACGCATTTAAGCTCGCGGTGCCTGGCGATGTCATCTACTGTGACCCTCCGTATGTCGACCTCGAGGATTCCCCGTCCTTTACGAAGTACACCTCGGAAGGCTTCCCCCGAGAACGCCAACAGGAATTGGCCGATTTGGCTCGCGCGACGGCGGCACGAGGCATCCCTGTCGTCATCTCAAATCACCTGACTGCGGAAACGCGTGAACTGTATTGCGGCGCTGAGTGTCACGAGGTCGAAGTGCGACGAAGTGTCGCGGCCCTGGCGCACAGCAGACGAACGGTTGCCGAAGGCATATTCGTCTTTACGCCGTGAGTAGGTACTAGCGCCCCAAAGACCGGCGAGTGACCTTTTTCGGCCTCAGCGACCGCTCGGTGCTTCACTTTTGCTCGCGGTGTTCCAAAGCGCGCACGTCATCGAAGAACACCCGGGGAGTCCAGCCCTTTGTGATTCCCTCAAGCAAGAACTGATCAACAATATCCAAGCCAAAATCGGATCCAACGGCGGCGACTCCCGCAAGTCCGCCCAAAAGAGCAGCGGCGGTGGGCGATTCGGCCGCCAGGCCTATGCCTGCTCCAATGGCTGTCATGGCAATTGATTTTGCGAGTTTCCCCCCTTTTGACTGAAAGGGGCCAAGCGGCTTCATAAGTGCGTCCAAGTAGTGCTTGGAGAGATCTTCGGGCGCAACAGCGTCGTAGGGCGCGTGCGCCAGCCATCCTCGAAACTTGCGAGAGGATCGCCTCTTCCGCAGAGCGATCATCTTGACAAACGGCTCATCAATTTGTGCGTAGACGGATTTCAAGTCGGGGATGTTCTCAAGACGTGCTAACGTAGAGAATCCTGAAAGTCGACCTTCGACGGATGCGAGCCGCCCGCAAGATTGACTCAAAAACTCATAGAAGTCGCGATTTGAATACGATGTCATGTTGTTTGACAACGCGAACTTGTATTCAAGCAAACTTCCAGCACACTTCGACAATATCTCTCGCTTCTTCAAAGGTACATCGCGATACGTACTTTCATTTGGGTCAAGGCCATAACATTTAAGCCGACTACTTTCATACGCGGACTTGGAAATTTTCACCACCTCGCCAGCCAATTTCTTGTCAGGAATGGTGTATGTGTCTCGGAGCTTTCGAACGAGCGCGCGCCGGTTGGAGGTATGTAGCTCTTTTGTGTAGCGCGACAGTCCCAATGCAAGAGATTCCTCAGGGTCAGTGTGCGCAGGGGAAGTGAGATTGCCAAAAGTTAGCGGATCGATGCCCGGAATGTCATCGACCAGGTGCGCGACCATGGGCGTCCACAGCACAAATCTGAGCGAACCACTCTCTGCTAGGTCGAGTATCGCTTTGTCCCCCATTAGGGATAGAAGGACTGCCAACGGCAGATTTTCGCCGTGGACCTTCAGGGAGACTGCGTCAAACAGTAGGAAGCTCTCGAAAAGAGTCCCAGCGACCTCCCCCCGTTGTCGCAAAAACTGCGCCGGATCGGTAGACTCAGTTGGCGAGCCGATCACCAAGAATTTTCTGCAGAAATCGTCCAAGCCTTCGTAAAACACGTTCAGCGACATGATCCTTTATCCTTGGCGGCGGAGCATCCATTATATCTTCGTCATAGGTACGGCATGCCGGCGCTCGCCGTATTAGTGCCCGGAATTACTCGACTAGTTGGCCTCGCTGATCCAAACAATCAAGAGTACTGTGCTGATATGCCCCTAACTTCTAAGCTTTCTATTGACGTGACCTTGGGTGGAAGTATTGACACTCGCCATTACACGTTGGATGAGCATCGTCACCGTTTCGCGGTGTGGGCTGCCGGACGAGCATACTCCCGAGGAGGAAGCGGTGGAGGTTATACCGTTCAGGTGGCGAGGACGATGCTGGAAGCAGCCGGCATGCGAAACATCTGCAGCGTTAAAGATTTACCTGCCGTTGAGAAAATCGACCTATTTATCGATGTTCTCATCCAAAAAGTGATGGCAGCCGCGCCGCCTACCTACATCACGTCGAAAAAAGGTGATGACGGGGTTAAGAAGAGTGCTGAGCTCCCATTTATTTGTACGTATGGACGCGCACAGAAACTGGTCAACATCTATCTCAAATCTAAGCTGATATGTGCGAGTGCAGACCACGACGACCCGCGACTAGCAAAGCTCCATCCGCCTCTTGATAGCGAGCTATTAAAAGAACTAAACCGCTTGGCACGAAAGGCCGACGCCTCCCAAGACCAATGCTCATTCAAGGCGCTCTGGAAAAAAGCTCGTGCCAGAGGTACATCATGGACTGCCTTCGACAAGGCTGCCTATGACGCATACATCGCTGCTATCAAGGCCCGGCAAGGCTGGCAACCACTTTGGGCTGTCGAAGAGCATTGGAAGGACGAGAGCTAGCCCACAACTTCGGGATTGTTCTGCTCTGCCTGACCTTGCCCCTGTTCCACGAATCCCATAACCGAGGGAATTAGGCAGCCCGGTGTTGCTGAGCTGCGGACCAGTTTTTCTCGAACGTCATGGGGCTGACGTAGCCCAGCGTCGAGTGGAGTCGGCTGGCATTATAAAAGCCAAGCCAGTCAATTACCTCGTCCATTGCGGCGCGGCGGGTAGCGAACTGGCGACCGTGCAGGCGAGCGACCTTCAACGACCCCCACAGACTCTCAGTCGGCGCGTTGTCCCAGCAATCGCCCCTGCGGCTCATTGACGAGCGCATGCCATACGCCTTCAGGGCGTCTTGAAACAGATGGCTGCAATACTGGCTTCCCCGGTCGGTGTGCACAATCACACCGGCTTCCGGGCGGCGCCGGAACCAGGCCATGCGCAGCGCGTCCGTGACCAATTCGGCCTTCATGTGTGGTTGCATCGACCAGCCAACCACCTGCCGGCTGAACAGGTCGATGATGACCACCAGGTAGAGCCAGCCTTCGGCGGTCGCCACATAGGTTATGTCGCTCGTCCAGACTTGATTGGGTGCTGCTGGGCTAAAGTCGCGTTGCAGCAGATTGGGGGCCACCGGCAAATCGTGGTTCGAGTTGGTTGTCGCGATGTACTTGCGCTTGTGGCGGGCACGGATGCCGTGCAGCGCCATCAGCTTGCGAACACGCTCCTTGCCCACCCGCACCCCACGCGCCAGCAGTTCCTTCCACATGCGCGGCCAGCCGTACTCCCCCTTGACCCCGGCGTGAATCGCCTTGATGTGGGCCAACAAGGCATCGTCACTGAGTCGGCCTCTATCTGGCCTGTCGGTGCTTACTGTGCGTTGCTTGCGCTGGTGATAGCCGCTGGGGCTGACCCCTAACAGCTCACACAGGACCGAGACCGGCCAGTAAACGTCGGTTTCGCTCGATGAACGCATACCTCACACCGACTCCTTCGCAAAGTATGCTGCGGCTTTTTTTAAAATATCGCGCTCCATCTTCAAGCGCGCCACCTCCGCCCGAAGCCGGGCCAGCTCCATCTGCTCCGGGCTGACCGGCTTCATACCCGCACCAGTCAGCTTGCCTTCCCGCTCCGCCTTGACCCAGTTATGCAGCGTCTGCGCTCTGATGCCCAGGGTCGCGCTAACCACTGCCATGCTCTGCCCGCTCTTCACCAGCCGTACCGCTTCCAGCTTGAATTCCAGCGTGTACTGCGCCCGCTTTGTCTTGCTTGTCATCACATCTCTCCTTGCTTCAGTTTAACCTCAGCAAGGGATTCGTTTTGCGGGGGCAAGCTCAGCCCACCGTCCGGCCGCAACAGAATGCGGTGGCCTATCACCCGCGCCGTCAAACGACAGGATGATGGTGGATGGTGTATCGGCGCGATCCAGAGTCATGTACCTGGTTGTCCTCCCGGTCGGCCTCTGTGGTTTTGGTTCGACAATGGCGAATGACATGTTCGCCATTCCCCACGGGCGCTTAGCAGATGCAACCCGAGAAAATGGCATAGGCACGCGACCGCACGGCTGGCGTCCCGCGATACAATTGCGCTTTCCCGCCAGCATGCCTTTCCCGCAATGGTCAAGAAAAAGAAGGAAGAAGAGCTTTTTGCTTTCGTTGTCATGCCCTTCGACAAGAAGTTTAAGGACCTTTACCTCTATGGCATCAAAGGTACTGCGGAGTCCCTGAACCTTCGTGCGGAACGGCTTGACGAGCAGATCTACCAAGAGGGGATGCTTGAACGCATCTACAGGCAGATCGACGTTGCGGACATTGTCATCGCTGACATGAGCGACAAGAATCCGAACGTTTTCTACGAAGTTGGGTATGCCCATGCCAAGGGTAAGCTGTGTATCTTGCTGACCTCGCAGGCGGAGGATATTCCGTTCGACCTTAAACATAAACGCCACATTGTCCACAACGGCGAGGCGTCGACACTCTCTGAGTTGCTGAAGACGGAACTACTTTGGGCGAAGGACGAGATCAAGAAAGCTAGAGACAGCCGTATCTCCGTGGACTTCAAGACACCCACCGGCGTTACCAAGGTGGGACGTTACCATGTGGATGCCGAACTCAATTTCGTGATTGAACTGCGCAACAACTCCGACCGGCCATCTCCCGAGATCGACCATGCCTATTTCCTTTGCTCAGACCGCTGGGAAGTGAGCCAAAACGGAAAAGTATGCCCGTCTGCCCGTGCCGAGGATGGCCGGACAATGCAGCATTTCGTTGAGTTCCCCGTGAAGCGGCTTCAAAAAGGTGGCTGGGCGCGGCTCTCTCTAGACGCTACACGTGTTATGGCGGACGGGGCTGAAGGTGACGAGCTTGAAACCGAATACCGACTGAAGGGCGCCCTCGGCTTGTTACTCGTCACCTCTGAAGGCTCTTTCACCTACAGCGAATTCATGGATATTGAAATTGACGACCTGCCCTTCTAGCGCAAAGACATCGCACCCTTGACGCACTGAGCTTTTATGATGTGCAGGGAGGTCTAGCTCGAGCTCTCCCAAAGACGAAAGGGGAGCAATCGCTCCCCTCCTTCACTTCTCACCAGCTATCGGCCTTAGATAGCAGCGTCCTTCAGCTTCTTCAACGGACGAACCTTGACCTTCACGGATGCCGGCTTAGCAGCAAACCACTGGTCCTGGCCGGTGAACGGGTTCTTGCCGAAGCGCTTCTTCGTCGCCGGAACCTGGATAGCCGACACCTTGAACAGGCCTGGCAACGTGAATTCGCCAGCGCCCTTCTTGTGGATCGAGCTCACGATGGTGTTCTCGAGGTGCGACAGCACCGTTTGCACCGTCTTCTTATCCAGTTCAGTCTGAGCAACCAGGTGAGCCAGCAGGCTCGACTTGTTGAACGTATCCTTCAGCGGCTTCGCAACTGGCGCCGCTGCAACCTTCTTGGCTGCCGGTGCTACCTTCTTCGCTACGGGTGCAGCCTTCTTTGCCGGCGCTGCCGCTTTCTTTGCCGCAGCTTTCGGGGCGGCCGTCTTCTTCGTTGCCATGTGGCTCCTGTCGCAAACTACCGGCACGATTGCCGGAATCCGCAAAGCATAGCGAAGGTAAGAGCTGACGCGCAATGGGGATGGGCCCAAAAGTCTTTACGAACCGAGACGCCCCAACAATACTGAAGTTGCAGCATTCGAATGCGTCCATGACCATTTTCGCGTGCGGGGCGTCAAACCAGTTGCTATTCCCTGTTCGCGTTCAAAACCGCCGTCGCCCAAATCCGCGCTTCTTGATGAATCAGCTTGACGTCCCCCGCGCTCCGCAAGACGCGGTATGAATTCAGTATCACGAGCCTCCCCTTGATCCTGCAATAGCTGGCGACATGGATGACAGGTACGCTGCCGCGCCCCGTCTTCAAGGCCGTTGAATACATAAACCATTCAGGCGTATCCTCGTTCACGCCCATCAACTTGACCTCGTCGATGCCGACGCTCTTAAGAACGCCCGGATGCTGGCTCTCGACCTGCTGCTGGATGTCCATGCTCTTTGTTACCGCCTTGAGCCTTTCAAATCGCTCTTGAGTGAGTTCCACGGCGCGCGCTCCCCGTGGGGTCTGAACTTGCATCCAACTCGTTGGATCCCAGTGGGTTGCGTTAACGTCCTTCGGCGCGTCCTTTAGAGGCAAGAAGTGGTCAAGCAACAAGACTCGCTGAGGCGTTAGTTCTTCGGCGGTCCGATACAGGTTCGGGTATCGCGACGTAGAAAGGAAGCCCGGCGGGCTAGGCACGTCAATGTTCACGCCTTCGAAATCATACGGCCGTGCATGAGCCACCGCGGTCCCACCCATAGCTGCCACGATAAGCAAGGTTCTTAGTATTCTCTGCATGACGCTTTCTTGTCGTGTTAGTGCTGCCAACAATTCTACTGACAGAGGCGACGGCATAGAGCTTTGTTAGCCCAGCCACCCGAGTATCGCAGTGCGCCCAGGACCGCCTTCCCATTCGGGAATACGACTTCCGCAACGTACAGACGGGGGAATATCGCTAGTCCTTATACACGCCTTCAAATTCGAACCAGCTTTTCCGACTCGTCACCTTCGCCCATAGATAGCGAGTCTCGCACCAACGCATCATGTCACGCCGTTTCAACGTAGTCCGCCTGCGATCGTAGTATTCGTCGTCTTTAATTCGCTCCTCCAAACGCTCTGCGGTGTCGAAACTGATCCCGACATGATTTCCCTTTCGCTCGTTGCCGCCAGGTCCGTAGCTATAGGCAACTTCCGTGGCTTTCTTGAAATGCTCCCCCGGGGTTTTTTTAGCAGATACAAGTACCGTCGTCTTGCCAAAGAGCGACGCTACTGCTATGAGCCGAGCGCCCTCTTCCGACTCATCGCATAGTTCGATCTCACCGCTTATGACTGCTCGTTTGCGGAAGGTGTCTTGGGTGACCAGCGAGAATAGTTTCTTGAACATTGTTTCGCCTCCAATCAGGCAGCCACATTGAACCGATGGCATCACGGCTGGCAGTCGCTCACCTCGAGCTTCGGCTACTCCGCGTCGAGCTCTGGGCCCAGCCGCCGTACGCTGCGGACTGGGTGCCGACCACCGCAGCAACCGACTGCGTCGCGTTTAGCAGATTAGATGTTAGAGTAAATTCGGCACCATTTCGGGAGTGCGAGATGTCGTTCGATGACAGCCAGGACAAGAAGAGCGCGACATGGTCAATTGGCCTGCAACCTAATCCGGTTGAAAGGCGCCTTGCGGAAACAGCCCTCTTAATGGCATGGGCACGCGATCGCAAGACTGGCGTGCCGCGATACATCCTCGAACTTGACGAGCATCACCGCGGTGCCGACTGCGACTGTAATTGCGTCAGTTGCGGTGCCGAGCTGATCGCGGTCAACGCGGCTCGGAAAACCTTCGTACGCCGACCTCATTTCCGACATGCCACGGGCACCGATAAGCATTCTTGTGTGGTCCAGGCAGCACGTCTAGCCGTTCTGGCTACGCTGGAGAGTACAGGCTACTTGGATTTGCCTAGCCGTCGACGGACGGCGCAAATCATGGGCCTCTCTGGCGCTTTTTATGATGCCTGGGCCGAAGCCCCTGCCGAACGCGTACGCATCGCATCCTGCTCATTTTCGGATATCGCATCGGCGGTTGTCACTCTCGACGATGGCCGGGAACTGCGCGTCGTTTTCATCGGCAGCCAGGTGAGCAACGCTGAAGGGGCCTCGCATGCCGTTATTGAAGTGCTAGTCGATGACCCTGCGCTGGCCGCCATGAGCTCGGAGGAGTTGCGAGATCGCGCGCGTCTACTCATATGCAACGCTCATTGGTGCGAACACTGGCAAGACGATGCCCTCATCGAGTCCGCGATGGAGCAAGCGCGCGAACTGGCAGCCGATGGCCTCGACCTCCTGGACGAAGACGAAGATGCAGACCTGCTTGGCAGCACAACGCCCCAGGACATGCGCGAAACTCTGCTGCACAGGAAAGCCAAGGAGCTCCTCGAGCGCGAGAAGCGAATCATGGTCCCTCAGATGGCGGTCACGGAGCCCTCTCCGGAATGGCCGCTGGAGCCCATCGCCCGCAAGCTCCGTGAAGCGCAGATGCTTGAACTGGAGTCCGTGGTTCTCGAACAGCGCACAGGTCGGATAATTCCGGACGTCACCGCCACAACGGCCCCGGCGCCTGGATGCCAAGTCGAGACGCTCCTCATCGAAATCACGGTGACAAACGGGATAAACGAGGAGCGTCGCGCGCGAATCCTTGAGACGAACCTGCCGACTCTGGAAATCGACCTATCACGCCTTGGTGGCAGAGTCACTGAGGCTGAGTTCACACGGTTAATCGTCGAGGAACTCGCCGGCAAAAGATGGCTTCACCATCCAGAAATTGAGGTGGAACGTAGCCGAATTCATTCCGAATGGACTGCCATACGGACGGAAAGGGACGCACAGACGTCGCAACGGGAAGGGAGCCGGAGCAGCACAATTGGAGGACATCGCGTGCCGCCGCGTGTCTACCCTGAACCGGACCTCTGGCTGAAGGGAAAAGCACTTGAGCAATGGAAACGAGAGCATCCTGAGGAGGCGGCGGCCTGGTACTCGCAAAAGGAATGAGGTGGGAGCCCTGCTCGCTTCCCGAGGTGCCTTATGAGGCCTCTTTCAATCATTTGTCACTTGCCCAATGGAGTACGAGGCCGGACTGAATACGCAATGCAACCATCCACCCTCCGTGCCGCTCCCCGATACTCCCTGGCTGCACGACGAAGTCTTACTCGCATCGGTATTTCGACATCTGACCGCCGGCGCGCTGCACAGCTTCCGATGCTTGCTGGACCTGCGCGGAGCTCTGACTAAGCAACGCTCGTTCCGAATTGGCCACAGCAACCTGGTAAGACTGACGAAGCGAGGGACAGACGATACTCGACGTGAGCCGCGCTTGCCCTTGGGGATCGAAGAACGAGGACGGTTCTGCGCGATATTCGGTGTTCTTCTGCCCGATGGACTTCCTTACCACCTCAGTCTTTGAATCGTTCTGGCACGGGCCGTCCTGCAACGTGACATGCCCACTCGCACTCCGACATTGAAAGATGTTCTGGCCCGCAGCATTCGTGGTCAGGACCAACATCGCAACGACAAGATATCGACGCATCATGCAACTGGTACCCGCACAGCCCGCGGCACGGACCCGTCAGTTGATCCCGACGAACCACTTCCTGTTGCAGGCTCGCCGGGTACAACACTCTTGTAATCGCCGACGATGGTCTGCAAATCAACGTTCTTAGACGTGTAGCGCATGATCGGGATGCCAGCTGACGCTAGGACTTCGTTCTTCTGCTTATCTCGCTTCTGTGCTTTAGCGCTGCTGTGCGAAGCACCATCAAGCTCGATAACGTAGAGCGGTCGCATCGTCTTCCTCTCGCACACAAGGTAGTCGACATACTTCTGCGCAAACAAATTCCTGGCAGCCTGAGCCTTCCCCTTATGTTGCACGAACGAGGACATGGCGACCTGCGGGAAGATGTGCGCATCGCGTAGAGCGACCGTCAGCCGTTCGTAGAGCGCGATCTCATCCTGGCGTAAGAATGGGTCTTTGCGGGCGAAACGGAAGTTCCTCGAAGAGCCTCCGCTCCCACTTCTCGCCTTAAGCACCGACAGAATGCAGATGGCAATGACGAAAAGAAGGGCAAGACCTAGCATCGATTTCATTTGAGACCCTTTCGTATTTATTGTTTTCTCGCGCGATAGTAAGGGCTAACCCGACGCCGTTGCATCCCCCAATGGTGGGACCCAGCTAGGGTTGTGTCGGCGCGCAGAATCTACGGTCACTTTCAGCTCGCCACTGCCAACCCGAAGCCGGCTGCGCGAACTGATCCGCGACCTGTTCGTACGATTGTGATGGAACGCTAACTAGGGTGAAGCCAGAGTGAAGTCGTTCGCGTCTCAAGGCCTTCATCCTCGCCAAGCAACGGGCTGGTCGTTAGTTCAAATGGTCTTGTAGCCAAAAAGTCACATGTTCCAATCATCAAATCAAGTAGTGGTATCAGGAACCGGAAAACGCAACTCGACACCTGAGAAGAAGCACTGACATCACTCAACTCGTCGCGTTGGCGATTGGCTACGTCCCGATATGCACAAGTCTTTTTCGAGCGATCGCGAGCGCATGTGGTCCGTCGTTTGTCAAGAAAAGCCTTGCCAAACCAACGCAGACGGGCGCAACGACTCGGGTTGCCTGACGCCCAGCTAGCAGGGTAAACTGTCGGTAGCCGAAAATAGAGTTGCGGGTTGGTATCTCCTGCGACCCATACGGGTTCTTAGTTCCACGGCGTCCCTAAGTTATTCGGGGGCGCGGCGTCGTCCAGAGCTTCGCGTGCCTCCCCCTAGCGAGGTTTTGAGCATGCCCTTCCCCACGGTTGGCCTGGCTTCCATGGCTCAGGCAATGACTATCCGTGACGTGTCCCTGACCCGGCAAGACGTAGTGTCCCTGCTGAGCGGACATCGTGGTGAAATTACGTTTGAGAACTGCGCGTTCGATGGCGAAGACCTCGAGAACATCGATTTCCAAAGCGCCAAGTTCTCCCACTGCACATTTCTATCGGCCAGCTTCGACCTTGCCAGATTGGAGCAGACGCGCTGGCTTGCCTGCAAAGCAAGCGGCGCACGGTTTCAGTATGCTGATTTGACTGACGCGCGCGTTTACCGGAGCGACTTCAGCAATACCCAATGGTCTGGCGCTAAATTGGCTTCGACAACCTTTGCCGAATCCTTGCTGACTGCGTCGCGGTTCACCGACGTGCATTCACCCGGCATTGACTTCCATGAATCGTTACTGGTGGCCGCCGACCTTAACGGTATGTCGTTCTACAAACAGAGAATTGAGTCGTTGAATTTCTCCGAAGCAGATCTGTCAGGCTGCGACTTTCGGGATGCCGTCTTCGAGGGCGGAAGCATTCGGAATGCGGTACTTCGAAACGCTCGATTTGAAGGTGCCGATCTTCGCGGTACCGACATTGGTGGTTTGCGACTCGCGGAGCTGAAGCAGAGTTTCAAGGGAGCAATCTTCTCCAGCGACCAAGCGGCCGAGCTAGTCGGCGAGTATGGAGTTCGGGTTGCCTAGTGGGCGGGAGCAGCGCCGATGCCCCGGCGCCCTCTCCCCGTTCCTGATCACGTCACTAGGTATGCGCAGCCATACACCGCCTCCGTCTATCCTTTTCGGCCTCAGCTGCCGGGCTAGCAACTGAAAGCGTTTTCGGATTCGCCTATCCCGCTCTTCGTCGGCACGAACCAACTCACGACCATAAGGCAGTGCCCCTACTGCCTACTGATGCCTCGCTCCCCGCTCAAGCCAAAAAAAAGCGTTCCGGAGCCACGGAGCCCACCGGAACGCTGCAAGGAGCAGCGAGACACACGCTGCGAGGATCAGGATGTTTGCCCCGGAGAGGAGACGCCTCCAGTCCGGCTCGATTTCGAAATGCCGGAGAGACGTAGCCCAAGGCTCTCGCCAGCCGGGACGGCAATATTTTCGGAACTCTAGCTTCTCTATTTGGTATACCAGCTTACCATATCTGAAATTCCAAAACATGCCCGCGAGATTGGTATTTGCCCGAAGTGCGGAACTGAGCGATCGCTGCGCAATAGGTCGCGTCACACACCAGCACCCCCACCACGAAGTCACTCGCTGTGGACTAACTCATTGGCTGCGGTCTCGAACAAGCTGCGTGGCCCTACGGTAGAGTCGCTCCGTGAGCACCAACACGATAATTCCCGCCAGTGTTGGAAAAATAAGGAAACTCCAACCGGGATGAGCAAGAAAGATGATGATCGGGTTGCTGCCAGCGGGAGGATGCACCGTATCGGTCGCCATCATGGTCACCAAGGAAACGGACACTGCTGCAGCCATAGCTGGCCATTCCCCGCCTAGCCAATGAAAGAAGCACAGACCGATTGCAGATGAAATCAGATGGCCACCGATGACGTTCCTGAGTCGCGAGAATCGAACATCGGGGAAGCCAAAGAGAAGAACGCAGGACGCACCGAAGGAACCCAGGATCCAAGTTTGGGATGTGTATCTGGCCAGAATGCCAACCAAGCTCAACGCAACGAACGCGCCCAGGCCGGCCAGCAACGTGCTGGCGACCTGGGTTCGACGCGCGATACGCTCTTCGTTTGACTGAATTGCGGATGGCGTCGTCATGTTCCTCAGCTCTTGAACTTCGCCGCTTCTTCCGAGCCCTTGGTGGCATTACCCGCGCTGTAGGAGTGCGCGCCAACTCCAGCGAGCTTGCCGCCTTGTACGATCAAGTACTCGTCGCGAATTGGACGGTTCTCGAAGTAGCATTCGAGAATCTCACGCGTTCCGGCTGCATAGCGCGTTTGAGCCGACAGGCTCGTCCCTGAGATATGAGGTGTCATCCCGTGATGGGGCATGCTGCGCCACGGATGATCCTTCGGTGCGGGCTGAGGGAACCAAACGTCCCCAGCATAGCCGGCCAGTTGACCGCTTTCGAGCGCCGCGACGATTGCATCGCGGTCGCACAACTTACCACGGGCGGTATTTACAAGATACGCTCCACGCTTGAACTTCTTCAGGCTCTCAGCGTTGATCATGTGTTCGGTTTCGGGATGCAGCGGGCAGTTCAACGTCACGACGTCGCAGACTCGCGTGAGACTTTCCAGGGTCGTGTGATGGGTCAGGTTCAGCTCCCGCTCCACGGCTTCAGGCAGGCGGTGCCGATCGAGGTAATGGAGTTTGACGTCGAACGGCTTCAGCAGACGCAACACTCGCAAGCCAATGCGGCCGGCAGCGACCGTACCAACGTTCATCCCCTCAACGTCATATGAGCGCGTGACACAGTCTGCGATATTCCAGCCGCCCTTGAGAACCCAGTTGTACGATGGAATGTAGTTGCGCACCAGGCCAAGCACCATCATTGCCACATGTTCTGCCACGCTGTTGCTATTGCAGTACGTAACTTCTGCGACAGTAATCCCTCGCTCCATCGCGGCCTGGAGGTCTGTGTGGTCGGACCCAATTCCAGCGGTAACGATCATCTTGAGCTTAGGCGCCTTGTCCATCCGCTCCGCCGTCATATACGCCGGCCAGAACGGCTGGGAGATGACGATTTCCGCATCGTGCAGCTCCCGATCCAGGACGCTGTTTTCGCCATCTTTGCTCGAGGTCACGACGAGCTCGTGGCCATTCGACTCGAGATACTTGCGCAAACCAAGCTCACCCGAAACGCTCCCCAGCAGCGAACCAGGTTGAAAGTCGATTGCGCGCGGTGTCGGCAACGTCTGGCCGTCGGGGTAGCGATCGAGCTTCGGGAGGTCGTCCCGCGGGTAGCTCTTGGGGTAACCGGTTACGGGATCATCGTAGAGAACGCAGACGATCTTTGCCATTGGAATGTCTCCTTGATATTGGCGAAATTGATAGCAGCGGCACGGGGAGGCTGCCCTGCAGAGCGGGTAACGTTGCCTACCCGACGCCAATGATCAAGGGGCGTCGCCACCTTACGCCAATCGTTTGATCTGATGTCGTGATTTCAAATTCTTATCAAGGAACTCAAGAGGCCGGTTATAGTTAGAAGCGCATACGTCTAATGCGAATAACAACATTGGTTGCCGCCAACGAACCACCTAGTCTGTGGGCTACATGCAGATTCTCGACATGTCCCCCCCACATTCAGGAGGCTTCAATGAGCGTTCCCTCACTGTCGGCAATTAGCGCCGTCACGTTCCAAAAGAATCCCCAGTTGCCGCGCAACTGCACCTTCGACCCTCGTGATTGGGAGATCCTCAGTAAGTACTGGCATCCAGTCGCAGCGGCAACTGAGTTGGGCAACGCACCTCTCTCCGCAACGCTTCTGGACGAATCGCTCGTAATTTTTCGAAGCGAGGGTCAAATTGTGGCCGCGCGTGACGTGTGCCCCCATCGCGGGGCGCCATTGAGTCGCGGTTGGGTTGAGAACGGAAATCTAGTGTGCCCCTATCACGGCCTGTCCTACAGTGCTGGCGGTCAGTGTCAGCATATTCCCTCGCAACCCAACGGCCCCATCCCGGACCGACTCAAGCTGAACATTTATCCGGCACAGGAGGCTTACGGTCTTATTTGGGTGTCGTTGGGTGGCGGCCATGAGCCACTTCCCAGCTTTGAAGCTTGGGATGCTGCCGGCTTCCAGCAGATTGTCTGCCCGTCCATCGACATCAAGGCATCGGCCGGGCGTCAAACGGAGGGGTTCATCGACGTCGCCCATTTTGCTTGGATTCACAATGAGAGCTTTGCTGACCGGGGCAATGCGGTGGTACCGCAGTACTCCGTCGAGCGCCAAGGGACTGGCCTTCGTGCCGAGTACGTGAGCAACGTCAACAACTTTCCAAAGGCCTTCTCACACAGGGCACCGCAAGGATTCCTATGGCGGCGAACCTTCGAAGTTGACGTGCCGTTCTTCGCCCGCTTAACCGTGCAATTTCCAGAGGGCGGGCGTCTCTCGATCTTGAATGCGGCGAGCCCCGTATCCTCTCGTCTCACCCGTCTCTTCGTCCCGATTGCGCGCAATTTTGATCACCACATTCCAGTTCAGGATGTCTACGACTTCAATCGGCAAATCTTTGAAGAGGACCGGGCAATCGTGGAACAGCAATGCCCAGAGGACCTTCCGATTGACCGCACTGCGGAAGTTCCGATCCTTGCCGACCGGTCTTCAGGAGCATATCGTCGCGCCCTTGCGGAGATCGGGCTCGGCCAGGCCTATTCAAGCTGAGCGGGGAGACCATCATGCATGTTTGGGAATGCGTCATCTGTGGCATGCGCTACAACGAGGCGGTCGGTATTCCGGACGCTGGGATACCAGCTGGAACGCGTTGGGAGGATGTACCCGAAGACTGGATCTGCCCTGATTGCGGGACAGGAAAAATGGACTTTGAAATGCAGCGAGTGGCCGCATGACGAAAGACGAAGCCGTGAAGGGCGACCCTTCAGATCACAGACTGCCCCTGGTCATTGTAGGCACCGGGCTTGCTGGCTACACGGTAGCTCGCGAAGTAAGGCGACAGGACAAGGAAAGACCCATCCTTATGATCACCCAAGATGGAGGTGAGTCGTACTCGAAGCCTATGCTTTCGAATGCCCTAGCACAGCGGAAGGGTCCTGCCTCCCTCGCAAATTTCGACGCAAAGGAGATGGCGGCTCAACTCGAGCTGACAATTTTGTCGCAGTGCGTAGTAGGCCGAATTCATACTTCTTCGAAGGAACTTGAGGTTCAGGGAAAGAGGATTTCGTACAGCCAACTTGTACTCGCCGTCGGCGCCGACCCGAAGCGACCGAAAATCGATGGCCCGGCAGGCGGAGAACTGCTATGCATCAACGATCTTGATGACTATGCGCGCTATCGTCAGAAGCTTGAATCCTGTCGCTCCGTAGTAATTCTGGGAGCAGGTCTGATCGGCGTGGAGTTCGCGAACGACCTGGTAGCGGCAAAGTTCGAAGTATCGTTAGTCGACCCCGCCCCAGTGCCGTTGTCACGTCTCTTGCATCCAGATGCTGGAAGCGAGTTCGCGAATGCGCTCTCGGCGGAGGGAATCAACTTGCAACTTGGTCGCTCGGTGCGCCACGTAGATTACTCGAAGCTAGGATATTCACTGACCCTTGACGATGGAGTTACGCTGTACGCTGACTTGATTGTGTCGGCGATTGGCCTAGCTCCGCGCGCTAGTCTTGCCAAGGCAGCAGGGCTGGACACCCGCGAGGGAATTGTCACGGACGCCTATTGCAGAACCAGCGCGCCGGACATCTTCGCTGTGGGTGATTGCGCAGAGATTCATGGCAAGGTGCAACCCTACGTTTTACCACTCATGCATTCAGCCCGCGCTTTGGCAGCAACGCTGTGTGGTCGCCCTACACCTGTCGAGTACCCGGTCATGCCGGTGGTTGTTAAAACGCCAGCCATTCCCACCATTATCGCGGGAACGGCTGACGCGAGTGGTCGGTGGTCTATCGAGGCAATCGACACCCCAAATGGGAAAGGTTTGAAGGCACTGTGCACCGACCTTACCAATGGCCAACTTAAACACTTCTCTCTTCTAGGAGGAGCGATCTCCGAGAAAACTGCGCTTCTTGGCACAATGAGCGCGCAACACGTCAGGACGTAGCATCCGGGGGAGCCGCAAGCGCGTGGCTCTCCGTCGATTCGCGTGCCTTGGAACCGGCGGGCCCTCGATGACGACGCCGTTGGATGCTCCCTTTGGAGAGGTGACCTAGAGATGACGGAACCCTTGGAAATGTCTTGCCTTGTACAGGCTCGCCTCGTCGAAACTCAGGATGTGACTTCGTTCCAGCTTCTTCCGATCGGTGTGGACGTGCCAGCGCTCTCCCCTGGCGCGCATCTCCGCTTGATGACCCCAGCAGGCATTGAGCGCGCATACTCGATCTTAAATTCTCCTCAGGAAACCGACTCGCTCTGGGTCTCTGTCAAAAGAGAACCACGCTCACGAGGTGGCTCGGCATCAATGCACGACCTTGCCGTTGAGGGGACCGTATTGTCCGTCACGGACGTAGCAAATAACTTCCCTTCTCTTAGATCCGAGAGGAAAGCGGTCCTTATCGCCGGCGGGATAGGCGCAGCGCCGATTCTCGCCATCGCTCAGGCCCTGAGTTCACAGGCTATCTCAGCCTTCGAAATGCATTATTTCGCCCGGTCGCAAGCTCATAGCCCTTTCTCCAAGCGGCTGAGGACAGTCGATGCCTACCTATGCCATCACCTTGGTCTCAACATCAAGCAATCTAAGGACAGACTCAAGGAGATCATATCGTCGACGGCGCCCAACGAGACGGACATCTATGTGTGCGGGCCTGGTGCGATGATAGCTACAGTCGCGAGGGCGGCGCTGCTTCACGGCATCTCGGACGAGGCAATCCGGTTCGAATACTTCGACGATGGAGACCTGGTCAACCGCTGGTCCGACGCCGCGCAGCACTCCTCCGGTCACCAAACTCTCGCAATGAGAAGGCATGCGAAGACATCGAAAGATTAATCTGACCGAGCACATCTTTTTCGTCGCCTTCGCGACCTGCCTCCTGCTTTCAGTACGGGTAACCCACGTGAGCGAGGACTCGTTGCTTCCGGAATGCCTCCAGGGAACATTGCACCGCCCGATACAACGCCATCAAGTATTAGCGGCTACGTCCTTGGCGCAAGGTGACCTGCGATCTTGCACTTTCGAGGAGCATCCCGATAGCTGGGGGAGCCCTAATCGGGAAGGATGTGAGCGAGTGGTACTGCGCGTCGGCGAAACCTGTGTGGACGGGACAGAGGCTACAGATGATTCGCGCTACAAATAGAGCAATGCTCTTACGTAGCGAACTGCCCCGAAACACCCGCTTCGAATATCAAGGGCGCCGCTCAAGTGGTGTCGATCCTGATATCGATTCGGACATTGCGTTCAACGCCACCTGTAGCAGGGGCGACTGATGTCGCTGCTTCACGAGGACTAGACCGATATCCCTGTGGTTCTCTGGCAGCATTGGCAAGAATCGAAACTGACCAATTGCGTGCTCCATCGACGCTACGCTGTTCGGCAGCACACTGTAGAGACCCGCGCTGGCAACCAGAGCCAGGATTGCGGTAATCGAATCTGCTTCAACTACTGGCTTCGGCGAAGCACCTGCAGCCGCGAACGCTCGATCGATACCGGTCCGGCATTGCATGTTGTCGGTGAAGAGGACCAGAGGAAGTTCAGCCGCGTGCCGCCACGAGACGCTCTGCTTACCTTCCATTGATTCGTGCGGTCCACAGACCAACACATAGGTCTCTCGACAGAGACTTCTCTTCTCGAACGCCTCGAGGCTCTCGGCATCCAGGTATGTAATGCCGACGTCAAGCTCAAAGTTGACTAGCTTTCGCAGGATTTCGGTGGCGGACAGGGTATGTAGTCGATGGGTGATTCCCGGATAGTGCTTCAGGCAATATTGAAGAAAAGGCGTTACCAGTGGAACAACTGCTGGAATCACGCCAATCCTAAGCACTCCCGACGGTCCTCCACTGGCTGCACTGGCCTCTTGTCTCAGGGAGTCACAGTCTGCCAGCACGCGTCGCGCCCACGCGAGGACCCGTTCCCCATCTGAGGTGAACCCTTGAAATCTTCGTCCCCTCTGCACGATAACAAGGCCCAGTTCGTTCTCGATGCTGCGGATTGCACCAGAGAGCCCTGGTTGAGATACGTGGCATTTGGAAGCTGCCCGTCCAAAGTGCTTTTCCTGGTCCAATGCAACGAGGTACTTCAACTGACGAATGAACATGCGGACGATCCAACGAAGTACGAAGCCGGTTATGCGCAAGGACTCCCGTTCAAGCTGTAACTCGATGCGGTGTGCCCTGCATACGTACCAGAGGCATTTTTGCGCACGGTGACTGCATCGGCAAGCAAGCGAGTAGCCCAAGGCAGCGAAATACCACCATAACTTCTATGTGTCTTCCGCTATAGCCAGTGGGCACAGACTATGCGCAATGTAAGAGACGACGCTCATGGCATACCTCCATTGCGACCAGGCAGCTCGGGCAGTCTATGCATCGCGCGAACTGAGGGCGCCTTGGCGCGATTTCCTTACCTCGAGCGAGGTATGCACGTCAGCACATGAAGGTCATGTCAGTCCGAATATAGCTGACTTTCAACCCGATATGTAAGAATGTATACAACGGGTTTCACCTTAGTCTGGTTCGACCCGAGATTTTTGGCTGGAGCTACAGTGGACTCGAACTTGATACGTGTATTGCACGTATTACTGACCGAACGAAGCGTTTCCCGTGCCGCATTGAAGCTCGGACAAACGCAACCGGCCGTAAGCGTGGCTTTGCGGAGATTGCGTGCGCTCACCGGCGATCCTCTCCTGGTGCGCAGCGGAAACGGCATGGTCCCGACGGAACATGGGCTAACGCTGGTTGCAGCTGCTGAGCAGGCGTTACTCGGGATCGGGAAGATTCTCGAGCCCGCCACAAACTTCGATCCAGCCCAGTCCAACCGGGTCTTTCGTATCGGGTCGCCGGACTACCTAGACGTCTTCTTTGTGCCATCGGTAATCGAACGGTTTCATGCGGAAGCGCCAAATGCAACTTTGGAAATTTGCCACCTCATGAGCGAGGAGAGCTACGAGCAGAAGCTTGCCATGGGCCAGTTGGATCAAGTCATCGGGAATTGGCGAACTCCCCCGTACCAATTGCATCTGCAGCCGTTGTGCGAAGACGAACTAGTCTGCCTACTCCGCGATGGTCATCCGATCCGTCCGGGCACGATGACCGCTCAAGCGTATTCGTCGGCGCTCCATCTTGGAGTCTCACCTCGGAATGTGGCGGGGCCTGACACCATCGACGCCGAACTGGCACGCACAGGTTTTTCTCGTAGAGTGACGACGCATATCCCGTACTTTTGTATGGCGCCTTACGTGCTTGTGCGAAGCGATCTGGTTTTTACGACGACTCGAGCGTTTGCCACGCACTACTCGAAGATCCTTCCATTGCGAATTGAGCCGTTTCCGGTCCAGGCGCGCGCATTAACCTACTACCAACTTTGGCACGAGCGCAGCCATAAGGACCAAGGCTCCCGCTGGCTTCGCGCGCTCGTGGCGAGGGCCGCCAGTTCCATCTTTTCCCACGCGGAGGTCAGATCTCCCATGGCGCTCTCCAAATAGTAACGGGCATCCCTACTCGGACGGGCGCCCGGACGTCTCAATCCATCGCTGCGGGGAGGCCGAGACATCGCACATCGAAATCACGCGGCGACTTCTGCCATTCCGTAGGACCGTCGATACATCTCCGCAATATGTTCCCCGACTGAAACAGCCGTACTTTCATCCACTGCCCCTTGGCCGTAATGAACCGGCAGCATCTTGTAGAAGTAGTCAGGGTCGAAGAACGTCGGTACGGAGTAACGATGTCGGTCGGGCGCTAGGTTTAGCACGCGGTGAGAATTCGAGTGATACAGCCCGTTGGTGAGCAGCGGCACCATGTCACCCAGATTGATGATGAACGTACCTGGAATGTGCGGGGCGCGAATCCAGTCTCCGTCGGCGTTCTGAACCTCGAGGCCACCTACGTCATCTTGAAGCAGCATCGTAATGATTCCCCAGTCGGTATGGGCCCCAGCTCCAATCTGGTTGCCCGATCCAACTCGGTCCTGAGGCGGATAGTGCAGCAGCCGAGTGGTAACCATCGGTTCTGCGAGACCGGGAGTAAAGTAGTCCTCTGGAAGCTCGAGTGACAACGCCAGGATCCTCAAGATATGTCGTCCGAGGCCAGTCATTTCGCCAATGTAGCGTTCAGTTGCGGCCTGAACCGTCGGCATTGCTTGCGGCCATTGATTCATGTCGTAGTAGTAGGGAACCCCTTGCCGGACGTACGGATGATCTCCGTCGCAGTCTCGTCCGGCCATGAAGCCCTCTTTGAGGTCAGGCTGCGAGCCGTCATCCAAGGTCTGACTAGACATCGCCTCGTAGCCGCGCATGCATCGCGACTTACGTGCATCAATCTCCAGCTTCTCTGCGATAGGCAATGCGAAGAACTCCCTCGCAATCTGAAGCTGACGATCCATCAGCGCCTGTGATACGCCATGGTTAGAGACATAGAAGAAACCGATGTCGCGGCACGCCTTGTGAACTTCCCACGCCACGCTTTTGCGCTCTTCGATATGTGCCGAGAAACTCTTCGTCAGATCAATAACGGGGATGTACTTCGCGGCGGAAGGGGGGGTGTACGGTGTCATAGATGGCTCCAATATTTCAGAAGCACTGGCGCTTCCGTTTCGCCAATCTAGCCCCGCCAAATACCTCTGCGAAAGCCATGCCGTAAAAAGCAACGTTTCAAAACTGGAACGATTGGCGAATTAATCACGGCTCGCATCGGCCCCAGCGTCGATTGAGGCCCATTACAACCACATTTTCACCAATATACGTATTTACCCTCCCCTTTGTGGTGCGCCGCAGCACCAACTTAAGGAAACGGAGCTCGTGCACTTTTTCCGCTATTTATCCGTGGGGTAAACACCTAACTCTCCACATCTACCGCCGGAACTTCAGTCTGCTATTCTGGTATGCCAGAAACGTAATCTGATGAACCTAGGCGGTCATCCATTGCATTTCTGAGCAACAAGACTCGAAGCCTAAAAGGCTCATTCTCCATACACGGATTCGGACCGCGCATTTTTCAACAATGCAGGAAGGGATCCCTTTTGCCCCAAGAAAACGAATGAAAAAACTGCCTCTCATTTCGAATATCTTCTGGCCACACAAGAATGGACGGACACACCGAGCGAAATTCCACCGGCAGCAGAAGGCATCCAGAAAATGGCGCATGCAACGATCGTCACAATGCTGCCACGAAATATTTCACAGGATTATCAATATCAATCCGAAGCTTCGCTTAGGAAGCCTTCTCCATTTATTATCTCAAATGAAATCTTTCTCTCGATTATTTTCTTTCTGGATGGTGGTAGTGGCATCTCTTGTCACAGGCTCCGAAACTAGAGCCGCTGATTGGAGCAATAGCGATTTTCAGTATCGATATGGCTCCAACTTCAATGACAACGGCGCCAGCGGCGGCCAGCGAATTGCAAAAAACCTGGTGGAGTTCCAGAACAGCACTGGGTTCGGATGGGGACGTAGCTACTTCTTTCTCTTGATGTCGAAGGCAAACGACGCAGATGGGAACTCGGCGGACCTATATAGCGAAGGCCAAGTTACGCTAAGTTTGTCGAAGATGTTCAAGCATGACCTGTCATGGGGGCCTGTCAAGGATCTCGGCATCACGGGTGGCTATAACTATGGTGCACGAAACAGCGCGTTCCGTTCAAACTCACGAGTCCTGGTTTACGGCGGTACAGTCGACCTCAACGTCCCCTATTTCAATTTCCTAAATGTTGACGTCCTGGCCTATCGCGATGCAGGCAACTATGGTGGATACGGTGGTGGGTTCTTATGCGGCAGGATCGCGACTGGGTACCAAATTACTCCCTACTGGCAACTGCCGTTCAGCATTGGGAGAGCTCGCTTCATGTTTGACGGCTACGTAGATTTCATCGGGGCCCACGGAACTTGCTCGTCACAGATACTCGCCGAGCCGCAGCTCAAACTTGATGTTGGAGATCTATTCGGATACCGCGACAAGTTCTTCATCGGTGTTGAACTGCAATACTGGCGAAACAAGTTTGGCTCTGCCGGCGTCAACGAGACGGTCCCTCAGGTCGTCGTTCAGTGGAAGCTCTAACCCAAAGAACCCGCACCAAAAGCACCGGCGACGCGCCGGTGCTCGTCATCTCGGGCTAAAGTAGCACTACTACAGCTTCGGAGAAGCGCAAGTGCAGTTCGATTTGAGGGTCATAGAAGCGTTTGCCGCTGTTATGCGAAACGGTAGCCTTACACGCGCTGAAGCGATGACGGGTATATCCAAGGCGACCCTTAGTCGCCAGCTTCTCTCGTTGGAACAGCAGCTCGGGGCGACGCTGTTTAATCGCCAGGCGCGCGGCATGGCGCCGACAGAGGCCGGACGGGCCTTCTTTGCGCACTGCGAATCAATACTAAATGACGTTGCCAGTCGTCTCGACATGGCCAAAGTCCAGATTCAGGAACTGGACACTGGAGTTTCTGGGGCGTTGTCCGTGCTGTCCGACAGTGAGTTCAGCACAACGTTTGTGTGTCATGTGGCGAAGCTATTCCTCAGCCGATTTCCGAACGTCAAATTCAATCTTGATATCGCCGGCAGGCCCGATGCCGCCGATAGCGCAGCTCCCGACTGCTATGTTTGCGCAACGCCTCCTGACATTCCTAATCTCATCGGTAAGGGCCTGGGGCGCATCAGCTACGGCCTGTATGCAAGCCCCATCTATCTGAAGCGAAGAGGCAACCCGGTCACCCCGTTGGATGTGTCCAAGCATGAGTCTATCGTTCTGAAGGAATCACTCGGGCATGGCAAATCCGCCCCAATGCTCCATTCATCCAGCGGTAGCCAACCCTACTTGCACCGATCCGACATCACCACAAACGACTACTGGGTCATGAAGACGTTTTGTATCGACGGGTTCGGCATCGCGTTGCTGCCGGATTTCTTCGTGCAACCCGAGGTCTCACGTAGGATTCTCGTGCCAGTGCTTCCTCAGTGGAAGCCAGAACGGCGCAGGATCTTCTGCGCCTATCAGAAACAGCGATTTGCAGGCAAGAAGCTGAAGGAGTTCATTGGACTGATGTCAGAATGTATCGAAGACATCGATTCCTATAGCCCCTACGTTGGTGAGCGGTCCACCCTACCCACAAACAGCACTGATGGCTGACCCCTTCAGCAATAGGCGGCGTTAGGCCGTCTTTTCGACCCCAGGCATTGGGATGAAGCCAGGAATCTCCTTGAACCGCTCAATCCACGCAAGGATATTTGGGTATCTCGATAGATCGATGCCGCCCTCCCCCGCCAATGCGGTGTAGGGGAAGCAAGCGATGTCAGCGATAGTCGGATGCCCCAACTCAAGCCAGTCACGATTCGACAGATGCTTGTCCATAATCGCAAAGGCCCGGTGCGCACCCTCATGCAGCTTGCCAAGACTCAGTGGATAGTTGAGGATCTTCACAAGCCGCGCGCCGGCGGCATTCATGATTTCATTGCCGCCGGTAGATAGCCACTGATTGACCCGACCCGTTCCTTGTGCGTCAGTTGGATACCAGATGCCAAGCTTGTCGTACTTGCGAGCGATGTAGGACAGGATTGCTTGCGCATCGCGCAACGTCATGCTGCCATCCTCCAGAACCGGGATCTCGCCAAATGGATTGATCTTGAGGAACTTGTCGGTCTTGTGTTCCTTGTTGATGAAGTCAACCGGAACCTTCTCGTAAGGCACGCTCAGCATACTCAGCAGCAGACGGACCTTGTAGCAACTGCCCGACAACTCAAAGTCATACAAACGGATCATGGACACTCCAGACAAAAAAAGGCGTTCCTAAACGGAACGCCAAACCTGCGGTTGAGACACTTGGTATTGGCGCTACGCGGACAATTCCGCCGCGTGGTGCCTGAGATGACTCTCGATAAACGACGCGATGAAGTAGTAGCCGTGGTCAAATCCAGCGTGACGACGAAGCGTCAACCGCTGACCGGCTGCCAAGCACGCGGCTTCCAGATTCTCGGGGAGCAGTTGCTCTTCCAGGAATTTGTCGTCCAACCCTTGGTCCACCAAGATGCCACCCGGAAACACTTCGTGACCAGCCTTACGGATGAGCGCTGACGCGTCATACGCTTCCCAGGCAGCTTGATCTGTGCCGAGGTAACGCGTGAAGGCCTTGATTCCCCAAGGACATTGCATCGGATTCGCGATCGGTGCGAAAGCGGACACCGACCGGAACCGATCTGGATTTCTCAGCGCCAGGACCAGCGCGCCGTGTCCACCCATCGAATGCCCCATGATTCCCACCCTGCTACTATCGACTGGCAGTTGCTCCAGTACTAGGCGGTAGAGTTCATCGGAAACGTAGCTGTACATCCGATAGTTGTCCGCCCACGGCGCGTCGGTTGCATCGACGTAGAATCCGGCTCCGACCCCGAAGTCCCAACTTTCCCGGTCACCCGCGATTTCAATCCCACGCGGGCTTGTGTCGGGGGCAACCAGGATTACGTCGAGCTCGGCGGCAACACGTTGCGCACCGGCCTTGGCAGCAAATGTTTCCTCAGTACACGTCAGACCAGCCAGGTAAAAGACTGCCGGGCACTTCTCACCTTTCAGTGCTTTGGTGGGCAAGAAGACCGAGAAGCGCATCGGCGTTCTAACCACCTCTGACTCATGCTGGTAGAACCGTTGCACGCCTCCGAGGCAGCCGTGCTCCGAAATGATTTCCAAGGTATTCATTTCGAAGTACCACATTAATAGAGGACAACCGAGCGAATCGACTCGCCACGCTTCATCAAATCGAAGCCCTCATTGATACGCTCGAGCGGCAACGTGTGCGTGATCAAGTCATCAATGTTCAGCTTGCCTTCCATGTACCAGTCGACAATCTTCGGTACGTCGGTACGGCCGCGGGCGCCACCGAAGGCCGAGCCCTTCCACTCGCGCCCCGTCACCAGTTGGAACGGTCGCGTCGAGATTTCCGCGCCTGCCTCCGCCACACCGATGACGATGGACTGGCCCCAACCCTTGTGGCAGCACTCCAGAGCCTGGCGCATGACCTTCGTGTTGCCGATGCACTCGAACGAGTAATCGGCACCACCGTCAGTCAGCTGGATGATATGGTCCACCACGTTATCCACATCTTGGGGATTAACGAAGTGGGTCATACCAAACTTCCGCGCCATGGCCTCCCGGCCGGGGTTCAGGTCGACGCCAATGATCTTGTTGGCACCAACCATCTTGGCCGCCTGAATCACGTTCAGTCCAATGCCCCCCAGGCCAAAGACGACAACGTTTGCCCCTGCCTCGACCTTCGCGGTAAACAAGACCGCACCAACGCCAGTCGTCACACCGCAACCGATGTAGCAAACCTTATCGAAAGGTGCATCCGGGCGAATCTTCGCCAAGGCAATCTCCGGCACCACGATGTGATTGGCGAACGTCGACGTGCCCATGTAGTGGAACAGCGGCTTGCCGTCAATCGAGAAGCGGGACGTTCCGTCGGGCATCAAGCCCTTGCCCTGCGTTGAGCGGATCGCCTGGCAAAGGTTCGTCTTCTGCGACAAGCAGAACTTGCACTGACGGCATTCGGGGGTGTAGAGAGGGATGACATGGTCGCCTGGCCTAAGGGAAGTCACGCCTGCGCCAACCTCCGTGACAATGCCTGCACCTTCATGGCCCAGGATCGCCGGAAAGATGCCTTCGGGATCCGCGCCGGACAGGGTGTAGTAGTCCGTGTGGCAAATCCCTGTTGCCTTGATCTCAACGAGGACCTCACCGGCGCGAGGACCTTGCAGGTCCACTTCTTCAATAGTCAGGGGCGAACCGGCTTTCCATGCGACTGCAGCTTTTGTCTTCATAATCTTTCTGATTGCTAGGTTGGAGAGAGAACTAGTGCTCCGCCTTCGCCCCACCGTTCATTCCATTTCAGAGGGTTGGACTGAACGGAAGGGGGCCTGAAGGGCTGAACTTCTTTACTAACTTGCCAGGGCGGCGGCCACCACCGGCTCTTCCAGAGTTGACGATGCTGGGAACACACCAGACATAACCACGAAGCCTGGGATTCGCTTCACGCGGTCGGTCCAACGACGAACTGCCGGATAGTCCGACAACGAGACACCACCCTCGTCAGACAATGCGATGTAAGGGAAGCATGCCAAGTCAGCGACGGTCGGATGCGGTGCATCGCACAAGTAGGCTCCTCCTGATTGCTCTCGGTCCCACAGGTGCTCATCCAACACGCGCAACAGGTCATGAGCCCGACGTTGGCAGGCGGCCGCATCGAAGTCGAAGAAGAATAGGTCGTGCAGCCGCGCCGCGGAAATGGACCCGGTGAGGCTGTCCGCAAATGCGAGCCACATCTGAAGCTCTCCCATCAACGCAGGGCGATTGACCGGGTACCAAAGTCCAGATTTGTCGTACTTTCGAGCGAGATATACCAAGATTGCCTGGGCGTCCCGCAGCGTGAGTTCATCGTCCTTCAGCGCCGGAAGCTGCCCCAGCGGATTGACGCGCAGAAAAGCGTCTGACTTGTGCTCGCGGCTCGGATAGAACTCGACAGGCTCGTTCACGTATTCGAGACCGAGGATGTTGAGCAACAGCCTCACCTTGTAGCAGTTGCCAGACAGTTCGTAGTCGTAAAGGGTAATCATGTGCGGCCTTTCAAAGATCGAGCACCAGCTTTCCGGACTTGCAACGCGACACGCACGGCATGATCAACTTGCCACTCGCTCGTTCTTGCTTGGAGAGATATGTGTCGTGGTGTTCAAGCTCACCGCTAACGACGCCAGTCATGCACGTCCCGCATACACCCTGCTCGCACGACGCCTCAATCTGAACGCCGTTCTCCCAGCACGCCTTGAGGAGCGATTTGTCGCTGGGAACGGTAAATGTCTTTCCGGAGATGGCGAGCTGGACCTCGAAGGCATCGCCACCAGTAGGCACATCGTCATTTTTGAACAGTTCGAATCGAACGTTTTCTTCGGGTATCCCCATCTGGATCGCAACGTCTGCGACAGTGCTGATCATCGGGCCAGGACCGCACGTATACACATCCGTCGCATCCGGAGCCTTCGCGCCGATTACCTCGTCGAGCTTGCAGCGGGTGGCTACAGGATCCAGACCTGCATGGATAACTACCTTTTCCCCAAGCGAGCGAAGGCGATCTCCAAAAGGAACGTGTTCCGCGCCCCGGCAGAAGTAATGCATCTCGAAGTCATCGCCATTGGCGTGCAGCGCCTGGGCCATGGCGAGAATCGGCGTGATACCGATGCCGCCTGCCACTAGCACCGGACGGCGCCCCGTGCGCTTCAGAGGAAAGCCATTGCGGGGTACGGTAATGAGCAGTTCGGTACCCTCTTGAACTTGCTCGTGCATCGAGCGCGAGCCGCCACGCGACTGCGGTTCGAGCTTCACGCCGATTACGATGGCATCGCGCTCTTGAGGTGCGTTCACGACCGAGTACTGACGTACGCATCCCGCAGGCGTTGTCACGCTAACGTGCATGCCGGGCGACAGTTGCGGCATCGCCTGCCCCATCGGAATGAGGCTCAGCGAGACAATATCTGCCGTCTCCTGAACTTTCGCTTCGACGCGGCACTTAATTTCGGTGCTGGAAGTCCTAGGGAACGGCACGACAACAGATTCAGTTACGGATGGCGCCTGCGTAGCGGGCATACTCTTGGCCATCGTGACTGGCGCAACAGCCGCCACAGCTTCGAGGGCGCGTCGCACCTCGTTGAGCACCTGTGCGAATTGCTTGCGGAATGCGATCGAGGCATGGCCGCTCGATACTGCTTGGGCGTGGACGATAGCCTTCGTCGCCGAATGCGGTTGGACAAAGAAGCGAATTGCACGCTCCGGCGATCCGGCGACATGCAGTTCGACGAGTCCATCAGCCCGCTGTTGAGCCTCGACAGAACCCCATCTCTCGCCAAACACTTCGGCGAAATTGTTAGCTTGGGATATCAAGCCGCTCGCGACCCCTTCGGCCGATACGTTGAACGGGAGGCTGCGCAACTGCGTTCGCACGGTGCCGCCCTTCGTCGCCGCGCTCTTGCCTGGCTCACCAGTTGGATTTCCCAAAGAAGCCCAAACCAAGCCTTCCGACTCACGCACCGCAAACGTGTGAGCACAGGCGGACGTAGTCTGACTCGCGTCGCGGTCCCGGTGCGCTGGCACGAACGTGCATTGGCCACCACCACTCTCATACGTCCAGCCGTGATACTGGCAGCGAAGCTCGTGGCCGAGGTTCACACCCAGCGAAAGTCGCAAACCGCGGTGGGGGCAGCGGTTCTCCCAAGCATTGACGAGCCCATTATCGTCTCGCCAGACGGCCAGTTCTTGCCCTGCCAAAGTGGCCTGATATACGTGTCGTGCCGGAAGGTCTGCCGCACTGGCAATCGGGTACCAACCGTTTCTGTCGAATGTGTTCATAGCGGGGGACAATCTTTGTGTATCAGTCTCGAATCACGCCGTAGCGGAGGTCACTTTCTCGCAACCAGCGTCGATAGGCCGTGGCAAGTACGTCTGCGCGGACCGGGTTCTCCTTGCTCACAGCGAGCGGCAAGCGTTTAGGAACCTGGTTAATCAGAATCATCAGATCCTGGCCGAAGATCGTCTGCTGGAACTTCCGCAGTTGCTCATCGGTGTTCACTTCGTCTACGTAGCACATGATCGTGTGCGCAATGCACCAGTCTTCATCGACTGGCTGCACAAACAGACAAAGCACGTCCCAGCGCGACGGATCCGGCGGGCACGTCTTATAGAGAATGGCGATGTTCGGTCGCGTGACGCGGTAGGTGTATTGCGTCTCGATCGGCTCCACGGCTGTCGCAGAGGCGCGAGGCTGCGCAAACCGGCATTCTGTGGCGATGATTTCATCTCGCTCCACGTCATGCGTCACGTTGTACGGGAGGACTTCGGTGAGCGGCTCGGCTCCGAGAATGTCCGTGTGCACGAACGGGAAATGCGCCATATCGAGAAAGTTCTCGATAGCACGCGGACCCGACACGTTGACCCGTGTCGACCCGGCACTCACAACGCGCCGGTCGACTTCCGCAAATTCTGGGACAGGGAACAGCTCCCGCGGGGTCGCGGAGAACGACGCCCAGACCGCGCCGTACGCCTCCTTGACTGACAGTGGTTGCGACTTGCCGTCGTCGCCCCAATCCCCGGAAAGGACTCCGTCCTCCTTCCTGAAACTGATTGGGCGACCCAAAAGTCGCGACCTGAACGTGCGGCCGGGAACGAAGTCTTCCAGGGCCGCCACCGGATGCCAATCCTCAAACAGCAACTGATCTGCTTTCACTACGCCTCCTGCGTGGCTCGTTAGATGTCCTAACTGGTATACCAGAATGTATAGCAAAGAAGCCGATGCGCCAAGCGGATTGCACGTGGGGAAACTACTTAGTGGGAGAAAAAACGGGGGAGGTGGGAGGCGCCGCCAGAGAGTTGGAGGCGGCGCAGAGGGCGTTACAGCGACAAAGCAGTCTTGAGGTCGACATCCGGAGCGGCAGAGGCATCGAAGCGGTAGCCGCGGATCACCAGATTGTAGTGAGACGCCAACAACTCCTTCGCCGCTGCTGCGTCGCGCTTCTCCAAACAGGCCACGAGCTTTCCATGCTCGTCACGTAGCTGACAATAGTCAAAACCGACCCGGAACATCGCATTGATGAGCGCCTCACGACGGCGAAGCTGTGAATGGATCTGGTTCAGCGTTTCATTGTTCAGGAACGAGAGCAGCAAGGAGTGAAACTCACGACCAAGCTTGTCACCAAGATCGTGCTTGCCCTTCTCAAATGCATGCCGTTCCTTTTCCGTGTGCGCGCGCAGAGCCTTCAGTTGGTCGGGAGTAATACTCTTCACCACCTGGTCGATGACACCGCTTTCCAGTACTAGCAGCATCTGGTAAAGCTCGAAAGCATCATCGAATGTCGGGCGCCATACCGCAGACGAGCGCTTTGGCGAGATGTCGACCAGGCCATCTTGTGACAGCCGAATCAGAGCTTGCCGCACGACGGTCCGACTGACACCAAACAGGTCAGCGATGTCTCGCTCGTTCAGCTTCGTCCCAGGTGGCAGCTTCCTGTGATAGATCGCATCGGAAATCGAGCCTACAATTTTTTGGGTTAGCATAAGTCCGGGTTCCGGTGCATACGTCTACGTGAATTTTCGCCATTGTAACTGGTCGACCAGATCACCGATATGGTATCCCTGTTGTGCACGCATCACCATTCTGGCGCATTACGCACCACAATCATTAATGCACTATGTTGATGAGCCGACTCCGCTGAATCGCAGAGTACAGCTCACCTTCGAAGGCGACACCAAGTACGCCGTTACCTAGCCTCACACGCACGCCTTTGCGACAGCAACGCCTCATAGCTGGCACGCATCGTGCCACTGTGTCCACTCACGTCTGAAACCGAACGGGGTAATCCCTGATTGCCGCGCTATTTCACGCTCTATAGGCTGGTATACCAGATAGAGCGTTTGGCTGACCAGACGAGTATCTTTGGCATCGCACCTGAACCCCCACTGGAGTAAAAAATGAGTGTGAGTGAGCAGTACAAGCCTCTCCTCGAGGACAAGACGTATCTGCGGCATTTCTGGCATCCGGTTTGCACACTGGCCGAGTTCGAACGCTCTCAACCGTCGGGTCATGGCCCGATGGCCGTGACACTGCTTGGCGAGCAAGTTGTGCTCGCCCGCCTGAATGGCAAGATCGTCGCCGCAGCCGACCGCTGCGCACACCGCTCCGCAAAGCTTTCTCTCGGCAAGGTCTGCAACAAGAACGGCGAAGATTTCATCCAGTGCCCCTATCACGGCTGGGAATACGACAAGAGTGGCACCTGCAAGTTGGTCCCGGCGTGCCCTGATAAGTCCATCCCTCCGCGCGCCAAGGTCAGCACCTTCGATTGCGAAGTGAAATACGACATCGTCTGGGTGAGGCTGGACAACAGCTTCGACTGCACCGAGATTCCCTATCTCGCCGACTGGGACAATCCCAACATGCAGGTCATTGTGGCGGACTCCTATATCTGGAATACCGTCGCAGAACGTCGTTGGGAGAACTTCACGGACTTCTCGCACTTTGCGTTCGTTCACCCGGGTACGCTTTACGACCCGTTCTTTGCGAGTCATCCCACCGTACTGGTGAATCGTGTGGACGGTGAACTGCAGTTCAAGCTGGCTCCGCCTCGCGAGATGGACGGCATTCCGGAAGAAGCGCCGATGGGTGACTTCGACTATCGCTGCACGATGCCTTACTCCATCAACCTGGAAATCAAGCTCTGGCGCGACGACTCTCGCTTCATTCTCTGGACGACGGCCTGTCCTGTCGACGAGAAAACCTGTCGGAACTTCATGATCATCGTGCGTGAGAAAGACGGTCAGCCTGACCACATGCACTTGGCGTTCCAGAAACGCGTTCTGGAAGAGGATCAGCCCATCATCCAATCGCAATGGCCTGCCGAAATCTCCAGCGGCGAAATCTCTGTCGCGACCGACAAGGTGTCGATCCAGTATCGCAAATGGCATCGCGAGCTCTCCATGGCCGCCGTCAAGGGCAAGGACGCTTTCACTGCAGCACTTTGCACGAACGTCCGGGACGAATTGGCTTCGTGACCCAAGCCATACAACTACTCACTGAAGGAGGAAGAATGAAACCGATGTTCTTGATCGGCTGCGCTGGCCGTGGAGTCTTTCCGTCGTCGCTCGAAAATCCGGTGTCCGAAGAGGAACTGCCGGTGATGGAGCAATTCCGGCTGCAGAAGGAGTCGGGACTGTGGGATTTCGTGGACCGCATCCCTCCGGATGACAAGTCGCTGGATGAATACATCAAGGCGAGCCAGCACTACAACTTCCCTGTTCTGTCAGGCAGTTGGACCTACACGCTGGGCGTCGACGAAGCGAAGATCCGTGAGAACGTCGACCGGACCAAGGAAGTGGGCGCCAAGTACCACAATCTGATGGTCTGGGCGAAACATGCCGACGGCCATTACATCACCGATGAGGAAGTCGTAACCTCCTATCTGAACACGTACGAGTACGCAGAAAAGAAGGGCATCACGATCACGTACGAGAGCCACGTCGACATGTGGTCCGAGGACTTCCGCCGGGTTTCCCGCGTTGCAGACCTCGTTGAAAAGCGTGGCGTTCCGTTCAACTTCTGCATGGACTACAGCCACTGCATTTTCAAAATCGAGAACGAAGTAGAACATGCCGTCTCGCAAATGCGAGGCGACAAGGAAGCAATCCGCAAACTCGACCCCTACAACGACGACAGCTTCGCGGACGAATGGCTGAACCGAAACATGGTTCACTGGACCCAGGTTCGCCCCGCAGCTCCGAATGGCCCGGTGAACTGGTGGGCATTCGAGACCGGTCCGTGGGATGGCCTCGGCTATGACCGCCCCGGCCGGTCGATTCAGTACCCGTTCAGTCTTCCGAAGCCGGGTGAATGGCACACGGACTTCTGGCACGCACACAAGCTTGCCTGCACCAAGGAACTCGTGCGGAAAGTCATCGACCAGCATCTGTCGACCGACGATTCGAATATGCGAATCATGACTATCGACAACATCAACCTGGGTGCCTACGGCCTTGGCTGGAAGTACAACATGTTCGCCGATAGCTGCCTCGTCGCGAAGTTTGTGCGGGAGCTGTACGCCGAGCGAGCTGCCATCGCGGAAGCCAAGAAGGGAAAGAGCGCCCAGGATTTCGTCAACCAGTATCGTGGCCAAGTAGCAGCCTAAGAAGATCCAGCTGACTACGATCACCTGACAAACCGTTCCGTGTAGTTGTTGTGATGTTGCGAGGGCGTGAGGCCCTCGCTTTTTTTCTGCTTTGCATTTGCGTCTCGGCGGCGAACGACATGCACAAAAAAGCCGGCCCAAAAGGACCGGCCAAGGATCACGCTGACTTCATTTCAGAACTTGTGCCGCAAACCGACCCCAGCCGCATCCGCATGCGATTGATCGGATAGCTTGTCGTAGTAAAACGCTGCGTAGATGTCCGTGCGCTTCGACAGGTTGTAGTCATAGCCGATGGCTACCGTGTTACGGCGGAACGAGGCGACATCGTTCTTGGTGTGGTCATAACCATACGATAACAGTACAGAGCCTGCGCCGATTGGTACGGACACGCCGAGCAGCCCATTGATATGACGAATGTCTCCGCTTGCACTACTTACATCTGACTTGATGTATTGGGCCTGAGCATAAGCCTTCACTACGGTGAAGTCATAGCTAACTCCCGCCTGGACAGCATTCTGCTTTTGGAAGCCTACGAGCGATGCCGGCGCGACCACGTCACCTGGCACAGTGTTGAACTTGACCTGCTGGAACGCCACAGTTGCCGCCAACGCTCCACCAAAGTATGTGACATTACCCCCCCATTTGTTTTTCCCCGCTGCGCCCGGTTGCTCTCCCATGGCGTACGAGAGATTCACCGTAAAGCCCCCAACGGTCGGCGTCGAGTAGACGATGGAGTTGACCCACCCTGTGTCACCAATCACGCCCGGGTCGTACAGTGTTCCATTTGAAGCAGGCAGATAGGTGTGATTAATGGCCGGCCCGAACGTGTAGGAATCAATGAAAGGATTGAAGAGAATCGTCGAGATGAAGTACGGGGTGGTATTCCGACCAAGTCGAATGGTCCCGTAGTTCGCATGCTCCATTCCGACGAATGCATTGCGTGCGAAGAACGGCTCACCATCGTAGCTACCACCCTTACCGGTATCGATTCGATAGAAGGCGTTCAGGTCAAAGATTGCCTTCATGCCCCCGCCAAGATCTTCTGTTCCTTTGATTCCCCAATATGGGGTCTGCATTCCACCTGAGCCGAGTACGTAGGACCTGCCGGCCCCAGGGGTTCTGTTCGTACCTATATAGCTATCTGCCTGTCCGTAGAGGGTCACCGATGATTGAGCGTGTGCGTAGAACGAGCTTCCGCATCCGAGAATGCCAACGGCTACCGCCGTGGCCAGTTGCCAGCGATTGTTCTGCATGATTGCAATGGGTATAGGGTGCCCGCTGCGCCCGCGAATAGTCGCGCGGCGCAGGATGCGTAGGATGTATCTGCCGCCGAAACCGGCGGGTCTCAGGTATGCGTTGAGGTTAGGCTGTGTTCGGCGGACGCAGCCTTTTGCACCCTGTCTGACTTAAAGATCGGCCTCTCTGGCGGTCGCCATCAGCGATGCTTTTGCCTCGCTGGTATCCCCGACACCGTTGAAGAAGATGTTCAGAAGGATTGCGACGATGGCGGTCATGAGAATTGGACTCTCAAGAATTGGAGCCAAATCAGGCGGGAACTTCGAGAAGAACTTCGGCGACACAACCGGGAGCATCCCTACGGCGATACTGATCGCGATGATGTAGAGGTTCTTCACGCTATGCAGGTCCACCCTGGACAGCACCTTAATGCCACTAGCTGTCACCATGCCGAACATGACGATGCCCGCACCGCCAAGGACGAATGGTGGGACCGAGGCGACGATGATCGCGACTTTCGGGAACAGGCCCAGGATCATGAGCAAGACACCAGCCGTCGCGCACACCCAGCGGCTCTTGATACCCGTCACGCTTACCAGGCCAACGTTCTGAGCATACGACGTGTATGGAAACGTATTGAATACGCCGCCAATAATCGTCCCCAGACCATCCGCTCGGAACCCGCGGACCAGATCACGCTCACCTACAGGTTTATCGACGATTTCCCCGAGCGCGAGGAACATGCCAGCGGACTCGATGAACGTCACGAGCATCACAATGCTCATGGCAACAATCGGCCAAAAGCTGAACTTCGGCATCCCGAAGTGAAATGGGATGATGAACCCGAACCAGGGCGCTTCGTGTACCTCACCCATCGTGACCTGACCAAGCGCCCCGGATATGACGAAGCCAATCATCAGACCAAGCAGGATTGCAATATTGCTGATGAAACCTCTCGTGAACCGCACAAGGAGAAGGATCGAGACCAGAACGGACGCCGCGATGCCGAGGTACAGGGGGTTGCCGAAGTCGGGATTTCCGAAGCCACCCGCCGACCAGCTTGCTGCGACGACCATCAGAGATAGCCCCACTGCAAGAATCTCCGTGCCGGTTACGACCGGTGGGAAGAATCTCAGTAGTTTGCCCACCACTGGCGCAAGCAGGATACCCACTACGCCTGCACCGATAGTTGCGCCAAACACTCCGAGAAGGCCTGCACTCGGATCGGAACCGATGGCAATCATCGGTCCCATTGCCGTAAAGGTGACACCCATCATGACGGGAAGCCGGATTCCGAATGCACCAATTCCGATTGCCTGCACCAGCGTTGCAACGCCGCATGCAAAGAGGTCGGCGTTGATCAGGAACGCGATCTGTTCTTTGGGCAGTTTCAAGGCCGCGCCAAGGACCAGCGGGATCGCAATTGCACCTGCATACA
Source organism: Cupriavidus sp. GW822-FHT06G04 (assembly GCF_058799075.1). Taxonomy (NCBI): domain Bacteria; kingdom Pseudomonadati; phylum Pseudomonadota; class Betaproteobacteria; order Burkholderiales; family Burkholderiaceae; genus Cupriavidus; species Cupriavidus sp. GW822-FHT06G04. The sequence continues at coordinate 46,387 of NZ_JBXALD010000016.1, read as the reverse complement.
TCACAAGCACATGCTGGCATCCAAGGACAAGGAGCGACAACGCTCCGATTCTTTCTTCAACGCTACGCTGCTGCATCTGATTTCTCCGATATTGGGGGCTTTTGGGCTTCGACGGCCCACCGTGCGTTGTTGAGTGATTGGGAATTCGGCTGCGTCTGGCGCAACTCTCTTCGGTATCTCCAACTACCTCGTGCAGCGTGACAGCGTTTGGCTAGCTTCCTCCACGAATCAGGCCCTACTACTGAGCTGCCGAATGCGACTAGCTTGGCGGCATGTGCTCCTCCGTAATTTAGTTATGCGACATCAGGTATACCAGATTAGCACCGCTGAAGAACCTGATGGGCAGGCTGTTGCTCGGTGTTTTCCCGACGTACGGATCCGGTGCAGAAGTTCTTCAGGACGGTGCGAGATGCACCACTCTCAGCCAAGAAATCGTGGCATGAGCGCGACAGTAGCGGACTTTCCCAGTATGGAAGCTGGTCGCAGGTGCGTTGCTTGATCTCTCAATGAACTAGGAGAGTTGCGCAGGACTCTCTTGCAACGGCGATCAGGTAATTCCCTCGGTTGACGATTCGGTCTCTCAAAACTACCTTGTGGTGTACCAGATGCGGATACTGAAATGCCGACACAGGCATTGGAGGACGGTTCGACGGCACATTCGCCCCAACGAATGCCCCGTCGACGAGAAGGGAATAGACGCCCGCTATAAGCGGGCGCCTTGCACATCAGAAGCACCAACCTTATCCACCACAAGGAATCAAGACATGCAACTCGAACCTACTAAGGTCGACAGGGACTACCTTCGACATTTCTGGCATCCGGTCGCCACGGTGACAGAACTAGAGAAGGCGCACCCCTCGAGTGTCGGCCCAATGGGCGTAACACTGCTTAATGAACAGATCGTCATTGCAAAGCTCGATGGACAGTACGTTGCCATGCGCGATCGGTGCGCTCACCGGTCAGCAAAGCTTTCGTGCGGCAAAGTGCAGGATGGACGCATTCAGTGTCCGTATCACGGCTGGCAGTACGACACAAAAGGGGTGTGCCAGGTTATTCCGGCGTGCCCAGACAATCCCATTCCGAACAAGGCGCGTGTCGCAAGCTTCGATTGTGAAGAGCGCTACGGACTGATTTGGGTTCGCCTGGATTCGAGCTACGACTGCACTCAGATCCCTTACTTCAGTGCCGCAGAAAATCCGAAGATGCGCATCGTCGTCCAGGAACCCTACTGGTGGAAGGCGACGGCAGAGCGGCGGTGGGAGAACTTCACCGACTTCTCACATTTCGCCTTCATACATCCGGGTACGCTCTTTGACCCCAACAACGCAGAACCGCCTGTGGTTCCGATGGACCGCGTGAACGGTCAGTTCCGCTTCGTCTATGAGACCCCGGAGGATATGGACGTTCCTGACGAAGCTCCCATCGGTACGTTCTCCTACCACTGCAGCATGCCCTTCGCTATCAACCTGGCGGTGAAGAAGTACACCAGCGATTCGCTGCATGTCCTTTTCAACGTTTCTTGCCCTGTGGATGACTCGACGACGAAGAATTTCCTCATCTTTGCACGCGAGCAGGCTGGCGACTCAGACTATCTCCACATCGCTTTCAACAACGTGGTATTCGCAGAGGACCAACCGGTCATCGAGTCCCAATGGCCTCAAGACCTCACGAGTGACGAGGTTTCCGTGGTCACTGACAAGGTCTCTGTGCAGTACCGAAAGTGGCTGCGCGAGTTGAGCGAGGCGCATAAGGAAGGACGTGACGCTTTCCGGAAGGCACTTCTTGATCCGCAGATTGAAAGCAACCGGAAGTATGCCGACTTAAAGCAGCAGTAAGTCTCCGATCTCGAAGACGAGAAGGTATGCAACTTCACTGCGTACCTTCTTTTTTTACAACAACTGCGACAGCGGCATAGCACTGCTGCCGCACATAGTCAGATATTGGGCCCCCATGAGCACGACAGCCCCCCGCAAACTCCGCTCCTTGCTTTTCGTTCCTGCGGACAGCGAACGCAAGCTGGCTGCGTCTCTTCGTTCAAATGCAGACGGACTGATCTTCGATTTGGAGGACAGTGTGCCGGAAACTGGAAAATCTGATGCGCGCAAGACCCTCAAAGCGTTCCTCACAGAGCACGCCGAACACATGACCCAATCGGTCTTTGTGCGAGTCAACAGCTTATCGTCCCCTCATATCCTGAACGATCTAGCCGCCGTCATTCCGCACATACCTGACGCGATTGTCTTGCCAAAGTGCCGTGGTGTTCAGGACGTCTTTCGCCTGTGCGACTATCTTTCAGCACTCGAAGTCGCCTTGCTCGGTGGAAACTGGGAGACTGGCATCATCGCAATGGCGACAGAATCAACGGAGGGCATCTTCGGACTTTCCTCTTACCGGAATGCACCGTTGCGCCTTAGAGCGCTGATGTGGGGTGTCGAAGACCTGGCTGCCGATCTCGGAACTCTCACCACCCATGATGGCGCTAGTTTGACCCCACCGTTCGCAGTCGCTCGGACGATGTGCCTTCTCGCGGCTGCCCAGGCTGGCGTTGATGCGATTGATGCAGTCAACACCGCGGTCTGTGATACTGAGCAGATTGCTCGCGAAGCGGCATGGGCCAAGCGAGACGGATTCTCTGCGAAGGCTGCGGGACATCCGTCACACGTAGATCCGATCAATGAGGCGTTCGCCCCCCGTGATAATGAAATTGCCTGGGCGCGTCGCGTTGTCGAAGCGTTCGCGCAGCCAGGCACCGTGGGCGTCGCGCGCCTGGACGACCAAATGATAGACCGCCCTCATCTTCGGCTTGCGCATCGGATACTGGAGGACGTTGAAGGGGTCGATTAGTGAGATACCGATGCGTCAGCATGCCGTGGAAACCGCCATATGAAGCTGCGCTGCTACCTTCGACTGACTCTTGTTTTCAACGACCTTTCGTAGGAGGGCTCGCGAAACGTCGCCTGCGTGCAGGCGTGAAAAGTAGCACTCAAGTTAGCCGTTCTTGGAGCCATAAGATTGGTTATTTCGATTTAGAATAACCAGCCATCGATATTCATGTCATTCAGTATCAATCATGAGGGCCGCAGAGCGGTATACGCTTATGTCACACGTCGGCCGACGCGCAAAGCCGCCCGACGGGAGGGCCCAGCCTTACAAGCGAGAAGGCTTCGGTGGTGACCGCTCCATTGGTCGGCTAGAGACGGCAGCGATGGAGGGAGACTGGTTGCTGTGGGGGAAGCGCTGAGACAACCAGCACGGGGGCGAAGATAGCCCGTGGCTCGAAATGACTGTCGGAATCATCCAGAACTTGGATGGTGGAAGGAGCCGACATCGTGCATGCAGGGGGCCTTCGGCATTCCCTTTCATACCTCAAGAAAGATATCCTCACTAAAGAAGCGAGGATATGCTTCCGGGAGCTTATGTTCAGGTTATTCCCTTTTCTATGCACGCTCTGAAATGTGCTCGGAATAACCAGATCCCTACGCTCGAGCGTTTCATTGTCACTCCCGATCCTTGTGAGACCGCTGCGCGGTCGGGCAGCCAGGCGAGGAGTTGAGTTGGGCTAGACGAGGCTCAGTCCATCACCGTTGGATATCCGCCCCCTCCCCTCCAGCGGTGAATCGGTGAACCGGCCACTGCCCGCCGTCTACCAGCTTCCCGGTTATGGCGAGAATACGCTGCCACACGCTCGTGACAGCCAACGACGCCGGTCGGGTCGCCGCCCGGCAAAGGTAGACCTGTCGCGTGAACCCCTCTTCGGCAACGCGCGCGCAGGACACAAGGCCGCCTCGCCACTCCTCTTGCACGGAGGCATGAGACAGAATCGTGAAGCCCGCACCGGCAGCCGCAAGCGAAATGAGCTCCGGGATTGCGTTCACTTCTGCAATGACCTGAAGGTCGGTGCTATGGGATGCACTGAACCGGTCGATAAGGCTGCGCAGACCATGCAGTCCAGCGGGAAGAATCAAGCGGTACTCGCGCAATCTGGAAAACGGCACACTGACTGCGGCGTTGATTCCGTTGCGACCATGTTTCGACAGCGCGCCGGGCGGCCCGACGAGCAATAGCCGTTCTTCCAACACACGATCGGCACGCAGACCGGGCTCAGGCGTTCCACCAAAGGTCATCCCCATATCCAAATGGCCGGTCAGCAGACCTTGCGGAATGTATCCGGTGCTCTGCTCAATGATCTGAAGGTCAATCCCTGGCCATTCCGCGCAGACTTCCTTCACGAGCGGCACGGTTAGCAGCTTGGCCAAGGACTGAGGCAACCCAACAGCCACCCGGCCTTGCGGTTGCTTGATAGCTGTCCGAATGTCCTCGTACGCAACATCCACACGCCGGAGGATGTCGGCCGCATGAGTCAGCAGCATCTCGCCTGCCGCCGTGGCCAAAACACCCCGCGGCGTTCGCTCGAGCAGCGCGGCGCCGAACTCCTCCTCCAGGTTCTTCATCTGGAGGCTGAGCGCAGGCTGCGCGATGTGCAGACGCTCCGCGGCGCGAGATATGGAGCCCGCCGCGCACACCGTCACAAATCCCCGCAGGGCACGAAGTTCGAGAGCCATGAAACGCCTCGGAGAAGTGGCTATCGTGAAATCTTATACCGGATATCTAAATCCTGTCTTGGACTTATATCCCGCCCATCGTCATGCTACGGGCAAAACCAAAGGAGACGATTATGAATCCGACACGACGCACACTGCTGCTGGGGGCAACTGCTTCCGTAATGGCAGGCTTGGCAGGTCCCCTCCTTGCCGCGGATTGGCCGACCAAGCCTGTCCGGATTGTTGTACCGTTTGCAGCCGGCGGGCCCACCGACTTCATCGCTCGCCTATTGGCTACGGCCCTTTCGAAAGAGTTGGGACAGCCAGTCGTTATCGACAATCGCCCCGGCGCCAGCGGCAATATCGGGGCTCAGCATGTCCTCGACAGCGGCAATGACGGCTACACACTGTTGCACAACACCGTGGCCATGCAGGCCGTGAATCCGCTGATGTACCCCCATGCGCGCTTCCTGCCGGGGAAAGACTTCGTCCCCATTGCGACGACTGGCTCCATGCCCAACGTCTTGGTGGTACATCCGGACAAGCTAAAGGTAAAGACACTAGCCGAGCTCGTCCAACTCGCGAAAGCGAAACCCGATGCCTTGACGTACGCGACCTTTGGCGCGGGATCCTCGCCGCACATCTATGGCTCCCTGCTGCAGAAAAAAGCGGGGTTCCAGGCGGTGGCGGTCCCGTACAAGGGTAGCTCCCCAGCGCTCACAGACGTCATGGCCGGCCAAGTCGATTTCGTATTCGACTCCTTCACCACATGCATTGGCCAGATTCAGGGCGGAAAATTGCGACCTCTTGCCATTACTTCTGCGCAACGCTCCCCAATGCTGCCGGACGTCCCGACGCTGAAGGAAGCCGGATATCCCGGCGCAGACCTGAAGTTCTGGTTCTCTCTGCAGGCACATGCACAGACGCCCAAGGCCGTCGTCGACCGTTTGCGAGCAGCCTCGGCGAAGGCAGTCAACGACCCTGAATACGTGGCCGCGCTGCGCAATCGTGGTGCCGAACCGATGCCCACGCGTCCCGACCAACTCGTCAGCTTCGTCCGAACTGACGCTCAGCGATGGACAGACGTAGCGCGCGGGCTTGGCATCCAGCCGGAATGACAAAGGAAACGCAAGCCATGCAACCACTGAAAGGCATTCGCGTGCTGGACCTGAGCAAGGTGCTGGCCGGGCCCCTCTGCGGCCAATACCTGGGCGAGCTGGGCGCCGATGTGATCAAGGTCGAACCCCCAGGCTCCGGCGACGACACGCGTGGATGGCTTCCGCAGGATGCGGGCCAGTCTGCCGTGTTTCTGGCCGTCAATCACAACAAGCGCAGCATCGCGCTGGATCTCAAGACCGAAGATGGCCAGCGTATCGCGCAACAGTTGGCTGCCAATGCTGACGTGGTGCTGCAGGGCTTCGGCGGCGGTACCGCCCGGAAGCTCGGCGTGGACTATGACACGTTGAGTGCCCTGAATCCTCGGCTGATCTACTGTGAGATCTCCGGCTACGGGCGCGATGGCCCACTGGGTAACGAGCCTGGCTATGACGTAATGCTGCAAGCGTTCAGCGGCATGATCAGCACCATGGGCGAACCCGGTGGGAAGTTTGCGCGAGCAAGTTTCTCGCCCGTCGACATCGGCACGGGCATGCACGCCCTCAGCGGCATCCTGGCTGCCCTGCTCGAGCGCCATACCACTGGCAAAGGCACGTACCTGGAAGTAGCACTGATGGAGACTGCTCTTGGATTCATGGGGTACATGGCACAGAACTACTGGCGCAGCGGGAAGGCCCCGCAACGCATGGGCACTGCGCATCCGTCCATGTCGCCCTACCAGGCATTCGATGCCGCCGATGGGCCGTTGATGCTTGGCGTCGGCAATGACGCGCAATGGAAGCGCTTCTGCTCGGTGGCCGACCTCGAGGACTGGGTCGATCATCCGGATTTCGTCACCAATGCGGCGCGTGTGAAGAACTTCACCCGGACGGTCGAACTGGTGCAGTCCCGCCTCTCGACGCAGCCGCTCGCTTACTGGCTGGATACGCTACAGAAAATTGGTGTGCCCTGCTCGCCGATCCAGACGCTGGACCAGGCTCTGGCTCATCCGCAAGTCCAGGCTCGGCAACTGGTCGTCGAAACGGAGCACCCGGTCCTGGGCACCGTCTCGAATATCGGCTTGCCCGTCCGATTCCGGCGAGAGGCCCGCCAGGCGAGCCGGCCTGCACCGCTGCTGGGCGAACACACTGACGAAATCCTGCACGAAGCTGGATTCACTCAAGAGCAGATTGAAGGCCTGCACCGCGCTGGCACCGTGACTTCCGCTGCGACAACCGCAGCCGCCTAGCCCAACCCAATATTGAGCAGACCATGTCTCTAGTCACCTATACCGTCCGCGACCACGTCGCCGAAATCGTTCTCGACAACGCGCCTGTCAATGCACTGACCGTTCCGATGGTTGACGCGCTGATTCGGGCGTTGGATCGCGCCGCCGCCGACGACTCGGCTCGCGCAGTCATCGTTGCAAGCGCAGCACCAAAAAGATTCTGTGCCGGGCTTGATATCGCAGCGCTGCAGGGTGCTTCGGCAGATACCGTCCACACGCTACTGGACAAGCTTTACGTCCAGTTGTCAGAAGCACAGTATCGCCTCGGCAAGCCGTCCATTGCCGCGGTGAGTGGCGCTGCGCGCGGCGGCGGCATGACGCTGGCGATCTCCTGCGATCTGATTGTGGCTGCCGAGGATGCCAGCTTCGGCTACCCGGAGATTGACGTTGGCATGCTGCCGGCGATCCACTTTACCCACTTGCCGCGCATCGTAGGTCGTCACGTCGCCTTCGATTTGCTCTTCACTGGGCGCTCCTTCACTGCGAGCGAGGCGCACGCCTTGCATCTGGTGAATCGCGTCGTTCCGGCGGACATGGTGCTCGAGGAGGCACGGTCACTGGCGGCAAGCCTAGCTGCCAAATCCGCATCCGCGATGCGCATTGGCAGAGCGGCATTCCACCGAGCCGTCGACAGTGACTACCGTCGCGGAGTTTCCTACGCGGTAGATACGTTCTGTCGCGTTGCAGCTACCGACGATGCGCGCGAAGGCATCTCGGCATTCGTGGAAAAGCGTAGCGCGAATTGGGGCTGATACAGTCGGCGTAAGGGGCGTTTCCCAACGCCCCTCCCCTCAGAACACCGCCGTCCGTCAGTTGGCACCCCGCGACGGCCTTATATGGGTACGCGCAAAGTCCAGCATGGCTGTCGCGTACTGGGCGTTCGCGTCCTTCGCCACCAGGTACTGCACTGGCGAGCGTACTGCCGTCTCTATGTCTCGAAAAATAACGCCACCGATGCCTGTTGTCGCAAGGCATTCTGGCACGATGGCGACACCAATGCCCATCGAGACTGCGGATACCGCAGTCAGCCATTGGCTTACGCGATGCTCGATCCGAGGCGAGAAACCTGCTGCGACACAAAGACTCAAAATCGTATCGAAGTAATACGGTGAGGAGCTTCTGTTGAAAAGAATGAAGTTCTCATCCTTCAGGCGCACCAGATCCAGCGGTTCGTTCGGCAATTTGAAGTGCTTGGGCGCACAAATCATGAAACGCTCGTTGAAGAGCGTCGTGCAATCAATTAGCTGTTCCTGATGAGGGACGATGGAGTGCGTGAAGCCGACGTCCAGCTCTCCCCGTTGAATTCGGTCGAGCTGACTCATCGACGACATCTCATGAAGTGAGACGCGGACATCCGGGAATTGAGTTCGGAACGCACCAATGGCATCGCCTAGCCCGCGATACAACATTGAGGCGTGAAATCCGACATTGAAGCGCTGGGCCAGCAAGCCGTCGAATCGCCGGACTTCGTCGAACGAAGCGTTCGCCTGGCTGATGAGCGCCACAGCGCGCTGATAGAACTGGCGCCCAGACTCCGTCAACTCAACGCTACGGCTACTTCGCGTGACCAGCGTGACGCCTAGAAAAGACTCCAACTGCTGGATCGCCACACTGAATGGTGGCTGAGAGACGTGACATCGCGCTGCTGCCCTGCCGAAACTAAGTTCCTCCGCCAATGCTGCGAAATAGCGGAGGTGACGCAACTCAATCGCTTCCTTGTGCATACACGGCTCTTATGTGCCGCGCGCATGCAATTACGAACGCGGCTCTTCTTCTGGCTGGTTGTATCCGTAGTATGCCAGAACGTCGGCTGGCCGCTCAGGGCCAGGTTCGAAGACTTCGAGCAAGACGTTATCTGGCGCCTCGACCATGAAATAGCCGCCTCCGTGTGACGATCGGACGCCAGACGGAATATGCAGACCAGCCGACTTCATCCGGTCATGCAACTCCTGAAGACCCACCACCTGAAAGCCTAGATGATGCACCGCATTCTTCTTCAAAGTGTCAACCGGCTTCTCATACAAGTGCATAGCACCAATACCAATCTTCATGAAAACATTGCGTGTTCCTGCGTAGATACCATCCCACGCCACCTCCGCATCGAACCATTCGCGATAGAACCGAATAGTGGCCTCGAGATCAGCACAAAGGAGATGCGGATGGTGCAAGTGGTAACGCTTCCTCGAACCATACGGAAAACGTGCATTGGTTTCATCGAACGACATTGCAGTATCCTCTTCAAAGCGTAGGAGGCGGCATCCGATATGTCGGAGGCGTCTCGCTCAGCATGATGGGCGAAGCCACTCCTTTGTAGCCGTCCGCCATCTCAACAAGCAGGCCCATATGCGCTGTATGCGGATCCTGCAGCGCCTCTTGGACCGAACTGATGGGGGCACATGGCACACCCTTTCGTACCAGCAAGTCAACCATCGCGCGTCCGTCACGTTCACTCAGAGCAGCCCGAAGGACTACCCTAAGCACTCCACGGTTCACCGATCTTGCTGGATTGGTTGCAAAGTGCTCATCCAGCGCGACATCCTCGAGGGCCAACTCGCTACACAACGTTCGAAACTGAGTATCGTTGCCGACCGCCAGATAAATGGGTCCGGTTGCCGTCTCGAATCTGTCATAGGGATAGATATTCGGATGGGCGTTCCCTGTCGGCTGCGGACAGCTGCCCGTCGAAAGGAAGTTGCCGGCGTGCGGGTGAAGCAACGAGACAGCGTTTGCGTACAGCGTCGTTTCCACCAGTTGACCGCGCCCAGTTTGATTACGTGCCTGCAAGGCCAGAAGAATGCCAATCGTGGCGTTCAGACCCGTCGTCATATCAACGACTGGAAGCCCGACGCGCAACGGCCCGGATGCTTCATCACCATTCACGCTCATGAGCCCGCATAGCGCTTGGACAGCGGTGTCGTAGGCAGGCAAGCCACCGTATGGACCATTCGCACCGAATCCAGATACACGGCAGTGAATCAGCCTCGGATTGCGCTGCAGGAATGTCCCAAGGTCCCATCCCCAACCTTGGAGCGTGCTGGGCTTGAAATTCTCGATCAGCACATCCGATTGGTCGAGCAACGCTAGGAATTTTTCACGGTCCGCGGCATCTCGAAGATTCAGGATCGTGTTGCTCTTATTGCGGTTTGCGCCGGAGAAGTACGCAGAGTTACTCCCCAGATAAGGTGGCCCCCATTGACGCGTATCGTCGCCCTCGGGCCCCTCCACCTTGAGGACATCGGCGCCATGGTCCCCAAGAATCTGGCCGCTTAGCGGTCCACCAAGCACCCTGGACGCATCCAGGACGCGGAGCCCTGTTAGCGCCCCGTACTGCAATCGATTTTCCATGTTCTCCGACCGACGTTGTGACGAAACGTCATGGTAGAGAACGCGTCTTCTCATTCAATACAAAGTTCGTATCGGTCCATATCAGATTCAGAATCATGGCGCCTCCGGCAGCCGTACGATTACCCAAGATAAGCAAACTACGAACAACGGGGACAACCATGAAGAACACCATCCGCGGCCTGCTGCTGCTCACTCTGGCCTTTGCAGCGCCCTTTACCCTGGCCAAATCCGATTTTCCGTCACGAGCCATTACGTTTGTCGTGCCGTACCCTGCGGGAGGGCCCGCCGACCTTATAGCCCGCGCCGTCGCCACCCGAATGAGCACCCTGGCCGGCCAGCCGGTCATCGTTGAGAACCGGGCCGGCGCTAGCGGGAACATTGCGGGCGAGTATGTCGCCAGAGCGACAAAGGATGGTTACACCCTACTTTTCGGGTCTTCGCCCGTACTGGTCATCAATCCAGGCCTCTACAGGTCCCTGAAATTCAACCCTCTCAAGGACTTCGAGCCGGTGGCCGATTTCGGCAGCATGCCAAACGCGGTTTTGGTCAACGAAGCCCTTCCCGTCAGCTCGATCCCGGAACTCATTGCCTATTCCAAAGCGCACCCGGCAACTTTTGCTTCTGCCGGTAGCGGTGGGACAACCCATCTCTCGGGGCTCTTGTTTGCCAAGGCTGCAGGAATCTCATTGATGCATGTGCCGTACAAAGGCTCCGCACCCGCGCTTCAAGCACTTTTGGGAAATCAGGTCACAATGACCTTCACCGACGTCTTCACGGCCGATCCATTCCTGAAAGCCAACAAGCTGAAGATCCTCGGCGTAACCTCTGCGGAACGTTCGGCGCTACTCCCGCAGGTCCCTACCTTGCAGGAGCAAGGTATGAAAGACATCGATGTCAGCGTCTTCTTCGCGCTGCTTGCTCCTGCTGGCATTCCCTCCGAAGTCCAGCAATTCCTCGTCGCAGTTAGTAAGCGAGTTCAGGACGACGGAGAGCTGCAAGCACAACTGAAAGCACGCGGGCTCAACCTGCCGTCACAGCGCACCCCAGAGGATTTGCGTCGAAAGATGAAGACGGAAGCCGAAGCCTGGAAGCGTCTAATCACCGCGACAGGCGCGTCTATCGACTAAGCCATGGCCGACGTCAACAACATCGAAGGCTCACGAAGGATGCTGGTCCAGGCCCTGGCTCAAGCACGAGCGAGTGGTCGACAGGTGACCGATGTGGAGCGACTATTCGAAATCAACGACGAGGTTGCCGCCTTTGAAATCATGGTCGACGTCGCCGAATCCCTTGCGTGGACGCAATCCGGCTGGAAGATTGCGGCGACTAACGCCCGTCTTCAAGAGCGTCTTCGCACAGCAGGACCGGTATGCGGGATTACCTTCGCTCAGTTTCACACCCTTCAGCCGGCCACCCTCGCACGAAGGGCTTTGCTGGATCCCGTCATCGAGTGCGAGTTCTTCTTCGTAATTGACCAGAACCTACCCCCAAAGATGGCGCCCTACACGTTGGATGAAGTCGCCAGCGCCGTCCGCGACGTGCGCATCGGCATTGAGGTGGCGGAATGCCGGTTCCCGCACAAGCAGCTTCCTGCGCCCTTGTATGTCTATGCCGACGGCTTCGCCTCCGGCCGCTACATTCATGGTGCATCGGTTCCTGACTGGCATCGAAGGTTGCAGGACGGCATCGACGTAACGCTCATTCGAAACGGAAAGGTGCACGGCCGAGGGTCGTCTAGGGACGTCATGAACAACCCTCTTCACGCCGTCACGTGGCTCGCGAACTGGCTGCGCAAGAGATCCATGGGCCTGCGCCAAGACGATATCGTCAGCTCAGGTGCCTGCAACGTCCTGGCTGCGGCTCGTACAGGCGACGAGTTCCTGGCGCAGTTCGCAGACGTCGGGGATGTCGCCGTGGAGATTCGGTAGCACCGCAGCGGCTTCCTATTGACATGCGATCGAGCATTCCCTTTGGTCCGGGGACGTCGCGGTAGAAGCCACGGGCCTTGCCCATGACAGGACGTCTTCCCACATCCATGACGCCTCCGCATTGAAATAGCCCATGTGGCCTATCCCTGCAGTTTCTCGCTGCGGGGAGAGGTCGACGCGCCGAATATCGCAGTTCGCGTACTGCTCGATGAACGCGTCCCGAGACTTCGGTGGCGCCCACAGGTCGTCCACCGAATTCACTGCAACGATTGGCATACGTACTTCGGCAAAAGCCGCAGTCAAATGCTGGAGCTCGGGGTCATCGAAGAAGTAACGGGGATACTTGCACCAACGCTTCCACTGTCGATAAACGCCCAGAGGCAAGTCCTCACCCATGCCGAACTTGCTCCACGCCATGTAGCCCTTGGTGGCAACCAGGACAGGCAAGACGGCGCTCCACATCAATCTGACCTTCCACGCTTCCAGCTTGGGCATCCAGCCTGCCCAACCCGCCCCAGTCCCGAAAATGTAGGCACCGCTGAGCCCTGCGTGGTTATGAAGCAGGCCGAGCGTCTGCCCACCGAAGGAATGACCAACTAGCCGGACGGGCGTATCGCCCGATCGCGCCGCCGCCACGACTGCCGTGACGTCTAGCCGTGCCCAATCCAGATAAGTCGCAGAAAATCCGCGCAACGAACCTTGCCGCGACAGTCCGATGCCCCGATAGTCAAAAGTCAGCGTTGTAAAGCCGCGCGCAGCAGCAAAGCGCGCAAATTTTCGATAGTAGCGCTGCTGCACGCCAGTTGCACCGGCTACCACGAACCGGCCCAACTCTGCTCCATGGGCGTCGAAACGATATCCCACGAGCGGAAAGCCATCCGCGGTAGGGATGGTCAACCTCACGGGCGGTGCACCCGACCCAACGTCAACAGCCTCTGTCATGGTTATAACGAGTGTTATAGGCGAAAACTCATGCTACGCTATGACACTCGTTATAGCAATGCGCTTGTACATGCCCTCTAATGACACCTCCGCGCGCGACCGCCTTGTATTGGCCGCCGCGGACATGCTCCGCCGGCGTGGACTACATGCAACCAGCATTCGGGACGTCGCCAAGCATGCGCACGCGCCGCTCGGCTCCACGTATCACTACTTTCCTGATGGAAAGTCCCAGATGATCTCCGAGGCCGTTGCCATGGCCACTGGATACATCTCCGAGCAGCTGCGAAAGGCGCTCGAGCGTGGCGTTGTAGAGGGCGTGCGGCAGTTCTTTTCAGTTTGGCGCGACATCGTTGCGGCGAGCGACTACCAGGCTGGCTGTCCCGTTCTGGCAATCGCCGTCGAGGCTACGGACAGCGAGACGGACCGAAAGGCACTCGAAGCGGCAAACGCCGCATTCACCGAATGGCGGCTGCTTCTCGCAGAAGCCATTTCAGAGCATGGAGTCGGCCCAACCGAAGCTACTCAAACAGCTGATTTTGTCATCGCCGCATGCGAAGGCGCAATTGCCCTATCCCGGGCGAGTCGTAGCGTTCAGGCGATCGACAACGTCTCTTCCCAGATGCAGCGCTTCTTGACCACTCTACCGATGGAGAGCTAGGAACGGAAACGGGTTCTCCAGCGGAGTGGCATCGGACTTCGACGACAGTCGTCACATAGGGCCAAACGTCGATACAGATAATAAATCGATGGATTCATTATCCGTATTGGACAAACCAAAGGTCGTGCCGAAAGAATCGTTATACCGGTATGGTCGCACCGCACGCAGCGATTCCACACTGCAGCACGCGCATCTCCGGCGGGCACTCAAAGTGCCCTAGAAGATCAGAACAACGGAGACAACGATGACCGTTCATTCGCCCCGCCGGCGGACTTTGTTAGCTGCTGCGTGCTGTATTCCATTTGCCACCACCACGTCGCGAGCGGAGTCCTTCCCTGCCAAGCCAATCACTTTGATTATTCCGTATCCCGCAGGTGGTCCCACGGACGTGGTGGTTCGTGTCCTTGCAGAGGAGGCGCGCAAATCATTGGGGCAACCGGTGGTCGTCGAAAACCGCCCAGGGGCCAATGGCTCGGTCGGGGCTGCAACGCTGGCCCGCGCTCCCGCCGACGGATACACACTCGCAGTAATACCGCAATCTGTCTATCGCGAGCCCTATCTGAACAAGACGAGCTACGATCCACTAACTAGCTTCACCTACATCGCCCTGTTGACCGACTTCACGTTCGGCATCGCTGTACGAAGCGACGCGCCGTGGAAGTCATTCAAGGAGTTCGTGGTCGATGCAACTCAGCGGCCAAACAATCTCAGCATCGGTTCAGGTGGAGGGCTTCTTGGAACTCCCAACATTGCAGCCGAGGAGTTGATAGACACCGCCAAGGTGAAAGTCAACGCGGTGCCGTTCAAAGGCGACAGTGAAGTCGTCAACGCACTTTTGGGCGGCCACATCGATGCGGCCGTGCTTTCCGGCGTGGCCGTCCCACATATCGAGTCTGGAAAGATGCGGTACATCGGCGCCTTCGCAGAGAAGCGAATTGCCCGCTTTCCCACGCTACCGACGATCGTCGAACAAGGGTATCCAGTGTGGGTCGACTCCCCATATGGGATTGCGGGTCCGAAGGGGATGGAGCCATCCAGGATCAAGCTCATACAGGATGCGTTCAGACTTGCCTTAGAATCGCCCGCCAGCACCCGAGTCCTGCAACAGTTGAATCAACGGGTAAACTACTTGGGAGCTGACGACTATCGGAAATTCGCAGCTTCCACCTACGCGCGGGAAAAGCAAAGAGTCAAACGCTTGCGAGAACTCGGTCGTCTAACCTAACGCGTGGCTATTCGCATTTCCTTTGTGCCGGCATGCCCTTGGCAAACCGGCACAAAGACAATCAGTTCGTGTCCCGTACGAATCGTAAGCCTTCGGTCCCACAAACAACAAGTCGACAAACTCCCCGTCATCCCTAAACGACAAGCCCCATCGGTCGGGCTACTGGTGTGAGAACATTCGGTTGCCCCCGATTTCTACACTGGCTTGAAGAATAGTTCCCGATCCGGATTCCGTGATGAAGAGCGTCTTACCGTCATGCCCCCCGAAGGCGACATTCGTTGTGTGTCGATGCCCATCTGCCTGAATCCTTGCGGTTGGCTCGCCGAATCTATCGACTAACCAGACCGATCCCAAACCAACATGAGCGATAGCCAATCCGCCCTGCGCATCGAGCGCAAGGCCATCAGGCCCGTTGCCTCCAGATAGCTGGACAAAAATACCGACCTTTGTTGCGTTGCCATCCTTGTCCAGGGGTACGCGCCACACGGCATTCGCACGAGTTGCTGCAACAAAAACGCTTCGCTCCTCCAAATCCATGACAACACCGTTTGGGCTGGGAATGTTGCTGAGTAGGCAAGATACCTTACCGTCTCGCGTCACGCGAAATAATCGCCCTGTAGCATCATGTAGCCCGGTCAATCCCTGATCGGTGAAGTAGAGATCCCCGTTTGTCGCGAAAAACAAGTCGTTGATTGCCTTGAAGTGCTCCAGGCCCGCTCGCTCAAGAAATGACGATACTTTCCCTGTTTGCGGATCGACCGTGAGCAGCCCACGCTTGAAGTCTGCGACGAATAGCCTGCCATCGCGATGAACCTTGAGTCCATTCGGCCAGCCGTCATACTCCGTTAGAAGTTCAAAGCTCCCATCGCCGGCGATACGAAAGATTCGCCCATTCGGCAGGTCCACACAGTATAGATTTCCGTCTCTGTCGAACGACGGCCCCTCCAAGAGCGTCTCGGACGGCGTGCCGGCTGGTTGGCCAGTGCACCATTCTGCATTCGGTTTAGCAGGACGCAGATGTTGTGGGAGCTCGGCAAACACGGTTGCCTCAATGCGAGGCGGAGCGGAGAAGAACATTGCTAGCGTTTCTCCTTAGTCCATCTTCAGTCCAAGATCTTTGATAAGCGGCCCAAGGGCCTTACTTTCACTCTCGATCTTCTGGGACAACTCTTCGGAAGTGCTGGCCGTCGCCTCCATCCCCAATTCTGCGAACCGTTGCCTGATATCAGGCAGGCTCAACACTGCAGCGATGTCATGTTGAATCTTCTGCTGAATATCTTTTGGCAACCCTCGCGGGGCGAGAATCGCATGCCAGAGCCCCGCCTCAGAGTTCATGAGCCCGGCTTCTGCCAGCGTAGGAACATCTGGCAAAGCGGGAATGCGCTTTGTGTCGTTTGTGGCAAGCGCGCGCATCTTGCCTTGCCTGATGAAGGGCAGATTCGCGGCAATACCATCGACCGCCATGTCGATCTCCCCACCCGCCAACGCACGCGTGACATCCGCTCCGCTCTTGTAGGGTACATACTGAAGCTGGATTTTGGCGTCCCGGCTTAGACGCTCCGCCGCGAGTTGAAGCCCTACGGTGCCGCCACCGATGGTGTATTTCCCTGGATGGGCACGCGCCAATGCCAGAAACTCAGCCATGCTCTTCGCAGGTACCTTCGGGTTCGAGACGAGAACCACGGGTACGTTTGCCACGAGCGAAATTGGCACAAAGTCGCTTTGCACGTTGTAAGGCAACTTCGAAAACGTGAACCGGTTCACGGTCAATGTCGAGTTGATCGCCTGAAGCAACGTGTATCCATCAGGCGCGGCCCGGACAACGTCGACTGCCCCAATCGTCGTATTCCCCCCCGGCTTGTTGTCGATGATGACACTCTGCCCCCAACGTTCACTCAACCTCTGGCCGATCGCTCTTGCCACCACGTCAGCTGGGCCGCCAGGACCAAACGGAACCACAACACGCACTGCTCTAGTTGGCCATTCAGATTTGGCAACTGAATAGGGGCTCGTAAGCATCGCAACCAACCCAACTGCCACAGCGCAAATGCGCGGGACAGCATGCACGAATTTACTCATAGTCTCCTCCGTTTTATGTACTTCGCGGACGAGTATGTGCCAACTATCCAATCCTGATAATCGAGATTGTTTGCACAATTATCCTGGTTTTCAGCATACTAGGAGGCTCCCACGTCGGCACGTCAGTTGCATGGGATAAAAGTCGAGGATGACTTTTTACTGGCAGCTACCAAGTGATCCCACAGTAGCGTGGCTGCTGTGGATAAGCTTCTTCCGCGCCGACGAACGAGGTAAAACCGCCTCACGAAGTGAGCATCAGTCAGCGGGCGAGAGACAAGGTCGTCGCGCTGGCAAAGTGGCAGCGCCATTCGCGGAACGACGCCTAAACCGAACCCCGCACTAATCAGCCCAACCAGCGTTCCAAAGTTGGTCACCTCGAACCCAGAATCGCGTATGCCAGCTTTTCGCAAATCCATTAGGCGTTGCTCCCAAACGTCGCCCCGGCCCGCAACATGGACGAAGTCTCGCCCGACTAGTTGAGACAAGGACAAGCGCCGACGTGCGGAGAGCGGATCATCTTTCCTCAGCAGGACCGAGAATTCTGCGTCAAATAGCGGTGTAGCCTCGAACTCAGCCAAATCACCGGGTTCGGCAGCAAGCGCTAGATCAGTAATACCTTGGCTCACCATCTCAAAGCACCGCTGAGACACACCATCGCGCAGATTGATCCGTATCCCACTATTGCCCTTTGAGAATTCACTCAGCCTCTCGGGCAACCAAGACACGCATGGAGTAGGAGTCGCTGCGATGGACGCCTCACCTGACTTCCCTGCGATTCTCGCGCGCAGTTCATCCATCGCAAAATCGACCTCAGCAGCAATCCGACGCGCACCCAGCTCAAATATCTCTCCTTCGGGGGTGAGCGCCACATGCCTGGTACTTCTGTCGAACAGGCGTACGCCCACATCCTCCTCCAGGCGACTGATGATCTGGCTGAATGCTGACGTCGAGACGTGTACTCGCTCAGCTGCGAGCGAGAACCGCAGCGTCTCACACAAGGCCAAGAATGCGTCTAGTTGGGCAGTCGAAAGTCTCATTGTTAAGTAAAACAGGATTATTTTACGAATAAGCCCAATTTACTACAAAATAGACTTGACGCAAGATCCTGCCAGTCATTTTCTAGCAGGAGACAACAATGGTGAAGAGCCTTCTCGTTGGATGCGGTGCAGGGTTTTCGGGCGATCGAGTTGACGCCGCTGAGCCGGTCGTTGACACGCTGATCCGTCGAGCTCAACCGGCCGTACTAATTTACGAGAACCTAGCTGAGCGCACGCTTGCGTTTGCACACATTGCGAAGTCCAACGATCCGCAACTGGGATATGAGCCGTTGCTCGCATTGGAACTATCCCCCGTGCTCGGCAAGTGTCTTAGTCACGGCATTCCAATCGTTGGCAATTTCGGCGCGGCCAACCCAGAGGGCGCTGCCAAACGGATTCTGGAACTCGCCGCCGAACTTGGACTGCCAACTCCGACAATTGCGATAGTCAGCGGTGACGAGGTTCCTCTGGATGGCCACATTGAAGCCATGGCAACTCTGTTTGCGACATCGGTGCCACAGGAGAAGGTAGTAAGCGCCAATGTCTATCAAGGTGCGTTTCCGATCGCAGAGGCCCTCAAAGCAGGCGCGCAAATCGTCGTGACTGGGCGCGTCGCCGATCCAGCACTTACTCTCGGCCCCGCCATTGCGCATTTTGGCTGGCAAGAAGACGACTGGGACAAGCTGGCGGGTGCCTCTATTGCCGGCCATCTCCTGGAATGCGGCAGCCAGGTAACAGGGGGGTACTTCTGCGACCCCGGCATGAAAGATGTGCCTGGAATGGACAAGCTAGGCTTCCCCATCGCGGAGATCTTCCCAGATGGCAGTTGCATCATCACGAAGGCGGACGACACGGGAGGAATGGTTGACCTACTGACCGTCAAGGAGCAACTGATCTACGAGATCCATGATCCTGCCCGGTTCATCACGCCCGACGTAGTGGCAGATATTGGCGAACTTGAGCTCGAACAGATAGGTGCAAACGCGGTTCGTGTACACGGAGTGCGCGGCCAACAACGACCGGATACCTTAAAGACCAACGTCTACTTCGACGACGGTTGGCTCGGGGAAGCCGAAATATCCTATTCCGGCTGCAATGCCGAAGCCCGCGCTCGCCTTAGCATGCAAGTCATTGAAGCTCGCCTGAAAGGTGCGCTTCACCTTCGATTCGATCTCATTGGTGTCGTGAGCATCAGTGGCGACGACTCAGGACGTCTTTTGAAATCGACGGCTCGGGGCTTCGCTAGCGATGTACGGCTGCGCGTGGCCGGTGCTCATGCTGAAGCAGACGTCATCGATCGCATGCTACGAGAAGTGAACGCTTTATATAACAACGGTCCTGCAGGAGGTGGCGGCGTTAGACTAAATAAGCGCCGGCGCGTCTCGATGCAAACCTGCTTCGTTCCTCGTTCCGCGGTTCCAGCCCGCTTCCATTTCGTCACGCAATGAGGCCTCTGATGCCAATCAAAACCGTTCCACTCTACGAACTTGCGCACGCTCGCACGGGTGATAAGGGAAATCGATCAAATATTAGCGTGATCGTCTACCGGCCAGAAGACTACGATCTACTTGTGACCCAGGTGACTGAAGAGCGTGTTACGGAGCATTTTAGGCATCGGACGCCAACTCATGTCGTTCGTTATCTCTTACCAAGGCTTGGCGCGATGAACTTCGTCCTCGACGATGTACTGGACGGCGGCGTGAATAATTCCCTTAATCTGGATGCACACGGGAAAACTCTTTCGTTTCACTTGCTATCCCTTCCAATCGATATCGGGTAGCCCACACTTAAAAAAAAAGGAGACTATCCTAATGACCCGAATCTTTCTGGCTGCAATATTCGCTTCCTTCTCTATTTGCGAATCAATAGCATCCACCGACATTTCCTCAAGCTTTCCACAGAAGCCGATCAGAATGATTGTTCCATTCGGTGCCGGATCGGCCACAGATCTGTTCGCTCGCTCCGTGGCTGAAGCGATGGGTCAGCAGACCGGCAAGGTCGTTGTCGTAGAAAACAAGCCAGGTGCTAGCGGTTTTTTGGCAGCTGTCTCAGCTAAGACGTCCGCGCCCGACGGCTACACCATCTTCTTTACAAGCAACACAACTCAGGTCGCCAACCCCAACTTGTTCAAATCCCTTCCTTATGATCCGGTAGCTGACTTTACGCCACTGGCGCTTCTTGGAAGCGGTGAGAATGTCCTTGTCGTCAATGCTAAGTCTTCGATACGCTCGCTATCCGATCTTATCAATGCGGCAAGAATCAAACCTAACACTTTGACTTTTGCCGCTGGCAGCGCGTCAAGTCGCGTATCCACCGAGCTGCTTCAACAGATGAGCAGCATAAAAGTCACCCATATTCCATATAAAAGCAACCCACAGGCGATCATTGACTTACTTGGAGGACAGGTTGATTTTATGAGCACGGACACCGCCACTGGCATCCCTCACATAAAGCAAGGATCCCTGCGAGCCCTAGCAGTTACTGGAAAGAAGAGGAATCCACTGCTACCTGATGTCCCGACCATGGAAGAGGCAGGAATCTCAGGATATGTATTTAGCAACTGGTTTGCGGCCTATTCCCCAGCAGGCACTCCCTTGCCAATCTCCACAAAGCTCAGTCGACTTTTTAACGATTCGCTAAAAAGTGAGAGCGTTAAGCAATTTTCAAAATCCTCAGGAAATCTGATTGAATTTCGCGATGGCGTACATCTGCGAGCATTTCAAGCGGACGAGACGGCACGGTGGGCAAAAATTATCAAGGCAGCAGGTATCGTGGCGGAATAACTAACAACTCATTGGATTGCACCTTCAACTGGAGAGTTGACGCGCGGTCAATGGACACCGTCCTCTCTGCCCTGAGACCACTTCAGCAGGTTGAGGTGCACTCTGTGCATGGCCCCGGCATCTGAACACGGCGCCGCAAAAGGCAAGTAGACCTGGCGAATACCTGGCCACCGTCTGACAGAGGCGGTGGTGCCGACCCATTTACTCTTCCGCAATCAGAAACCGGTTCGGATACTCTCCCAACCAGGCCGGCGCCCTGCCACGGCCCGACCAGGTCGCGCCCGTCTTGGGGTCAAGATACTTGGGAGGCAATGCCTCCTTGGCAGCCTTCGCGGCCCCACTGCCAGCGGGCCACGAAGGCGCTTGCCTTGGATGTCCTCCACGGGCAGGTCGTATCGCTCCATCAGCGTGCGGATTTGCTCTCAGCCCCTCGACCGAAGTTGACCCCCGCCAGGCACTCTGAACGATTGCGCCTGAATCTATTGCTTGTATTTGATGGCTTTGCCCTTGCTCGTCATCAAAGCACCTTAACGAGCGCACCATGCACCACGTACGCGGCCAACGCGACGCCTGCAACCAATTCGTCAACAACACGGTTTTTACGCGTTATGAATAAGTATGAAGGCGCTTTTTGCGCAGATGTCCTTGCCCCATAGTTCTCCTGCACCCGCATGAACGTGCGAACCAAAGGAGACCTGTCCGTGCCAATCATCAAATCTATCGAAGTCTGCGCAGCCCGCGTTCCGCTGGATAACGTAACTTCCCTCTCTAGTCGCACCGTGTACGACCGTCACTATGGTCTGGTCAAGGTACGCACTGCCGACGGTCTTGAAGGCATCGGTTTCTGCTATGTGGGAAGCGCGGCAGGCGAGATCTTCCGTGTCGCCGTTGAACAACTTCTTGCCCCGGTGCTCCTTGGAAAGGAATCACTGGCGGTCGAAGGCCTCTGGAAAGATATGTACCAAGAGGCTCTTCTGCAAGGCCGCATGGGTACCGTGATGCGCGCCATCAGCGCAGTGGACATCGCGCTGTGGGACTTGAATGCTAAGAGCGTTGGCCTGCCGCTCCACAAGTTCCTTGGCGCAGTCGAAACAGAGACCGTGGCTGCATATGCCAGTGGCGGCTACTACGTCGAAGGCAAGACGGCTGAGATGGTTGGCGAAGAAATGGCCAGCTACGTTGCCAAGGGTTTCAAGGCCGTCAAGATGAAGACCGGTCGCTGGTCCCCGCAAGGCGAGGAGTCGCGGGTACGCGCCGCTCGCGAGGCCATCGGCCCCGACGTGGAGCTGATGCTCGACTGCAATAACGGCTGGACCGATACCGTCCAGGCTATGCAATACCTTAGCCGCATCGAACAATACGATCCGTACTTCATTGAAGAGCCGTTCAGCCCCGACGACATCGAAAGCCACGCGCGCCTGGCGAAGCTGACCCGCATTCCCGTCGCTACCGCAGAAATTGGCTACGGACGCTGGTACCACAAGCAACTCCTGGATATGGGTGGCGCCGCCATCCTGCAGACGGACGCTGCCGTATGCGGTGGCATCACGGAGTGGAAGCGTATTGCTGCGATGGCAGCCGGCTACGGCATTCAGGTGTGTCCGCACTGGTTCCACGACGTGCATGCACCGCTGGTCGCTGCCACGCCGAACGCACGATATGTCGAGTTCTTCTGGGATGACCAGGTGCTGAACTTCCGTCGTCTGGTTGACCGTCAACTGGACCACAAAGAGGGCCGTGTCGTTCTTCATCAGACGCCTGGTCTGGGCTTTGGCTTCGACGAGAAGGAAGTCGCAAAGTACGGCAAATGGTCGACTGTGTCGTAATTCGCAGCGTCACATAACTATAAGACGGTGGGTTCTTGAGCGCGATACTGCGCTCAAGAACGTGGTGAGCCATTCGAGCAGAGGCAACTGTTCGAATGGCTCACTGCACTTACGCCGCGAGAATCTGAATTTGTTTGGAGACAGTATGCAAAAGCCTGATGAACAAGTGGTAATGCGCAAAATCTTCTGGCGCGTTATTCCGCTATTGATGATCCTCTATGTGGTTTCCTACATCGACCGCATAAACGTTGGCTTCGCGGCCCTTACCATGAACAAGGACATTGGTCTGACGGCCTACATGTTCGGTTGGGGCGCTGGGATATTCTTCTTCGGCTACTGTCTCTTCGAAGTACCAAGCAATCTCCTGATGCTACGGTTCGGCGCACGCCGCTGGATTGCCCGCATCTTACTGAGCTGGGGCATACTCTCCTGTGCTATGGCGCTAGTGCAAGGGCCTACGAGCTTTCTGGCTCTCCGCTTTCTACTAGGTGTCGCAGAAGCAGGCTTTTTCCCCGGCGTAATTCTCTACCTGACCTACTGGTTCCCAGCCAGATACCGCGCGAGAATTGTCGCTATTTTCAGCCTCGCGATTCCCGTGTCGATTGCTATCGGTGCACCGCTATCCACACTTATCCTTGAGCTCGACGGAGTATTGGGCATCAAAGGCTGGCAATGGCTCTTTGTCATTGAAGGGCTACCCGCTGTGATAGGTACGTTCGCTGTCCTCCGATTGCTTACGGACCGCCCTGACCAAGCATCTTGGCTCACTCCTGAAGAAAGAGCGTGGTTGGACAGTGAACTTGCAAAGGACGCTGGCGCTAGCAGTGCTCACAACGTTTCGGCGCTGCGCCAGGCATTTGCGAATCCCGCTATCTTGGTGCTCGCATCCGTCTATTTCTGCGCCATTGCTGCCAACCTTGGACTGTCATTCTTCCTGCCGCAGATCATCAAAGCGCAGGGCTACAGCACAATGCAGGTCGGTCTCATCACGTCCATTCCGTACATTGCAGGCTGCGGGGGCATGCTCCTCATAGGATACTTGTCGGATCGATTTAACGAGCGGCGTTGGTTCCTCGCTCTGACGATGATCCTCGCCTCCGGAGGACTAGCATTGGCCGGCTCTCTAGGCGCATCACCCTGGTCCATCGTTGCACTCAGTGTCGCCGCAATCGGGATTCTGGGATGCAAAGGGCCGTTCTGGTCGCTGCCGGCTACATACCTCAGCGGCTCAGCCATGGCAGGTGGCATCGCGTTCATCAACGCTATTGGAAACCTAGGAGGCTTTGCGGGCCCCTACCTCGTTGGCAGCTTCAAGGGCGAATCCAGCAGCTATGCAAGTGGCCTCTTCGCGTTGGCAACAATGGCTGGCCTCGCAGCGTTGATAGCGATCCTCTTCATTCATCCGCGGCGCAATCGCACTGAAAATCCCGGAAACGACATACACGGCGCACTCTCGACGCCCGCTGACGAGCGCTCTTAAGCAACTACTTGTTGCGACGCGTCTTCTTCCCTTCGTCCAGGTGAGCTTCGGCCATCTGGACGAAAGCCTCTGCCAACTGCGCACGCACTGACGCACGCAACCAGCACATACCGACGCGGCGAGAGGGACATGGGGAGGGAAGGCGCCAACGACGTAGTGCAGGGTCAGAATTGCCAATCACTGGCCAGTCGGGTAGGACCGAAACCCCGAAGCCTTCGGCCACGAGTTTGGCGATGTGTTCAATGCCGTCCAGTTCAAAGTGCACTTTCGGGCGTACACCATGCGCTCGCAAGTAGTCGTCCGCCATTTTTCCAGCAACAACGTTCCGGTCATAACGAATGAACGGCTCTCGCGCAGCCGTAGCCAGCGGGTCCGTTACCTGCATGCTGCTGGGCGTCAGCAAGATCAACGGCTCTTCGCGTAGTTGACGCTAGGCACAAGTTTTCGGGAGTTCGAATGTCGGATGCACGAGGATTGCCGCATCCAACTCCCCGGAAATCACACGATCCAAGAGTCGGGCCGATGTGCCTGGCTCGATGAAGACCGAGATATTCGGATTGGCGTTCATCCATTGTCGTAGCAGCGGCGGTAGCAACCCCATCAATGCAGTAGGCGTCGCGCCCAGACGCAAGGGCCCTGCTGGCAATCCAGTGTCAGATGCCGCCGAATGCAAGTCACGAACATCGCTCAATAGGTCACGGGCGCGCTCAAGGATCCGGGTCCCGACAACCGTTGGCTTAACGGTACGACCCGAGCGCGTAAGCAACTGAGCCCCGATATCCGCTTCCAGCGCACGAATCTGCTGAGCGACCGTTGTGGGCGCCAGGTCCAGTCTTCGCGAAGCTTCGGCGATGGAACCCATGTCCACAACGGTAATGAAGGTCTGAAGGAATCGCGTATCCATAACGACTAATTTTACGTGCTCTGACGACGGTTATAGCCGCTTTTTTTGTACTTCGGTTGGAGGCACAGTGCCTCAAAGGCATCCAAGCCACTGGACTATCAGCAAAAAAACAGGAGACATGACTTTATGGAACGCCGCCGATTCCTCTCTATCCTTGCCGCTTCATCGGCAGGATGCGCCCTACCCGCCTTGGCAAATGGCGGCCCACTACCAACGGGGCCCGTGCGCGTTGTCGTTGGCTTCCCGGCTGGCGGCGGCACCGACGTCCTTGCCCGGATCGTCGCCAACAAGCTCAGCGCCCTGTGGGGGATTTCCGTCCTTGTGGACAACAAGGTTGGTGCCGCTGGCCGCATTGCCGCGACTGAAGTAGCGAAGGCCACGCCGGATGGCAACACCTTGCTCATGGGACATATCAATGCACTCGGAATCGCACCAGGCTTGTATCCCAAGCTTCCGTTCAATGCGGAAAGCGATTTCACTGCCATCGCCCTCGTTGGACAGACCCCTCAAGTTCTCGTGTCAAACGACGCTCAAGCAGCGAAGACCCTGGCAGCGGTCGTCGACAGGTGCAAAAAGAACCCAGGAAAGGTCTCGTTCGGTTCCGCGGGAGCTGGTTCGGCTCAGCATCTGGCGCTTGCGTTCTTTGAAAAATCTGCGGGCATCTCTGCGTTGCATGTGCCATACAAGGGCGCTGCTCCGGTGATGAACGATCTGATTGGCGGCCAGGTCGACTACGCATTTGAAGGCATGACTACCACTGCGCCGTTTATCAAAAGCGGAAAGCTGAAGGCCATTGCCCAGACCGGACTGAAGCGAGCCAAGTCATTTCCGGATGTGCCGACCGTCGCAGAATCTGGCTATCCCGGATTCAACGCCAGCATTTGGTTCGGGCTCGTCGGACCGGCAAAGATGCCGACGGCGATGGTCAACAGAATCAACAGCGACGTAAACAAGGTGCTTGCTATGCCGGACGTGATCGCACGTCTCGACGAATTTGGCGCCGAGGATGGGGGCGGAACTCCGGAGCGTTTCGCCGCGTTCATGCGCACAGAGCGCAACAAGTGGGCGCAACTTATCAAGGAAAAGGGAATCACGCCAGAAGTGTAGCCATCGGCGGATGAACCGAGGTGCTCTCGCACTACAAATGAGAGCGCCCCGACAACCTCACGTTGTCGCGACTAGAGACCTATGGAACAAATCGTAAAGGTGGGGGAATTCCCCCCCGAGCTACAGCGACGGATTGACCAAGAGTTCGTCTGCCTCGATCCTGATGTGGTGCTAAAAGACGACGGGCTGCGGTCAAGAGTTCGAGCAATCGTAACCCGCAGCAACTACCACGTCCCTGTTGAGCTGATCCATCAACTCCCTGCGTTAGAGATTATCGCAACTTCAGGCGTCGGCTACGACGGCATTCCGCTGGAGGAGGCGCGCGTTCGCAACATTACAGTCACGAACACGCCAGGCGTTCTCGACGCCGCCGTATGCGAACTCGGGATTGGCCTGTTGCTGGCCATGCTCCGGAAAATACCGGGGGCTGATGACTACGTGCGCTCTGGAGAGTGGCAAAACGGCGCATATCCATTGACGACTAGTCTCAGTGGAATGCACGTTGGAATTGTAGGCTTGGGACGCATAGGTAAAGAGTTTGCGCGTCGCCTTGAGCCGTTCGGCGTATCAGTCGGCTACGGCGGTGGTCGCCAACAAGACGTCCCGTGGTGCTACTTCCCAAGCGTCATGTCGCTCGCCGGGTGGGCAGACATTCTGGTGCTCTGCTGTCGTGGCGGAGAAGATACCCATCGCCTGATTGACGCGACAGTCCTTGATGCCTTGGGCGATGGTTGGATCGTGAATCTATCGAGAGGTAGCGTGGTCGATGAGGCGGCGCTCTGTCACGCGCTGCAGCGCGGGTCGCTTCAGGGTGCCGCTCTAGATGTCTTTGAAGAAGAGCCCCTCAACGACTCTCCCCTGCGAAGTCTTGGCAACGTCGTGCTCTCTCCTCATGCGGGCTCTGCTACTGTTCAGACCCGTATTCAGATGCTGCGACTCACGTTGGACAACCTCCATGCGGTGCTACAGGGGAACCCTGCATTAACGCCAGTGCTGTGACGCGCACGGCTGGAAAAAAATCGCCTCTAGTGTTTGCTGAAATCGCCCCTCGTCACCCTTTCTCGTAGGCGGTGCAAACGCGGATGTGTCAAAACCCTGGCTAATGGCCCATTTTGGCTGGCTCACCAGGGAGCGCAAGAGTTACCCGCCCATGACAAGAGCGAGGTAGCCAATATAGCCGGAGCTTGCTCCGGGCAAGGAGACCGGAATGTTTCGATGGATGAAAGATCTCACACCGCGCGAGAATACGACGCTGCGGGCTTGCTTCGCGGGTTGGACCTTGGACGCACTAGACGTCCAATTGTTCAGCTTCGTCATACCCACGCTAATTGCAGCATGGGGAATCAGTACGCAACAAGTTGGCGTACTTGGAACGGTTGCACTCGTCACCTCTGCTATCGGCGGCTGGCTCGCTGGAATCCTGTCCGACCGCTACGGGCGGGTGAAGGTACTTCAACTGACGGTCGCCTGGTACGCAGTATTCACCTTTCTCTGTGGGTTCGCGCAAAACTTCGAGCAGTTCTTCATTTTTCGCGCTCTGCAAGGCATTGGATTCGGTGGCGAATGGGCGGCGGGTTCGGTGCTCATCGCGGAAGTCATCCGTGACAAATATCGCGGTCGAGCGGGAGGCTTCGTGCAAAGTGGGTGGGCGGTGGGCTGGGGCATCGCAGCGATTCTCTACACAGTGGTGTTCTCGCTAGTCTCTGAGCAGCAAGCCTGGCGTTGGCTATTCTGGATCGGCATCGCGCCGGCCGGCCTCGTGTTCTTCTTGCGGCGTCATGTAGATGAACCGGAGATTTTCACCCGCAACAAGGCACGTCAGCCGAAGCAGTCCATCTTCGCGGTGTTTAGCCCGACGTATCTTTCGACGACCATTAAGCTGTCACTCTTCACGACCGGTTGTCAAGGCGCCACATACGTCTACCAGGTTTGGCTTCCCACATATCTGCGCACTGAACGCGGCCTCTCTGTGATTGGGACCGGTGCATTCACCTTCGCCCTTATTCTTGGCGCATTCGCAGGATTCATCATCGGCGCATTTCTCGGAGACGCCATTGGAAGGCGCAAGACTTTCTTCGTAAGTACCGTTGGTGCGGCATTGATGCTTGTCGTCTACCTCGTGCTACCAATCACCAATACCGTCATGCTTCCGAGCGGATTCTTCTTGGGATTGTTCACTTACATGGTGTTTGCACCGCTGGGCCCGTATCTCAGCGAGATCTACCCAACTGCTATGCGTGGCGCAGGTCAAGGGTTCTGCTATAACGCAGGACGCGGAGTCGGCGCTCTATTCCCCCTGCTTATTGGCCTCCTGGCTGCGAAAATGCCACTCGGGAAGTCAATTGCAATGTTTGGCTTCATCGCATACGGATGCATGATCATCGCCCTCTGCATGTTGCCGGAAACCATGGGAAAGGGCTTGCCGGATACACCCGAAGACGGCAAAGACGACGCATCGTCCGCGCCTGAGCCGGGTGTCACTTCGAAAGTGTAGATCGAGCCCATTCAGTTCCGGTAGAAAGTTTCTGCACACACTTACCCATCTCGCGCGATGAGTGCCCGGTGAACGGCACTCGCTCAGGATTCTTATGACTACGCCCTGCTTGCCTGCATTGCCTGTAAGCCGTTCTCCGCGCATTCCAGCCCCTCCCTTGGCATGTGACTGCCACTTCCACATTTTTGGAGACGAGCGTGTCTATCCATTCGGGGTACCGCGGGACTACACGCCGCCTCCTGCGTCCATTCAGGATTGGCGAAAAATGGCCGCGCAGCTTGGCCTAGGGCGCACGGTCGTAGTGCAACCTAGCGTCTACGGCCATGACAACCGCTGCACGCTTGACGCAGTTCAAACCTTTGGCATCGAACGTTCTCGCGCGGTGGTTGTGCTGCATGACTCCGTGTCAGACGCCGAACTTGAACGGATGCATCTCAGAGGCGCAAGAGGCGTTCGCTTCAATTTGGTAAACGCGGGTGGGATGACCTCCGACCAGATAGCACGCGTCGCGCAACGCGTCGCTCCATTGGGATGGCACCTGCAGTTTTACCTGGAGGGCCGCCAACTTCAGGAGCTAGCACCGTTGATTGCCGCATTGCCGACGCCCGCCGTCATAGACCATATGGGGATGATTAGAGCCAACTCTCCGACATACCGCGATGAGATTGAAGCAATGCTGGGCCTACTTTCCAACAACAAAACGTGGGTGAAGCTCTGCGGCTACCGCTCTTCCGACAATCCCTACCCGCACGATGACGTTCAGCCCTTGGCACGGACGCTAGTGAATGCGGCCCCTGACCGATGCCTGTGGGGCACAGATTGGCCACACCCAGGCTTGGGGAGCGGTATGCCAGATGACGCAGCACTGTTAGATCTACTTAGCGACTGGACACCAAACCTCGCAATTCGAGACCAGATTCTTGTGGACAACCCCGCGAGACTCTATGGCTTCAACAGCGACTAACGCACGCGATGGGCACCCTGTCGTTAGGGCGCCCCACTGCTTTCCAGGTTTGGGATGCGAATCGTGCGTTAAGGTGACCCAAATTGGCAATCCAGCTTGACCCTCAGGTCCGAAAGTACTTGGCATTCAGCAAGGCCATGCGTAGGGTCGGCGCGGACAGCATGCGGGCTCGTCCAGTCGGGCCACCCCTCTGGCCAATCATCGACAGCAATCCACGCGGGTGGATTTCGTTTTATGACATCTAGGATGACCTGCTCAGGCCTTGACATACTCTCGAACCATGCCTTTCGCGTTTGGCGGCGATCGAAGGTTCCACCGATGCATCGCTCCTGCAAATCAACCGACAGTTGCGACTTCGCGTGCATGCGATGAAGCACTGGCGTTCAAGCGCACAGGGCACGCACAAGGCTCGAAGCGCTCTTTTGGCTGCGCTTTCGAATAAGCGGTGAGGTTGTGCCGGTTACGGGAAAACTTCTACGTCCCTTCACCAACCGCGGTCGATGGCGGTTGCATGTGCAGTATAGGAACGCCCATCGATACATGCGGCCCTTCCACACGCTGGAGTTACAGCAGCCTAGCTCACCCCCCTCAAATGGAGCGTTCGCCAGAGTCCTGTCCCGCTCAGCGTGTGGTGCCTTGCAAGCACGAACCCATGGTTCGCCCCGCTCGACGTCATCTGGGTGTACGCGCGGAAGTCGTAATAGCCCACTCTTCAAAGTAGGTCTTGTTCAATCTCGACTTCGGGCTTACCAGCCGCCGAGTCGGTGGGCAACTCTTGCATCACGGCGATGCGCAGGCACACTGTTAGACGGCACTGGATACCGTTGGCGCACGGACTCGTGGGTCATCCTCAGCCCCCCAAGAATCGAAAATGTAGACGATAGCCAAATCTAAGCGTGCAATGGCATGCGTGAGCCTACCGAGCAGGAGTCAAAGTCGGCCTTCGATATCATCTTCTGCAATCTCGAGCCATGCGCTCGAACGCTTCGCGGATGCCATTTTTTGTTTCGAGTTCCCAATGATGAAAGCCGCGTGCTACGGGCTTCCCATCACTCCTCGGCAATCAGGAATCTATTGGGATTCTTGCCCAGCCAAGCCGGCGCACGACCTCGGCCCGACCAGGTATTGCCCGTCTTTGGATCGCGATACTTCGGGGGCAACGGTTCCTTTGCTGCCTTCGCGGTTCCGCTTCCTGCAGGGCGTCCGCGACGACGCTTGCCTTGAATATCATCGACGGACAGACCGTATTGCTCCATCAGCGTGCGAATCTGCTCAATGACGCCAGCGACTTCAGTTGCGCGAACTTCCGCGAGTTGAGCCTCGAGTGCTTCCTTCTGGGCCAGTAGTTGCTTGTAGGTCGCCATGGGGGATTCCTGTGACAAAGAAAGTCACAATGTAACTCAATCCGAGTTCGGCGTTCGCACATTGCAACTTACGAAGGGACAATGGTGCACCAACCTTGGTACTCTCGGGGCTACTGCGGCGCAGTCCCACTGCGCACGTTATCGAGTAAAGTCGCCTCATCCAACTAACCCTTCTGTAAAGCCAAGCATGACTACAAAAATCGAAGATGAAGAAGTTCCCCTCCTGTGCTCCGATTGCTTTGTAGATGAAGGCCTAAAGATCGATGCAATGCACAGTGGTCTCGAACAAGATGGTCCGTGCCCTAACTGCAAAAGCACGAGTGGGCGGAAGCTAACTAAGGCCCTCATAAATGGAGTTGCGTGGCGCTTCTTTGTGGGCGGAACAACGATCCGATGCAAGTATGGAGCAGCTCCAGTAATTCAATTTAACGAGCATCGCTACGGCAGAAGCGATATCTCCCCTTCGCCATGGCTGAAGAACGACATCAAATTGATTGAAGAGGCCGCGAAAATTGGATTCTTCCATTATGGTCCACGCCTTTGGATGGTCGGCGAAGTTGAACCACTGAAGGACCTGCAAGACCCTGCGACACGACCCAATATCATCGAACTAATCTTGAAGGAGTATCCTGAACGATCGCTATCTCAGGATGAGGCTTTCTATCGAATGCGCGTCTGTCCAGAACGTCCCGATGATCCTGCGGAGTACGATAGTCCACCGATTCACTTGGCGGGTAAAGGGAGGTTGGATGCTCCGGGCTTTCCCGTAATGTACGGCTCGCAGGACATCGACGTTTGTGTTCACGAATGCAGAGCCACGGCGGAAGACGATCTCTACGTAGCCACCCTCAAACCATTGCGAACCCTGCGCCTACTAGATTTGACGCATGTATTGAAAGAAGACGTAACGGAGTTTGAGAGCTTGGATATGGCCATACATATGCTATTCCTTGCACGCTCCCATTCCTACGACATCTCACGCTCCATTTCTATTGCAGCCAGGGACGCGGGCTTCGACGGAATAATCTACCCGTCGTTCTTTAGCCTCATTCGTACCGGTGGACACCCCTTTGAGACAACATACGGACTATCGCTACGTCGCTACCATCCGGAAGCAGAAGAATACGCCAAAGCATTCACCATCCCCAACTTCGCACTGTTTGGACGTCCGATCGAAGCTGGGTCGGTTCGTGTCGAATGCATGAATCGCCTCGTCCTGACACAGGTCGGTTACAGGGCACACTTCGGCCCAGTTACCTACTAAGACTAGCAACGATAGATACTCGGGTACGGCAACACGCCGCCGCCATTCGCGCAAACACACTCAGCAAACTATGGGTACTGTTACTGAACACTGCCTCGGATGGTGGCACAATTACCCACTAACACAACGAAAACTCGGAATTTTATCGGCATGAAGGGGTTCTGGAACAATGCTTCAGTGGCTGGCACAGTTGGTGCGCTAGTCACATGGATGCTTGGCAAGGCCGAGTCAGCCAAGTTGGAGTGGTCTTGGAACTGGATTCCAAACTGGGTGGTTGATTTCGGCACCTGGCTCAGAACGCCGCTCATTGATCCAGTTCAACTGGTATGGATTTTCATGGGCTTGCTGGTACTACGTGCCGTGTATCTACGCAGCCGATACGCGATCTTAGAAAGCGACCAACAGGAGCCTAAAGAGGGCACACCGAGGCTCGCTGAATTCACACAGGGAACCTTTGGCGAAGTTTTCTGGCGCTGGGATCCCAGCAAGGGAATGTCTAGTCTTACGCCCTATTGCCAGTGGTGCGACTTTGAGCTGGATGAACGGCGGGTGTCCTACGCGGCCGCGCCAACTTCGGAAGTTACTGGTCACATTGAATGCCCGCATTGCTCACGCAAAGCAGGCATAAGGATGGAAGCGGCTGTCGACCGCAGGATGACGCTCGCAAAAAAGATCGATCACGCGATACGTAACGGTGCCTGGAAGGGGATGGTTCTCGCCAACCGCGAGCGTACGGGTCGCATACGAGCAGAAGCAACCCAGTGAGATCACGTCAAACACAACTCTCAGATTAAGGAATCATCGGGTAGTGATTGACCGCAACACTCCCACTGATTTTTTGCCTCAAGTCCCTAGCGTACTCCTATCGGATATTCCGAACACTGGATCGATTCGCACCACACGAGGTTGCGCCGACATAGGCCACTCTTCCGACCAATCGTCGACGGCTATTCAACGCACTGGTTGCCTTCTGTTGAGGTCCAGGATGACCTGCTCTGGCCTGGACATGCTTTCAAACCAAGCCTCACGCGTCTCACGACGATTGAAGTCTCCACCGATGCATCGCTCCTGGAAGCCTGGCGAGAGCTGAGACTTGGCGAACTCGTATCCTCCATCGAGGAGAATCCAGAAGGTGGACAGCACAATCTTGACGTCAGCGTAAGGAGCTAGCACCGCATCCAGCAGAGCGACGTGTCGAACAAGCTGTGCCCCGGATGATGCAGGAGCTCGAAGCCGTTTCTCGTTTGGTAGGTACCATCCGCATGCAGCACGCCCGAAGTCCAGTTAGCGCACTTGCAGTGGTTGGACCGACGATGTCTCTCTTGTAGTCGCCGTCAGTGCGCCATCTTCAGATTTTCGCCGCGTGCGCTTGACTGCCGATAGTTCACTACACTCCTGACAGTCAAAGCGTCATCGTCCCGCCGCAGAATGAATTCGGAACTGGCAATCCAGCGTCGCCCGCAGCTCCGCGAGTACTCGGTCTTCGGCAATGCCGTGCGTAGGGTCGGTGCGGACTACATGCGCGCCTGCCCAGTCGGGCCACTCATCCGGCGAGTCGTCCACTGCAAGCCAGCGTGCCGGCTTTCGCCGATGGACGTCGAGAAGTACTTGGTCCGGCCTAGACTTGCTTTCGAACCAGGCTTTGCGCATCTCGCGGCGATGGAAGGTTCCACCAATGCATCGCTCCTGCAGCCTCGGAGAGAGTCGAGCCTTCGCGTGATCGTACCCTCCCTTGATGAGAAGCCAGGATGTGGATAGCACGATTTTGACGTCGGGATAGGGAGCTAGCAGCTGATCGAGCAGAGGGACGTTCTCAAACAAGCTGTGCCCGGGATGATGCAAAAGCTCAATGCCATTCCTCGTCCTGTACGCGGCGTCCGGATGCAAAACGCCATCGAAGTCCAAGTAGAGCACGTGTAGCGGTTGGACCGACGATGTCTCTGCTTGCGTCACGGCCACAGCGTCATCTCCTGATGCGCGCCGCATGCGCCTGACCGCCAACACTTCACCACACGCACGCTTGCCTCCCCTTCATGACGGAGAGATTATGTGGTCCGGCAATGGTCGCTGCAACGCTCGATGCCCCACTTTTCGTAGCCGCCACCGGCAACGGGCAAGGTTGTGCCGGTTACGTGAAGATTTTTGCAACAGACGTTGCGAACGCCATACACTGGGCTTCCGCTGTCACGCAGGAGAGTCGCTGTAGCGACGTCCATCATGCTGAAAATCACCGTGGAAGTCGTCCGGCCGGGACGCGACGAATCCGGAAAGGAGATTGCTACTGCCTACATAGGGAGGTTTGAGCGTAGCGCAGTGTCCGACTACGTCGTGCAATTGAGCGAGCCGCCTTTTGGCGACCGGGAGAAGCGCACACTGCATGCCTATCCCCGCTACGCGGCGTCGGTTTTTGACCTGGTGGCCCGCGCATTGGCAGTAGGATTGACTGGAATCGAAGTGTTGCCGCCGCGACCTCAAGTGCCGAGCGTCCCCATTCACCAATCGGGAGACACCAGGTACGTCCGCCTTTCGGAGATCCCTGAGCCGGCAGCGACATTCTTCCGCAAGCGCATTGAGTTCTCGGGATGTCCGGTCATCGAAGAAGACCCTGAGCCGATGCAATGCGCTTACGCATCGGACTGGCTTGACTTCCTGGGCGGCCGGCGGTAGCGCAATCTCCCTTGCGCGCGAAGCTTTGAGACGCCTCCGCGCCATCGTTGCAACCCTCCCCGCCCAAGGGCCTTGCTGCAGTGCGGCCCTAAAAAAGAATGCGCGACCTCGAAGGCCGCGCATTGAAGATGCTCTTAAGCGTATGTTCCTTCTTCGATGCTCGCCTTCGCGACTTGGTGGACGACATCCTTCGCCCATTCCGTCACCAACGCGTTTACAAATACGTGGCGCAGCGGCACCCCAGGGATATCGCTTGTCGCTCCCGCTTGCAGACTTCCGCTCGCTACCAGGCTGAGGAGTTCGGTCGCGGTAGCCGCACTAGGAGCTACATTCGCACCACGTCGAAACGCTTCATTCCGAAGCGACCCAAACGGTGCGTTGACAACGCTGAAAGTTGCATCCCAAGTGTCGCCGTTCTGCATGTAAAACAGGAACGGGAAGCGCCCCACTATCCGCCACACATCGATAGCTGCCCACATCACCGGGTCGACGATATCGGCCACCCAGTAGAACTGCAAATCTTCCATCTGGAAGCGGATTGTCTGCAGCTTGCTACCATCTTCGAGATCGATACACCCGAACCCCAGGTTGGTATTCTCGTACGACGGGCCGAACATGCGCCTGTCCTCCTGGCGAATAGGGCATGTCAGCACCGGAAGGTTGCCAGGCAAGCCTCGCGCTTGCTTGAACCTTGCTCCAACCGATTGCAAGGCATGCAGTTTTCCGACCGGCACACAGTTCGGGCCAAAGCCCGTAATGAAGTTCGTTTCCATCTCTAATGTCCTGCTGAAGTTATGACAAGGATTGCGCGCTCAGGTCGAACCGAACGCGGCAGATGAGGTCCCCGAGGTGTCCCGCACCGTCGTGGATATCTGCGATCTGCAACCCGTATAGCGCCAAAACTCCTGCATCTGACATGACCCGGAATCACCCGGATGCAGAGTGTTTCTGCTGCGATGGCCGCATCTTAAGGGGTGAATTTCTTGGGGAAAAGAGGCCCGATGCGCGCTTCTTGAGGCGCCCCGAAGCCGACTGAAAAAACTGGTTTGGAGCGAGCAGAGATTTCCGGATTAGAGGTTTTACTCTAATTTTCGAAGTTTCGCGGGGACGCAACCCTTCTACACCGTGGCAGGCATCAAGACACGCTTCGCTCGGTGAACAAGGAGGTCGATGACCTCTCGTCATCAAGGAAGCGGAAAGCAAGGGACTGGCCAAGCCAAGCATCACGCCAAGCTGAGGGCCGCACGACGCTTCGCAATGCACTGGTCCCGAATCTCGCGAGCGAAGGAAGCACAAGGGCTCGAGTATTCGATGCCCGCTGCAGCCAGCTCAAGGCCACGCATCACTTGGAGCGCCTGCGCCCCACAATCAAGGCCTATCCATTGTGCAAACCTGAGCTTGGAATAGTGGCCTTCGGCAATGAAGCGCTCACAAATCCAGTCCAAGGCGTCGTCAGCAGTCGCCGGCCGGTCCTGCGGCGGCAAAACCATCAGCATTTCTGCGTTCGCCTCGTCGAATGCGCTTCGTTTCAAGAACTTCTCTACGATGCGCACCACATTTTTTGCATTCCGGTCGCGCCGCAGTGCTACGGAAAACCACTGAGGATACTGCGTGGATACAGCGTGAATCACAGGCTGCAATTTAAAGTCGCGCCAGAACCGCGGAAGCGGCTTGTAGGCGTGATCCAAGGCGAAGAAAAACTCGCCGGCAATCACATCGATATCCTTCAGGCCACAGTCGACCATGTAAGTGACGACGGTGTTCGCGACTTCCTCATAGACGTCGTCTGCGGTGAGCCGGTGGCTCGATTGTTCGTTGTTCATGCTTGGTGATTGAAAGGGGGTTGCGAGCCAAGCCAATCAGCGGCTCGCACAGGGCATGTGTCGCCTGTATATAAGTGTAGGTTCGCGTTGGCGCCATGATTTGGGCGCCAGTTGTTGCGCGCCCTACCCTGACATGTGCAGTAGCGGAATACGCCTAGGCACCAAGGGCGTTCTCACAGTCGAACGGCGGTGAACTTTTTTGCGAGGAAGGTTTGCCGACTCCCCGCAGCCAAGCTTCTACGTCTGCGCGGCGCCAGCGAAGTGGGAAACGGGGGCCGAGGTATG
The DNA here is from genome assembly GCF_058799075.1 of Cupriavidus sp. GW822-FHT06G04. Taxonomy (NCBI): domain Bacteria; kingdom Pseudomonadati; phylum Pseudomonadota; class Betaproteobacteria; order Burkholderiales; family Burkholderiaceae; genus Cupriavidus; species Cupriavidus sp. GW822-FHT06G04. The sequence goes on along the minus strand of NZ_JBXALD010000016.1, from coordinate 9,288 downwards.
CGGGCGCAGGCAGCGTATGGGGTCGTCGTTTGGAGCGGCGACGGACGGTGGCTGGAGTGACCTCGAGGATGGCGGCAAGGTCGTGCGCGTCGAGGTAGGCGGTCGATTGTGATTGCATCCCGAGTATAGGGACGCCCATCAATGCGATACGCAACGGGTTGGAATATCGCGAAATTGAGGATAGTGACTTGGCTGATCAGGAGAACAGCACTATGTGGCCGACTACGGCTTCCGGGGGACCTTCTTCTGGACGGTCATCAAGACGTGCAAAACTGAAGGGTTAGCAGTCGAAACTTGTCGCGCGTCCGCCTCGTAGCCATACAGCCGATGCAGTCCCAGCGCAATCGCGCATGATCGGGAGTATCCACCTTCGCAATGCACGACAACGGTCGCGATCTCTCCATGCAGCCCCGTGACAAACCTTCGAATCTGCTCCCCATGCTCTGGCCGGAAAGCATTCGGCAGCTTCTCCTTTCCACGAGCCGAAAGCTGCGGATTCATGAAGTCGACATCAGCGAAACTCAGACGCAAAACATGATTGAATCCATCCAGCCTGGCCAGCGGCCTCCCTGGCGCAGTCACTGAAATGACCGCCACTGACTCCAGGCGAGGCAATTTCTCAGCCACACCCCGCGACACTGCCAATACCTGACGCTTGCCGTCTTTGGGCGGTCGGTAGAGCTTGTCGAGGGCATCTTTCAACTGAAGCGGCACGCCTGTTTCTCCTTGGTTGGCTACTCAAGCCCGGAGCAGCACCGTCAATCGTCCAATGAGCCAATCCAGCTCGTCTTCGGAACACCAGCCTTTCCGCGACACTGAGATGCGTATCCGCCAGAGCGTCTTCTCGCGCGGCTGCCCCGCATGCTCGGTCTCATCCTTCTGCGCAACTGGCAACAACTGTCGCGCCAAGTCTTCACAGATGTCCCACCGCTCGTAGCGCTCTTCCTCGGTCTCCCCAGCGACGTAGCGCCCGTCGATTTCGCGGACACCAATTTTCGGTTGAACGCCGGTCACTACCGAGGACATAGTGCTGCGAGGAAAGTCCTCTGGCACGTCATTGAGGTTCATTGTTCGTCTCCGGTTTCTTTGCGCGAGGCTTGCTCGCGCGCTGGCGGGGCTCTGCATCCCTAGTCATCATCAGCGGATTGATGGTGGCTACTGGACCGATGGTGTCGAACCACTCCTGCCGGCCAAGCGCTCGCACGACGCAGACCAGCGTGTGCAATGACGAGCCGTTACCCAACTCGAGGTTACGCAATGCGCGTGTGCTCACGCCAGCGCGCTCGGCAAGGACGGCTTGTTCCAGGTTGCGATTGATACGGAGTCGCCTGAGATTGGAGCCAATCTCGTATTCGAGCTCCTCTGGCGTGTACAAACGAGAGGGGTCTATGCGCGCCATGTCACTACTCTCCTGGCGCTAAAGCGTTCTGCAACAATGGGAGCATTTCTGCCGCTAGTGGGCCGTTCTGGCTACTGCAGGCAACTTGTTGCCAGTTGAAACGAGGAAAAACGGCTCGTTTCGGCATCATTGACTTTGCTATTCAGGCTTGTGGGCGGCGTGATACTTCGCCATGGCCCTTAGCGCCGCCACGAAGTATGTCTTCCCCGTTGCTGTGACGTCTTCTATTGCACAAACGACTTCGTCACGGGTGGCGGTAAAGCTTGCACCGTGAGTCTGAGCGTACTCGAGGACGGCCAGTCGGCTCGTAGAGTCGCAAGGCGTCAGCTGAACATGGGCGTTGTTCATTGAGTAGACCCGAAGACTGCCTCTGCTCGCGTCGTACGCAGCGAAGGCCTTTGCGGGATCGCCAATGATTTCGAGCCCATCTGTTATGCACAGTTGGTACATCAGTTCCAGCTCGTTCATCTGATCAATGGCCTTGCCGGCGCTGTACCTAGTGTTAGCCGTCCCCTCGGGCCACTCTTCCAGCAGTGCGGCCAGCCCTTTACGTATGTGTTCCATTTCCACTTCCAGGCCCTCCAACGGCCGCGCGATTGCACCATAGGCACCAACTCTAAAGCGATGCTCGGCTCGCAGCTATTAAGTAAGTGACCACTGCCGCCTTAGTCAAAACGCCAGGCACTCCGTTTGCCAGTCAACGGCGTTCCGGCATGGTCAGATAGCTCGCAGTGGCTCCAACTGCGTAGATAAAATAGCTTTTCTATACCATATTATACGTTGACGTATATTTTTATCAAAACGCAATCTGGACGGCATCTCGCGTGGCCGAAAAACTTAAGGTTTTTCACAGCGAAGTGCTGGATATGAAACTTGAGCAGGCCGTCGGTGCGGCTGTCCGATTTCGGCGCAAGGGCCTAGGCATGAACCAGGAGACCCTAGCCGAGCGATCTGGCTTGCAGACGGCTGCGGTGAGCCGTCTTGAGCGAGGCGATGGATCGCCGAACTTGCGTACGCTCGGGCGAATAGCGGCGGCGTTGGACATCCGCGTTTCCCAGCTACTGCTGCAAGCAGAGGCGTTGTTGCCGTTGATTGAAAAGGCTGCGTTGCCAGATGGGCAGGACGCGGACGGGAAATAGCCAACGGAATATTAGGTCGGGCGTGTCAGCAGTTTGCCCGTCCTACCGTTTTCGATATCAGGAAGCCCCCAACGCACGCCAGCTTTGATGGCCGTCAACCTCCGAAAACGGAAAGCCTTCGAACTGGATCTTCAGCAATTCGCAATAGATAGCCGCAACGGAGAGGGTTCTCCATAGCGAGTCCAATGCGACCTACTCCTCGCCCTTTTGTTTAGGCGCCTTGACAATAGACATCGCCATCTTGCGCTCTTCGCTGGTCGCTGGCTTTCTTCGTCTTCCAGCCATGTCATTGCCTTGCTCGTAAGCTCTCAATCGCAGAAGCAGCAGCGCGTTGTAGCTATCGCGTTCGGCCAACATGTCCTCAAGCTCCGAATTGAGGTTTCGTAGCCGCCGGATGTGGGCTTTGAGCGCTTCCCGAGGGCCGGTGGGGTCGTCCATTGCTTCGAGAATCGCTTCGCGCACTTTGGGGTAAGCACAATTCGCAAGCCCAACGAGGGACCGCGAGTGCCCGGCTTCGAGTGAGACATTGAGAACGTTGACACGTAGCTTGCCATTTGCAGCTTTCAGCTTGACCTTTGGGTTGGTAGGCGTGCCCTCTATCAGGCGCTTAAGCGCAGACATGAAGTCGGCGCTTATCGAGTCGTCGTTAGTTTCCATAGAAGGAACCTCTTTTCGCTTCCCAGGCTTCGATAAGCACCGCCACCACCTTCTCGGCTTGATCAGCTCGCGCCTTGTGGACTGCAAACTCCCGCTCACGCCCGGCTCGCTTGGCTCGTCTTACCATAAACGCGTAATGCTCGTGCCGCTCGGCCCAGAAGTTAAGATGCGTTACGTCAATTGCAAAGCAACCACATGCGGCGCACATCCCGGGGTTTCGACTACTAAAATCAGGCACGGTCGCGCCCCAACTCACGGTTCCCGACGCCGCTCGGCATCTAGACTCTAGGGGCTTTGCACGGATAAAACAGTTTCCGTGGTCGGAGAAAAAAATCCGCAAATCGTGTGTCGTCACTACTTCCGTGACGCGGCGAACGCACTCAGCATAGTCGTTAGCCCCAGTGAACTGTTCGCGGCTGAAGTATTCAGCGATAACATCGCTCATGCGGCCTGTGAGTTTTTCTCCCTGAACAGCGGCAACAAAGAAGTTAATTGTCTCTGACTCAATGAGGTCGTCGACATCGCGACGTTGTCGGGCGTCTGCGGGGTAGTATGCAGATTCGGTGGTTGCGTCACTGTAGTGCTTAAAATGCTGGCGCACGGCCGGAAGCAGCGAAGTTCTGACATCGAGTACGTAGGCAGCGAAGGTCTTGCGCCCCTGCGACGGCGTAATGCATCTTCCTCCAGTCGCTATGTAGATCGATAAATCCTCTCCTCGCTTGCTATCGAAGGGCAGTCTATTGAAGTTCACCTCTGAAGCCACAAAACTCTTGAATGTCCGCAGCAAAGTTGTGATTTTGAATGCAGTGATTTTCTTTGGATTCCACGCTACTCCGCGGCCTGCGACAAAGTGGACAACAAGTTCAGATCTCCCCCCTAAGATGCGCCATGGAGCGAGTAGCTTTTCCAGAGTGCAGACAGCGCGAACTGGAGGGGGCAGATAGTCTGCTCCAACTGGACGACAGCCAAGTAGCCACTCCGTCTCTTTCGGGTCAGGCCTTCCCTTGCTGACAACACCTTGCAAATAGAACATTTCCATCAGACCGTTGCTGGAAAGCCTTCGGGAGATGCAAACGGGCAATCCCTTTTCTTCGTTCCAACCACCAGTCAAGCCGCAGATTTCGCTACCCCGAAGACCCACCAGATACTGAAGAATGCAGACAGCCGCGGTCCGCACTCGAACGATGAAGTACCTTAGCGCCTCGACCTGCCGGAAGATTGTTTCTCGACCGTCTTGAATCAGAGTATTGAAAGCGGTGAGCTGATCTCGCCATGATCCATCGCAGCTACCTTCGCTATTGAATGAAAATCCTGAAATTGCCGTACGAACATATTTATTGATGGTGGAGCGTGCAAGTCCCTTCTCAATCGCCTCTTCGCGCGCATCAAGGTAAGTGTTTTGAAGGCGAATCACATCCGGCGCATATTCGTCGACCCACTTCAGCGCAGCCTTAAGCAACAACTGTGCTATCTCATCGGGCAACGGAGGAATGCGCTTAATAACATGCGCTGCCAATTCGCCCGCTACTACGTTCACTTTCCGCCCCGCGAACGGTACCAAATCGGTACACGGCAACCCTCTTTTTTCTAATCGTGAGCGCTGAGCATAAATATAATAAGCTAACTTAATTCTCGTGCTCACTTGGTTGTAAGTGATCTTATCGTCCTCATCGAGAGGGGTCGCGGTATCGCCCGCCTGCTCTTCGTTCAACGTCTCATCGATCTCGTTTTCCTGGTCACCGGTGGCATCGTCGTCGTTGAAGCCTTCCTCATCTGCTGCATCCTCAACCTCCCCCCATTCCACGCTGCCATACAGGGCGTCCTTGTCGTCATAGAAACGCAATCGATTCAAAAGAAGAGTCGGAAGGTCGGAATGGTATTGTGCCCATGCCTCCTCGGTTAGCTCACCGAAGTCCCGAAGGCCACGATAGTTCATCCAGCAAAAAAGCTCTTTCGAGCCCGCGGACATTGCAGGCCCACTTCCAGGCGAAAGCGCTGCCCCGTACCAACCACCATCCTCGAGCATTCCCCAGCAAACTTCGCGGAATGATTCCAGTAAGACCTGATGCTGGCTGTCAGTTGAGCGCGATCCGTCCGGCAACGCGAAATCCCAAAACATCCGGTTGGTCTGCCCGGGAGTGGTGGTGTCCAATCGCCAGGAATAGTCGGGCCAAATTGAGTGCGTGGACACTCGTATAAGGGGAGTGTCGACCTCCACAACTTTGTGCGCCGCTGACGGCGCTTTCGCCGATGGTTTCATTCCAACCTTCCTAACGGGTTGAGTGACAACTTTTTGGCTTCTTCCCAGACGCTTTCGTCATCGAACGACGGAATCCATCTATTCTGCAGAGCCAGTTGGACTTCTTCATATGCAGCGGACCACCGGCGTACGTCTAGGTAGGCTCTCGCATTAATCACTTCGTCGAGAAGCTGCAAAGCCCGGGCGAGGGAATAGGCAGAAAACTTGTTGACCGCACCGAAGGGGCAACCTGGGCACCTGCCGAACGCTTGACATCGGCGGCCTTTGATTTCACCGGGAACGGGGGAATCAAACGGATCCGCACAATGCCACCCAGGGGTTGCCGCCAGGATATCGCTGTAGGTCGGTGTCACACGCGGGTCAAGCGTCCCGGCAGAGCCAACCCAGCCCTCCATCGTCGTCATCACTTCGCTCAAGGCTTCATTTCTGCGGTTCCGGGCGGAGGCGCCTTCATAATGAGCCTGCACAACTTGTCCACTTTTCTGACCTCCTGCGGCCTGTACCGCACGAAGGTCGTCGCCACTCAAGACGCGGACTAGGTCTAACCCTGTAGTCCGCAAGTTCTTAATGCCAAATTTTGGTAATTTATGGCGGTCGATAAAATTTTCCAGTCCGCGCTTCCATAAGACGTCAAAAGAAACCCCTGCCTGCGCGCCTGTCAGAAAACCTCGAACTGTGCCCTCTCGAGTGCCAAACACATATAGATTGCCAGCGAATTTCCCTGCCTTGCCCCGAATTAAGGATGTCCACTCCAACAGAAAAGAGTGCAGCATCGCAGGCGAGAGAATGTCGTCATCTTGATGCGCGAAACTCCTAGAATACTGTCCTTTCGCTCTGGGCTTGACAAATCTGTAAACTATTCGCTTGACACCCATTACCTTCTTATGAGTAATCTGGCGAAGACGCATACCGAGAAGTGACCCGGTGTTTCCAGACGTATAGATAGCATGGAGCAAGATAAAGGGAACCAATCGGTCAGCGCTTGGGTAAAATGGCAAAATCACGGCCCTCATCCCGTGAAAAAACTGAATTGCATTTCCCAAATTTCCATCGATTTTCTTAATATCGGCCAGACAGGGAATAGGCAGCAATCCGATTTCCTTTAGCCTCCACAAGGCGCTTTCTATCGTTTTATAACGCCCCCGGCTATCAAGGTCTTGGTCGCCAAGATAGGGATTTCCCCCTTCGATAATCGGCCGTAATTCTCGAAATTCACGAATCGTTTCCGCTGCCTCAGCCCGACAAGCAACCAACAATGCTCGCAGAGTTGCTGCATCCAACGCTTCAGTCGGATTATGGGAAGCCCCTTCGCGTCGAAACGGTCGGCTTGGCCAAGAGAGCTCTGGGGACAACCGATGCCTCAGCCTCGGACTTTCTCTGATAACTTCTAGGAGGCTGCGAAAAGCCCCCCAGTAGCCACGTTGGGTGCTGTAACTAACGTGACACTCCTTTCTGATGAACTTTATAAAATCATCGATTATCAGTCGGGTAATTTCCTCCGTTCTAAGGCTTTCGAAGTTACGCCTCTTCAGATAGTTAACCCAACTGTTTGCAATCCTCGAATGCATTCGCTCAAACAGGAGCTTCGCTTTACGATCCGGGTTGTTACTCCAAATTACAAAAGCCGACGCAAACTCTTCAGCACAAGCGCACCCGGCAAGCGTCGCTTGGAGCTTTTCCAGCGCTCTTTCGAAAAATTCAAGATTTTCCTTAGGACCAACATACGAATTCAGTTCACTAGAGACGATCACATTCTTCGACCTACTCTCAATAGCCTTGAGTTGTTCGTCACTAAGCTGCGCGTAACGCAAATGATTACCTGATGCCACCGATGTGCTCCATTAAAGCGTCCGACACGGCAGCCTCGAAGTCGCCAGCGGCTTTCAGATACGTGTCCATCGTCGTCGTCAGATGAGCATGACCTAAACGGGCCTGGATATACAGCCAGGGCTCACTGTCTCCAGCCTTTTTTCTCGCATAGTAGGTCCATACGGCATAGGTATGCCGTAGATCATGAAAAACAAAAAGCGGAAACTGTTTTTCGAAAGCCTTTTTCTCGACTCGAATCCCTCTCTGCCGGATACTGGCTCTCTCTTCGAACTGGCATTGCCCAACATCGATACATGCCTTTGCGAATCTGCGCTCGAGCGTGCGAACTGATACTCGTTTTCCCGCGTGCTGATGCGTAAATGTTGGATTTATAATTAGAGCGTCGCTACTGGTGGCAATGTTGATTTTCTCCGCGATCAGTCGGCGTTCATACGCGATATATACGAGCGTCTCTTTAATCAACCATCCGGGAACATCGACTTTTCGCGGTTTCCTACCCTTCCCTACAATTCGAATTTTGTAGTTCCGATTATCTGCCAACAGATTAGAATCAAATTTTTCAAATAGTCGATAACTGAGATTGCGGATCTCGCTGATGCGCAATCCCGAATTCAGCGCATACTCACCAGCGAGTCTGTCACGCGAGGAACCCACATCAAATCCTAACTCTTGAATCTCCTCGTCGACAGAATCAAAGGTTCCTTCTTCTCGGGATTTTAGAAAGTCGGATGGTAAGCGGCCGAGGCTATTCATAATAGATCGGGCCTGCTCAATTTCCATTACCCGAACCGGCTCGTCCTCTTCGGCGATTTTGCTCACGTAAATTTTCCGCCGCGACTCGACTCCGCCATCATTACCCTCTTTGACTGCCGGCAGCAAAAGTGCTTTCAACGGAAGGGGGCCATCATATAATTTTTTCTCGCGCGCCCATTTATAAAGCCCCTCTATCGTCGAAACTCGCCTCCGCGGAGTTGCATTACGATATTCCTCCCCGGATGTTGGGGAGACGGTCGCATTCATTACCCCGATATAGCTTTCAAGATCATCGACTGTTGCCTGATGCCACACAATTCCAAATGCATCCAGGAAAATCAACCAATCTTTACAATCAAAAGCATACGAACTGAGTTTGTTTTCCACAAAAACCCAGGCTTTTTCTTTGTAATGCCCTTCGTAAAGATAGAAAAAGATGAGCTCGGCGATAGCTCCGCTGATATTGTCGATAACAAATGGGAAGCCGCGGGGTATAGTTGCAGCATTAGGCGCTTGGCCGGGGTTATCAGGAAGTCTTCCGGCCGACTTCTTGCGAAACTTCCGTACGACCCATTCAACCGGTTCGTCGGTCTCACCGACCAGATCCTTGGATACCGCATCCAAATCTGACATTTGGGCGTTCCTCATATCAAATCGTGTGGGTATACCCTATGTGGACAGTTCGCCCGCCCACACCCCGAAGCCATGCACGGCCTTCGATGAGGTTCACAGGTTGCCCACACTCGAAGGTTCGCCCGCTTCGCAGGCGCCCAACCTAATAGACTTCCAACCCCAAATTCAGGGTACTACAGTCTGTGAACACAATGCAGTGTCGCATAACATGCTCGCAGCCGCGATACGGATTCAGCGAGACATCGAACGGAATGTCAGGCGACGCATTGCGCGTGAGGATTGACCGCGCCTGCTCGATGGTGACCTGCGTGATCAGTTTCGATGACGACGCCCCGGCCGGCTGTGCCGGACCGTCGGCGCGACGGCAAGCTTCGACCGCTTGCAACGGCTCAGCTTCGGACGTCAGCCAGCCGTCGTCGAACGCTTCGCGCTGGTCGCGCTCGAAGCGTCCCTGGAGGTTGCTGACTGCGCCGCGGCCTTTAGTGGGCGGTCCCTTGGTTGGCGGATGGCGATGGGAAGGCATGGGTTGCCGGTCGATCGAATGTCGCGGTAGGAATGCCCATTACTGGGCACCCCCCGCACAGATCCCGGCGTGCGCGATTCGCGCACCGGGCTCC